>CBFHTK010000003.1:12335-20002 GCA_965658745.1 Saprospiraceae bacterium | reverse complement strand
TCTGAAAAGGTAATATTACAGAGCTATTTTGTTTATAAAAGAGTCTTTTTTTATGGATTATTCAGCCCTATGTCTCCTTGAGTTTTCTACGTAAGATCTTACCTACATTGGTCTTAGGTAAATCATCCCTCCATTCTACGTGCTTAGGTACCTTGTACCCTGTTAAACTTTCTCGACAGTGTTTGATGATTTCCTCCTCAGTTAGGGAGGCATCTTTTTTGACAACAAAAATTTTGACAACTTCTCCAGACTTGTCATCTTTTACTCCAACTGCAGCAACTTCAAGTACTTTGGGATGTGAAACTACCACATCCTCAATTTCATTTGGATATACGTTGAATCCTGAAACTAGTATCATGTCTTTTTTACGATCGACAATTTTGAAAAAACCATCTTCGTCCATCATACCGATATCCCCAGTGCAGAGCCATCCATTGACTATAGTTTTAGCTGTTTCGTCAGGCCTGTTGTAATAACCTTTCATCACTTGGGGTCCTTGAACTTGAATTTCACCAACTTCGCCTTGTGGTAATGGGTTCCCATTGTCATCTGCAATTCTGCAGTTTGTGCTTGAAACTGGAAGTCCAACGCTTCCTAACCTTGCTCCACCTTTCGTAATCGGATTAACAGAGACTACTGGAGAAGCTTCTGTCATTCCAAAACCTTCACTGAGTTGGCATCCAGTTGTCCGCTCCCATTCTTCCGCGATAGCACGTTGAACAGCCATTCCACCTCCTACAGTCACTTTTAAAGCTGAGAAGTCTAATTGCTTAAACTTCTCTTGATTTAGAAGTGCATTGAATAAGGTGTTGATACCTGTAAATAATGAAACGTCATGCGTATCAAACTCTTTTATTACCGATTTTAAGTCTCGTGCATTCGTTATAAGAACAGACTTTGCTCCTAGACTCAAAGTTGCTAGGCAGTTCACTGCAAATGCAAAAATATGATACATTGGTAATGGCGATAAAGCAATCTCTTTACCATCTTCTAGCGTAGCACCAATCCAAGTTCTGATTTGGAGCATATTGGCGATCAAATTACGATTTGTAAGCATTGCACCTTTAGAAACACCAGTTGTTCCTCCGGTATATTGATGCAGTACAACATCTTCTGGTTTGCTCTCAAATGGTTTGACTTTGAATTTTGAGCCTTGACTCAAAGCTTCTTTGAAAGATACAGTATTAGGTAGATTGTGCGCTGGTACCATTTTCTTGATCTTTCGCACCACAAAATTTGTAATCATGCCTTTTAAACCACCTAGCATTTCACCAATGCTGGTTTTGATAATCATTTTAATTTTAGTTTCTCCAAGGATTTTCTCAAGATTATGAGCAAAGTTTTCAAGTATTACAATCGCCGTCACATCAGAATCAGTAAACTGATGCTTCATTTCTCTAGGTGTATAAAGAGGATTGGTGTTTACGATTATTAAACCCGCACGTAAGGCGCCAAATATTGCTACTGGATACTGCAGTAAATTTGGCATCATGAGAGCGATTTTGTCTCCTGGTTCAAGTCCTCGGCTATGTAAATACGCTGCAAATTGATTGGATAGTTTATCAAGCTGTCCAAAGGTTATTTCTTTGCCCATATTATTAAAGGCGACGAGGTTTTTATATTTAGTAAAACACTCTTCAGCAAAAGAGCAAAGTGATGTATATTTATCTGGATCTATATTGACAGGTACACCACTTGGATAGCAGTTTAACCAAGGTTTCATATCGCTCATAATCTCATTGATTTTAATGAAGAAGAATCTGAACCCAACGTGGGTTTAGAAAGATTGTAAATATGTTGCATTTATTACAATTTTCAAAATTATTATGGTTTTCTACGGAAGTTGTTTCCAATTTATTTGGACTGACAGTAAAATTGCGACAAGCCGTCTTTATGCCTTTGTCCGTTGAATTATGTTGAATTTGAAGTATATCGATCGTGGATTAATTTTTTTCATAGAAAATGAGATGCTTAGCATTAAAATTGCCTACATTTGCGCTCCGAAATTTTTCGGGTTTAATCCTATCTTAATCGAATTCAGTAGAATTTTTGCAAGATATACAAACACATAACTTCATGGATAACAAGAATAATAATCCAAACGAAGAGGAAGAAAAAGCAGATGCCCAGACAACACCAGAGGCTTCAGAAGCTCCCCCAGTAGAAGAAACAAAGGTGGAAGCTACTCCAGCAGAGGAAAAGAAGGCAGAAGCAACTCCAACAGAGGAAACAAAAGCAGAAGCTGTTGAAGAACCAAAAGAGCCTGAAACAGCTCACGATGATTTTGATTGGTCAGTAGGAAACAGAAATACTGTTTCATATCCAGCAGAACAACAAGCAGCTTACAAAGCTGAATACGAATCAACAATGAGCTCTGTAGTAGAGAATGAAGTTGTTGAAGGAGTCGTTACAGCCATTTCAGATGGCGATGTTGTTTTGAACATCAATTACAAGTCAGACGGTCTTGTTTCTTTGTCAGAGTTTAGAGACACTCCAGACCTAGCGATAGGTGACAGTGTAAAGGTGTTCGTTGAAACTCAAGAAGATGAAAGAGGTCAACTAATACTATCTAGAAGAAAGGCGAAATTAATCCAGGCTTGGGAAGATATCGTTGATTCTTACAAAAATGGTACAATCATTAAAGGTCAAATCGTTTCTAAAACGAAAGGTGGGCTCATTGCAGACTGTAGTGGATTGGAAACTTTCTTACCTGGTTCGCAGATTGATGTCAAACCTATTATCGACTATGATTCTTACGTTGGTAAAGTGATGGAATTCAAGGTTGTCAAAATTAATGAGACAATCAAGAATGCCGTTGTTTCACATAAAGCATTGATCGAAAGTGATCTTGCAGAACAAAGAGAGCTTATTATTTCTGGTCTTGAGAAAGGTCAAGTACTTGAAGGTACTGTTAAAAACATCACTGATTTCGGTGCATTTATGGACTTAGGAGGTGTTGATGGCTTATTGTACATTACAGATATTTCGTGGGGACGTATTAGCCATCCTACGGAGATCTTAAGCCTTAATGATAAGTTAAGCGTTGTAGTACTCGATTTCGACGAGAACAAAAAACGTATTTCTCTTGGTTTAAAGCAACTTCAACCGCATCCATGGGAAGTTCTTGGAGAAGAAGTTTCTGAAGGATCAACTATCAAAGGTAAGATTGTAAATATTGAAGATTATGGTGCATTTTTAGAAATTGCTCCAGGTGTAGAAGGTCTTATTCACGTTTCAGAAGTGAGCTGGTCAAATCAACCGGTGAATGCACGAGAATACTTTAAATTGGGTCAAGAATTTGATGCTAAGATTGTAACTGTTGATCGTGAAGATCGCAAGATGTCACTATCTATTAAGCAACTTACACCAGATCCATGGGATCAGATTTCTGCAAAATACCCAGTCGATTCTAGACACACAGGTGAAGTGAAGAACTTAACGCCATATGGTGTCTTCGTTGAGCTTGAAGACGGTATTGGAGGAATGGTGCACATTTCCGATTTATCATGGACTAAGAGATACGGACATCCGTCAGAATTTACGAAAGTAGGTCATGATATTGAGGTTGTGATTCTCGAAATTGACAATAATTCAAGAAAATTATCTTTAGGTCACAAACAGATCGAGGAGAATCCATGGGATACTTTCGAAAATGTATTCCCAATAGGTTCTTATCATGAAGCTCTTGTAGTGAAAAAAGATGATAGAGGAGCAGTTGTGCAACTTCCATATGGACTTGAAGCATATTCTCCAGCTAGACATATTAAGAAGGAAGATGGATCATCTGCAAGCGTAGAAGATACATTGACATTCAAAGTGATTGAATTCAATAGAGACGATAAGAGAATTTTAGTTTCTCATACTCGTTATCTTGAAGATATCAGTAAGGAGGCTGCTAATGAGGTACGCAAAGAGAAGAGAGTAGAAACAGATAGAGTGCGTAAGTCGGTAAAGGCTACTCAAGCTAGTGTCAAAGGTTCTACTTTAGGTGAATTAGATGCGTTCTCTCAATTGAAAGAACAGATGTCTGACGCACAAGAAGAAGTAACGAAGAAAGCTAAAGCCAAGCTGGATAAAGCTGAAGCTGCAAAAAAGGAGGAATCTGATGCAAAAGCAAAAGTAAAAGCTCCAAAAGCTAAAAAAGCTGCTGCTAAATCAGATGGCGATGATCTCAAGAAAATTGAGGGAATCGGACCGAAAATTGCAGAAATTCTTCAGTCAAAAGGTGTTATGACTTTTGCAGATCTTGCGGGAACAGATGTTGATACATTGAAAGCTCACTTAGATGAAGCTGGAAGCAGATACAGAATGCATGACCCAACAACTTGGCCTCAGCAATCTGCTTTAGCAGCTGAAGACAAGTGGGATGAGCTAAATACTCTACAGGACGAATTGAAAGGTGGAAAAGCTTAATTTTAGCTTAGAGCACTAGTATAAAATCTTTTTGAGCCCTTCTATGTTTCATAGGAGGGCTTTCTTATAGGTCAGATTTTCGTGCGAAGTACGTACACATCTTCAGAACTGTAACTGCAATTTTCATTTATGAAATGTTCAATAATTACGATAGGAACCGAACTGCTTATAGGTCAGGTAATCGATACGAATAGCGCTTACCTAGGTAAAGTTTTAAATAGCTTGGGTGTTCAGGTAGTATCTCGTTTTACAATCGATGACAATAGAGAGGATATCCTGTCAGCACTAAAGCGATCATTAGAAGATTCTGATATTGTACTTACAACTGGAGGTCTAGGGCCCACAAAAGACGATATTACAAAAAATGTATTAGCCGAATTCCTTGGAGTGACTCAGTATTTTGATAAAAATCAATATGAGCTTATACAGAAGTTTTTTACAAAATTAGGTCGAACTACAACCGAGGCGCACAAAAATCAATGTTTCTTTCCTGAAGGCACCGATTTTATCGAGAATAAGATGGGAACGGCTCAAGGAATGTTGATGCGATATAACGGTAAAAGAATCATTTCAATGCCTGGAGTTCCTTACGAAATGAAGTACATCATGGAGCATGGAGTACTTCCAATGCTCGCAAAGGAACAGGAGTATTATATTCATCATAGGACAATAAGAACAGCTGGTGTTGGAGAAACGCACATTGCTGAAAAGATTGCAGAAATTGAGAATAACTTGACTAATGGTTTTAGTCTTGCATATCTCCCTAGTTTAGGCTCGGTTAGAATCCGAGTGTCTGCTAAGTCTATAGACAGAACCAACCTTGACATTAGTCTCGATAGAATTCAAAATGATATCACATATAAACTAGGTGATATGGTTTACGGATATGGAGATGATGTGCTCGAAATTGTCATTGGTAAAATGTTACTTGAACGAGGATTGAGGTTGGGTCTTGCTGAAAGTTGTACAGGAGGTATGATCGCTAGTAAAGTGGTTTCGATCTCAGGTTCAAGCGAATATTTTGAGGGTGGACTAGTTGTCTATTCGAACGAACTGAAAAATCAATTGTTAGGTGTGAAAAGTGAAACTCTTGACGAATTTGGAGCTGTGAGCGAAGAAGTTGTCAAAGAGATGGTCGCTGGAACAATTGAAAGCTTGAACGTAGACATTGCAATAGCAGTCAGTGGAATAGCTGGTCCTGGAGGAGGTACTGTTGATAAACCGGTTGGTACTATTTGGATTTGTGTTGGTTCGAAAAATCGTCAATCAACTCATAAACTACAATTGTCAAAAGACAGAAAAAAGAACATCGAGTATACAAGCCTATTTGCGTTGAATTTCCTACGTCTTTTCTTACTGAGAGAGGAGTAATAGGACATTCCTAAAAAAACAATAGCTTGTACAATATGTAAAAACCTAGAATACAAATATCTTTGCACCACTAATCAAGAAAATACGAAAGTTTCATGGCAATAGTTGATCTTATAATGCCCAAAATGGGAGAGAGTATAATGGAAGCTACTATCTTAAAATGGCTTAAGGAAGTAGGTGATACCGTCGAATTAGATGAGCCAATCCTTGAAATAGCGACTGACAAAGTAGATTCTGAGATTCCGTCTCCTGTTGAGGGGACGATTACGGAGATTCTGTTTCAAGAGAATGATATTGTTGAAATAGGAAAGGTTATCGCGAAACTTTCTACAGAAGGTGAATCAGCTGAACCAGTTGCATCACCTGCAGTTGCCGAAGCTACAAAAACAGAAACTCCGCCAGCAAAGGTCATCGAAGAGATTCAAGCGCCCCTTCAGAAAAAGGTTGAAACTGCGGTTTCCAATATGTCCACTTCTGATCGTTTTTACTCACCTCTTGTTAAGTCAATGGCAAAAAAGGAAGGAATTCCGTTAAGTGAGTTGGATAATGTGCCAGGTACTGGTAAGGATAATAGACTGACTAAACAGGATATGCTTAGCTATATGAAGGCTAGAACTTCTGCTCCAGCTCCAACCAAGCAAACTTCTACTGTACCTGCTGCGTCTACATCCCCTGCTATCTCTATATCTGGAGGTGAAGAAATTATCCAGATGGATAGAATGAGAAAGTTGATAGCGGACCATATGGTGATGTCCAAACAAACTTCCCCACATGTAACTTCTTTTGTAGAAGCTGACGTGACAAATATTTGGAATTGGAGAAATGCAAATAAAAATAAATTTGCTGCATCTTACGGTGAAAAATTAACTTTCACCCCTATTTTCGTCGAGGCAGTTGCACGCGCAATTCGAGATTTTCCAATGATCAATGTTTCAGTGAATGGAGATCAAATCATAAGAAAGCCGAATATTAATATAGGAATGGCAACTGCTTTACCTAGCGGGAACCTTATAGTTCCTGTTATCAAAGATGCAGATTTCTTGAATCTTGCAGGTCTTGCAAAATCAGTGAATGATCTAGCTAATCGTGCCAGAAATAACAAATTAAAGCCAGACGAAGTACAAGGTGGTACATTTACATTGACCAATGTGGGAACGTTCGGGAATGTAATGGGGACACCTATTATAAATCAACCGCAAGTAGCGATAATGGCAGTTGGCGCAATTCGCAAAAAGCCAGCAGTTGTTGAGACAGAATATGGAGACGTTGTAGCAGTACGACACATGATGTTCTTATCAATGTCTTATGACCATAGGGTCGTTGACGGTATTTTGGGAGGATCATTTATTAGAAAAGTTGCTGACTACTTGGAAGCATTTGATCCAGAAAGAATAATCTAGTTAGAAATAGAGAATATGGCTAATTTGGGCGATACGGCTCAGTTCGTGATTGAACTGAGCCGTCGGCGTCTTACAGGGTTCGCTTTGCTCCGTCTTCCTGTCGTCAGACTAGTCCTAAAGGACAACCTTTCAGCCGCCTTTCGCGACGTAGTGAATTTAATTGGAAAGAGCTTGATGTTTTAGAAAAGTGTCTTTTGTTCCGGAAGGGGGTATAATCTAAATGTCTGTCTATGATAGTGACAAGGTCCATGTTGAATAATGGCTTGCCGATGTGCCTTGGTAGGATAACCTTTGTTTGAATTCCACGAATAAGCTGGAAATTCTGAATGAAGTTTCATCATGAATTCATCCCTATAGGTTTTTGCTAAGATCGAAGCCGCCGCAATTGATACAAATTTAGCATCCCCTTTAATAATGCAACTGTGCTGGATGCCTTGATACTTGTTGAAACGATTTCCGTCAATTAATAGATGTTCGGGCTTA
>CBFHTK010000003.1:0-11989 GCA_965658745.1 Saprospiraceae bacterium | reverse complement strand
GTAAAGCAATGTGTGGCGGCTTTCCATTGGGATTTTCCATCCATTTATGAAGACTTGTTCAATGGTAGTTTTCGTCTCAAAAGGATCTCCATCACATATAAAAAGATTAGCAACTTTTCCTGCCTCGATACTTCCATACAGTTCGTCTACACCAAAGATTTTTGCTGGAACGATAGTGATTGCTTTTACAGCTTCTTCAATACCCATTCCATATGCTGCTGCAAAACCAGCATTGTACAAAAGGTTTCTTACATTTTCGTTTTCATCAGTTCTGATTGCAACAACGACCCCGGCTTTCTGCATAATACCCGCATTCTTATATGCAATGTCATAAGATTCAGACGAGCGTGATGGTACAGCAAGGATGGGCCCTGTTACAACTGGTATTCCAGCTTTTGCAATTGAATCGGCGACCATATAACCTTCTTTTACACCAGTCAAAACTGCATTGATGTTCTTATCTCCTACCCATTGAATGGCTGCCAAAATATCTTCTTTTGAATTGCATTCTAGAAGAACTTTCATTTTACCTTCAACCGCCATTCTCATAGCTTCTAATTCAGGATTGTACACCACTTCACCATTAGCTTGTTCATAAAGCTCTTGATAGGCTACAGCTTTTTCCCAATAGGCATCAAATTTCTTTAGTGCCTTTTCACTTTCTTTTTTGATTTCTTCAGGCGAACGACGGTCCCACCATCCTCGTTTTCCTGTACTTGGATAGTTCATGACTAAGCCTTTGAAATTTGCGTCCATTTGATCAGGTGTATACCCCCAAAGATTGATGAGATTCGCTAAACCTGAGTAATAGCCTCCTTCAGGTACTGTCAGAACGGTCGTAATTCCGTTTACTCTTGTAACTGGGATCAGAATTGAATTTGGGTTAACAGCTGTAAGTGCATCCATTTGTGGATGAAATTCACCTATTTCCCTAGCATCCTGAGTCAGAGATATGGACCCAATTTCTTTAAGTCCAAGCGATGTCCCAGAATCAATAAAACCTGGGTATATTCTCTTACCCTGACAATTCATGCGTTTGATATTTCTTGGCGCATTTACATCTCCTACCGCTTTAATCTTTCCATTTTCTAGCCAAACACTACCTTGGACTATTCCATGGGTAACCGTATGGATTTCAGCATTCTCTAGTACAATAGTCTCATTACTACCTTTTCCAATTAATTGGCTGTGTGCATTGAATCCGCAAAAGGCAATGAGTGCTATTACTATATATATTCTTAATGTTTTCATTTTTTTCTTTTCTAATGTCCTTCAAATACACTTTCATACACATCTTGCATGCATCTATCGTGATCATGCCTTTCCTCTTGGATGTAAGCGGGGATTTCCGCTTCAGGGTTGATATATACCCTCATATCTTCAGCGTCATTTTCAATGTCAAATTCAACGATGCCATCAACCAAAGTTTTTTGAGCAATAGCATATATGGAAAGTGGATGTTTATCAAAAATAACGATATCACCATCTTTGCCCTCTTCAATACTTCCTACTCTATCGTCAATTCCCAATTGCTTCGCCGGATTAATCGTTATAAGCTTCAAAGCTTCATTGTCTGTGAGGTCTCCATATTTCTGCGACTTAGCAGCTTCATGATATAAATGACGAATCAGCTCTCCTGAGTCTGAATTTATGGATGTCAATACACCATTCTTTGTGAGAATCGCTGCATTGTATGCAGTAGAGTAATACACTTCAAATTTGTATGCCCACCAATCCGAAAAAACAGATGCTCCTGCGCCAAAAGCTGCGAGCTCTGGAGCTACCTTAAATCCTTCGTTTACGTGTTGAAAAACAAGTTTTGAAACACCAAAGTCTTTACAAACATCCATTAACATTAAAATTTCGTCCGCTCTGTATGAATGACAATGAATGATGATCTTTCCATCTAAAATATCAGCAACAGTTTCCATTCTCAAACTATAAGTAGGTGCAACTGCGATTTTGCCAGCATTATAGTCATTCCAAGATTGTCTGTAGGCACGTGCTTCTGAAAATGCTTTTCTGAAAACCTGCTCAACACCCATTCTTGTGTTTGGGGTAATTCTGTTTCCTTCTCCATGCACTCTTATGGGATTCTCACCCAGTGCGAATTTGATTGTTCTGGGAGCATCTTTCATTCGCAATATTTCTGGATCTTCCGTGCCATATCTGTGTTTGATGGTTTCGCACTGTCCACCAATTGCATTGGCTGACCCATGCATTGCGTGGGAGATAGTAACACCACCAGCAAGGGCGCGATATAAAGAAACATCATAAGGATCAATTGCATCTCCAACCCAAACTTCGGCTGTAACTGGCGAAGTAGCCTCATTTACGGCATCTATACCAATGTGAGAGTGAGCATCAATGATACCAGGCATGACAAATTTTCCTTTAGCATCTATGGTTTGAATGCCCGATTTTGCTTTTAGATCTTGACCTATTTTGGAAATTTTCCCGTCCTCAATTAGTACATCAGTATTTTCAAGGACACCTTTTGTGATTGTAAGAACGGTTCCACCTTTGATGAGTACGTTTCCTCGATCTTGCGCAATGAGAGCTATTGCGAAAAGTAAAAATATATGACTTATAAGTATTTTTTTCATGGCTTATTTTTTAGGTGATGGTGATTTGCTACCCTCCAATGGAAAGCTTCCTAGTGGACCTATCGTAATGGTACCTTTCATCGCATCAGAACTAACATTGACGTCAACTTGCATATTAACTTCAGTTTGATCTACTTCACTATCAAAATTGAAACTTAAACGATTTCCATCCCAAGAAGCGTCATTGATATCCGAGTCAACTCCTTCTGCTGAAGTGATGGTTCCAGATATATCACCATCTTTTTCATTCAATACAAGTGTACCAGATTGTTCATTATCACCTAGGCTAGCCACTAAAACCCAGCTTCCTGAAAGATTTCCTGCTTTAGAATTCTCTTTCGTAGGTTTTTTAGCCTTTTTCTCGTTTTTGTAAGCTATGCCTTCTACGATATTATAGGCAATATGATGATCTTCCTCAAATAGTAGGTCTGTGGTTAAGATAATATTTCCGAATTTCCCTTTCTCCAGACTTCCAGCAACATTTGAAATACCTAGAATTCCTGCAGCGTCAATCGTAAGTGCACTTAATACCGCCTCATCTGATACCCCTGTTTTTCTGATCATCTCCAAATTCTTATGGATATCTTTTGCTTTTACGTCCAAAAATGAAAAAGCGAAGGGAATTCCTTTTTCAATGATTGCCTTTGTATTGTTATGATAATCTGAAA
The DNA here is from genome assembly GCA_965658745.1 of Saprospiraceae bacterium. Classification (GTDB taxonomy): domain Bacteria; phylum Bacteroidota; class Bacteroidia; order Chitinophagales; family Saprospiraceae; genus JAHDFB01. The sequence goes on along the minus strand of CBFHTK010000003.1, from coordinate 8,715 downwards.
TTGATTCTTGTTTTCTTTTAATCAGCGCTTCTCTCTTTGGATCAGGTGCTTTTGTACTATCGACTTTTTCTACCTTGATTGTATCAGGTAGATCTAGAGATACGAGTACTGTTAGATTGTTACTTTTGATTTTTTCTAATGCTGAATTAGCTTCCTTTAGTTCAGCTATGACTAGAGGTAACTCGAGGGAATTATTCAGCTCGATAATACGATGAATGTCTTTAGCCTCCTCTCCCTGCATGAAGTACTTTTGTTTACCAGCTACTGTGGGATACAAAGCTTGTATTTCTCGGTCATAGTTTGGTCTTGTTAGTCCAACTGGGTTGCTCTTGTATTTATTTTCATGTGTTTGAGCGTTTCTAGCTTGTGTAACTAGATCTCTATATTTTGCCATCACTCCGATTACTGTGCTAGGGTATATTCTACCTCTAGCAGATTTCATCGATCCATTCATACTAATATTCTTTTTAATGAATGGCGATTGATTCTTATCTGTGAGTAATATAATTGAACCTTGTCCTGAGATCATACCTCCTCGTGGAACACAATGACTAATACCAAAACCTAGTTTACGCATTTCCTCGACAGACTTGTCTGTTATATCAAGTTGCTCTTCTACTAATCTATTTGGAGTTATTCCTGCTCTATCATATCCGGGTTGCCCTGGATTTTTAACTTTTGGAAGGTCTTCTTTTTTCTCGGGTTTTGGTACTGCAGTATGCGAATACGCATCAATAAATGACGGATACGCAAATAGTGAATCGCCTTGAATTACTTCCGCATCATTTGGAGCTTTAGTACTTCGTCCAATCTCTGTGATTATTCCATTTTCAATAACAATGTCTCCTAATATCGGACTAGCTCCCGCTTTCGATATAATCTGTACATTTTTTATGACCAAGTTCTTACTCAATCTATAATCACCTGGATCCTGAGCTGCAGCATTTAGAGTTCCGATGATCAGTAGAACGAGGATAATTGAAATCCTTTGCATCTAACTTTTTTTTAATGAGCAGCTAAAATAGCAAAATATTATTTTAGGCAAGTTGCCATCTCCCTGTCAGTGTTTCATTTTTTATTAAAGTGATTCAGAAAGACAAATATTACTGTTGTAAGTATGGTTTTGGATCGACAAGTCGACTACAATTACACCATATTATTGTAGATTAGCCTTATGAAAAAGAAAGATCTGAAATACACCTCCATACACTATATGGAGTACCTCCAATTGGATAAAATTATCAATGCCCAAGCTTTAAGAAGTGTTGAAGCGGGTGACGAAGCGCATGAAGAAATGCTATTCATCATAACTCATCAAGTCTATGAATTGTGGTTTAAGCAAATAATTCATGAACTACATGCCATTATGGATGATTTTGATGACGGAAAAGTAGATGAAAGAAATATAGGAAGGTCTGTGTCACGTTTGAACAGGATTATAAAAATTCAAGGTCTTTTGATAGAGCAGATTGAGGTCATGGAAACAATGACGGCGCTTGATTTTCTTGAGTTTAGATCTTACTTATTTCCTGCTTCAGGCTTTCAATCTGTCCAATTTAGGCAAATGGAGGTTCTACTTGGGCTAGAGCGTGAGGGTAGGGTCAAGTATTTTGACGCTGATTATGATACAGTGTTCGATAGCCCAACACAGAAGAAAATCAGAAAGTGGGAAGCTGGAAATAGTCTCTTTAACCTAGTTGAAGATTGGTTAGAGCGAACGCCATTTTTGAATTGGAAAGATTTTGATTTTATATCAGAGTATGAAAAATCTGTTTCTGCTATGTTTGAGCGTGAAAAAGAGGAACTACTAGCAACTGATATTTTGAGTGAGAAGAGTAAGGCTGCTCGTCTCGAAAATTTGAAGCATTCCGAGTCATATTTCTTGAAAGTTTTGAGTAAGGAAGAACATCAGAAACAACAAGAAGCGGGAGAAATAAGGCTTTCTTATGATGCTACTATAGCTGCATTATTGATTAATCTCTATCGAGATGAACCAATCTTATGGCAGCCCTTCAACCTTCTTCGCAGGCTAATTGAGGTAGATCAATTATTTACTACATGGAGGAATAGACACGCACAGATGGTCATGAGAATGCTTGGAAATAAAATGGGAACAGGTGGTTCATCTGGACATAAGTATTTAAAGAAAACTGCAGATAAGCATCATATTTTCAGAGATTTGTATCACATCGCTACCTTACTGGTTCCGAGGAATTGCCTACCAGTACTTCCAGAAGAATTAAAGAAATCACTTGGTTTTTACTTTAGTGCGCATTAATGCAAGAGATAGACAGTAAAATATACCCAGCTAAGCTACTTCTATTTGGAGAATACTCGGTAATTCATGGCGGGGATTCGTTGGCAACTCCTTACGAAAAGAAATATGCCTATTGGAGTTACAAACCGAATCATATAGATTCGAGATTGAGCGGATTTTTAGATTATCTAAAAAGCTTGCATGATTTAGATTTGGACCTTGAAAGGTTTGAAGTGGAACTTGAGGAAGGATTGTATCTGAAGTCAAACATACCAGTTGGCTACGGAGCTGGTAGTAGTGGATCAGTAGTAGCTGCAGTCTATGATCGCTTTAGCATTAGTTCTGAAATCCGTGATCCTTCAGCACTTAAAATAATATTCTCGGAAATGGAATCCTTTTTTCACGGTTCCAGCTCTGGTTTAGACCCACTAGTCTCTTATTTGGATTCAGGTGTTTACATAAATAAAGGAGAAATAACTACAGTGCAATTATCTACTAATTCAATTTTAGCTAAGCTTTTTTTGTTTGACACTCTTGAATCTAGGAGTACCGGTAAGCTAGTTTCTTGGTACAAAACTCAATTACAGGAGAAAGAAGATTTTAGAGATAATATAGCAGATGAGATGACAAAACTTAGTTCTGAATTGATAAAACAGTTCCTTTTGCAAGATGAGGATAAGTTTGAAAGTCTATTTATGAATTTGTCTCAACTCCAAAGCGAAAACTTAATTCCGATGTTTCCCTCGCATATCAAAGATAATCTTGACCGTATATCTTCACTAACTGACGGAGGTTTTAAACTTTGTGGTGCTGGTGGTGGCGGTTATTTCTTGGGTTATATGCCAAGGTTTGTGGCCGATGTAATACCAAATGATTTAGTTAAACAAATATCACGCATTGTGAAGTAATAGAAAAAGGCAACCTGAGTATTCAAGTTGCCTTTTTCTATGTTTCTATGTTGAAACTGCTATGGTATATCAGGAGTATCTATTTCTTCTCCTACTTCTGGTGTTGCATATGGTCGTGGGCCGATAAGTCTTTCAACATCAGATTTTAGTAATACCTCCTTATTTAATAATTGCTGAGCCAAAACTTCAAGTTCTTCACGCTTTTCTGTCAACAACTCCTGTGCTCTTTTGTACTGAGACTCAACCATAAGTCTTACTTCATCATCAATCAATCTAGCAGTTTCATCAGAATATGGCTTGTTAAATTGATCTTGCTGCATTCCATAGAATGAGACATTACCAACTTTTTCATTCATACCATAAATTGAGATCATTGAGTACGCCATTTTTGTGACTTGATCTAGATCACTTTGCGCGCCTGTGGAAATTTTATCAAATACAATTTTTTCTGCTGCTCTACCTCCGAAGGTCATACACATGCGGTCAAGCAAAGCCTCCGTTCTTGTAATATATTCTTCTTTTGGTAAATACTGCGCATAACCTAAAGTTCCAACACCCCTCGGGACAATTGTTACTTTGACAAGAGGAGAAGCATGCTCCAAAAACCAACCACATACTGCATGACCTGCTTCATGATATGCTATTATTTCTTTTTCAGTAGGTGAAATCAGTTTGTTCTTTTTCTCAAGACCTCCAATAACGCGGTCAAGCGCATAATTGAAGTCGTCCATGTCTACAAAGGACTTATTTCTTCTAGCAGCAATTAAAGCAGCTTCATTACACACATTTGCAATTTCTGCTCCTGCAAATCCAGGTGTCATCTCCGCCAAAACTTCTGGTTTCATGTCATCTGCGGTCTTGATGTTTTTCAAGTGAACTTTAAATATTGCTTCCCTACCTTTAATGTCAGGTCTATCAATACCGATCTGTCTATCAAATCTACCTGGTCTTAGTAGGGCTGAATCCAAAATATCAGGTCTATTGGTAGCAGCCATAAGTATGACACCTTTATCTGTTGAAAAACCATCCATTTCTACCAATAGCTGATTAAGAGTATTTTCTCGTTCATCATTACCGCCTTGAACTTGTCCCTTGCCTCTAGCTCGCCCTATCGCGTCAATTTCATCAATAAAGACAATACATGGTGCTTTTTCTCTTGCTTGCTTAAATAAATCTCTTACTCTTGATGCACCAACACCGACGAACATTTCAACAAAGTCAGAACCCGAAATACTAAAGAATGGAACACCAGCTTCACCAGCTACGGCTTTTGCCAATAGAGTCTTACCTGTACCTGGAGGGCCAACCAATAGAACTCCTTTTGGAATCTTACCACCCAGAGATGTATATTTTTTTGGCTTCTGCAGGAAGTCGACAACTTCCATAACCTCTTCTTTTGCTTCGTCCAATCCAGCAACATCTGCGAATGTTACATTAACTTCGGCATTAGCATCAAAAAGAGAAGCCTTAGATTTACCAATATTGAATATTTGAGATCCAGCACCTCCTCCTCCGCCACCCATGCGACGCATAAAGAACACCCATAAACCGATAATAAGGAATAAAGGAATTAGCCAACTCAGAATGGGTAATAAATAATTCTGTTTTGTCTCGTAGGTTGGATCAACAATGACCTCGTCTTTATTTAACTCACTAATTCGCTCGCTGAAATTCCGAATATCGCCTATTTCGAAAGTAAAATCTGGGGTAAATTGCGACATGGCGCCATCTGTAACATCAGGATGGGCCTCTTTGCCTTTTTGGTTAAGGAAAACTTGTACTAACTTTTCATTAATGACTTTGACGTCTTTGATTTCGTTATTCCGCGCCATTGCAAAAAACTCCTCAGTGGTTGTTGTTTTGTTATTTCTGTTAGCGTAAACAACAACATTGAAAGCAATGATCGCGAAGATTAAAATCGCGTATAACCAATACGAGTTGTTACCCAACTTATTTGGCTTTTTATCATTTTTATTTGGTTCGCTCATTATATCTATTTGTTGAAACTAAACATCCTAAATTTAGTATCGTTGCATTATTTTATGAATAAATGTGATTTTTGCAAATCTTATCTCCTACACATTGTCGTAATTAGTAACTTCGGCATCGCTCCACAACTCCTCTAATTGATAGAACTCTCGGGCTTCAGGATAAAAAATGTGAACAACCGTATTGAAGTAATCTACAAGAACCCATTCTCCGTTGTCCTTACCTTCTACATGATTCGGTAAAAGTCCATAAGTTTCACGTAAATTTTTGAATATTCTAGACGAAATGGCCTTTACTTGGGTCGAAGAATCACCTTCGCAAATAATGAAAAACTCAGCAGGTGATGCTTCAAGTTTTCGTAAATCCATTTTGACAATATTTTTGCCCTTGACATCTTGTATGCTATCTTTGATTTTGTCGTTGATCTCTTCAATTCTGACTTGTGCTTCTTGTTTACTCAATTATATATATGTTATCTATGTTTCTTAATTATTATTCTGTAGCTTCGCTTCGTTGATTATGACCGTTTTATCTGTAAAGCAAATCTACGAAATATTTATTCCTATCCTTCATTCCAATAAGTAAGCTATCCTTCACCTTTCAGCATTTTACCGCATATACTATGAGCAGGTTAACTCTACGAATGCCACTGCTAACGATTTAATAGCAAAAAGCAATCCAATCGCTGGAACTGTCATTACGACATATAATCAAACAAACGGAAGTGGTCAGATTGGCAGAAGTTGGTACTCTGGTAAGAGCAAGAATATCTCAGCGAGTCTTATTGTCTATCCACATTTTCTAACAATCGAAAAGCAGTTTTATCTATCTATGGCTTTTGCTCTTGCAATAAGAAAATCAATTTCAGACATTTTGCATGCTCCTGTTTATGTTAAATGGCCAAATGATATTTACGTGTCTGATAAGAAAATAGCTGGATTACTTATTCAATCCGCGCTTCAAGGTCAAAAGATCAAGTCAGCCATTTTGGGACTTGGCTTAAATGTCAATGAAGAATCTTTCGATGAAAAATTGCCAAATCCAACTTCACTAAGAATGTTGACAGAAAAGGAATGGAATTTGGAAAGAGTATGGTCAGCAATAGAAATTAATTTAAGAATATATTGTAACTTGTTGGCAGATAGGAAATTTAATCTTCTGCACGAGGAATATGAGCAGGTGCTGTATAAGAGAAATGAAAGGATGACCTTGCTTTCAAGTTCAAATGCAGAATACAAAGGACAAATATTGGGCGTGAATGAAAGAGGGCAATTGAAGTTTTTACATAATGGAGACTTGTTATTGTTTAATTTCCATGAAGTACGATTTTTGTGAGCCCACAAACTGTTTAACTTTTTTAACAAAATGGGTGAACAAACATAATGAGGTGTTGTTAAACACTTCATCCAACTAGCAATATGGCAAAGATTATCATTATAGGTTCTGGATTCGGAGGCTTATCAAGCGCAGCGACTCTTGCAAAAGAAGGTCATGACGTAACCGTCATTGAGAAGAATGAGCAAGCTGGAGGAAGAGCATCCAAGTTCGAAGCAGATGGGTTTGTTTTCGATATGGGTCCAAGTTGGTATTGGATGCCTGAAGTTTTTGAAAATTATTTTAACTATTTCGGCAAGAGTACTGAAGACTTCTATAAGCTTAAGAGACTTGATCCAAGCTATCGCGTTTTCTTCAAAAACGGCGAAGAGATAGATGTTCCTGCTGGCGAAGAAGCAGTAGTTGAATTAGTAGAATCTCTTGAAACAGGAGCTGGCCAAAAGCTCAAGTCATTCCTTGAAGAGGCAAAGTACAAGTATGAGGTTGGGATGAACGAATTCGTATGGAAGCCATCTCATTCCATTACTGAATTTATGGATTTTAGAATTGCTAAGAGTGCACTAAAATTGCAAATGTTTTCCTCAATTTCATCACAGATTAGGAAGCTCTTCAAGAATCCTATGATAATAGAATTACTTGAATTTCCTGTACTCTTTTTGGGCGCAAAGCCCTCTAATACTCCTGCATTATACAGTCTGATGAACTATGCTGACATTACCTTAGGAACTTGGTATCCTGAGGGTGGAATGTATGAGATTTCAAAGGCTATGTATTCTATTGCTCTTGATCAGGGGGTAAAATTTCATTTTAATGAACCTGTTAAGAAGATAGAATCCAACGGTTCTTCAGCAAAGACGGTTATCACTGAAAAGGGTTCTTACAATGCTGATTACGTAGTTGCTAATGCTGATTACCGTCATGTAGATCAAGTGCTTTTGCAAAAAGAAGATAGAAATTACAGTTCTGAGTATTGGGAAAAGAGAACTATGGCTCCAAGCTCATTGCTATTTTACATAGGAGTAAATAAAAAGTTGAAAGGGCTGATTCATCACAATTTGTTTTTTGACAAAGATTTCGATCAACATGCGATTGAAATTTATGATGATCCGCAATGGCCAAGCGCTCCTCTTTTCTACACTTGTGTGCCATCTCAAACAGACCAAACAGTAGCACCAGATGGTATGGAGAACTTGTTTCTACTAGTTCCACTAGCACCAGGTCTTGAAGATTCTGATGAAAAGCGGGAAGAGTATTTTGATCGTATAATTGCCAGACTGGAAAAACTAACAGATCAGAAAATTTCAGATAGCATAGTGTACAAGAAATCTTTTGCCATGAACGACTTCGTTGACAGATATAACTCGTTCAAGGGTAATGCATATGGATTAGCAAACACTTTGAAGCAAACTGCGTTTTTGAAACCAAAGTTAAAGAACAAAAATCTTAAGAACCTTTATTATACTGGGCAGCTTACGACTCCTGGTCCGGGAGTTCCACCTTCTATAATCTCAGGCTGCGTAGTTGCACAAGAGATACTAAAACAAACGACATGATCCAGCTATTTGATGATTCTTGCCAGCAATGTAGCAAACTGATTACTAATAATTATAGTACATCGTTTTCCTTGGGTATAAAGATGTTTCACAAGAAGTTCCGTACACCTATATATAATATATACGGTTTCGTTCGCTTTGCCGATGAAATTGTTGATACATTTCACGATCAGAATAAGATGGTACTGCTTGAGCGGTTCCGAAATGATACCCATCAAGCGATAAATGAAGGTATCAGTTTGAATCCAGTATTACACGCTTTTCAGAAAACAGTTCGTGATTATGACATAGATATAGAATTGATAGATGCGTTCTTGGATAGTATGGAAATGGATCTTGATAAAACAAGCTACGAGTGGAGCATGTATAACAAATATATATATGGTTCAGCTGAGGTCGTTGGTTTAATGTGTTTGAAAGTATTCACGGAAAACAACGCAGAATTATACGATAGTTTAGTTGAACCTGCGAGAAAGTTGGGCTCTGCATTTCAAAAGATAAATTTCTTAAGAGATATAAAAAGCGATTACGAGGAAAGAGGACGAACGTATTTCCCGGGAGTAGAATACGAAGAGTTTGACAATGTTCATAAATCTGAAATCGAGAAGGATATTGCTCAAGATTTTCATGAGGGATACTTAGGGATTCTTAAATTGCCAAAGGGATGTAGACT
>CBFHTK010000002.1:498731-524828 GCA_965658745.1 Saprospiraceae bacterium | reverse complement strand
CTGGCATCGTTTTATATTCAGAATTTGCGACTGCACAACCATTCGAGTAAAATTGAAGAACCCCTTCTGAATTAGAAATACTGCTATTTGCATAGTTTAATTCTATCTCACTTTCGGTTAAGGTTGCCTGTCGGTCATTACTAAAGTCTATAACAGTAAAGGACTCAGGTTGCTTTGGGTGGCCCGTCAGCCAAATATAATCATGCTTTTGTGTTAAACATAAGCTAGAATACATAGTCAATGAGAGTACTATCAAAATTTTCATATCTTAACAAATTTAGACGTAAATATTTGCCTCTCGGTTTCAACCATAATCGAATATATGCCAGGTGAAAGTTTTGAAATGATAATTGTATTGTCTGTTCCCAAAGCTTTGATAACAGGCTCACCAAGGCTATTTTGTATGGTCACTCGTTTAATGAATCCATCAATACCGTCTAAACTAAGGACTTCAGAAGCAGGATTAGGAAACACCAAGAACTCTTCAACTAGCCTTCCCCGAGGCTCTGATTCGTCACCTTGGCTGATACATTCTTCTACATCTACGGTCTGCTGAATCAGTCTATGTAGTAAATTTCTGCATAAAAACACGTACTGCCCTCCTTCCCTATTACATGTTGCAGCTAAGCTTTTCAGCTCAGAGATATAAGAACCGTTATTGGCTAGTTCTTCTCCATAGATATAGAACTGTAAAACAGATTTTAAATATCCATACTGTACACTTTCTTTTGCTACATCAGTCGTAAGATTCTCTAGTTGATCAAGTAAATCAGCTGCTAGATCTTTCGAAACGGTCGTAGTAAGGTTTTCATATTCTGAGGTAATATCATCAGCAAGTGCAAGTGAAGCGGAATTGTCCCACTCTTCCACCATTGATAAATCAGTTAGTAGAAGTGCATCCCAAAATTCATTCAAAACACCTGGCTCGACAGCACTTAATTCTTTATAGGTGTTTATGTCTATTTCATTGATCAAGATAAGATCTTCCAAGGACTGCTCATTCAGCAGTCGATCATAGACCATGGCTGACATGCCTACGAAACCTGAACGTTCCCCTAGAAGGTTCAGATATTCAGGATCACCGCGTTCGCCGCCTATCAATCCATTAGCTCCAATGTTACCGTCACATGTTGCACAGAGTTCATAGGGTGTTTGACTTAATACTCTTTCAGTCCATTGTGGATCCAAATTCTGCGTAGGAGCCCATGGCCATAAATTGGCGGGATAAGGATCCCCTAGTCCATCCGTATTGTTGAAAAACACTCTAACCTCTGATAAAGCTTTATTTACTATATCACTCGAATTCTTAGCATTTTGTACAGAACTTGTCCCTACCCACAGATTACCTTTGTGCGGCTGTAGCCCAATAATGGCGTTTTCAATGCCCCCTGTTGTTTCATCTCCCAGAACTAAGCCGAAGCGATTATCTCCGAATTGATTGGCAGCTAAGTCAATACTATTGGTCGTTCCTTTAAACTTCATATTGATCCTTGTGCGGTCGACGAAGTTGCAATTAACTGGACTGTTCTCTGCATTCTCGTAGAATATACCGACATCTTCTGCATTGACATCGTTATTGTGATAGCTTGTTATAAAATTACATGAAGCATTGATTCTCTGAACACCTTGATTGGATATTCCAAACTTTGGTTGAATTTGTTCAGATAAGAAATATATGTCATTATCGGATATCTTTATCCGTTGGTTTCCACTGATAGAGATTCCCTTATGTGCATCTAGTATGTTAATGGTGTTATTCTGAATTCTCCACGATAGAAAATAAAAATTTTCTGTTTCGGTAATCTTTATCGCTTCAGACGACAATGGATCTCCGTCTATGGTAAACGCATTATCTCTGATTGTTCCATAGAAGTTTTGTGCTCCGTCTGATATGATACAATTTCTCGACGCTTTGATAGTATTGTCAAGTACGTCGATTGTCCTGTAATAGGAATCCTTGAATTGTAAACCGACCAGGGCACGATCAATGAGCTGATTCTTAAATAATACATCATATTTTTCAGCATAGACACCTCTTCTTACGTCTGTAATACCTCCTGTTCCGGGATTTGGATTAATCATTTCGAGATAGTGCTTTCCTGTTGTCGTAGCATAGACTGCTCCAAATTCATTGATGTCTTGTAAAATATTCTGAGGAGGTAAATTACCAATATTACTAAATTGATTATAGTTTAATTGCATATTAGAATTCTCAGCTAAGACAGCAATATTATAATTCTCCCATGAATTTCGAAGAAATCCACTAACTGTTAATATGCCACTGACCGAGAGAAAGGACTGATTCTTAGCGATTACTGAAATATGAGAGCGATCTAGAAATAATTCTTGCGATTCATAAAAGGGCTTTAATTGTCCTCCGATAAAATTGTTTGAATAAAATTGAGAGGTAGTTGCAATAGCTCCAGGATCGTCGCACAGGATATCGTTGATGTTGTTTTGAAAAGTATTCCAAATACAAATGATACGTGACGTAGAATTTGCGTCGATTGCATTTTCAGCGTCTTGAATAATTGAATTCTTAATAATCAATTCCGAACCTGGATCGACAGTAATGGATTTCCATATCCGCTCACAACCTCTTAATGTGTAGTTATCGATTTCAATAGTGCTATTGTTGGTGATCGTGATCTTTGCACCTGGAAGGAAAGCAATTGTATGGTCAAGCGTACCAATGCTGTTATCAAAACAATAATCCGTATCAAATTCGATTTCTCCATCGATCAAGATAGTTTGAGGAATAGGATTTTGACTTCCGTACCCACACGAATTGAGAGCTGAAACTAAGTTATATGCGGGATTCGCCAAAGCTGCAGAAAGATCTATATCAAGTGGTTGTGAGTTAATATAGTTAAATATATTATTCGAACCGCTCGTGGGTGTAAGTGTAACTTGTTCATCCATCGTCGATTCTTGATCATGTTTGATTCTAAAAAAAATATCATCATCGCTAGTTGGCGAAACTAACAGTGCTACATCTAGACAAATGTCTAAGGTGTTCAGACCTGGATCGTTGTAAGGAAGATCTGTTATATGAATTGTCTTAAATAAACCAGAACTCGAAGTGGTCGTAGGAAAACCACCTGTAAAGTCGAATACCGTTGTGTGGAATTCAATTTCCAAATCAGCAATATCTGAATTAAAACTACAATTAGAATCAACAAACTCAATTGTAAAGCAAAACTGATCACACAATGGGATCACATCTTCCGTTGTAGTAATTGTCACATTGAAAATATCCATACAACTACTTTGTGCTTTAGCCGTGGAGAAGCTTGAAAGGAATAAAACGAAAACCAGTTGTAAAACTTTGCTTTTTCCTACTGATTCGAGCTTCCGAAAATAGTTAACAAGCCTGTGTGTGTGTGTGTGTGTGTGTGTGTGTGTGTAAATGCCTCATAACAAATAATTTAAAGTTGAAATAATACTTCTACGTAAGATACACTTTTTCACACATCTTCTTAGTCTTTTCATCAACATAGACCAAAATACGCTCTAACACGACAGTTCACTTGAGATGATCGTTTTGCTAATGTGGCGTATTGGAATTGGGAAATGTAAGTTACGCTCGTGGTTTTGAGCAAATGCAGAAAAGTAACGAGGCTAAAGCCTCAAGGACATGCTTACTGTAAAACTAATCTCTTACGTTTATCTTATAGAAATATGCTACATGTCATCGACCTTTTAAGGTCATAACTACTGATAGAATAATTGACAATGACTAAGCCAAGATAACTTGCTTGTGGCAGTTGATCGAGGTTCATTTTTGTCATATTAAATTTCGGAAACTAAAAAAACTAACCTGATAGTGAAAAAAATGCAGAAAAGTGACGAGGCTAAAGCCTCGAGGACGTCCCTACTGTAAATAATTGAAGTTCGAATCTTCTCATTACTTACCACCTCCATCAAGTCTACCGGTGCCTCGATTACCGCTTTTTCCAGACTTTACACCTGAGCCAGTTCTTGGTTTCGATGGACGATCTCCCCTATCTACATTAAGTACATCACGATCACGACGTAATTCCTCCATCACTCGATTAATATCTTGCTCCATGTCATAACTCACCAAAAAGTACGTGCCATTTGGTGATAAAAAGCGCACGATCTTCAGACCAAGGTGTTTCTTCGTTGTTACCCATTTTCGTGCATCAACTTTTGGCGAAAGACTTACCAAAATAGTTGATTCAACTGGAACTGCGTCCTTGTCAGCTTCTTTTCTCTTCCAACCTCTAGCATCTACGAGCTGATTTATTTTTGATATAATCTCTTGAATATGAGGAGTTTGTGTTATTTTAGTTTTTACCGTCTTAGCAATACCATCTCGATTAGTATAAGTAATGGTAAACTGTTGGGCATCCATAATATTCTGATCATATACACCTACTTGACTCGTAAAGTCCTCGTGGGCAAAAAGAGATACAATTTCCCCATATTCTCTATTAGACAAAGTCTTTTCCCAAATCCCCTCTTTCTCCACAAACTTCTTTCCAACGTAAAGAACAGTCTGATCACTTAATATGTCAATGCTAAAATATGCACATGTTCCAAAACAAGGACCTTGGTTGTAAGAAATAACACGTCTTGTTGGTTGATCACTTTTTTCCATTACTGGTTCACTTTCTTTCTTTATTGGAACATTAACTTGCACCCATCCCGTTTCTCGGGTTGCCAAAACTTCGAGTTCATCCATAACAGACTTTAGATCACCAGGATAAGTAAATTTCGTAGCAATCTGCTGAACTTCATTATCTGAATAGTATGTAAGGCGAGTAATCGCTCCATCTGCAATATCTTCATCATACATGTTTTCATACTGATCCAACTTAGCTTTGCGTAAGAACTTCACTAGCTTGGAGTACTCCTCTTTCGTTAATTGCTGTTCAAAAATTCCGATCTTATCAACATTACGTTTTCCCGTATAAACCATTTTACCATCCGTTGTAAACGCCACATTATAAACTGGACAGTCACCATAACATGCACTTTTCGAATAGCTTGCTAATTTAATGGCATCTTCAGGCGCATCCATCTTCGCGGTGGAGCATGAACTCCAACTAAAGGCAACTCCAATGAGGAAAATCCACTGTAATTTTGATGAAATAAATCGACGATTACTTTTTATAATACTCTCTTTCATAATTTCCTTTTTCTAGTAGACGTAAAATTGTGCTAATTTCCACATAAGATCATTATTCTTTCTGAATTAACTGGTACAATTGGTCTAGTTTTGGTGATAGAATAATCTCAGTTCTACGATTCTTTGCTTTGTTTTCTTCTGTATCATTTTCAGCAACAGGCAAATAGAATGCACGACCAGAAGCCACTAATCTCTGAGGTTCTACTCCCCCAGCCTGAAGAATTTTGACTACCTCTGTCGCACGGTCTACACTCAATTCCCAATTTCTGGCACTTGTCCCATCACTATCTGTATGGCCTTCGACGAGAATATCAATATCTGCTTGGTCTTTTAAAACGGATGCCAATGCTGTAATAGCTTCTTTTCCTTTCTCATCAACTTGATCTGAACCTTTCTTAAAAAGTAAATTTTGACTCAGCGAAACATAAACTTTTCCATCAGGTTTCTGTACTACTTGTAGCTCCTCTGCATTAAAACCTGACAAGGCATTGGTAATTTGCTGACGGATGTTTGATAGAGCCGTTCTTTGTTGCTCTAAATTTGAGTTTAGCTCTGCTATTTGCTGTTCTCTAACTGCCATCGCTTGACTTAATTCGTCCACTTTATTCTGTTGCTGTACTATGTTCCTTTCTTGCTCGATAAGTGCCTGCTGTTTCCTATCGAGTTCATCTTGCTTTGCTGCAAGCCTTGCTTCAAGTGCAGATTTCTCCCCAGCAGTAGAGTTTAGAATAGCCGATTTCTGAGCTGATAATGCTTGAAACTCTTTTTGAAGATCTTCGTAATTAGTACTTATGCCATTAAATTTAGCATTTAGACTTTTCAGCAAGTCCTCTGACTGCTCCAGTTGTTTTTTTAATGATCCATTTTCAGCTTTGAGAGACGACGTTAAATCCCTGTAGCTCTTCAGATTGAGGTTTTCACGCGTGAGCTGATCTTTTTCAGATACCAGAGCATCATATTTTTTAGTAGATACACATGAACTTACTATTAGCACACAAAACAAAAGGCTTAATAAGGATAGAATTGAAATCTTAGTCATAAGGCATATTTAGTTAATAACACAAAACAAATTTAGCGAATATACCACTAAAACACATGGTTACTAGGGTAATATATGTTACAATAATCTATCATATTACAATTTAATTTAATATGTTTGTCGTTGAACATTATATCTATACAAACAAGATGCTACGTCTACTTATTGTTTTACTACTTTGCATGTCAAGCAATTGGTTATACGCCCAATTTGGAGATCAAGTAAAAACAATCGTCATTGATCCGGGCCATGGTGGCAAAGATGTGGGTACGCATCAAGGTGATCTTCAAGAAAAAGCATTCACGCTTGAATACGGAGTTCTACTCAAAGAAGCTCTGGAAAATTCTATACCTTCAGTACAAGTATTTCTCACAAGAGATGATGATCATTACCTCAAACTTTCCGAACGGACTCAATTTGCCAATGATCTCGGCGCGGACCTCTTCATAAGCTTACACTGTAACCATCATGATATTAGCTCTATTCACGGAACTGAGTTATATATCATGGGCCTTCATAAAAGTGCAGAAAACCTCGAAGTGGTTATGCGCGAAAACCAAGCACTAACTCTAGAAGATAGCGAGGCAAGCAACCATCACATGGACTTCATTTTTTCAAATTTGCATCAAGGTGGAGATCTCAAAGAATCAGCAGAATTAGCACAATACATAAATGACGCAATGCAAAAGGGAACAAAGCTAAAGCAGCGAGGTGTCAAACAAGCTGGCTTCTACGTACTGAAATCAACTACGATGCCTGGAACTCTTTTAGAGATGGCCTATCTCAGTAATGAGAAAGATGCTCAGTTACTTCAAGATCCCAAACACAAAGCAGCAATAATTACCTCAATGGTCGAGGGTATCAAAACTTACTTATTACCTCCTGGATCCCTTTTGGACGCAAGTCCCCTAGCCTATTCATTTCTCATACATAAATCAGACAATAATATTCCTGACCCCAATCTACCCTGGAGTAAACTTCCTTACTACACTATCGCTAAAGCAGGTGCTGAATATCACTACATGATGCTTAATTATAACAGCCAAAGCACCAGCGAAGAAACATTAGCCTACCTAAAGGGTCTAGGTTTTGTTCACGCAGAAGAGATCAAGTTTCAACGCAATACATCTAGGCAAAGTCGAAATCAGTCGAAATAATTGGTTTTATCTATCGTATTCTAGCTTTATATACGTTATATCAGTAATTTTGTGGCCAATTGGCAAAACAGAACTAAAGAACTAATCATGTGTTAGGTTTCTTTGAGTAATAAATACAAGATGAATAAAGAAGTAAAAATTGGTGCATTAGTCTTAGTCGTAGCAGTTGCTATGATTTGGGGATATAATTTTCTAAAGGGACAGGATATTTTTTCTAGAAGTCTTAATCTTGAAACCAATTATGCTTTCGTGGATCAACTTTCTCCTTCTTCGCCTGTACTCATTAATGGGGTAAAAGTAGGAAATGTTACAGCTGTTGATTTGGATCAAAACAATGTAAACAATGTCGTTGTAAAGTTTACTATTGAAAACGTCGGGCACATCCCCAAAAATGCAGTCGCAGCTCTTACGAGCACGGGACTGATGGGAGGAAAGGCACTAACAATCGAGTTTGAAAAGCCTTGTTCTGGAAATGGAGATTGCTTAGAAGATGGTGACAAATTGCAGAGCAAAAGTGTCAGTCTTATCAATAGTATGTTGGGAGAAAACACACTGGACGGTTACATGGAGACTGCTCAGGACAAAATACAAAGTATGTTCGGTGGTGCCAATGGAGGAGAATCAGACTTCAGTGCTATGTTTGAAGATTTGGAAGCTACCATCGCAAGTCTTAATGAAATAACACAGAAACTCAATGTTGTCCTAGCTTCTTCAACTTATGACGTAAAGAATGTTACTAAAAACCTCAGTAGTCTTAGCAATACACTCGCCTCTAGCAGCGGACAGATTACAGATATTCTAGCTAACGTTGAAGAGGTCACTGTTGATCTCAAGAATGCCAACATAGCCCAAACTGTTGAATCGGCAAATTCAGCATTGACTTCAACAAATGCAGTCGTTGATGATCTCAAAGGAACAATAGCAACAACTAATCAAACAATGGCAAAAGTAAACGACCTTGTTGCCAAAGTAGAAAGTGGACAGGGGTCGCTTGGTAAGCTAGTCAACGATGAAGAACTTTACAAGGAACTTGAAAATACGAGTGAAGAAATCGGCTTGTTACTTCAAGACTTGCGTCTCAACCCAAAGAGATATATAAATGTATCGGTTTTTGGAAAGAAACAGAAAGAATACACCTTACCTGAAGAAGATCCTGCCAACAATTAATTACCATTCAACCTTGCAAAGTCTATTTTCATGAAAGCTGCAGTACTTCAAGAATCCAACGGACCACTAGTTTATCGTGATTGGAACGTGGAAAAAAATGAAGGTGAGAAGCTTCTGGAAGTTAAATTTGCAGCGATTAATCGGCGTGATCTATGGATTCAAAAAGGTCTATATCCTGGAATTAAATTACCTGCGATCTTGGGCAGTGATGGGTTGGTTTATGAAAATGGTCAAGCTTATCTTGTGAATCCCAATCTAGATTGGGGAGACAATCCACGTGTACCTTCCCCATCTTATCACATTCGAGGTCTAGAAAAAGAAGGTACGTTTGCTGAATTTACAGCGGTCCATCCAGATAGACTTGCTAAAAAGCCTTCACATCTAAGCGATGAACAAGCTGCAGCTCTTCCTCTTGCTGGACTGACGGCGTACAGGGCACTTTTGGGTAATTGCAGTGTACAATCTAGCGATCGGGTATTCATTAATGGCATAGGAGGCGGTGTTGCGCTTTTTGCAGCACAATTTGCTCTATCCATAGGTTGCGAAGTACATGTAAGTTCCTCTTCTAAGGAAAAAATTGATCAAGCAGTAAAACTGGGAGCTAGCGGAGGAGTCTTATACACTAGCGACATGTGGGGTAAAAAATATAAGAAACAAGTTGGAGGATTTGATGTCGTCATTGATAGTGCTGGAGGTGACGGATTCCCTCAATTGATCAATCTATGCAATATTGGAGCTAGGATTGGGATCTATGGCGGAACGAGGGGAACGATTAATGGCATCTCTCCTCAACATCTTTTCTTTAAACAGATCCATATTTTCGGAAGTACCATGGGTAATGATCAGGAATTCACAGAAATGGTCGATCTAGTTGATAAGTATAAGATTGTTCCACATGTAGATGAAGTATTCCGACTTCAAGAAATCAATAAGGCATTCGCATATATGAAAAATAAAGAACGTTTCGGGAAGGTAATAATAGATTGTAGCAATTAGCGGCTAAGATTATTCCGCTGATTTATCTAGCTATTTGACAAGTTCTTAGTTGACGCCAATTGATAATGTGAGCGGTAGCAAGAAAAATTCCACCAACTGCAGACAGAACATGTGCGTGAAAAAGAATGCTTATCAATAAGGCTAGGAATCCAAAGCTAAACAAAGTGATCGGTGTAGCATTTACCCTCTTCTGACGAAGGCTGCCGAAAATTGACCAACCAGCAATGATCATCGTTGAAACTAAAAATAACAATTCTACTCCAGTATGGTCTAGCCAGTGGACAGCACCGGCACTTCCGAGGCTAAGAAGAACAGGAATTGAAATACAGTGAATTGCGCAGCCGATAGCTACTATACTTCCTGTTATTTCTACTTTTGATAAGTCTTTTTGCATCATTGTTGCACAAATATATGCAAATGCAACAGTGTATCAAAAAGAAGGTTGTAATTTTTATTGATTTTTAACTGAAATCTATCTAAAAACTGAAAAGCGCTTAGTTATCACATCGTTTTGATTGGCCATGCGCAGTACGTACTGTCCGCTAATGAGATCTGAAACGTCGATTATAAATTGATGCTCGCCTTTTTCGAGGCTTCTGTGAAAGACATTTTTGACTAGTCCACCAAGAGTTGAATAGACTGTTACTGAATAGATACCTTTTGGAAGCTCGACTTCAACATTCACTCTACTAGAAGCAGGATTCGGATACAATTCGACAGTGCGTAGTCGTAGTTTTTCTTCTTGTACCTCAACTGGCAAGAGACAATTCTTAAGAATCGGTAGATATTGAAAATCTTTATACAATACTGTAGAAATTTCAGATTCATTTAGACCAAACCAATCCATAAGGACACTTGCATATACACTTCGAAAATCGTATTGCATTTCTACTCCAGCTTGACCATCGATTCCAGTGTCAAGTTCAGGATTACTTCCTAAAGTACCTCCTTGAACACAAGAACCAAACAAAAACATTGGCGCAGCAGTACCGTGATCTGTTCCATCACTAAAATTACTTCTTACTCGTCTTCCAAATTCGCTGTAGGTCATCCCCAAAACACGTTCTGTGTGGCCAAGTTGATCGATGTCATCTTGGAATGCCTCAATTGCATCAGATAGAGTCTGAAGCAAAGTTGCGTGATTTCCAACTTCATGTTGATTTGGTAAAACTTGCTGTGCATGCGTATCATACCCACCCTGGTGTATGATATAAACTTTGGTCTGCGAACCACCATCGATCAACCTAGCAACAAGCTTGAGTTGCTCTGCCAATCGACTACCCGGATCATAAAGATTCGATTTATTTGACCCTGCGTCGTAAACACTCAGTACTCTTTCAGAATATTGATTTAGCTGAGCTATACTCTCAATTACAAAGCCAAGCTCGTCTCCATAACAATCATCCGTAATATCTCCTTGAATCGACTCTGGAATTGAAGAAATCGAGTTCTCATTTGCAAGTGCCAAACTGAAATTTGCTGCGGTTCCTTGACAGGTTTCTGAGACTGAATAATCAATTGTTAATGCAAGCGGATCGGGATTCTCGGGATTTGGGTAACCAGACGGATAATCTGGATGATTGATCTCAAGATATCTTCCTAGCCAACCTGAATCTAAGACAACGTTGGCATCGCTTGCTGTTTGCCAAATATCGGTTGATCTGAAATGCGATCGATTCTGGTCTGGATAAGCAACACCTTGAACGATTCCTAGTTTCTGATCATCATATAGATTCTTAAAACCTGACATCACTGGGTGTAAACCATTATTATTATCAATTTCTAGCAATTGATTTTCGGGTAGAATCACCTGGGGCCTGAGTTGACTTAGAACTCCATACTGATCCATTGGTATGATGGTGTTCAAACCATCATTTCCGCCATTCATAAATATGAGCACCAAAATTTTATCATTATCATCGGAGATATAATCTAGAAAACTAGGTTTGTTCACAGCGGATATACCCATCCCCCCCAAAAGAACTGGAAGCGTGGCAAAGGAACTATTTCTTAAGAAATCTCTACGTTTCATAATTGTCTGTTTTGTAGGGCTCTAGGCCCAAAAGAAATACAAATTAGCTTAGCTGAAATTCAGGAAGTTGACACATGCTGTAGAAGAGCACGGTTAACTTAAGATTAATAGCACCTTTCTTAATTGGATCATCTGGATCTGCAAGATAGTCTGCGTATTCTACGGTCCATTCAAAATCTGGTAAACCTTGTAATACTAGCCCTTTCAAATAGGCTCTTTGTCCATCGTTCAACGGTCTTGGGACTAACATTCGACTCACATCTTCAATAATTACATTGATATCAGTCGGTTCTGAAACCCATTCTAGTACTGCAAATGGATCAATCTTGACGTTCATATCTCCTAAATTGAACCCTGAAATCCAAAGTACATCAATCAAGCTCTTTCTTAACGGTAGTGTCACCGAATTTAGCCATACCCTATAATATGCTGGGCTCTGGTAGTATGCTTTCCAACCCGCAACTGAAGGATGTCCGTAGACATTCATCTGCATCGAACCAGCTGCTGAGAAAAGACTAATCCAATATTGATATCTTAAAGATAGTTGAGGTACTGTAATAGGCAATTCAAACAAACTGATCGTATTCAATAGAAAATCCATGGGACTCTTAATCAGTGCACCTGCATGACAAGCGTCGTAAAAATGCTCACTTCTCAAGAGCGTGTCCATGACAGTGGAAATCTCATAGTCACTATCTCTAAAAATAGCTGCTAGTGGTTCAATGATCGTTTCTTCTATTTCTTCTGTGATGTCATAATAGAGAAACCATCGATATATATTGCGAACGATGAATGTAGCGACTTCATCTTTCTCCATGATAATGTCAATAAGATCTTTGTACTCGCTAGCGCCAGCATTACTTATCTGAACGTTATCAAATCGATGTGATAATTGTTTCGTTGATTTGTCGTGTCTAAAATTTTGGAAAACAGAACTAACTGCTATAGTACCTGAATTTAATCCTACATCTCTCCAGCCTGTAAGTACTTTTGCAATAGCTTGAACATCATCCTCCGTATAGGTTGTGTAGTCACCATTCCCTACTGCCTCTCCTTTACCTAAAGTGAAAAGCTCGAGTAATTCTCTTGCATAATTTTCATTAGGTGCTTCGACTGTATTTTGATTTCCATTAAGGAATCGTAGCATACTTGGATCTGTCGTCACCTTTTGCACAAAAGTTCGAAAGTTACCTAGCGCATTTGTTCTCAGCATTTCATAGTTTCGATACAAAAACCTCGGATCTTCGATATTAGAAACTACAAAATGATTATGCCAAAACAGAATCATTTTCTCCTCTATAGAAATCGAGTCCTCGACCATCTGTCCGATGATCCATCCAGCAAGAGATGCTCCCCTGTATTGATTTAGTCCGACAGTTTGTGAAAATGGAGCATCTACCCAAGTTTCTCCAATAGGAACATTAGGATCATTCTCAAATGCATAGTTTAAAGGCGGCTCCACATTTGTTTTGGGAGTCAGGATCTTATCAACCGTGATATCCATGCCATCTAGCAAGGCTTGATCTAAATTACTTTTCTTGGGCACAAAAGAGGTCCGTCGTAAAAGATGCAACGCAACTTCACTGTTCCAAGGGCCTGAGTATTTATCTAAACTCATAATTTCAATTTAAGGCTATCAAAAAACACTTAATATTAGGCCTATTCTACCGATTACCAGTCTTGAACACGATATCAATACCGTGCTTCTTCTTCAATCTTCATTCCTTGACGGTCATGATCAAAGTAGTAATATTTACATTGAAATGCAAATATCCTCCAATATCGGGTGGAGAAATTGACTAACTGAAAATCACTAATTAAAGATATCTTGTTTTTAACGCTGTACATGTGTGTATGACGACACAGAGCTCAATTGGATTAATAAAGCATAGATTTTTTTTCATCAATCGGCAGACAGTGTTACATCATAGTATGTTTATTCTATGTCTTTGTTCAAACTTCCTAGTTATCTAATAACGTGCTCTGTGCATTTTAAAATTTTGGAACTCCATTAAACCCGCATTATGCATTAGATAATCTATTCCGACCTAAAACGTCTGCAAAATAAGGCGCAAGCTGCATTTTGCTCACTCACCATAGTGGTGACTATGGATCCTTCGCAAAATCCCTTATTTTATTGACCTTTTAGCTTTCATGACAAAGATCTAATGAATAATGCGGGTTAAAGTCACAAATTAGTTGATCGCTAACAAGTCTACTTTCAGCTACTAGATTTCACTTTCTTGTTGTTTTAGTATGCTTGACCTGATTGCTCTAAAAAACTCTAGATGCCGAAAGGTCGTTAGTCTCTTTTCTACTGCATAGTGATAGTTCGAGGAGTTTTTAACAATTACTATATTGTTGACAGGATCAACATAAATGAATTGACTGTACACCCCCATTGCCATAAAATCTCCTTGATTTCCACCAGGGATCCACCATTGATATCCATAACCAAACGGATGCGAAGATGCGTCTTGAATGCCTGGCATCAGATGTGCTTCAGTTGCTGTGGTAGATGCATTAACCCATGATTCAGTCAGAATTTGACTTCCATTTAAAAATCCATCATTAGCATAAAGAAGTCCAAATCGACCATAATCTCTCAAATTACAGTTTAGTCCACCAAAAGCAGCTTCCATTCCTTTACTGTCCTTCAACCAGTATGATGGAGCTTCCGCTCCAAGGGGTTTCCATAGCTCATTCTCCATAAAACTACTTAGACTCATTCCCGTCGCCCCCTTAATTACCATTCCAGCAACTTGAGTATCCATACTAACATAATGATGATATGTACCTGGTTTACGCTCTTGATCTAGCGAAGCCACATAGCGATCAAATGAAGAGCCTAAGGCAAAAACACGGCCTAGTCTATTGATATCGGACGAGAATTTATGATAGTCTTCATCGAAGTGGATACCAGAACTCATCTGCAGAACGTCTTTAATAGAAACGCCCTCATAGCCACTTCCTCTGAGAACTGGTGCGTATTTTTCAACTGAATCCATAATCGACGCTACAAATCCCTTTTCAATTGCTATACCCATCAAAGCTGACACGAAAGACTTAGAAACAGACCAGCTGATAAAATCTTCATTTTGCATATAGTCTGAGGGATACGACTCATATAGAATCGTATCGGATTTCAAAACCAGCAAACCCTGTGTTTGTGTATAATCAATATAGTCATCAACCTGAATCGTTGAATCTTTGTACTGGAATGCCGATGGTAATTTTAATGTCATATCCTCAATAAGTGGATAAGCGGTGTCAGCAGGATTAATTTCATTAACATCGAAAATAGATTCCATATTGATGAAGTTATCGGTAATTTTCTCTGGAGAAAACAGTGAAAGCACAATTGTAAATCGCTGTATGCGATCAAAATTTATTAATCCAACAAAAACAATTATTACAATCAGTCCTAGGACTAGTTTAAACCAGTATTTTTTGAGCATAGATATATAGATCAGTTTAAAAACCAAAGATAGCACTAGAGCAATCACAAAACAAAAATGGAGAAAACCACACATATAGTTTTCTCCATTAGTCTTTGAATACTAAAAACGCACTATATCCTAGAAGGCGTATCCAACAGAAAGTCCAAATCTTAAATCAGGTAGAATTGTTCGAATTCTTGGCGTTGATAATGTTCCAACGTCCTGATTCTCTACAATCGTTTTGAATTCGTCTTTAGCAGCTTCAAAATCTGCTAGCGTATTAGGATCAATTGCTTGATCAGAGTCAAGTTCCCAATCATCAATACCCATCAAGATTTCTTGTTTTATTTCGTCAAAATCATTTGGATCATCAGGCGTTACAGAAGCTTTGAGTCCCCATGCAGTTGCACCAACACCAAAAATATGCCAATCGATCGAAAATACATCATTGATAATCCATTGATATCCGCATCCAATACCACCGCCGACATTACGCAAGTTAATACTAGCTTCAACGGGAACTTCAGTACCGAAATCATCATTGAATACTAGATTACGATTTCTTAATTTCAGAAATACGCCTGCATAAAATCCTCTTAATGGACCTTTTGAACCAAAATAATATCTGTATTCAGGCACAATAGCAAAACCAGAAAGTGTTCCGTCTACTCCTTCTACTTCAGGATCAGATGTTACAAAACCACCTGAAAGTGACTCTGGTGTATCCCATAAAAGCGCAACTTGAAAAGCGTGATGATCGCCAAGTGCACGTTCGTATTTAAGATTAACATCTAACTGAGTTGCCGATCCCAAACCTAATTTCACGTTATTCATCTGACTGAATAATGGAAAACAACTGGCAATAAGAATTGCCGCAAGCAATATTTTTTTCATAAGTTTTAGTTTGATTAATTACATAATTTATCTTATAGAATCATGGACTCCGCTTTTTCTTTATAATTAGTCAACGAATTTATGCAAAGAAATGTTACCGACCTTCACGAATCTAGTAAAATGTTCCGTTTTTCGATTAACTAGTGCATCTTGATGATTAAGCGCTTTGCTTTATCTCACAAATGTTAACCTATTAAAGTATTGTGAAAGTCACTGCTTATCAATAAAGATACAAAAAGGGCCCTTCTCCTTTGAAAAAGACCCTTTACCTAATCAAATATTTTATTGAGTTCTAATGAACTATTTTTAGTTGTTATATCTTTTTTACCCCAAATAAAAAAAAGCAAAAAGCTTCTCAAGCTTACATTTATCAATACCTCCAACTGTGCACCTTCCCCAAGCGCCTTTAAGAGAAGTGTACTAACAACTAAATTAAATTGTTAGTACACTCTCATTTTGATATGTTCTACCCTGCTTTGATTTGTGGAACAGGATAAAGGATTAATCTGTAACTTTATTGAGTTTGATAAAACAAAGATAAATATGAATCTTAATGGATGATTCTTCTATATTTTCATATTTACATACTATATTAACAAGAAAAATGAATACTTTTAAAAGTTAAGACAATATGACACAGTTGATTAATACGCAATAAACTGAATAACCCGTGAACACAAAAGAAGCGAACCTCGAACTAATCAAACCAAAGTTTGGTACCAGTTTTGAACTGAAACATTTCGTCGATGGCAATCAAAATGAAAAAGCCACTTTTTGGCATTTTCACCCTGAACTGGAGCTTGTTTATGTAAAAGGAGGGCGAGGTGTTCGCCATGTAGGACATCATATGTCACACTACAAAAACGGTGATTTAGTACTAATAGGCTCTAATCTGCCTCATAGTGGATTTACAGACAGGAATACTGGCCACGAATCGGAGGTAGTAATCCAATTTAAAGAAGATTTCCTCGGAAGTGAATTCTTCAAGTCACCACCTTTTAAATCAATTGAGAATCTCTTTATCCAATCATTAGATGGTATATCCTTTCACGGAGAAACGAAAAAAGAGATCGGCTATAGAATGGAACAATTAAGTCAGCTAAGTCCCTATGAATCTACCATGGCATTGATTAGTATTCTGTACGATCTTGCTGGTTCAACTGATAAACGTACGCTGCGAGGTAGTGGATTCACCGTACAACTAACGAAACAAGATAATGAGCGTGCTGCTATGGTTTTCAACCATGTGCGTAAACATTACAAAGAAGAGACATCACTTGAAGAAATTGCAGCGTTAACAAACATGACAGTACCTTCTTTCTGTCGCTATTTCAAAAAGCTAACGAGCAAGACTTATACTAATTTTATGAATGAATATAGGGTTTTAAAAGCATGCAAGCTGCTTGAAGTTGCCCCGATGACTATTGGAAAAATAGCCTTTGAAGTTGGTTTCAACAACATAGCACATTTTAACAAGCACTTCTTGAAAACCACTAATACTACTCCTTCAGCATATCGAAAAAACTTCCTTGAAATGGTTCAGGTTTAGGTCGATAGGCAACTAACACAGATTTATTAAATTTTCACGTAATAGACATCGAGCTTGTTTCTCAGAAGATTAAGCGCTTCAAACCCACCAGATTGTGGAATAAGCTCGACCATATGAAATTTAGCACAGGATTTGGGCAAAGCTGAGAAAAACAGAGTAAATGTGTAAGAAGTATTAGGTGGAATTTCTTTCCACTGAGGCACCATAGGGATATTTTCATGATGCAGTAATTTAGATTGATGTTGGCTATCATTATCTAAAAGAAAGGTTGTTGGCCATATTCTAATTCCCATCGGCATATTTGATAGAGTCTGAATTTGGCAATGCACAACAACTTGAGCTTCACGCTCTTCTTGTTCAGCTATTTCTTGCTTGATTCTTTCATCAATCACAACCTTCGGCTTAGTTAGAATATCACTCATTAAATCAAAACTTTGTGATCTGTAAATTGCTTAAAAACTGAGGTACGAAACAAAAGTTGCGTTCCCTTAAATTGATATAAAAGATACAATTATTTGGTCGAATTGTTATTAAATCGCGCTCAGAAAAAACAGAACCAGATTACAGATGAGAAAGAAAATAAAAAAAGCTACGTAATCGCGAGCGACTACGTAGCTTTAACATTATTCTTTATGAAACGTTTGTTTCAGATAAGATTACTTTCCAGCATCAGCTGCTTCTTCTTTATCAACAATACCTTTGATGATAAGACGAGTTTCTGGTGGATTTGTATTTGCAGTAATTGTAACTGTTTTAGTTTCGTTTTTACCTCCAACTTTACCTTTATTTTTAGAGTTGTAAACAACTTTGATCTCTCCCGAATCTCCAGGCTTGATCGGATCTTTTGGCCATTGAGGCACAGTACATCCGCAAGAACCTTTTGCATTTGAAATGATAAGTGGTTCTTTTCCAGTATTTTGGAAAGAGAAAACATGTTCAACTTTGTCACCATCCATGATGTTACCGAAATCAAAAGTAGGTTCAGCAAATGTCATTACTGTTGCAGGTCCAGCTGGTACAGCAGGTGTTGCAGTAGCGGCAGGAGCAGAAGGATTTGTCGGTGTTGTTGACATTGTTGCTGGTGCAGGCACTGCAGAGTCAGAAGCTTTGTCATTCTTACAAGATGCTAGAGATAGCACTAAAGCAAAAACAAAAGCAGAATACAATGATACTTTTTTCATTAGACTAAATTATTTGAGTTAATAATAGTGCAATGATACGGTCATTTATCGAAATATGAGAATTATTTACAATTCATTAACAAGCTTTAACCAAGCTTCTCGTCGTTTTAGAGATTTTCCCACACCGAGATCTAATTTCGCTAATAAACCTGGACAAATGCGCTGGTTAATGATGATGTAAGACTTAGATTAACATTGACCGTAGCTACTTATATTGGAAGTTGGAAATATTGATTTGATGAAGCATATTTCTTTTGCCAGATATATTACTGTAAATACGGATTTGCTTGGGCACTAAAACGCCATCTATCTTTTGATAATCATACACTGCCCTACCCTTTAAAAAAGGGTATTGATCACGAATTGTATATTCAATCCATGCTATATGTTGATTTTCGTCTAGGTAAATTAAATATTGATCAATATCCTTCTGTGGTTCTACAGTGTTCCATGAAGCGAGAATCTTAGTGTACCTTTTATCACCTATTCGTTTGCTTCCGAGGTGTTCCAGTGCATCAGCTTCCAAGATTCGAAATGGAAACTCAATAAAATAAGCGTATGTGGGAACCCAAAAGTCAATGTTATTGTCCTCCACTTGAGTTAGCATCAACTGAGGTTCTTTGCTTTTATATGACAAACCATTATTGTAATGCCAAACTTCGGAAGAATCTTCACCAGAAACTATAGTTAGTTTACCATTTCCTGTTCCAGTTTTGTAGTCCGCATCAAGAAATACGACTGATTCGCTAAAAGGACTAGATTTCTTACCTATCCACCCTACAAAAGAATCTTGGACAATACATTGGAATGATCGATTTCTAGACCATGATTGATAACCATGAGCTTTAGCTACTTTCAAGAGTGTAATTTCGGGATTACGAGTCCTACCTTCGATTTTGCCTTTTGGACGTAAGTCCGTTAAGCACGAGCCAAACAGACCAACCATCAAGATAAATGATACGAATAGCCGCATTATGCCGCACCAATCTGCTTCAGCATGCGCAAATGAGAAGCCAATGCAGATGTCATTCTACTATACTCATGATATGGTAATCCAAATTCTTTGACGGTACTCTTTACAATCTTCGAAAGCTGCGGATAGTGCACATGTGAAATATGAGGAAATAGATGATGCTCTATTTGATGATTCAATCCTCCGATCATCCAAGTCAACCATTTACTTTTTGTGGCAAAATTGGCAGTTGTATGTATTTGGTGAATTGCCCAAGTGTTTTCCATTACAGGACCTTCGCTAATATCGTGATGATCTGTTCCCTCAACAACGTGTGCTAGTTGGAATATCACTGTTATGATAAAACCCGCAACTAGGTGCATTGTAAGGAAACCTAGCAAGATAATATACCACTGAGCTACAAAAATCATAGGTAATATAAGAAGGAAGGCAAAATAGGCAATCTTCGTTGTGAACATTGTGATTGTTACTTTCGTTGGATTAAATCCATTCTGTACAGTAGTCCCATTCTTATGATAAATCGCCATTTGACGAAAATCTTTTGCACCAATCCAACTCACGGTTGCTAAAGCATAGAGGAATAAAGCGTACAAGTGCTGAAATTTGTGATAAGCTTTCTTCTTACCAAAAGGTGACAATCTGAGAAATGGCTTGTCCTCGATATCTTCGTCAAGGTGATGAATATTGGTAAAAGAGTGGTGCAGTATATTGTGTTGAACTTTCCAAGTAAAAGATGATCCTCCGATCATATTCATACTATAGCTCAAAACTTCATTGACCCACTTGTATTTTGAAAAGCTTCCATGATTGGCATCGTGCATTACTGCAAGTCCGACTCCCGCCTTTCCTAAACCTACAACTGCATAAGCTGCTATGCACCACCAAGAAGATATGACACCTGCATACATAAGTATAAGAGGCCCTAAATAAAGGGTAAACATAACTACTACTTTCACGTAAGAAGTAAGGTTACCTGTTTTGTCTAGGGAATTCTCTTTGAAGTAATTATTTACTCTTTTTCTAAGTGTGGAAAAGAATTGCTGTTCGTCAGTTTTCGAAAATTTAATTGACTGCATAAAAGGAGATATAAAACTAAACGATCACTAAGGTCGATTAGGTAAAATGAAAAATACCAATAATACTTATCGGTGTATAATACTCATAGTGTAGTTAGTGAGCCAGCCATCTTATGGTAAGACAACTGTAAATATACGTTCTAAAACAGAATAAATTGCATTGTTAGGGTCATTGGATTGTCAAACTGTCAACTGAATCACCTAAATCCATTTATTCGTACGAACAACGTGTAATATTAAAAATAAATTCATTTT
Organism: Saprospiraceae bacterium; assembly: GCA_965658745.1. Lineage (GTDB taxonomy): Bacteria > Bacteroidota > Bacteroidia > Chitinophagales > Saprospiraceae > JAHDFB01. The sequence goes on along the minus strand of CBFHTK010000002.1, from coordinate 503,914 downwards.
CTAACAAAACCTACCTAATGAAATTTTGCACAAAGGAAGCGAAATGACTCTGTAGATGAAGATAGAGGAATAATTATTCTGTGGTCATTTCATAGACATTCAGTAGGTATTTAGACCTGACATAATTTGTTTATCCACTGAATTATTTTGAATAATTCTGTATAACAGGTATTGAATATGTAATACCAGAAATCAAATCCTTAGACTTGATATTTATGCCTGCAGAAACTAAGAGACCGTTGCCTCCAGTTTCTGGAACTTTGTTCCCATTATTGTATCTATTAACACTCACATATTCAGCTACTAATCCCAACTTGGGCAGGATCAATTGCTTCTTGACATTCCATTCACGAAACCAAGAAATCTCCCCGGTCAACTGATTGCCAAAATGATAACCCTCTTGTGTTTTTCCGTTTAGCTGATAATTTCCGTTTAGTAGAAAGCCACTTTTACCCTTGCTCCATAAACTGTTCAGCTGCAAGATATAACCATACGAACCTAGGCCGATATTGAAATTGTCTGGTAAATTTGCATAACCAATCTCGTGATTATATTTACCCGTTGGAAGATTAAGTCCACCTCCGACTTCCAAGAAAATCGTCTGCTTATCTCCGATGGCTTTATTATTTAAAATTGCGTAGTTCACCATAATCTTAGCATCTGCAAATCCTTGCATGCTTTGGGTTTCAGAAAGCTGATTTCGACTGTTAAAACCATACGGAGCATATGCATTGAATCTAAGTTTAGGAGATTTCGCAAAAGCGTACCTAAATGACAGACCTACCTCTGCGAATAAGTCTTGTGAATTACTATTAGCATGTTCTGGATTAGCGTGGTATCGAAAATCTACGTAGCTTATTCTGATAAAATTTCCTCTGTATTTGGACATAAGTCCTATTCCAGAATAACCAGCAGCACATCCACAAGCGTCACAAGCTTGAAGACTAGAACTATTCAATATCACTAAGCAGAACATGATAAAGAAAACTCTCATCATGTTTTTTGATTAAGTTGCTAAATGAAGGGTTGTCAAAGACAACCGCAATTACTACGAAACAGTAGTTGGCAACTTTAGAGGATGGAAAATATCAGTTTCAAAATCTTTCATGATAATATTCTCCTTAAACGCTGGAGCAATATTTACACCCTTGTTAAGAGTTGTAAAATCCAGTAAAACTAGTTCAGGTAAAAGATAAGTGAGGGGTGTGAATTCCATCTGAATTGACATTGGCAATTCTTGATCAGCAGTGTGATTGTCAATAATAGCATCTTGCAAAACGCACGACCCATAGCACATCGCAATAGGTTTATCCTTATTTACACAAAAGGTATTACTGATGTACTCTTGATTCACCTTGAATTGTACATAAGTGACCAAATCCTTTGCACTAGACAAAAGAATAAGGACTGAAAATAATATGATTGTACCATAATTCACATACCAAAGGTAGATCATGTTCAGAGTACTTTATGTGATCGCTGTTACATAAGTCGATGATTTCAATCAGGCGCAAACAAATAAAACAATCTTTATGCCATCGAATACAGAAGTAGCTAATATACACAGAAGAAAGGTCTTATGACATTTGATTTAATGAAAAATGTCTACTGAACAACCTGCCTTCGACTAGCGCTGGGAAGGTGTAGGTCAACATACCTAGACTAGATGGCAACCTTGGTAAAGTTAGAAGTCGAAAAAGCTAACAGAATCATCTAAATTACGCATCAAGTTTGCATCTACGACATCTAGGCCGAGCAGACTTGCGAGCACCTGGACATAGCGACCCAAGGGGTAGTCGCCAAATCTCTATATAAAAAAAGCGAGTCAACAACTTGTGCTGACTCGCCTCTATATTTAACGATTCATATTCGAACCCTAGTTGGAAAAAAACTAGTCGATTACAATCATTTTCATCGTTGCAACATAGTCACCTGATTGAACTTTGTAGTACAATACGCCCGTCGAATTTAATTCATTTCGGTTAATATTAACACTATTAAGTCCTTTAGCGTAACCGTCTATTTTCGTATAGATTTCCTTTCCTTGTACGTCGTAGATTGACAATGTAGCTTCTGCTGATCTTGGTAGCTCAAAACTAATAGTTGTCTGCTCTTTGAACGGATTCGGATCATTCTGGAATAAGTTGAACTCATTCACAATCGTATTCTCTCTCGTAGTGAATTCAAAGACTGCTGCATGTACGTCTAATTCATTTCCAACATAAACTTCATTTGAAATTACTGTCGATGATGAAGTTAAGGCACTGCTTAACATCTTGTCATTTAGAGCTTCAACTACGACATAGAATAGAACTTCTTCATCTTCTACGCTGATTCCACGCGTTTCGTTATAACTCATAACGATCGTTTGATCATTCAGATTTCCGATATGCTGAGGTTCAATATTCAACGCACCTGGTTCAATCGTAATATACTTGACATCAGCCAAATTGATCGTCCATTGTAAACCATAGACATCTTTGAAGTCTTTAGCCAAGACAGGCACTGTATATCTCTTACCAGTCTCTAACTCACGATCTTCAATCAACATCTTGATTTCCTTCCAGTCTCTGACTTCTGCTTCTGCATTTGCATTAGCTTTAGCAGTTACATTGACATCTCCGATCTTAACACCCACAAATGACCTATCCTCGTCAGCTGATAGATTGTAGATTTCAGCAATTTCACTGAAGTCACATGGCTGATCTGGATTCGGGAATTCGTACTCACTTTCAACAAATCTCCAACTTGTATTCGATGGGAATTCGTCATTCTCATACTTACCAAGTATAAGTTTTCTAATCTGAATTAAATCCGCTCCAGATACTTTACAATCATTATTAACATCAGCTGCAATTAGCTTATAAGGCGAACTTAGGAGTTCTAATCCTAAAATATGTTTCTGTATTAGAACAATGTCTAAGGTAGAAACACCATTTAAGTGATTATCATTTCGTAATGGGGTAACTGAATAATCAATCAGTTCAGTCAAATCAAAAGCATATGCTCCATCCACCATTTCAACAAGAGGGAATTCTGGATAACTTGCTTCAACAGTTACAATCGTATTGAATACCTCTGTACCTTCCTCTGTTTTTAAGTCACCTGACACTTCATACGTCACAGTTCCAGGTTGATCTTCGCATGCATCGAAGTTATCATCAAGACGCAGACTTGCTGTACAGTAATCCCAGTTTCCAAAGTCATCCGTGACATAGATTCGAACTTCAATAATTGCGCTCAGGCCGTCAGCAATGTAGTCACAATTGAATTCCCACCCGTAGTCACCGTTTGGTTGTTGTACACCAGTAAATGAAAAATCATAGGCTTCATCTTGACTTAATCCTTCAGCGTCAATTTCTGGAACAATTGTCAATGTCAAATCATCATCGCAGTCATCGAAACTACCTGCATCGAAATCATTAGCCCAAAGCACAACAGAACCATTTGTAGGCATTACAGCAACACTCAGGCCATTGTAGCAATAAGGTGTCGGAGCTTTCACCCCACCAGTAATAGTCACTACCTGACTAAAAGTAGCTTCATTCCCAGATCCATCATTTCCTGTCCATGTTCGTACGCGCACGTAAGCACTCGATCCTGGTGGATCTACTGTCGTTATATCTGATGTTAATGTAACTGTAATCAATCCTGATGCCGTACAGTTATCCGTAAACGTTGGCTCAAAAGCTAACGTCGCTGTCAAATCATCATCACACTCTCCTGTGAAGTCTGCACTTCCTGCTGCTTGATCTGCTGTCGGCGCTGTATCATCTGATCCACTATCTATTATTACACATGTTATGTCATTTGCTGTACATCCATCTGAAACCGTGTAAGTATGTGTGTTCGTCCAACCGCAATCATCTCCTGCTAATACTGAACCAGTAAGAGTCGCAGTTACCGTTCCACAGTTATCTGTATAGACAGCTGCTACCGTCGCTGCTGATGGAGCTGCTGGTGCATTCGATGCACATACATTTCCATAATCCGTTCCCGTAGGACATGTGCCCATGGGAGCAATATTATCATTAACAACAAGAACCTGCGCACAAGTGGCTACATTTCCATCATTGTCAGTTGCGCTGTATATCCTATTAATCGTCTTTTGATTCACACAGGTAGAATCAGAAACAATGATGGTATCTAAAACTATTGTTACCATACCACAACCCTCAGTGAAAGTAACGTCATTGATGTTGGCAACAGGAACTTCACCTAAACACGCAAACGTCGAATCAGCGGGGCAAGTGATAACTGGAGCTACGCAACATAACCCTTCCTCATCCAAGTCTACGATTAATGTCCTACCTGATATTGTTCCATTAGAATCAGTTACAGTCAATGTCACAGTAAATGTACCCGTAATAGCAGAGTATACATGACATGGATTTTGAAGTGTAGAAGTATTACCATCACCAAAATCCCATAAGTAAGTGTAAGGAGGAGTTCCTCCACTAGTACTATCACTAAAACAAATCTCAGAAGTTGTCGGTGTTATATCCCCACAAACAAAATCAAAATTTGGTACCAAAAACACTAACGTTTCTGCCTTGAAACATTTTGAAGGAGCATAACTATTGCAATCCCCTATGAAACTAGGGTTATTGATATCGCTACAAACAGCTGCGGAGGTTTCATATCCTATCCATATATTTTCTAATGTTATTTCCTGACCACAGGTATAAGTAAATGGACCCAGCAATTGTAAACCTTGCTGTCCTGGAGACAATAAATCAAAAGCACAATTGTTTACTTCTTCAAAAAAAACTCCATCTACAAAAACCTCAGCTCTTGTTCTGACTGCATATCTATCTGTACCTGTAGTATTCGCAAGATTTGCAAACAAATAGACAGGATTTGACGCACCTGAGTTACATATCGGAACAGCATTCCCACTGCTATCTGCAAGAAAGGCACCAGCTAATTGTACGTCATTGGCATTACAAGGACTTCCTTGTTCTTCACAACTAGCATTTAAATAACATTCCTCCGACCAGGGGTCACCATTTGCATTTTCCACCATCCCAGGAATACAAGTAGAAGATTGTGCGAATGCAGAAGTAACTGCACCAACGTATAAAATCATACCTAGGAATATCAGTCTAAAAACACTTATGGTAGGACGTGATTTAAAAATTAAGTTTGTTAGGATATTTCTAAATGTTGGATTTTTGTGGGAT
>CBFHTK010000002.1:438433-498721 GCA_965658745.1 Saprospiraceae bacterium | reverse complement strand
GTGGGATTCATTTCTACAATTACCTTTGAATAATAATGGCTCCATATAATTGGACAAGTTTGTATAATTGCTTTTATTTCTAGCCACCAAATCAGTTAATGACTGCAAGTTGTCAGTACTTTCGGCTACCTGAGTTTGAAATCCTCCCTTCTCAAGGGTTGAAGCGTTAGTAATACTTTCTTCACAACCTACTACAATCCAGGACAAAAAATTATTCATAGTTTAATCAGTTCTAATTATGAATCACATCCACTCGGAACTCGCTGCTTCTTTCTGAGAAAACAGGTAAGTTCCGTATCAGTAAAAAATTAAGCAGAGCAAAAAAATTATACTTCATTACCTTAACTGCTAATTATTCGATAAGAATCATCTTTTTAGTTGCTACGTAACCTGCCGATTCAAGCGTGTAATATAGCATACCTGCCGATGATAAATCTGACTTCATGATTCTAACATTATGCTCTCCCGCAGAATAGATATCTGTCATTTTAAAGAGTACTTTTCCAGTGACGTCAAAGATTGATAAAGTAGCCTCAGCGGTTCTTGGTAATACAAATCCGATATTCGTGATATCATTAAATGGATTTGGCTCATTCTGATATAATTTGAAATTTGACGTTTCAACCACTTGGTTGTCTTTGTTTCTAAATCCAATTACTGGTTCCTCAAGCTGTAAATCAGTGCCTACATATGCTTCAGCTGCAGTGAAACCTTCTACAATCGAGATCGCTTCAGATAGATCAGTATCTTTGTCTACTTTAATTTTGATACTAAACAAAATATCATTCTCTGAGATCTCTATTCCCATTGCATCGTGGAAGCTTACCGTGTAAATACCTCTTTTGCTATCGTATGGAAAGAAGTTTTCATCTGTAAAATCTAGAAGACCGGATTGTAAATCTACAATTGTTGCATTCGAAGCTTTTAGTGTAAACTGAAACCCAGTTAACAATTCGCTTCTAGAAGCCTTGATCGGAACCAGAAGCTCTTGACCTTGGCTTAATTCATCTTCTTGAATTACTAGCTCAAACTGTGCAATATTTCTCACGGTAGCGTCTTCAACAAAATTAGCTTTTGCGGACTCATTGATATCCCCCACTTTAACACCTTTGAAATTGGCTTCTTCATTTGAAGTCAAATTCTCCAATTCTGCAATTTCGTCAAAGATACAAGGCTGATCAAAAGTCAGGAATTCAAAGTCAGTGTCTACAAATCTCCAAGATGAATTATTTGGATATTCATTCGTTGAGTACTTACCTAGAATTAGCTTTCTAACCTGAACGATATCAAGTCCTGTAACCGTACAATCGTTATTAACATCTGCAGCTATTTTAGCGTACGGGCTTTGAAGTACTTCAGTTCCTAAAATATGCTTCTGAATTAAGACGATATCTAAAGTCGAGACACCATTCAAGTGATTATCGTTTCGAGACGGTGTAATCATATAATCAACATTTTCGAATAGGTTATTGAATGTGAATACACCATCTTCGTCAGTCATGTTGTACTTAGGAAACTCAGGGAAATCAGCTCCTAATTCAACATCTACGAGTTCAATCGGAGACCCTTTCTCTGTACTCACTGTACCTGAAACTGTCATTGTTCCCATTTCATCTTCACAAGCATCGAAATTGTCATCAATTCTTAATGCTGTCGTACAGTAGTCATAATTTCCTTGTTCGTCTGTCACATACACTCTAATCTCTACCACCGCTGAGACACCATTTGTTATGTAAGAACAGTCAAATTGAAAGCCATAATCTCCATTCGGCTGTTGAGTTACATTTGGATGATTGAATGACTCGTCGTAAGCTTCTTCATCGCTCAACCCTTCTACATCAATTACTGGAATCATACTTAAAACCAAAGGTCCACCGCAGTTATCGAATGAGCCCGCATCAAAATCATTGGCCCATATGGCTATCGAGCCAGTAGTAGGCATAACCGCAGTACTAAGATCAGCAAAACAATATGGTGTTGGTTCCTTTGTCTCAGGATTCACAGTAATTGTCTGACTGCAAGTCTCCATATTTCCACAACCATCATCTACTCTCCAAAGTACGATATGAGTTCCTACAGGAATTGCTGAAAGCCCAATTGCAGCGCCATTTACAGCGTTACCGTTAAACCATCCACCGTTAAGAGGAAGATCAATTGAGCCGTTTGCACCAACATCCAACTTCCATTCATAAATCAACTGATTATCGGGAGTACAAGCGTCTGTTGCAGAGATAGATATTGTTCCTTGAAAACCATCGCAATTATCATCAGACTCAACGAACTGATTTTCACAGATCAATTCAGGAGCTTCTGTATCTACGACATCATACTCTAAGTAGAATTCGTAATACCCATTTAATGAATTGTATGGGTCTATCTGACCAGTGTTTGGATTGACGAAATTTTCATCAAAAATACATTGATCTATTACTTCATAATGAACTAGGTACTTTTTACATGCTGAAGAACCAGCATAATTAAATGTATCAATTGTTGTCTGCACACCTACTGTGGTACATAGTCCACTTTGATCAATATTTACTTCCGCTACGGTAATTCCTTCACAACCATCTACTTCAATTGCTGGAAGGTCGTCATCATCGTCATTATCGTTATCATTAACTTCACACCAATTGTAAATATTGTTATCTAGTCCATCAAAGCTTATACGATCACAAGTCAACAAGTTCTCGTCTAAAGGCTGCACTGCTATTGTCTGTGAGCAAGACTGAGTTCCCGCAGCATTCGTCGCTGTAAAGTTTCTTATTATTACTCCTACCCCACAGTTTAGATCATCACTACCTGTTACAGTTTGGGTCAGCTCCACATTACAAGTTGCAGCTGCCTGAGCAGAACCAAATAAAGCATTTAATTGCTCTTCGTCATTAATGTCAATGTCACTAAATTCTGTGCAATTAATTGTCATGTTTGGAGGACACTGAATTACAGGAGCGTATTTATCTTGCACTTCTACCTCGACCATTGCAGTGTTACAATTATCACCGAAATTACCGATAAAACCATCCATATTGGCGTCATCACAAACCTGCAATAGTACCATAATCGGGTTTACAGGAATATCATCACAGAAAAAGTGTACTACTTCATTAAATTGTGCATTGTCATTTCCTGCTGGAGGAAAAAGATCAATACTTGGACGATCTACCCCATTATCCATTCTTTTAACAGTAACGGCTATCGGTCCGCAGTTATCATAACTACCATCATTTAGTGAAGTCGCAAACATGGTAGCTTGTCCAATAGGTAGAAGGCTGATCGTTTCATAAGAATCCGCAACCACAACCGGAGGCGTAGTATCCACTATTGTAACTAAGAAAGTCGATTCGGCAACATTCCCGCAACAATCAGATGCAAATACTGTAATTTCAATCCCTTCATCCATTGTCTTAGCAGGTGAATCAACATATAATACACCATTTACAATTATACCTAAATTCGTTTCGTAGACGTATGATATTTCAGCGCTACAGTTATCCATAGCTTCTGCTATTGGTAATATTACCTGAGCGCTACAGTCGAAAGAATTAGCACTTGCAGTTATATCATCGATTGCCTCAATTATAGGTGCTTCGTTATCATGTACTTTAATAATTTGTTGATACTCTTCAATTTCACCTGTGCACCAGTCTACAATAATCCATTCTCTGATCACTTTATAACTAAGATTGTTAACTCCACAAGATGCGTCGCATAAAGGAAGATTAATATCTGTATATGTAAATTCAATGGAACTACAATTTTCTAAACCTCCAGGAAATCCCGTAAAAGATGGATCAGGGTTTCCTTCACTATTTAATGGATAAGAACCACTACAACTCAATGGAGGATTATTACCAGGAAGTCCATCATATGACAGCGGTAAGTCTATATCTTCAATAAATTCTTTTTCAACACTATAAGTACTAGTACAAGAGGATGAATTACCACTTTCATCTGTTGCTGTAAAAACTACGGTGATTATTCTACTAAATTCTGGATCACACATCAAGACTTGTTCTGTGAGAGTATACTCTAACACCGCATCACCGCAGTTATCTACTATTATCTCAGCCGAAGGGACGAAATCTTGATATTCATCACATGTCAAAACTCCACTCTCACAGTCAATGACTGGTGCTAGCTTATCTTCAATTGTTATGTCTCCCCAACAAGAATTCCCACTGCATAGGTGTGTTATCGTCACCTCTAGTGTTTGTCCAACATAATTGTGATCTATAGTAGTGGGCACAGGATTACCATTTTGATCAGTTATCGAAATAGAATACGAATCATCTTCATAGTCAGGCGACTCAAGCACAATATCAGGAGTGATAGTAATTTCACAGTCACTAGCCAAACTTATATTGAGGTTATCATTACAAACTAATACAATATCACCCTCGATGACGATATTAGCTTGAAAGACCCCTGAACATATGTCATCTGTCTCTACTAAAGTGAGCAAATAGGTTCCAGGTATTGTGCCCCAAACAACTGTAGCCTCTCCTCCATTAGCAGTCAATTCTCCACCACCTGAAAGTGTCCATTCATAGCTATGATCGGCATCAATTGTGTCAACCGCATAAGGCTGCGCTTGTCCACTACAAACGAAAAAGTCTCCAAACACCTCAGGCGTAGGATCGCTACATTGCGCGTTCAAATTATAGATTGCAAAAAATAGACTAACAAATAAACTGTAATATGTCTTCATCATCACGAATTATAAAGTATGTGTTATATATTTCAGAGCTAGCAACAATGCATAACTCTTTCTACTCATATCTTTGATGACAAGAATAATGCCAAAGAATAAAAACCATTTTATATTATGATTATTCACTATATATATATAGTTGCTAAATAGATAGATGAAGACCATATTGATTATAAACCAAATATTTATGACTTTGCCTAATCAAATGAATATTCAGTGATTTGACATATTTCTTACAGTTTTGAGTATCGATTGACTACCATAAAAAATTGATAGATATAACATCTAGATTGCTACTGATAAAAGCATTTCTAAACTATATTCAAGTCTTCCTCGTTCCGCAAAAAAATCTGCTCGAAAATTTCATAGGATACATATAACTACTGAAGTAAATAAGAAAACCCCTACTCGATCACTCGAATAAGGGCTTCTTTTACTACGGCTTCACAAGTGCCGTTTGTACTATACTCTTGCTGGACTACTAGTTAATAACAACCATTTTCTTCATGATCTTACTGTCTCCCATCATCACTTCATAATAGAAAACTCCACTAGAAGGTAAGTCTTCCTTCGTCAACAAGATTTTATTGACACCAGCCTTAACCGCAATATTTTGCTCGAATACCTTCTGACCATTCATATTACTAACAACAAACAGTGCCAAACCATTTAAGGTACTTGAAATCTCTATAGCCGTTTCGGTTCTCCATGGATTTGGTTCATTTTGAGATAACTCAAAATCAACGTACACCTGCGTGTTTCCAATTCTTCGGCTTAGAATATCAAGCTTTCTAGTTTGCAATGCGACATCGTAAGCTTCTGACATCATTCTGTCGTCTCCAATTGTGAACAAATCACCGGACTCTTGATCTACTTTCGAAGAAACTAGGATCTCGAAGAGAGCTTTTTTCGAATCAATTGTTTTAGGCAGGCCCTCATGCCAAACTATTGCAAGATTACCAGAAGCATTGTCAATTTCGTAGTAATCACTTGAAATTGTCAACGCTCCACCTCGCATCTCAAGGACACGACTTGTCAACGGATCAAAATTAAGGTTCACTTGAGCACCTAATAGGTTATCAAAGTTATTGGCATAAACGGGAATCCAAGTTGATTCGCCAGAAAGTAATTTCTCAGAATCAATTGTCAATTGCACAATATCATCAGATCTTGAATCTATCACATCTCCAATCAACTCATTTGGAATAGCAGAACCGTTTACATCACCGATTTTCACACCTCTGAAATCAATCACCATGTTCTCAGATAACTCATCAATTGCATAAGTCTCAGGTAGGTCAGATATCCAAGGGTTGGCAGGATCAGCAAAAATATGATCATCATCAATAAATCTCCAAGAAGTATTGTTTGGGAAGTTGTCATAAACACCTAGGATCATCTTTCTCAGTTGAATTATATCCGATCCACTAACATTATCACTATGGTTGATGTCAGCAGCTATTATTTTGTGGGGACTGTCTAGCATTTGTAGACCTAGAATGTGCTTTTGAATAAGTATGATATCAAGCGTTGTAACACCATTCATATGATCCACATTCTTACTAGGATTCAACAAATAAGTACTGCCTAAATCTACATCATTAAAAGCATAATTTCCAGCCTCAGCGGTCTCTTCTGTCATGTCCGAACCTTCTAGCGCAATAATTGTTTGTGAAATCATTTCGTCAGCTTGTGTTTTAATCTCACCTGTGATATTAAAATTCACAGTGATCGGACAAAGACCTTCATTTATATTATTCTGAACATCAAGAATTGTTGTACAGAAGTCTTGATTTCCATTGACGTCAGTTCCCCACAATTGAATTGCTTGCTCTCCGATATCATCACATCCGTATACCCGCACAGTATCTAGAACATCATCTGAGAAACTTAGCTGTATTGGTGTACCACAAATATGATATGATCCACCATCAAAGAAACTGGCTGTAATAGTCACTTGCTCGGTATCAGGATTTGAATCACCATCAGTATCTGTCGGAATAATCTCAGTAGTTAAATTATCAAGACAAATTAGTGTTGGTAATTGACAATTCTTAATTTCAAATGTGTAGTTGCATACATCCGCATTACCACATCCATCAGAGAGTGTCCAGAAGATCGTATGCAATCCGACAGGGTAAGTCCCACTGGCATCAGAAGTCGTACCAGTAATATCAATTGTACCGTCACTAAAGGCATCTATCGCGTAGTTCCAATCTAAGAACTCATTATCTGTGCAATCATCAGTCCCCTCGTTAACTAACTCAATAAACATTGGACCACATTCTAGATCGAAACTACATTGTTCTCTACTTGAACAGTCTCCCGTTATTTCAGGTCCAATTGTATTTGTAACAGTAATTAATTGAATACCCTGAAAGGTTGCAAACGTACCTCCAGAATTCTGACACCAATCAGCTAGTGTCCAAGTTCTGATTATCTCGTAACAGCTTAATGCCCCATCACTACCATCAATTATTTGGTCATCATAATCTAAACCAACTTGATCACATCCATCTTCTGTAAATACCGGATAGTTGTATCCTTCTGGCAAATTATCTGGATGAGTTGCCTCAAAATCACATAAGTTCGTGAAACTAGTGTCCGCTGGGAATGTAATATCAGCAAGTGTGAATGGCGATGGATTAATAAATGTGATATTTTGTATATCTGTCACCGATAATCCCTGTTGGTTAGTAAAGGTCAACATTCTAGTTGCTGAACCAGTTGCGCAAGAACCGATGTCACTAGAAGCGAACTCATCACTGATCAACTCCATACAGTTCCCGAGAACTACACCATCTATAGCTGCACTACTAAATTCAACATATTCAGCGGTAAGAAGAATAGTATCACGATCATCTATATCCATCACGATTGACCCAAATTGCTCTGTATCATCGACATTGAATGGGAACTCGCAACTTAATGTAATATCAGGCAGTCCTTGTACCAAGATTGGTGGAACCTTATCCTGAACTTCTGCTATTATCATACATTCGTTATAATTTCCAGCTGTGTCAGTAACTCTTAGAACAACCATTTGCTCTTCATCCAAATCAGCACAACAGAACGTTACAGTTTCTCCAAAAACAATATCAGTAGGATCACAATTTGCTGTCATCCTTCTCACTTCAATTGTTACAGGTCCACATGCATCATAACTACCATCATCGAACATACCAGCAGCTACGACTGCAATTCCATCACTTGTCAAACTCACTTCCGTAAATTGTTCGCAAATAGGTGTGGGTTGTTCGTTATCTGTGACAGTAACTTCAAAACTACAAGAGTTTATATTTCCGCTATTATCGGTTGCTCTATAAACCACGGTTGAAACCCCATTTGGCAAAGTAGCGCTTCCCCCATTGCTATTTTCTAGAAAACCACCTTCATATTGGACATCAATATCAACAACTTCTCCGCAGATATCAGAAAGTGCAATAGCCGGTAATTCAACAACTGCTTCACAACTTAAACCAGAAGTTGAGAAAGACAAATCACCAGGACAAGCCATCACGGGTCCTTCAGTATCGGCAATGTTGAACACTTGAAGAAATTGTAACGTACTATCAACTCCACAATACCACGTTGTTGCAGACCAAGTCCGAATTATAGTTGTTGTATTTATTGAAGTTTGTAGAGTTTCATCTTCATACATTACCATTAGATTACAAACTAAAAACTGAGATGGCCACAAATTGACACCATTTAATCTAGGAGATCCATAAATAGCTGCGTCAGGTGCTCCCTCCGAATCAGTAGCGAAAGGGTAACCACACTCAAGATTTATTACTTGATTGACAGGTGCCTCAACTGTACCAATATCAAATTTACTTACAGATAAAGTTTGTATACAGGTATTACTTACATTTCCGGCTGCATCTACTGCCTGCCACTCTCTTGTTATTACTTGTTGAAGTAATGGATCATTGCAAGAAACTTGCGCAAAGGTCTCATTCAGCAGAGTCAATGTAGCACCTGAACAATTATCTAGAACAATTGGATCCGGAAATACTATAAGTTCACCACATGACATTGTATCGCTGATGCATTCAATTTGAGGTGGAAACTTATCTTCAATATTAGCGACACCCTCACAAACTAGTGGGCCATTTGATACTGAATAGGTAAATGATTTTCCAATATCATCACCAGTAAACATATTCGGAACCTCTTCATCATCTTCGTTATAAACTGTAATATCAAAATTATCAAGACATCCGTATTCATTGCCCTCTAGCACCATTCTTGGCGTTAAATTTCCACTACAATTCTCATCTATTGATAGATTAATAACAGAGATACACCCAAGGCTTGAACTTGGACTTTCAATCACTTCAAAAACAAATGAACAAGTGTCTGTATTTCCACTAAGATCTACAGCTTGGTAGATAAACTCGTGTACTCCAATTGGAAATGCATCTCCTAGACTCAATCCATTGTTGTCAAGTCTATTGATGACAGCGTCTGGACAATTGTCTACTACCGTAGGTTCAACATAAACAAGAGTCGAATCACATTGTAGTGGCTGTAGAAATACAATTATATCCGAAGGACAAGATAAGACTGGAGCAATTGTATCTTGAACAAGAATAACTTTAGTTGCTACCGCAATATTTCCGCAAGCATCCATAACTTGCATTTCGACTGTAACTGGAAATGGTGAAGAAACTGAAAAATCAAGAGAATTCGAATCAAGAAGTAATGTACTATCAAAAGCATCCACTGTACCTGCTAATCTTATCAATGCAGAATTTGAAATATCACTCGACGCGCCACAATTATCTATACTACCCTCCTCAATTTCGGTAGCACTAACGACCGCTTCACAATTGCTATCTACGAAGTAAGTGAGTGCTGAATCAGTAACGGCAGCAATTGGCAGAGTTGAATCTGCCTCAAAAGTAAAAGTGTAAGAACAACTTGCTTGAAGGCCTACCGAATCTATCACAGTATATGTCCTTGTGACTATGAAGGGAGCGTCTTGAGCGCAAAAGCTAAATGTTGACGGATCTACGTCGTCACTCGAAGTAATACTTTCAATACCACAATCATCATTAGCTAGTGCAATGCCCGGCTCCAAAAGATTATATTCATCAACGGTTGTTACAGCTGCAGGTAAAGTATCTGAACAAGTTAATGATATAACATCTGTCGGACAACTGATTATTGGATCAGTAACGTCAGTATCTGCACAAGATTGCGCTAAAGTAGTCTGACTTCCTATTCCCAAAAGAAATAGTAAAATAATTGTGTAAAGATTTGATTGTCTCATTAAATTCAATTAGATAAGATTATTTAATTGATTCTAGAGCACACTCAGGTTTCTGCAAGAGGTTCAATTCTTACAAAATACTTTGGTTCAGTTACAAATATATTATATTATTCTTTAATATAAAAATCATATTAAAAATAATAATAATATATAAGTAATTTATTCTGTGAGCGTACTTTTTTACTATTTGTATCATACTCAACGACAGAGTTCTAGCATTAAGATTCTGTTATGAGATAATTCGAAAGGTCCCAAAAAAAATCATGCCGAATACGGTATAAAAATTTTCAGTACTACCTTCTAGCATGGCTTTTTCACAATAAATAAAATACCTAGAAGAATATGTTGAAGTTTTCTTCTATTAGATTGAGGCAAAATCAGTGAAATATTTGTCTATGATCCTTTAAACCAATTTCATAATCAACTACCGTATATTTGTCAAAAAAATAAATATTCTCAACCCAAGAAAAAAATGCCCCAGCGGGGAGCCGGGGCAACAATAAACCAATTTCATAAGTAGATATGAAATTAAAAATAGACGAAATTATCTTGACATGATAACAGCTAAACCTCGATACAACTGTAATGCTGTATTAAGGAAATTAAGCTCTAATCTTGCTTTTTGTTTATATATGAATTTTCTCGATTCAAGGTAGGATAGCTATCGTCATCGATAGAAATCACATTTTTGAAATCCTGAGAGGCTGAAGCTTCAGAAACATCATCCAAGGATATATTCAACCTATCATATGCCGGTCTTTTTTCATACTCTTGTATTGTTTTTGGATCATCCAAAGATCTTAGATCTCTCGGCTCAGCTGTAGTAGATTTATACAGAGTTGATGCAGGCTCTACTTGTCTAGAGCGTACAGGTGCTGGTTCTTCTCTTCTAGCTGGTTCTTCATAAAGGTGAGTGAAAGAAAAATCTTCAAACTCAACGGTATTAGAGCTTTCAGTACTTTGCGAAATTGAAAAACCATCTAGTTCCTCCATTTCCTCATCTAGTGAAACAACTACTTTACTAGATTTAGGCTTGGTTATATTCTTGTTCTCCTCCATGAAACCTGTTGCAATCAGTGTAATTCTCATACGATCTCCGCAACTCTCATCAATACAATGTCCCCAGATCATATTTGTTCCTCTTCCTGCCTCTTCTTGGACGTACTCAGTAATTTCACTAAACTCAAGCATTGTAATCTCATGCTCAGAAGATGTTGAAATATTCAATAGAATATTCTGAGCACCACTTATATCACTATCCTTCAACAAAGGTGAATTCAAGGCGTCATGAATTGTGTTCTTTGCTCGATTTTCACCACTGTATTCTGCGAAGCCCATCAGTGCTACCCCACTCTCTCTCATCACAGTATTGACATCTTCGAAATCAACATTCACAATACCTGGAACTGTAATAATTTCTGCAATGCCTTTTGCGGCAGTCGATAGTATTTCGTTGGCATTTGAAAACGCATCAGATAATTTTAGATCACCGTAGATTGTCATTAGTCTTTCATTACTAATTACTAATATCGCGTCTACGTATTTTTTCATTTCTTCAAGTCCCTCAAGTCCTTGTCTTTGTCTTACCATTCCTTCAAACTTGAAAGGAAGCGTTACAATACCTACTGTAAGTATGTCAAGTTCTTTTGCAACTTTTGCTATTATTGGAGCTGCACCTGTTCCAGTTCCACCACCCATTCCAGCAGTAATAAATAGCATTTTAGTGCTATCTTCAAGAAATGCTTTGATTTCTTCAATTGATTCAATGCAGGCTTGCTTTCCAATTTCTGGACGAGACCCTGCTCCTCGGCCATCTGTCAATGCAGGTCCTAAACCTATTTTTACTCCAATTGGATTCTTTTCAAGTGCTTGACGATCCGTATTACAGATTGCGAAGTCAACACCTGTGATTCCCTGTTGAAACATATACTCAACAGCATTTCCTCCGCCGCCACCAACACCAATTACTTTGATGATAGATTTTTCTTTTTTTGGTATATCAAATGTCATGATTATAGTCTTTTAGCTTGTTATTAATTTGATTAGAATTCTGAATCTGGTGTTGATTCGAGTAGTTCTTTTGCTTTATCAAAAATGATATTAAAGATGCCTTTCTTCTTAGGTTCGGGATTTGGAATAAAATCTTCTTCGTCTTCCAAATCAATTACTTGCGAATCAATTTTCGTAGATTCCTCAACAGACGTAGTAAGCTCTTTCTCTTCTTCTTGCTCACTGTTATGTTCAGGCAAGTTCTTGATAGCATTGATGAGTAATCCGATACCTGTCGAATAGATTGGACTGTCAACCATTCCATCATACTTGTGCGCAAGATGCTCAGTTGGCAAACCAATTCGTGCATTCATACCAGTATGATATTCAGCTAACAAATTAATGTTATTCAAAAGGGCTCCACCTCCTGTCAAGACAATCCCACCTAGAAGCTTTCTATCAAATCCTGATCGCTTAATTTCCCACATTACAAAGTCAAATATTTCTTGAACTCTAGCTTGAATTATCTTCGCTAGATTTCTTTCAGATATCTCCTTTGGATCACGTCCTTTCAAGCCAGGAATCGTTATAATCCTATTGCTATAAACTTCTTCTGCTAAGGCTGAGCCAAAACGCACTTTAAGTTTTTCTGCCTGATCTAACATCACCGTACATCCTTCTTTGATATCATTGGTAATTATTGCACCACCAAATGGGATCACTGCTGTATGACGAATTATTCCATCTCGGAATATTGTAATATCGGTTGTACCGCCACCTATATCAACTAAGGCAACGCCAGCCATCTTCTCCTCATCACTGAGAACAGCTGCTGCCGAAGCTATCGGTTCCAAAGTGACATCCGCCACTTCAAGTCCAACTTTCTCAACGCATCTTTGGATATTTCTAGACGCTGTTACACGACCAGTAATGATATGAAAATTGGCTTGCAAGCAAACACCACTCATTCCCACAGGATCAATAATATCTTGCTCCTCGTCCACAGTAAATTCTTGTGGAATTACATGCAAAATCTTATCGCCTGCTGGCAGGACGAGTCGATACATGTCCCCGATCAATCGATCTACGTCACCCATTGTGATTTCTTCCAATCCGTCTTCACGCATTAAGATGCCATTGTGATGGATACTTTTGATATGCTGACCAGCTATGCCAACATATACTTTAGTAAATTTCGTTTGCGCTTGCTTTTCCGCCATGTCAATCGCATCTTGAATCGCTTTCACGGTTTTGCTGATATTGGAAACAACACCCCGTGAAACACCCTCTGACTTGACCTTACCCATACCGAGGATTTCTACAAGACCGTATTGATTCTTGCGTCCGGCAATTGCACATACTTTCGTTGTACCTATATCAAGGGCTACAACAATTTCCGATGGTTTAAATTTCAACTCATTCATAATGAATGTTTTTATTAATGAACTTGGTTTATTTATTTTCCTAAAGCTATTTGGTCTTTATAAGCAAGATTCAAATAAGCATATTTATTCCAGCCGTCTTCACTCTTCCCCCACTCATAGTACTTCTTCAGCTTTTCTAGTTTTTCTTGGTAATCCGAAAGGTTACCAAAGAGGATTTGCTCTTTTCCAACTTTTGGAATACAAACTAATTCTCCTTTATTGTCTATATCAATCTGCTCAATCAATGCAGACAAAAATTCATCTTGATCACAATAAGTTAGCATGCTAACTAGATCTCTGTAAAGCATTTTACTTTCATTCGTTTGCATCAATAAATGATCAATATTTCCTGTAACAATTGGCACTCTCATGGTAGCAGAACTACTCAGCGGTATCTGATTACCATCGTCCGTCATATAGAACTCTTTTCCAGATGTTTTGAACCTAGCGATGGGCTTTCTCTGGGTAATCAAAACATGTAGATTATTTCTCGCATCGAGATATATTGTCGCTTCATCTACGTAAGGGTTCGATTCAAGCTTCTCCTCTAAACCCCTAAAATCCACTTCTTCGATATTTGAGACCGCTGGATCAAATCCAAGAAATTCACGCATGACCTTCATCACACCCTTTTTATCAAGTAAAGCCCTATCCGTGCCATTGCGATCAATCTTTATTTCAAATCGATTGAATCGATCCTGTATTTTGTATTGAATCGCCTCGTAACCTACAATAAGCAAAATCAGTGCAAAGCAGACACTAACTACTTTCCGGTAATCGAACTCCATATTTTTCTTTGGGAACTTCATACGCTAGTAGCTTTTGGTTCAGAATATCCTTCAAGGATAATCTCCTTAATAGGTTTTACTATACGATCAATATTTCCAGCTCCTAAAGTCATGAGGACTTCCAAGCTGTCCAAGTTTACTTCAACCCAACTAATCACCTCAGCCTCATTTAGTATATAGCTGTTTTCTAAGGTAACCTTAGAAAGTAGCCATTGACTATTCACTCCCTCTAGGGGTAGTTCTCGAGCTGGATAAATATCCATCAAAATAAGTTCGTCAACTGTAGAAAGCACCTGTGCAAACTCTTCTATAAAATCTCTCGTTCTAGAGTATAAATGTGGCTGAAAAATCACCGTTAATTTTCTAGATGGGTACAACACTCTAGCAGCTCCTATCGCTGCTTTCAATTCCCTCGGGTGATGCGCGTAATCATCGACGTAAACAAGCTTATCTGAGGTGTATTGAAAATCAAACCTTCTATCAATTCCTTGAAAAGAATCAACTCCTGCTACCAACGCTTCCATATTTGCTCCCACTAATTTCGCTACACTCAAAGCTGCTATTGCATTACTAGCATTATGCTTACCAGGCATCGATAGCCCCGCATGCATTATATATTCATCGCCTTCATAGAAATCGAATTCGAATCTATGATTTATTGCTTTTACATTCTGTGCTGAGAACCAACCCTCATTTACTCCAAAAGAAAATATTCTTATGCCCTTTTGAAATAATTTAGACTTCCAATCCTTATCAATCATCTCCACTATATCTTGACAAACGAGAAGTATCCCGCCATCCTTTGTTTGCATCGTGAAATCCTGAAAAGTCTTCAGCATCTCTTGATGATCGCCATAGATATCTAGGTGATCAGCATCAAGCGATAAAAGAACTGCTATCTCAGGAGTCAAATGCATAAAAGAACGATCAAACTCGTCAGCCTCTACGACCACCCAATCACTACTTCCAAAAACAAAATTGGAATCGTAATCCTTCACAATACCACCAAGAAAACCGCTCACTGGTTCTCCTCCCGCACGTAAAAAGTAACTTGTCATACTACTAGTGCTGGTCTTACCGTGTGTACCAGCAACAGCAATAGTTCTGAAATTTCTGCTTATCAGACCAAGTACTTCTGCTCTTTTCATTACCGGAACTTCCAGCTCTCTTATTGCATTCCATTCAGAATGAGACTCAGGAATAGCTGGTGTATAAACTACAAGTTCCGTCTCATCTGGAATTAATGCCGGGTCTTCATCGTAATGAATAACCATTCCCTCCGAGCTGAGATTTCGGGTAAGTGGAGTCTCGGTGCGATCATAACCGCTTACCTTGATACCAAGTAGGTTGAAATATCGTGCAAGGGCACTCATACCTATCCCACCTATACCCAGAAAGTATACCTGTTTAAGCCCTTTGATATTGATATGTTTATCGTTTGATAACACCTACTATTATTTTTACAATTTTATCGACTGCATCTGGTCGACCTAATTTCTTTATTTCTTTTTCAAATATCTTTCTCATCTGATCCGACTCGACCAAGTGAAACGCCTCATCCAGAAGTTTTTCCTGCGCCTCAACATCTTTAACCATCAGCGCTGCATGTTGATCTACTAATGCTCTAGCGTTTTGTGTTTGATGATCTTCTGCCACATGAGGCGAAGGTACAAGAACACAGGCTTTACCAACTGCACACAATTCAGATATCGTCAATGCTCCTGCTCTACAAATTACCACATCTGCTGCTGCATAGGCTTGATCCATATCATAGATAAAGTCTGAGCAAAATACGTTTCCTAACTTTGTTGTCTCAGAGTCTTTATAGCTCTTGAAGTTTGACTTTCCTACTTGCCAAATCAACTGAAGATCCTCACGCTTTCGCAAGCGATCTGTATTACTTTTTACTACTTCATTCAAGGTTCTTGCACCAAGGCTTCCACCAAAAAGAAGTATTGTTTTTTTATTTGGATCAAGTCCAAAAAACTTTACCGCTTCGTCCTGCTTTATTGTTGAAGCATGAATCGTCTTTCTAATCGGATTGCCGGTTATAACAATTTTTTCAGCTGGAAAGAAACGCTCCATATTATCATATGCTACACAGATTGCATCGGCATTTCTAGCTAAAATCTTATTAGTTACTCCAGCGTATGAATTTTGCTCCTGCAAAACTGTAGGCACTTTCAATCTTTGAGCCGCTCTCACTGTAGGACCACTCGCATAACCTCCTACTCCTACGACAACATCAGGCCGAAATCGCTTAACGATTTTTGAAGCCTTCTGCATGCTTTTGAAAATCTTAAAAGGCAATGTGAAATTTTTCCAAGAAAATTTCCTCTGAAAACCTGCTATTGGTAGTCCTTCGATTGGATACCCAGCAATAGGAACTTTCTCCATTTCCATTCGCCCTTCAGCGCCAACAAATTTAATTTCAACTTCAGGATGCGCTGCTTTCAACGCATTGGCAATCGCTATTGCGGGATAAATATGCCCGCCTGTTCCTCCACCGCTAATTAGTATTTTCATCCAGCTGTTCTATTTCTGCTAATGCAGTATGTTTTATGCGTGCTTCCTGTACGTAGCGACTAACACTTAAAATAATTCCTAGAGATACACATGTAAATAAGAGAGACGTCCCTCCCATACTAACAAGTGGCAATGTCAAACCGGTCGGAGGAACTAAATGAACCGAAACCGCAATATTTGCGAAAGCTTGTATTACAATATTCAGACATAACCCGTAGGCAAGTATAGCTCCAAAGGTCTTCGGGCACTTAGTGACCATTACCGTACAACGGAACAGCAACCACAGATATAATCCAACGATCATAAAACCTCCCACTAATCCGTATTCTTCACAAATTATGGCGTAGATAAAATCCGCATATGCGTATGGTAGATAATTCTTTTGGACACTATTTCCAGGACCCACACCCAAGAATTCACCATTAGCAATAGCTATCTTAGATTGAGTAACTTGCCAGCCCCCTTCCGTAAAAAACTCATTAAACCTTGAAACCCATGTAGCGGATCTAATAGCATCTGGAAAGTACTTTCCTAGCATGAAAATTGCCATAAACACCATTACTCCAATAAAGAAAAGTGCAAAAATATATTTCAAGTCAACCCGCCCTATAAACAAAAGCATCATTGAAGTCACAAAGATTAGGGCAGCTGTAGAAAAATCATCTGAAACAATGAGTCCACAAACAAGTAGAACGGGAAAAATTAGGGGTAGAAATGCTTCTTTAAATGACTTAATCCGATCTTGTTTCTTTGCAAGTGAGTGAGAAAGGTAAATGATCAAACCAATTTTCGCCAGATCTGAAGTTTGGATCGTTTTGCCGATCCATGGAATTCCGATCCACCGAGTAGCTCCGTTAATATCAATACCGAAAAACTTCGTGTAAAAAAGTGCGAGGACTGTGACACAAATTATGATAAATGACAATTTAGCATAAAGCATGTAGTGAAACCGGTAGCACAGATATGTTACCACCGCACCTAACCCAATAAACATGAGCTGTTGAAGCAGATATTTCTCCGAATTACCTCCAACTTGCTGGTAAACCATACTGCTTGTTGCGCTATAAACAGCCATGATCGAGGCTATACATAGTATAAGCGCGATCATCCAGATGACTTTGTCACCTTTAATATCTTTAACAATTGCCGTCAGTCCTGACATAGCTGTTCTGTAGTTTTCTTAAGTCTTAGTCTATCGAAGGTATTGCTTAGAGTGCTTGAACGGCAGCTTTAAACTGATTACCTCGATCAATATAATTTTTAAATAAATCAAAACTTGCGCAAGCGGGGCTGAGTAAAACTACTCCTCCTCCTTCAGCCAGTCGAAAAGCCGATTGCACTGCTTGATTTACATCTCTTGTTTCTTCTATATGTGGCACTATTCCTTCGAATGCTGCCTTTATGTTTTCATTATCTATTCCTAGGCAAATCATGCCCTTTACTAAAGTCTTTACAAGTGGTACCAGTTGATCGTACTCATTTCCTTTATCAGTTCCTCCTACAATCCATATAACCCGATCATCCATTGATCTCAATGCTTGTAATGTTGCATCAACATTTGTCGCTTTGGTATCATTGATGAAAAGCACTCCATCCTTCTTACGCACAATTTCCATGCGATGCTCCATCCCTTCAAAGCTTTCTAATTGCTTTCTTATGTGATCCAATGGAACTCCTACATATTCAGCAGCTAGTATTGCACATTGCGCATTGTACAAATTATGCACACTTTGCAAAACAGGATTCTCAATTTCAACAAACTCTGTTTGACTAAAATTGTCAATCGTTGAAATCACTCTCCCGGGTGACACTTGTCTAATAAATGGTATATCACCTTTCCGTTCTGTCAACATCTTGTGATTACCTTCATTACAGATTTGCTGATCTTGATTTAGGATTAGCAAATCAGGTTGACGCTGATTCAGTGCTATTCGAAACTTCGAGGCAGCATATAATTCCATTTTATACTCATAGCGATCCAAATGGTCAGGGGTTATATTCAATATCAAACTCACATCTGGTCTGAAAGTCCTTATTCCATCAAGCTGAAAACTTGAAATCTCAAGAACGAATATATCTGGCGTATCTTCTCCTAGCAAAAGTCTTGCAAAGCTAATTCCGTAATTACCTCCAATTTTAGATTCTATATTACTACCTTCTATCAAATGATGTATCAAGGCAGTTGTAGTGGTCTTTCCATTGGAACCAGTAATAGCAATGATCTTAGTACTATTATATTGAAATGCAAACTCAATTTCTGAAATTGGATCAAGTCCAAAAGCTACTAATTCTTTAATCAGCGCTACATCATCAGGTATTCCAGGGCTTTTTATTAAAACATCAGCTCCCTTTATTTTTTCTATAGTATGTCCTTCTTCTTCAAAATCTATACTTGCGTCAATCAATTCTTGACGAAACTGATCCGCTATTTTGGAGCCATCCGATACAAAAACTTTATATCCTTTAGACTTACCCAAAAGTGCAGCTCCTACCCCACTTTCACCAGCACCAAGTACAACTAAGCTCTTCATGCTAGCGTAGCTTTAATGTAATGATTGCCAAAACAGCTAGAAGTATACCAACTATCCAAAAACGCACTACAATCTGTGCTTCATGAACTCCTTTCTTCTGATAATGGTGGTGTAAAGGAGACATCAGAAATATCCGCTTACCCTCGCCACTTTTTCTCTTTGTATACTTGAAATACGACACCTGTAAAATCACACTTAATGTCTCTATGAAGAAAATTCCACATAGAATTGGAATCAAGAGTTCTTTTCTTATCAATATGGCAAATGCACCGATGATACCACCTATTGTAAGACTTCCTGTATCTCCCATGAACACCTTCGCGGGAAAAGTATTGAACCATAAAAAGCCAATACAAGCACCCAAGAATGCAGCTGCAAAAACCACCATTTCTCCGGTGTACGGAATGTATAGTACATTCAGATAGTCAGAAATCACAGTGTTCCCTGATACATAAGCCATTATTCCAAGCGCAGCCACTACAATTGCGGATATCCCAGTTGCTAAACCATCTATTCCATCCGTGAGATTAGCGGCATTTGATACCGCAGTAACGATGAAAATCACCAGTGGTATAAAAAGTATCCACAAAAATGCTTCCTTGTTATCTCCCAAAAATCCCAAAAGCGAACTGTAAGCAAATACATTTCCTTTCACGAATGGGACGTTCGTCAGAGATGACTTAACGTATGCCATTTTCTCAAGCCTCTTCTCAGCATTGACAGTTGGATATTCAACGTCAAAAGTCGTCACAATTTCATACCCTTTGGCAACTGCTTCGGCATGTGGAACTCGAACTACGATATCTTCGTGTAAAAGCATCGTAAGTGCGACAATCAAACCTAATCCCACTTGTCCAACCACTTTAAACTTTCCAGCTAAGCCCTGCTTGTTCTTCTTAAAAACTTTGATATAATCGTCTAGAAAACCAATAGAGGCCATCCATATGGTGGACAGCACTAGAAGTTGAATATAAATATTGTGAAGCTTAGTAAACAAGAACACTGGTATCAAGAGTGACATAATGATCAAGAGTCCGCCCATAGTGGGTGTACCTTCTTTCTCCTTTTGTCCATCCAAACCTAAATCTCGTACGCTTTCACCTACTTGTAAATTCCTCAAAGAACGTATGATCCGCTTACCAAAAATTAAGGTTACCAGCATGGATAAAACCATTGCTAAAGCAGATCGAAATGATATATATTGAAAAAGTCCAGCTCCTCCGAGCTCATACTTTTTTTCTAAAAATTCAAATAAGTAATACAGCATTTGCTACTAATTACTATCCCATTTTTCTTCCTAGGAAACTTTAAAAATGCAGCAGGACTGAAACTTTTTCCAATAACCTGCTGCAACTGTTAAAACCAACCTGAGAATGATAATAGAACCTATCTTAAATATTATTCAAGCAGGAAATCCTGCAATATTTGTTTGTCGTCAAAGGGATATTTCACCCCCTGTATTTCTTGGTACGTTTCGTGACCTTTACCAGCCACTAGTATTACATCTTGCTTTTGTGCCATCGTAACTGCTGTTTTTATAGCTGATTTACGATCTGCAATGCGTAAAACTTTTCTTTTGGCATCTATTTCAACACCTTCCTCCATATCATCAAGTATCGCTTCTGGATTCTCACTTCTTGGATTATCCGAAGTTAGAATTACTTGATTGCTGTATCTCGATGCCACTTTTGCCATCAATGGTCGCTTTGTCTTATCTCTATCTCCCCCACAACCAATTACAGTTATTACTTTCCCTCGACGCTTATTCACTTGATCAATCGTTTTCAACACATTCTCCAGTGCATCTGGTGTATGAGCGTAATCAACGATTGAAGTAATATCTTTCTGCTGATTTCGAACCAATTCAAATCTGCCTGGCGCTGTTTTGACTTGACTAAGTTTTGTTAAAACTTCCATTCGTTCAAATCCCAATTGATCGGAAATTGCAACTACTGCAAGTAGATTACTGACATTAAATTTACCCACGAGATGTGTATAAAAATCATGACTACCAATCTGAATATGCATGCCAGAAAAATCAAATTCTAAAAGCTTTGCTTTGTAGTCTGCGACGTTTCGCAAACCGTATGTCTTTATTTTCGCTTTAGACAACTGCGTCATTACTTCACCATTCCTATCATCCACATTTGTTATTGCAACGGCCTTCTGAGATAAATCTGTAAAAAGCCTTTGCTTTGTTTCAAGATATGATCGAAAAGTCTTGTGATAGTCCAAGTGATCATGCGAAATATTTGTAAATGCAGCAACTGCAAATTCAAGGCCAGCAACTCTTCCTTGATCTATCGCATGTGAACTAACCTCCATGATTGCATGATTGAAATCTTGATCAACCATCATTTTTAGATAACGATATACACTAAAAATATCTGGTGTTGTCAATGATGTATTGATCGTCAATTCATTAAGGCAAATCTTCACCGTACTCATCAAACCACAAGAAACTCCCATAGCACGTAACATATTGAAGAACATTGTTGCTACAGTTGTCTTTCCATTTGTCCCTGTAACTCCGACAAGGTTTATAAACTTGCTCGGATTGCCGTAAAAAGCTTGGGCAATTTGAGCAAGTTTAGACACCAAATCTGTAGTTACTATATAAGTGACCTTAGTCGAAAGTCCCTTAGGAATCTTTTCGCAGAATATAGCAGTAGCACCATTCTCAATAGCCGAAGCTATAAAGTTGTGACCATCCGATATAGAACCGCGAACTGCAACGAAAGCATCTCCAGTTTGCACCGATCTAGAATCAAGATGTACATTTTGCACATCTTTATCTTGAACTCCATAAACTTCAAAAGTCCATGGTAATGCTTTCAATATTTCATTCAGTTTTCTCATTTCAAAATTTATCTCCATCACTTTTGATTGGGAGTTTATCGAAGACTTCGAAATACTATCCCAATCGGATTATGATTTCTTGTCCACTTATGGTTGTTCCCGGAGTTAGCGATTGGCTTATCACCCTACCTCTTCCGTCAAACCTTACTTTTAATCCTAAGTTCTCTAATACATATATGGCATCTCTAATCCCCATCCCTACAACATCTGGCACAATATCAGCAACTATTTTTCTCTTTTGAATCGACAACTCATCCTGAAAAGGATTAAGAATTGCCCATCGCGCATTTGTTGCTTTTTTTACCGGCACTCTCGAATGTTTCAAGATATTTCCATAGTCTTCTTGAAATCCTATTGAAAATTCAGGCTTTCTATAATTGGTCGAAGCCACATTAGTTTGCCTCTCTTTATAAAACTCTGACTTGAGGTCTACCTTGAGTGCAAATATTTTATCTGCTACACTTCTGAAGACTGGACCAGCCACTGAACCTCCATAAAACCCGTGCTTTCTAGGATTATAAAGGACAACTATAATTGAATACTGTGGATTCTCAGCAGGAAAATATCCAGCAAAAGAGGCATTGTATGGGTTTTTTCCATCCAATTTCACACCGTAGTCTTTAGAAGTTCCCGTCTTCCCGCATATCGAGTAATGATCTGTATTTAATCTTCTCGCTGTACCATTGGTTACTACCTCACGAAGCATTTCTTGTGCCTGATGAATTGATGTAATCGAAGCAATTCTATCATATTTAACCTTTGGTCTATTTTCCTTTACCAGATCTCCATTGTCTAAGACTTTTGACACCACATAAGGCTCCATCATTCGGCCATTATTAGCAACTGCATTATAAAGTGACAAGACTTGAAGCGGGGTCATCTGCATTTCATATCCGTGAGCCATCCATGGCACTGAGGTTAATGAAAACTCCGTTGCATGTTGATCAGGGTCATTCAGAAACTTTTGAGGTTCACCATCTAAGTCGATACCAGAAGCATCACCAATACCGAAACTTTTGAAATACCTAATAAACTTGCGTCTACCTTCCTTCTCCTTATTGAAGTGATTATCCGCAAGAGAAGCTATACCAACATTTGAACTTTTGGCAAAAGCCTTCATCAAATCCGTTTCAAACATCCCGTGCGGTTCAGAGTCAAACATCGTCTCCGAATAAAATTTCTTCCTACCTCCATTCAGATTAACTTTTGTATCAGGTGAGACTGCACCATCTTCCAATAACGCAAGCACTGTAGCTAGTTTAATGGTAGAACCTGGCTCATATAATCGAGTAACTGCCACATTCTGTCTTTCAGCATATCGCCCCTCTTCTAATCTATTAAAATTAGACATTGCTTTAATCGCGCCAGTTTTGACATCCATCACAATTACAGTCCCCTCGTCAGCGTCATGATATTGCATTGCTTCCAATAGCTCGTCATGAACAACATCCTGAATATCTGCATCAAGGGTTGTCACAAGATCATAACCCTTCTTGGCTTTATGACCCTCTACATCGTGCAATGGCACCCAAACACCATGAGCTATTTCTTTCATCAACTCACGTCTTGATTGACCTCTTAGATACTCATCATAAGAAGCCTCTATTCCAACGTTCTGGGCATTTTTCCGATTCAAGCCCAATAAGCGACTTGCCATCTGACCAAAAGGCTTGACTCTTCGAATTTTAGAATCAACGATAATTCCACCACCCATCTGTCCTCTTCTAAACAGAGGAAATGACTCAAATCGTTTGCGTTCCATATAATCCAAGCCTTTTACAATCGAATGATAGCCTTTTCCAGCTTTTCTTCCGCGCTTGAGCTCTGACTTCCACTGTGAAGCCGACTTACCAGCACCAGTATATATCGCCAAATAATAGCAAAGGGAATCAATCTCTCGATTGAACACCTTATCGCTAGTTACGGTAAGATCCATATATATGTCAAAGATCGTCACGGAAGTAACCATTGAGCTTCCGTCCTCAGATAATATTTCTCCTCGCTCAGCTTCTACATTTCGCCATGCAAGATTATTTACTGCTTTTTTTCTCCATTTGTCGCCTTCGACAATATTTATCTTCACTACTTGAACCGCAATTGCTCCTGCAATCAAGGCAAAAAGTAAAAACACTATATAAACCCGTACAAGTAACTCGCGGCGTCTATCCATTGTAACTAGCTTTTGGGCTCTCGAAGCACTCGTGGACCTTTTTCAGGAAAGACTACCTGGCCATCTAAATCCTTCGCCAATTGTGAAGGAGATGATTGAGACATAAGATCTTTCTTTAGACTCATATATTCCCATCGCTTTTGCTGTACCTCTTTTTCAAGTTTATATATTGTCATTAACTTTCGTTCACCTCTTTGCGAATTATTGATATACAACAATCCAAGAACAGCCAAAAACATAATAAAGTAGATATTTTTGAACATCAACTTCGTACCGAAGCGAAGTGCAGCAACCTCTTTGTTCTTTATGGTAGTTTTCATTTGTTCTCTATTTTTTCTGCTACTCTTAATTTGGCACTCCTGGCGCGTGGATTTGTCGAAATTTCCTGCGCACCAGGAGTTGTAGTTTTCTTATTGACCAGTCGAAAGGGCCTGTGGATGTTGCCAAATTTATCTTTAATTATTTCACCTTTTATATTTCCAGTTTTTACAAAATTCTTAACCATTCTATCTTCGAGTGAGTGGTAACTCATTACAACGAGTCGCCCTCCGGGCTTTAATACTTGAAGACTTGCTTCCAACATCTCTTTTAGCGAATCCATCTCCTCATTTACCTCAATTCTGATCGCTTGAAACACCTGAGCAAGAAACTTAGGACTCATCCCCTTCACTACCCTTTCTATAACACTCAACAAATCCCCTACCGTCTCAATACCTTTACTCGCTCTTGACTTTACAATAGCACTAGCCAATGACCTGGAATTCCTCAACTCACCATAGAGATAAAACATCTCAGCAAGATCTGACTCGCTGTAGTGATTCAGAACCGCGACTGCATCTTTGCCTTGTTTGACATTCATCCGCATATCCAACCTTTTGGACGAATCTCTAAAACTGAAGCCTCGTGAAACATCATCAAATTGATGACTAGAAACACCGAGGTCAGCTAGAATTCCATCCACTGGAATACAAGCATGATAATCTAAGAAACGCTTTAGGTGCCTAAAATTTGCAGCAACAAAAGTCAACTTAGGATTTGTCAAATCAGCATTTGATAATGCATCCGCATCTTGATCAAAAGCTACTAGACGACCTGTGTCATCTAACATTTGAAGCATACGTTTTGAATGACCACCGCCACCAAATGTCACGTCAACATACAAGCCACTTGACTTCATATTGAGCGCTTCCACGCAAGCTTCCAGTAAAACCGGATTATGGTATCCCATCAGTCTATTGTTCTTCTGAAGGAGGGGTTTGACCCCAGATCTGTTCAGATAGCTCGCCAAAACTATCAGGCTCTTCTTCGAGCATTTTGAGATAAGCTTGCTTGTCCCAAATTTCGACCTGTTGTTGATATGCAAAAAGCACAACCTCTCTTTCAATACCAGCCCATTCAAGTAAAGATTTTGCTAGCAATATTCGCTCGCTTCCGTCTACTTTTACTTCACTCGCTCCTCGATAAAAATAGCGCACCGTTTGACGATGACTTTTAATATTGAGATTGAGCTGGTTAATCTCTTTCGTCTTTTCACCCCAAACTACTTTGGGGTACAACATCAAGTGGTTGTCATAACCACGATTCACTATATAGTCACTCGCTTGAAATACTGCCAATTGTTTCAATAGCTGCGCTGGAAGGCGCAATCGCCCCTTTGCATCTATTTTGCAATCATACTCGCCAGTGAGTGCGTGAACCATCTCTTTGTTGTTGATGATTCAAATGTAGGTCACTTTTATGATAATTTCCCACTTTTTCCCACTTTTTTACACAAAACATATTATTTTTTTATTTAATCTATTAAAGTGTTACTAAAAAAGTGACATGTCATACGCAAAATGTTTACAAACTGTCAATTTCCGTCGAATTACATCAAAACTGTAGAGTTTCATATATTACAATATAATAATATTTTAAAATCTACTCTACCTCAAATATATAAATCATTGATTATAAATAATCTAAAGATTACAAAATATATACATATATATTATTATTAATATGTAACATGTTGAAATAAGAGAAACAAAACGAGAGTTTGTAATATTTAAATATCTGTTAATCTGCGTATTATATAGAACATATATATATTATGTAACTGAATTATAGAAGAAAATTTGGATGGGAATATATGCCCAATTATTAGACAAATACGTTCAGATTACCTCTTTGAACAACTATAACGCGTATTTCTTCTAAGATATATCGGATTAATGTAAGGAGAAACATTCCACTCACCTGAGAATAAAGTGTGTATTCTGAGCAGTTTACTTCTTGTGAAATTGAATTAAATTTGACCTAGCTGCCTAACAGTTGATTCCACTTCAAAAAGTATCTTGTAGCCTTGGCATTAAAAAATATTGCGAATACCGCGAGCTCCTACCACTAGATAGATCGACTATTATGTTACTATCTGTTTGTTGTAAGTCTAACACTTATGTGTTTTGGTCTCTAGATTTTCAATTATGTCTGCACCCTAGACCAAACAAAAAAGTGGCTTGCACGCTAATGCAAACCATTTATGAATTTTAATATACCTCTATCTTTTATGATACTAAAGCATCTTCTCGCAATGCTTCTAGAGTTTTTTAAACTTTTTCCAATAATATCTCTCTCTGCCGAGATAATACTCATGGTTGTTGAAGGTAGTGTTACATTCTCCAACACTTCAGTATAGTCTTTGTATAATTGCGACTCACCCTGAATGCACATCTCTAGTACAACTTCATAATTGTCATCTGTTGATGAAATAATCATATCAGAGTATGCCCTATGCAATTTTCCTAAAAAATATGAACCGCTCTCCGGGTCGCCACCAATAAGCTCAAGTTCGGACCGCAGAACTTGTTCAAACTGTCCTCGCTCTTCCTTATATTTATTCATCTATGACATTAAACCAGTTCTATTAGCTTTATTATACATCAGATTGAATCCTTTTTTTGAATCTACCGTTCTTATTATCAAATCATTCAATGCACTCTTCACTTTGTCGGTATTCATATTAAAATTTTTGTTGTTAATAAAATAATGATAGCAGCTTTACTGCTTTTTTTCTTTCTTTATTCTTTCATGATCAGCCTCAGACAGCGCTCTTTCCTCTCCTCGCAAATCATTTAGTGCTTTACCCTTCTTTTCTAGAGTAAATTCACCTTCATCTCGGTAATCATTTTGAGGTGGTTTCGACTCACTTTTTCTTATAAGTGGGTTAGTTGTATTTTCTGAATCTATTTTCTCTGCCAACTCTTCTTCTTTGTTAGGCTTCTCTTTATTCTTCATCTGTCGTTTTTTTTATTCTTTCTATACACCTACCTTACTATTGAAATCAATAATTGTTCGATTATCCTCTTAGATCATTCTATAGCTTCACTTCAAATTTGTTTTCGGTCTTGACAAAACTCATCTAAACAAGGGTCAAACTCATTCTTCGTAATTCGAACATCTTTACCAACCTTCAGTTACTTAAAAAATGATATGAAAAAACCTGTTCAATTATTAGAATACTCAAGCATTCCTGAATTAACTCCTACTTACGCCTCTCACCAAGGATTAGATCTCGTGGTAATAAAGTATGACAAAACAGCCTCAGTCTTATATGGTAGGTGTCACCATAGAGGTGCATTACTATCTGATGGATATATTGATGGTCCTAACTTAATGTGTGGCCTTCATCATGGGGATTACAGGTATGACACGGGAATTAGTGAATACAACAATGACGAATCACTACACAAATTCCAACGTGAAATCATCGATGATTATATATATATCGATGAAAAAGAAATCCAAGACTTTTTAGATAAGCATCCCCAACCTTTTAATGAAGATGAATACCTATGAAAATATATGGATACTAGCCCTGAGGAAACGGAGCCTTATACTAATCGCATTAAATCAATGTCTCGAGAAGGTATAGGAAAACAGTCTCATGGTCCAATAGCGAGCATGGGAGTTGATCGAAGAGAACTTCCACAATGGAACGACATCCAATACTTACCAGCACAGTTGTGGAAAGCGCCACTTCTAGAAAACGAAGAAGTAGAAACCTCTATCACGATCGGTCAGGCTGCTAAAAAACCTTTGAAACTTGATATACCGATATTCGTTAGTGATATGAGTTTCGGAGCTATTTCGAAGGAAGCAAAAATTGCATTAGCTACTGGTGCTGAATTAGCTGGAACTGGAATCTGTTCTGGTGAAGGAGGCATGCTCGACGAGGAACAACAAGCTAATAGTAAGTATTTTTATGAATTAGCTTCAGCAAAATTTGGTTTCGATTGGGATAAACTAAAAAAGGTGCAAGCATTTCACTTTAAAGCAGGACAGGGCGCAAAAACTGGAGTTGGAGGACACCTACCCGGTAATAAGGTTAGTGGAGATATAGCTAAAACGCGGAATTTAGAGGAGGGACAAGACGCTATCTCACCTAATCGCTTTGAAGAAATGACGACCGTTGAGGATTTTAGGGCTTTCGCCCAAAAAGTAAGGGAATATACAGGTGGGATACCGATAGGATTTAAAATGTCAGCCGCGCATATAGAAAAAGACATTGATTTTGCTCTTGAAGTTGGAGTTGACTATATCATCCTTGATGGTCGAGGTGGCGCTACAGGTGCTGCACCGACAATCATTCGAGACCACATAGATGTTCACACAATTCCGGCCTTAACAAGAGCAAGAAAACACTTGGACTCTAGAAATTCATCCGATGTAAGTTTGATTATTACTGGAGGTTTGCGAGTGCCAGAAGATTTTGTAAAAGCCTTAATGCTGGGAGCTGACGCAATTGCTGTGGCAAATAGCGCTCTTCAAGCAATTGGCTGCTTGGGTATGCGCGCATGCTCGTCAAACAATTGCCCTGTGGGAATTGCAACCATGAAAGATCACCTGCGATCAAGATTAGTAATTGATGCTTCAGCGCAGCAACTATGTAACTTTTTCGACGCTAGTACTCATCTTATGAAAATAGTAGCTCGAGCTTGCGGATACGACAATTTCCAAAAATTTAGAAAATCGGATTTGAGCACACACAATTATGAGATGCACCGTCTGACTGGGATCTCATATGCTGGATTTGCTGATGAAGAGCAACTTTACAGATAGGAATAGCAGTACTATTGTGGGATTTCGATCAATCAAAACCTAATCGATTTGGCAGATAATTTTTGTACTTTTATCGCAAAATCATCTTACTCATGAATCCAATTTTAAAAAATATATTAGTTTCCATTGGTGGGTTTATTTTTGGTAATATGGTCAATATGGCGACCCTAATAATGGGTATGAAGATCATCCCTGCACCGGAAGGAGTTGAACTTTCTGATCCTCAAAGCTTTATTGAAAATGCGGATAAATTCACAAGTATGCATTTTATTTTTCCGCTATTAGCTCATGCCTTAGGTACATTTGTAGCTTCATATTTTATTTGCAGACTAGTAAGTGGGAAGCAAAAACTGTTTGCAATAGGAACTGGACTAGTATTTCTTATCTTGGGAGTTTTTAATCTCCAAAATATACCACACCCCACTTGGTTTGCCGTTGTTGATCTATTTCTTTCCTATATTCCAATGGCACTATTTGGATATTTTGTAGCGATGAAAACTTTAGTAGAACCAGAAAGTTAATTATCCCATTACACGTGCTACAAGTTCCACCATTAATTGATTATCAGGAAAGCTTCTGTTATCTACTCCTTTGGATTTTAAATCATATTCTTTGAGCACTTGAAAAATTGCTTCAATATTATATGCAGAGTAATTTCGAGCAGCCAAGCGATACTCCTTCATGAAGAAGCTATTGTAGACACCAATTTGTTTGCCCAACACTTGATCATTCATCCCACCATTTTGGGCCACGACCCATACCTTACTAAAAAAACGATAAAGTGTGGCCACTACCTTAATCATTGGATTCTTCTTCGGATTATCTTGAAAATACATGGCAATTCGAAAAGCCTTTATGGAATTGCGTGCAGCAATCGCTGATTGCAATTCAAACACGTTGTAGTCCTTACTAATTCCTATTTGCTTTTGGACTACATCCATTGTAATCGAGCCACCTGAGGGAATAGCCAAGTAAAGCTTTTCAAGCTCATTGTGCAAGGTGGACAAATCCGAGCCAATATACTCCGCAATTAAGTTGGCGGACTGGGCATCAATCAGTCTTTTTCTAGCTTTTATCGTTGAACTCACATATCCAGGAAGTTGATTATCATACATTTTCTTGGATTCGAAAAGTACCGCATTTTTTGCAATCGCCTTACCAAATTTAGTTCGTGAATCAAGCTTTTTATGTTTGTAACAAATACACAGGATTGTAGTAGGAGAAGGCTTCTCAATGTATCCCTCTAGATCCTTCAAACTTCTCATTTCTTGGGCTTCTTTGACAATAACTACTCGATGAGAAGCCATCATAGGAAACTGCATGCAAGCATCTATAACTTGTTGCGCTTGAATTTCTTTACCATAGAGCACCATTTGATTAAATGCCTTTTCACCTTCATTGAGTAGCTTATCCTCAATAAAATCACTTATCTTATCAATGAAATACGGTTCTCCTCCATGTAAGAAGTAAACTGGAGCAATTTTACCAGCCTTAAGATCTGCAAGGATTTTTTGCATCTTCGAATTGTCTTTAGGTATTTAATGCATAAAAGCGATGTTCCTGTGCAAAAGTAGTGTATTAATTTTATTGAACATATCTTCGTCTTCCAAACTAAAATCAAACAAAAAAATTAATAAGATCATGAGCGAAATTATTAAAGATTTACAAAATGAGATAAGTAAATACTATGATGTGTTAATTGGCTTGCTGCCGAAACTTGTGGTAGCAATTCTCGTCTTCATAGTGCTTGAAATCCTTCTGAGATTAATCAGAAAAAGAAGCATGAAACTCATTCACAAAAAAATTGACGATCCGCTACTTGGAGATTTCATTAACCGATTTTTTCGAGTTACAAATATTACGGTAGGAATTCTATTTTTTCTGGCAATTGTAGGAAAATCAGGAGTTGTCGGATCCATTCTAGGTGTTGCAGGTGTATCTGCATTTGTCATAGGCTTTGCATTTAAAGATATTGGTGAAAATTTCCTAGCTGGAATCATCATGGCTTTCAAGCGTCCATTCAGATTGGGTGATGTTATTGAAACACTGGGAATCACAGGAACCATTATAGGATTGAATTTACGAGACACACAGATTAAGACTTTCGATGGAAAAGATGTCTATATTCCTAATGGCCAGATCCTAAACAATCCATTATTCAATCAGACGATTGATGGTTCTATGAGGAAAGACTTTACCATTAGACTTGACTTTGAGTCTGATATAGATAAGGCAATACGCATTTTATTGGAAGCTGTAAATTCTCTACCTGGGGTAATCAAAGATGACAAAGCATCACATGTAGTTGTCTCCGAACTATCTCCATCGACCATTAATTTAAAAGTTCGTTATTGGGTTGATACTTTTGACCCTAGCGAATCACCACTAGTTACGCACAATCATGCTGTTGCTCTTTCGCTCAATGCATTGACTGCCGCTGGCTTCAACTTACCAGGTGACATTTTAGAATTAAAAAACTACAAAAATAGCAATCTATCAATCAAACCACAGAACAAGGATCGTGATGAAAGCAATAATGACAAACCCAAAACTGCTTAAAATGAAAAGCTCAATTCAACGTATTCACCATGCAGTGCAACTCATCGCTTTCTTTAGTAATTCATATCTACCGCATGAATCAGACGATTCCCATACGAATTTCAAATGGAATCCAATTGAGGATAGATTTATGAGCCAAACCGTGAATATGCCAGGTGCTCCAAATATTTCAATCGATTGCAATAATCTCAAGATTTATTTTAATCTACATGACAAAGAAGCGTATCAGATAGACATGCCGAAAATCAAAACAAAGGAGGAACTAAATGAAGAAATTAACATAGGTCTGAATGCAATTAATCTAGATCTTTCAAAGTACAAAGAAGAATTACATTATGAACTACCTTCATATATTGACTTAGACACGACGGATTTCAAAATTGATAAGGCGAGTGCATCTCATTTCGCATATCTTCAAAATAAGGCGTACGAAGTAATTGGCATTTTTCAGAAGCAATACGAAAGTGCTAGTAGTCTCAGGATATGGCCGCACCATTTCGATCATTCTACCTATATCCCATTTCAGAATTCTAATGGTGAAGATGACAAGTCAATAAGTATCGGCCTCAGGATTCCTGATCAGTATGTTGATGAGCCCTATTTTTACGTGAGCCACTGGTTAAAAGAAGGCAGCACAAAACTTTCTGACATGGAAAAATTGCCATTTGGCAAATGGCACTCAGCCGAATGGTTGGCTGCTGTCTTTCCTCATTCAGAACTACACTCCCATAAACAAACAGATCATGTTCAAATTTTGTATGATTTTTTTGCTCAGGCAATAGTTCAATCAAAACGATTAATTTCTGCCAGCTAGAGTTCTCTCCTTTAATATATTGTAGAACTGGAAGCACTTTCTAATGTCAGTGAACCAAGCATTTGTCAGGGCTAATTCAATTCAAATCTCTATTTTAGCTTATTCTTTGTACTTTGTAAATTAAATTCGTATTAATTTCTATTTTTGGCGATATATGTGAATAATTACTTATACGTTATCAATCTGAAACCTTAGGTACATAATGTAACGAAAAACATTAAGAGTTGTCGAAGAACCTTGTCATAATTCCAACCTACAATGAAATAGAGAATATAAACTCTATTATCCAGGCTGTCTTCGACTTGTCCATGCCCTTTCATGTGCTTATAGTAGATGATGGCTCTCCTGACGGAACCGGAAACGCTGTAAAAAAACTACAAGAATCCTATCCTGATAGTCTACACCTATTGGAAAGAGCAGGTAAACTTGGACTAGGTACTGCCTATATAAGTGGGTTCAAATTTGGTTTAAAACACAATTATGATTTCATATGTGAAATGGATGCCGACTTTAGCCACAACCCCAAAGATCTGCCTAGATTAGTAGAAGCTTGTCAAAATGGTGCGAATCTTAGTGTAGGGTCTCGTTATATAAAGGGCGGAGGTACTGAAAACTGGCCGATGGACCGGCTGATATTAAGCAAAGGTGCTTCCTATTATGTTCAAGCCATTACTTGGATGCTAGTAAAAGATCCCACTGCAGGATTCGTTTGTTACTCAAGGAAAGTGCTGGAAACTATTGAATTGGATAAAATCAAATTCATTGGTTATGCCTTCCAAATAGAAATGAAATATGCCGCAAAAACCCTTGGATTCAAAATCAAGGAAGTTCCTATCGTATTTGCAGATCGAATTGAAGGCACTAGTAAGATGTCTAGCGGCATCATCAAAGAAGCAGTCTTCGGAGTTCTTTCCATGCGTTTCAAAAGCTTTTTTAACTCATACGCAAAAGATTAATCAACGTGTTATCATCTAAGTTTGCTGTAGATTGTTTGAAAGCATTGTACAATCTTGATGGCCTATGTGAGCCATTGCAAGGTTACACAGAGATTAATTTCAAAGTTACAACCAAAGAAGGCGCAAAATATGTGCTTAAGATTATCAACGAAAGTGAATGGAATCAGCAAGAATGGGAATTTCAAGTTGCATTATTTATGCAACTTGAAAACACAAATACTCAAGCACCACAGCTGATACCTACTATTTCAAATGCCTACCATGGGAAATACAAAACCTTTCGTGTACGACTGCTAACATGGCAAGAGGGCAAAATCCTAGCAGATTTACCGTTTTTTACTCCTTCAGTAATGACTAGTTTGGCCAGACTAGCGGCTGATAATATTCTTGCTTTGAAGGACTTCAAACATACTTATGCAAGCCGTTCTTTTAAATGGAACAACGATCAAGGAACATGGACGGAATCTCATTTGGATATGTTTTCTGATGACGAACAAGATCTCGTCAAGTTCTTCCTAAAAGGATTTCGATTAAGAAAAAATGAAATCGACAAATTGCCTAAGTCCATTATTCACAATGACCTAAATGAATTCAACCTACTTTATCGAAGTGAAAACTATCAACCAAAAGTAATTCTGGCAATTGACTACGGAGATGCTTGTTTAACTTCTCAGATCAACAACTTAGCGATTGCTATTTCTTACATGCTCCAGCGAGAAACCGACTATATAAAGGTTATTGATTTGATGGTGTCAGAGTACAACAATATCATACCACTATCTATTTCCGAATGCAAGGCACTTTACAGCCTGATAGGTATAAGACTTGTCATTAGCGTAACCCAATCCAGAATAGCACAAGAAGAGAATCCAGACAACCAATATCTCTCGATTCACTACAGATCTTCTATGGGCACGCTACTCAAACTGCGCGAGCTTGGAGAATCGCTTGTTACTAGTATAATCATAAATGCTGCTAAACTTGAAGCTGAAGAATTTAACAAGTGGAGCGATTGGGCTCAAAAGAACCCATGTGATTTAAGTTCACTTTTTCCTGAATTACTCAAATCAAATTGTACAGAAATTGATTTAGGTCTGGAAAGCGAGCATACACCGCACGAAGATCATCCTTACTACGAAGATGAATTCGCCACCGCCGTTTCCCGCTTCCAAAATAGATATCAAGACAATTTCATTATAGGTGGATACGGTGAAGTTCGTAATTTATATGTTACAGAAGCTTTTGCACAAACTAGTTTTGGTACAAAAAGACATCGGACAAAACACATGGGTGTCGATATTTGGGAACCTGCCGAAACTAAAATCTCATCTCCTTGGGATGGAGAAATTGCTCTGATTCGCAAAACGGATGCCCACAAAGACTATGGCACAGTAATTATTGTAGAATATACTTATCCACAAGGCAGCTTCTATCTACTCTTTGGACACTTAAGTTCAGAAAGCTTTACTAAACACCAAATTGGAGATAAAATTAAAAAAGGTGCAACTATCGGTTGGCTAGGAAACTATGACGAGAATGGTCATTGGGTACCTCACCTTCATCTTCAAGTTATTCTTGATCTCCTTGGTAAAGGTGTCAATTTTGATGGAGTTGCTAGACCAGATCAATGGCATTTCATGTCTAAGATTTGCCCAGATCCAGCCAAACTTTTTCCTCAACTACGTTCTCAATCTGCAGAACTTAAAAAAAAAGACATCTTAGAAAAGAGGAAAAAACATCTTGGATATGGACTTAGCCTATCTTACAAAGATCCCTTATGGATTAAGCGAGGGAAAGGCTGTTATCTTGTCGACAATCAAGGTCAAACCTACCTTGACACCGTAAATAATGTAGCTCATGTGGGACATGAGAATTATAATATCGTATATCCAGCTCAGCGTCAACTTGCATATCTCAACACTAACACGCGTTATCTCAGTAGTCATATTGTTGATTACGCAGATAAGTTGCTTGCGACTTTTCCAAAAAAGTTGAGCGTTGTTCATTTCACAAATTCAGGAAGCGAAGCGAACGAACTTGCTTTGCGAATGGCAGAGACCTATAGTAAGCGTAAAAATATTCTTGCAGTGGAAGTCGGATATCATGGAAATACAGGAAGAGTTATAGATGTGAGTTCTTATAAATTTGATTCGACGGGAGGTTCAGGAAAACCAGAGAATACCTATCTGCTTCCTTTACCTGATAGCTTGCGAGGTCAATTTATGGGGGATAATTCCCAAAAAGACTACGTTGATCACGCTGTAAAGTACATTAAAGATTTATCCCTGCAAGGAGTCGAACTTGCTGGCTTTATTCATGAGAGCATTTTGAGTTGCGGTGGCCAAATTGTCTTACCAGAAGGTTACTTGCAAGCTGTTTATAAAGCTGTGAGAGCACAGGGAGGTGTGTGCATAGCGGATGAAGTACAAGTTGGATTTGGACGTACTGGAAAGTATTTTTGGGCTTTTGAACTTCAGGATGTGATTCCCGATATAGTGGTGTTAGGAAAACCGATAGGTAATGGACATCCGATGGGTGCGGTCATTTGTACTGAAGAGATCGCTTATGCATTTGACAACGGAATGGAGTACTTTAATACTTTTGGGGGCAACCCAGTTTCCGCCATAGTTGGAAAAGCAGTAATCGACGAAATTGAAAATAAGAAGTTACAGCAAAATGCATGGTTGGTTGGTACTTACTTAAAACGAAGTCTAGAACATATCTGTAGCGATTTTCCGATCATTGCTGACGTCCGCGGGCATGGCTTGTTTTTAGGAATCGAATTCTTAGATGAGGCTGGAAATCCTGATGCTGATTTTGCCCACGCATTTTCGGAACACATGTTGGCTCGAAAAATATTGATTTCGACAGATGGCCCCGATCATAACGTCATAAAAATTAAACCTCCGATTACATTTCAACTGGAACATGCAGACATCCTATTGAAGAATATTAGAGAGGTCCTAGCTCTACTCACTGTGCTGAGAGGCTAATTGACATTTTCATTCGGTACTATATTCGTAGTAATTTGTAGATAGTCTAAAAATACTGCTTTACTGTGGTAATTATTATCGACCTTGTGCTAAATCACAAACCAAAATTAATTATGAGGTATTTTATACTAGTAACATTTACGCTTTTTTCATTCATTTGTTTGGCTCAAAGCCTTCCCATCGACTTCGAATCTTCAGTTACTACAGCTGATTTCATAGATTTTGATGGTGGAACAGCATCAGTTATCGCTAACCCCCAGAATAATTCAGGAAATACTAGTGCTAAAGTCGCACAGATCGTTCGAGATGGTGGACAACTTTGGTCTGGTAGTAAGATAGAGCTTTCAAACAATCTAGATTTCACTACTGATAATTCAATCACAATGAAAGTCTACTCGACAGCACCAGCAGGGACTGTTGTCAAAATGAAGCTCGAAGGAGCTGGTGAGACAGAAAGAGATGTTGTCACAACCCTATCTGGATCTTGGGAAACGCTCAGATGGGATTTCACAGGTACTGCAGGAACTATGAATAATATAGTGTTTATGTTCGACTTCGGTAATATAGGAGATGGATCTGCAAACTCCACGTTCTTGTTTGATGATGTTCAACAAGTATTTGGAGGAACGCAGATTGATCTACCAGTAGATTTTGAGGGTTTAACCGTTAATCATACGATGTCAGATTTTGGTGGTAATATATCCTCGCTGGTAGTAGATCCTACCAATTCAATCAACAGAGTAATTCAAGTAATAAAACCAGTCGAGGCTGCAGCTTGGGCTGGAACTACAATTGGCACACCCGCAGGATTTGCAACAGATATTCCTCTGACACTAACGGAATCAGTTATGAAAGTGAATGTGTGGTCACCGGATGCTGGAATACCTATCCGATTGAAAGTAGAAGATTCAGAAGACCCTACACATACTTGCGAAACTGAAGCAACAACTACAGTAGCTGGAGAATGGGAAACCTTAGAGTTTGACTTCACAAACGAAGCAATGGGTACGGCGCAATTAGAGGTAGGATTAAGTATGGGATGGACGTACAACATGGCTTCCATTTTCTTCAATTTCGATACCGATGGAGCAACAGCAGGAGAAAAAACATACTATTTTGATAATGTAGTTTTTGGAGACGTCGTGATTGATTTAGATCTCTTTAAAGCGATTGAGGGATTATCTGTTTACCCTAATCCAAGTAATTCCCAATGGACTGTGACTTCAGATAATGCCCTTATTACACAGATTGAAGTATTTAACATCGAAGGCAAACTACTTCGTACATTAACAGTCAACAATACAAATACAACTATCGATGCAACTGATCTAATTGACGGCTTGTACTACGCTAGAGTTCAAACAGAAGCTGGAAATACTGTTCTCAAACTATTGAAGTAAAATCGATAGAAATAAAGGTATTACTACAAAAAGAACTAGTGACGCTAAGTCAAGGTGGGCTGCAATGTTCAGAAGGTACTCCATAGGAGATTGGTGGTTTTGATTAGAAATGGCTTTCCAGAGTCGATTTCGCATACAGTAAATCCCACCCCTTATGAGTCATTTAGGACTAGCAGAAGTGCTATATAATAAATGGAACACTAGAATGAGAGAAAAGTAGCTGTGCGTTCCTAACTGTTAATCCCATACTACGAAAGCTAGAGCTTCTCCATTTCTAGCTTAATCAAGTAAAACTAC
The DNA here is from genome assembly GCA_965658745.1 of Saprospiraceae bacterium. Taxonomy (GTDB): domain Bacteria; phylum Bacteroidota; class Bacteroidia; order Chitinophagales; family Saprospiraceae; genus JAHDFB01. The sequence goes on along the minus strand of CBFHTK010000002.1, from coordinate 460,323 downwards.
CTTTCCATTAAAAGGCCAGATCACACAGTTAATCAACTAAACTCTTAAGTACTTCTTAATAGCCTTATAAATTAAGGTTAAACAGAAATAATAACAAAAGCAATGCTCAAATAAGCAGCTATATTGCTATTGAATCAAAATTCTGTTTTATGGGACGTTTAGTACTGTTGATTACCTGTTGCCTATTTCTTACAAACCAAGTTTACTCTCAAGATGAAATCCGTTTACCTGATGGAACTTCAATAGACAAACTTGAAGCTCCATATATCAGCGTCTATCCATGTGTATCTTTGAGAGCAGGCTTACCTTATCGTGTTCAAATTGAATATCTGTCCAGATCGAGACCTTTGTCGCAAAATGAGTTTCTATACGACAGTTATGGACAAGTTTTATTTGATTCAAAAACAGCGATCCTTAATTTCATGCATCAAAAAGGATACAAACTAGTTCAAGCAGTGATTGACAATGAAGGGGAAGTAAAGTACTATCTAATGGAGCGAAGAATGACAAAAGCCCTTGAATAGTGAAATAAATTATACAACTGGAGGTGGCTTTTTACCAATCATCCTTTGGAACATCTTTTTTTCAAAGTTCCAGAAAAACTCAAATTGTCCAAAAATGAAACCGTACACTAGCAAGATCAGATTATAAACCGGAAGAATGAGAATATAGTAGATTACAGAAAACAAAATATTAGATTCGCCACCGCCGGTAAAGTAAGCTACAACAGGTTTCTTCAAAAACATCACGGAAAAACCTGTACAAGCAAAAACCAGCAGAATTATGAAAACTTGGCTAGCAGAGACACCCCATCGTTTCTGAAGTCGTTGAATCCAAGTCTTTTTTTGCGTTTCTTCCATTAATTATTTTTTCGATTGATGGTGTGCCTCGAGAAAACAATAATCGTAAAAATATTTTGGACCCATCCAAAAACATCTTTTACAACTTTGCCCTAAAGCCCTACTCTACCCAATCAGCTAAAAATAAATTAGTCTCGCGAGTTCCACCATTATTTCGGTTACTTGCAAAAACTAACTGCTTCCCGTCATAGCTGAACATCGGAAAAGAATCAAATGTTTTGTCAAAAGTAATTTGTTCTAAACCAGTTCCGTCAACATTTATCATGTACAGGTTAAAAGGAAATCCACGTTCACTTGCATGATTACTGGCAAAAAGAATCTTTTCACCGCTTGGATGAAAGAAGGGTGCCCAATTTGCATTTCCTAGATCAGTAATCTTCTTCAGTTCACTACCATCTACATTACATACATACAATTCCATTGCAGTAGGCTGAACAAGTCCTTCGGCGAGAAGGTCTTTGTACTCTTTTATTTCCTCATCGGTTTGAGGTCTAGAAGCTCGGAAAATAAGCTTGGTGCCATCTGGAGAGAAAAACGCTCCACCATCATATCCTAAACCCGACGTTACTTGACGTACATCTGATCCGTCAATATTCATCGTAAACAACTCAAGGTCTCCCGTTCTAAGCGACGTAAACACGATCTTATCACCTTGAGGGGACAAAGTCGCTTCTGCATCGTATCCTGGCTCATCAGTTAATTTTTCCAGAATATTACCTTCGAGATCTGCTGTGTAAATATCAAATGACTCATAAATAGGCCATACGTATTTTCCATCGCTTCTTCTCTGTGGCTCTGGTGGACAAGTCTCTCCACCTTCGTGCGTACTTGCATAAACAATAGACTTATTTCCTGGCATAAAATAACTACAAGTTGTTCTTCCTTTACCTGTGCTTACCAATTGAGGTATCTCATCAGCTGCAAGTGACTTTCCTGCATCCATTACGTAAATCTGATCACATTCAGTACCCCACTCTTCATTTCTAGCTTGAAAAACCAACTGCTTATTATCAAAAGACCAGTAAGCTTCAGCATTGTCACCTCCGAAAGTCAATTGCTTGACATTTGCCAAATGTGTCTCTTCTGGATAGTGTAGAGTTTGCTCTAGCTCAGGCTTGGAAGAATCCATGCTCTTTTCAGCTTTATCTACTTCTTGACCTGCTTGTTCTGCATTTGGTTTACAAGAAAATACAAGTGATACGGTCATCATTAATACTATGAGATAGCGCATAATTTTTTTTACCGCAAAATTGCATCAATATTCCCTATCTTATTAAATATGAATTGTCAGAGTTATGTAATATAACCTTAAATCAAGCGATAAACTTCTTATTACATGTATTTTTGTGCTTCAAAGCGCAATTCTTTTATTCGAAACCCTCAATTTTTATTAACAATCATATTGAAATGAAGACGAATATATTTCTATTACTTATTATCACTTTTGTTTTAGCTTCATGCTCACCCAAATCTTATCTACCAGCTGACACAAGCGGTGGTTCTTTGTACCAAGATCTTGAATATTTAGCATCTGACGAATTGAAAGGTCGTGAAACTGGAACTAAAGGAGAAGATTTAGCAGCTGAACATATTGCAAGTCGATTCTCAGATTTGGGCTTGAGCCCAAAAGGGACAAAAGAATACTATCAACGTTTCACTGGATATGAGAGTAATGATCCACATGGATCAGATATGGCAGGTCAAAAAACACCTGTTAACGGTAAAAATGTCGTAGGATTTATTGACCACGGAGCTCAGAATACGGTCGTTATAGGTGCACACTATGATCACTTGGGTATGGGTGGTTTTGGTTCTTTATATCAAGGCCCTGCAGAAATCCACAATGGAGCTGATGACAATGCAAGTGGTGTTGCAGTCATGATTTGGCTAGCTGAAAAACTAAAAAGTAAAAAATTTGATGACAACAATTATCTCTTCATTGCTTTCTCTGGAGAGGAAAAAGGACTTTGGGGTAGTAACTATTGGACTAAGAATCCAACATATCCTCTAGAACAAATTAATTATATGATCAACATGGACATGGTTGGAAGACTCGAAAATAATCGACTGGCTATCAATGGTGTCGGAACATCTCCAGAATGGACAGTGCTAGATGACGTAAATAAAAAATTTGAATTGGTTAAGTCAGAAAGCGGTATCGGACCATCAGATCACTCTAGTTTTTATCTTAGCGACATCCCTTCTATTCACTTTTTTACAGGACAACATGAAGACTATCACAAACCATCTGATGACATTGAAAAAGTAAACATCCAAGGTTGCTATGAAATAGGTAATTACATCTTGCAAGTCATTGACGAACTTGATGATAAAAAGATTGCTTTCACAAAAACAAAGGATGAAACTAAAAACTCGCGAGAATTTAAAGTAACGCTTGGAGTAATACCTGATTATATGTTTCAAGGTACAGGAATGCGAATAGATGGTGTAAAAGATGGCAGAACAGCGTCAAATGCTGGAATTCAACAAGGAGATGTGGTTATCAAGATGGGCGATCTCGAAGTGCCAGACATGATGGGCTATATGAAAGCTTTAGGTGCTTTTGAAAAAGGTCAAACCATTCCTGTAGTAATTAACCGTGACGGAAAAGAAATGTCAGTTTCAGTTACTTTCAATTAGCACAGGCTGCAATTAACTTGATTTACTTGCAATTCTATTTCAAAAAAGACAAATTTTTGATCAACGCAGTTAGAAAAAAGGACTGATTGAAACTTTGAGCCTTTTAAGCTCGTTAATGAGGTGTAGTTGTAGAAATATATGTTTTTTTTGGTTTGTTAATTATTTGCAAATTCGATCAAAAATAAAGAGCAACTCTACATCTAAGTGAAAAAAGTAATATCTTAGAGTAATATTTTTTTTAAAATAAAACTATAATCCAAATGAAGAGTCTATTTGTTGTATGCTTCATGGTTTTCGGTTTTGCTGGTTTTGTTTCTGCTCAAGCAGACGCGCAAGATCCTCAGCAATCAACTGATGGGCCAATGATGACATTCGAAAAAATGGTTTGCGATTACGGGGAAATCGAGCAAAATTCAGAGCGCGATCGTTTCGTAAAGTTCACAAACACGGGTACTGAACCATTAGTAATCTCCAACGCTAGAGGATCTTGTGGATGTACTGTACCAGTATGGCCTAAGGAACCAATTATGCCTGGTGAAACTTCTGAAATTAAGATTTCATATGCAACAAACAGATTGGGTAAAATCAATAAAACAGTTACAATTACAACGAATGAAGGTGGAAGCCCTCACGTGATTAAAGTTGTAGGAAATGTATCCAAAAAGGAAGATGCAGTGCCAGAAGCACCAAAATCAATTTTAGGCGGAGGTAACTAAGTTTCACCTAAACAAAGATCTATTATCCTTGTTCTTTAACTAGAGCAAGGATTTTTTTGTTCCATGATAAATAAGTTAAGCATATGATTATTTTATTGTCCCCAGCAAAAACTCTTAATTTCAATCCAATTGAAACTGGATTACAGGCTAGTAGCGTTCGTTTTCAAGAAGAACCCGTTCAGCTAGTAAACAAGCTCAAGAGAATGTCAAACAAAGGCATGAGAGAGCTCATGAGTATCAGTAAAGATTTAGCACAGCTGAATAAAGATCGTTATGAGTCATTTGATATAGAAACGATTGACAATGAAGGTAAGGAAGCACTTCTTGCTTTCAACGGTGGAGTGTACCAAGGTTTGGATGCAGAGACATTAGATAGAAATGGCTTAGAATATGCACAAGATCACGTGCGCATATTATCAGGTCTATATGGATTGCTGAGACCGCTTGATCGAATGCATGAGTATAGACTCGAAATGGGTACTAAATTACCTTTACGTAGAAAGAAAAATTTATATGAGTTTTGGGGTGATAAAATCACCACAATCCTTCAGGAAGATCTTGACCAAACAGGTTCTGATGTCATAGTCAACTGTGCTTCACAAGAATATTTCAAAGCAGTTAACGCAAGTAAAATCAAAGCCAAAATCATCGATATACAATTCAAGGAAATGCATAAAGGTGAGCTGAAATTCATTTCGTTTAATGCGAAAAAAGCGAGAGGATTAATGACTAGATATGCTATCGATCATTCAATCACTGATGCGGAAGATCTGAAAGCTTTCAATTATGAAGACTATGCCCTCAATTCTGATTTATCCTCCGAAAATGAATGGTTTTTCACTAGGTAATACAATTGCATTGTAGACGTGGCGCTATAGTATCAAATTGTGTCATGCAAAAAATAAATACTAAGAATAGGCACTAAGTATAGAATATTGAACTTGGTGAATTGCCAATAGGTATTTATACCATATCCGTTAACTCTTTCTTTTTCAAAATGCTTTCAAAGCAATTGTTACTGAAACTGAAAAGGATACTTCGAAGGATTTGCCTCGTTCATCATCTTGTAGATACCCTCAAAGATATCTTCTTCACCTGGCTTTGTAAAGTAATCTCCATCTGATCCAAATGGTGTTCTGTGCTCGTGAGCTGTAATCGTAGTAGGTTTTGAATCGAGGTACTTATATCCTCCTTGTTCTTCAAGCACCTTTTGCATCATGAATGAAGTAGCTCCACCTGGCACATCTTCGTCACAAAAGACAATGCGATTTGTTTTGCTCAGTGAATCAACGATATGACCTTCCATATCAAATGGTAGTAAAGTCTGGACATCAATCAATTCAACTGAAATATCGTGTGATGCTAACATCTCCACCGCTTTTTCAGCTATTCGTACCATTGATCCATATGTCACAAGCGTAACATCAGTACCTTGAACTAGCGTTTCAGGAACACCCAATGGTATCGTATATGTACCCAAATTACTAGGCTCTTCTTCTCTTATTCGATATCCATTCAAACACTCTACCACCAATGCTGGATCATTTCCTTGCATTAGGGTATTGTAGAATCCAGCAGCTTGTACCATATTCCTTGGAACAACAATATACATGCCACGTAGTGCGTGAATCAACATTCCCATCGGAGAACCTGCATGCCAAATACCCTCCAATCTATGCCCTCTTGTACGTATAATAGCAGGTGCCATTTGGATACCATTTGATCGATATCTAACAGTCGTTAAGTCATCAACAAGCGGTTCAATACCATATATGATATAATCCAAATATTGAATTTCTGCAATTGGTCGAAATCCTCTTTGGGCTAAACCAATCGCTTGACCCATAATAGTCCATTCTCTTATTCCTGTATCCCAGACTCTATCTTCTCCATATTTCTCTTGCAAACCAGCAAAACCTTGGTTAACGTCTCCGATTTGCCCGACATCTTCACCAAACGCGACTGCTTTATTATTAGTAGCAAGTAATTGGTCAAAATAATTATTCAGGATATCATAACCAGTTTTTCGCTCTGGATTCTCGCTGTACTCTTTATTTATGATAGGTACTTGAATTGCAGAGTTAGATCCTTCGGCATACAAGTGCGTGTGATACTTGTCATGGCCCTTACTCTGAAGTTCACTAATAAACGATACCAGTTTCTCAGTATGACCAGAATCGTAACTTAATCCAAAGAGCAATCTACGAGCATACTTAGTTATGTCTCCGAGATTCAAACTCATGAGCTCATTCACAGACTGCTCTATAGTCTGTACAAACTGTAAATCTGCAGGTCTCTGGGTCTTTAACTCTGCCGCAATAGCATATAGTTTTTCTACCTCAGGCTTGAATGAATTCTGGAAACTTGCCCATGCTTTCTTCGCACTTTCCTTGACATAGGCTTTAGCTTCCTTGACCATTTCATCAAGTTTGTCTTCCGTTACAAGATCGTTCTCAACCATCCATTCTCGCATTTTGAGAATGCAATCATGGTCTCTCTCCCACTCCAATCTGGAAGCATCTTTATATCTTTCGTGTGATCCTGAAGTAGAGTGCCCCTGTGGCTGAGTAAGATCCTCAACGTGAATCAAGGCAGGAATATGAGCTGAACGAACTTGATTAATTACTTGATCATATACTTTCACAAGCTCAGGATAGTCATATCCTTTAACTGATACAATAATAACTCCATTACCGTCCTCATCAAGCATCATTCCCTCCAATGCCTTGGAAATCGAAGATTTCACTGTTTGATATTCTTTTGGTACTGATATTCCGTATCCGTCATCCCAAACTGATACAGCCATAGGCACCTTCATAACAGCAGCAGCATTCATCGTTTCCCAGAAAACACCTTCCGAAGTAGAAGCATCACCAATTGTGATAAAAGTTACTTCGTCACCATCTTTTGAGAACTGCTGTTCTTGATCATTCTTTAATTGCTTGTATTTTTTCGATGCAAGAGCAAGTCCTAATCCCCTTGCCATTTGTCCAGCAGTACAAGAAATATCTGATGAAACATTTTTGGTCTCCGTATGATTAGACCATTGACCTTGGTCATCGAGAAGAGCGGTCGCGTAATGCGAATTCATTTGTCTACCACCTGAATGAGGATCATTTTCTGTGTCTGCATATAGTTGTCCAAAAAACTGCTCAACAGTTAAAAGACCAGTCGCAAACATGAAGGTTTGGTCTCTATAGTAACCACTTCTGAAATCTCCGTTTTTAAAGGCTCGAGCCATAGCAACTTGAGGTACTTCTTTTCCATCTCCAAGAATGCCAAACTTGGCTTTTCCAGTCAAAACTTCTTTTCGACCAAGTAAACTTGCTTCCCTAGATACTAGACAAATCCAGTAATCTTGTAGGACTTGATCAATATAATCTTGATGTTTCGTTTTTCCTTTAGAAGCAGTATTTGAAGCAACAGGGTTAGAGATCATATCTTACAAGTTTGATTGGTCAAATAGAATATAGAAAAACAACATCTGATGACATTCAAATGTTCCACAAAAATACGAATAATATAAGGAAATAAACGAATTTTCGCAATGAAATTAGGCGTATTAAATATATATAGAATATAATAGCAGTTTTAATGTGAATTAAGAATTTTATATTGCCCTTTTATTTTAATTCATATAGATATATCTTGATTGATCATAGTAGCAGAATTTGACCGTGTAGAAAGCAATAAAACTTGCATAAACAACTAAAAATAATTCATCTTATTTTGGTCAATAGGGATCAACATCAATATTGACTCGCACTGATTTGAATCCATCGCTTTGTTTGAGCTGCCCTCTATAATATTGAACCCATTTCTTCACGTGATCATTAACCTTATGGTCCTTTTCCATCTTAATGAAAACTTGGCGGATATATAAACCTCGCAATCTAGGAATTGAAGGTTCAAAAACAGCAGAGACACGATCACCTATCTGTTTATGGAGGAGATCTCTGTACAGAGAGCCAGCATCTCGCACTACATCAAGCTTCTTATGCTTCAACGTGACTTCAATAGCTCTTACTACTGGTGGGAAAAACCTAAGTTGGCGCTCTTTCTGCTCTTCTTCGTAAAATTGCTCAAAATCACTATTGATTACATCTGTGAATATTCTATGCGTTGGACTAAATGTTTGTATGATGACTTTTCCTTTAGTTTTTCTCCGCCCCGCTCTTCCACTCACTTGAATCATTAACTGAAAAGCTCGCTCATATGAGCGAAAATCAGGGAAAGCCAATAACTTATCTGCATTTAGAATCCCTACAACTGAAACCTTTCCAAAATCAAGTCCCTTGGTAACCATTTGTGTTCCTACGAGAATATCCAATTGATGCGTAGTAAACTGATAAATGATCTTTTCATACGCATTTTTGGTTTTGGTGGTATCATAATCCATCCGTGCAATGCGCGCTTCAGGCAAAATCTTTGCCAGCTCCTCTTCAATTTTCTCTGTTCCAAATCCAACTTGATCCAAATGTTCATTGCCGCAAGCTGGACAAATCTTTGGGAGAGCAACGCGATACCCACAATAATGACATCTTGCTTCGTCGAAATACTTATGGACTGTTAACGTAGTGTCACAGTTCTTACATTCACATTTCCACCCACATAATTCACAAGTAATGACAGGTGAAAAACCCCGACGATTCTGAAAAAGAATTACTTGCCGATCCATTACCAGTGCATCTTTGATCGCTTCAATCAAATGATCGCTGAAGTAGGACTGCATTTTTTTAGTCTTGTATGCGCGCTTTAGATCCACCAATTCTATATCTGGAAGCACACTATTTCCAAATCTTTCCTTAAGCTCTACATAACCATATTTTCCTTTCTTAGCATTAATCCAAGATTCCAAAGAAGGAGTAGCAGTCCCAAGAAGCGTCTTTGCCTTATGTAAAATGCTAAGTACAATTGCTAAATCACGTGCATTATATCTCGGTGCAGGGTCTTGTTGCTTGTATGAAGAATCATGTTCCTCATCTACTATCACGAGCTCCAATTTTGTGAAGGGCATAAAAATAGCTGATCGAGCTCCAAGTATAATCCTACCTGGCTTCATAGACTCTCGATATAACTCAACTCGTTCTTGACTATTCATCTTGCTATGATAAACCAAAACACGATCTGAAAAAACACGCTTAAGACGTTCAACAATTTGTGTTGTCAGAGCTATTTCTGGCAAAAGATAGAGAACCTGCCCTCCATTATCTAGAACTTTAGCAATAAGCTCCATAAAAACCCTTGTTTTACCACTGCCTGTGACACCGTGCAATAAAACAGTTTGCTGAGTTTCAAATGCAATCTCTATTTCCCGCAGTTTTTCAATCTGCTTATCACTGAGAGGCTGGATTGCAACCTCTGTATCTTGTTCTGTCAGGATTCGACTGACCTGACGCTTTTCTTCGATAAATATTCCCTTCTTAACCATTGCTGAGATCACTGAAGAAGTGACATGTGCGGTATCTCGAATAGTCTTTTTCAAAACAAACGGTTGATCCGTCTTTCTATGTTGAATGAAGGCAAGCAGAGCTCTCCTCTGATTATCGACTTTATCAACTTTCTCCAACATTTCTATTAGCCACTGCTCATCTTTTCTGCGTTCATCAGGAAAACTGACAAAACTTTCCTTCTTTGGCTTGAATTTCTCTTGAAGCTCTTCTTTGACTACAATCAAGGCTTTGTCGATCAACTTGTGAATGACAGGGTATACACTTTTTTTATTGAGTATTTCTTGAATATTGAAAATTGATAACTCTCCTTGAATTGTAAGAGCCTCAATGACCATATATTCATCATCAGATAATATCTGAGAATCGATCTCTTGTCCGTCTACTAGGATTACCTTTGTTTCACTGTATAATTTCAAACCACCAGGAAGTGCAACCAGCATCACCTCCCCTATCGTACAGCAGTAATACTTAGCGATCCAAAGCCAAAACTGAAACTGTTTTTCATCGACTATCGGTGCATCATCAAGGACTGCAATAATCTTTTTTAACTTAACATCATGCGTTCCATTAACTACTTCAGAGCTAACAATTCCTGACAATAATTTCCGCTTCAACGGTACTTCTACTCGAATTCCAAATTGCAAACTAGCAACTAGCTCATCTGGAACCTCGTAGGTGTATGTGCGAGGAATCGCCAACGGAAGGATTACTTGTACAGTATTTACAGCTTTCGATCGCAATAGTGCGTATTTAGTATGTTAGAAAACGTCTTAATTTGGAACCTTAGCGTGTAAGAATAGGCAAATAAACACAAATTAGTAAATGACTGTTTGCCTTAGTTCGTAAATTTGTTACAAAGCAAGACATTTTGAAAAAGATTATCGATAGAAGAGCGGTAGAAAAGAGTCAATATTTCAAGCAAACGCTTGATTTAATCATTGAGCTGACAGATAAAATTTCGCACGCATCTTTAAAACAGGTCGTGGAGGAGATTAAAGATCGAGTTGAGACTCCCTTTACTTTCGTAATAGTGGGAGAAGTTAAAGCTGGTAAGAGTAGTTTCGTCAATGCCTTATTAGATGCTGGTAGAGAGATTTGCAAAGTAGCTCCATCCCCTATGACTGACACTATTCAGCAAATACTGTTTGATGAGGAAGAACACATTGAAATGGTCAATCCATTCCTCAAAAAGATCTTTCTAGATGTCGATATATTGAAAGAGATCTCAATCGTTGATACACCTGGAACAAATACAATCATCGATCACCACCAAGAAATAACCGAACGTTTCATCCCTTTCAGTGACCTAATTGTGTTTGTTTTCGAGGCTAAAAATCCATATCGACAGTCTGCATGGGAATTCTTTGATTACATCAATGATGAATGGCGCAGAAAGGTAGTTTTTGTGCTACAGCAAAAGGACTTATTGGATGAAAATGATTTGCAAGTCAATGTTGAAGGTGTCACAAAACAAGCGATTGAAAAAGGTATCAAAGAACCACAGGTTTTCGCTGTCTCAGCCAAAATGGAAATCGAGGGGCAAGTAAACGAAAGCGGATATCCTGCTTTAAGAAAATACATTGAAGATAATATCACGGGCGGTAAAGCACCGGAACTAAAATTGAAGAACAATATTGAAACAGCGGTCAATATCAATCACAAGATCAACACCAGTATTGAAGTCAGAGCTAAACAATATGAAGCTGATGTATTTTTCCGGAATGAAATAAAGCAAGAGCTTCACGATCAAACAGAGAGAAGTACAGCACAAGCAAAAAACTTAGTAGAAATACTCTCCGCAACTTATCAACGTATCACCAACGAAAAAATAGACGAATTACAAGTAGGCCTGTCTTTCGGTAATGTACTGAAACGGAGCGTTCGCTCTATCATGAGCAAAGAAATTAGCCTAAAGGAATGGTTAGGAAAAGAGGCTAAAGAGCTTGAGTATAAACTGAATCTTGAATTAAAAGACAAATTGAATACAGGTATTGTTGACGTAGCAGAGCAAATTCAAAATATGATCCGCATGATCGACATTAAGCTTAAGACAAGCAAAACGATTTTGACAAATCAAGACGAAGTTTTTTCAGATATAGCTGAACAAAGACACAGCATACTTCGAGAACTGCAAGAAAGCTTTAAGGATTTCGTCCAAAAAAGCGAGAACTTCTACGATGAGGACTCTCAGGAATCAAGTGCCAATCTAGCTCCCAACCTTGCTGCTGGAGGAGGTATAGCAGTTGTAGGAGTTATTATTACAGCTTTAACCCAAGGTGCCGTTTTTGATATCACCGGTGGTATTCTGACTGCAATCGGCGTTACATTCGCAAGTGTAACCCTAGGATGGCAAAGGAACAAGCTATTGAGAACATTCAAAAAAGAGATCAGAAAAGGTCAAGGGCTACTTGAAACCGATGTAAAGGAAAGGCTAGACAAATATATCCTATCAATCAAGGCTAAGATGGAAACGATCTTTGGTGATCTTGACGCTTACTTGGAAAAAGAAAACGCTGAATTAGATGAATTGAGAGAGCTCAATCGTCGTATTAATATGCGACTAAAATAGAAAGTTGTTTCTGTTTTTTCTTTGGGCGTCCGGGCGGGCTCTTCGCTCATATCACCCTTTGCTTCGCAAGTGTGAACCCGCTGCGATCCCTGACGCAGGCATTAAGATTTCGATGATCACACTCTATCAAAGGTGATAACAAATCTAATGAGAAAAGAAAATCAAAAATCTATTCCATTTATTTGGAAAAATCCAAGAATAGGTCATATATTTGCCCACCATTTGAACAAGCAACACTAGAAAGTTAGTGTCAAAAATATATCGCGGGGTGGAGCAGTTGGTAGCTCGTCGGGCTCATAACCCGAAGGTCGTAGGTTCAAGTCCTGCCCCCGCTACTACAAGGGTTGTCTGATTTCAGACGACCCTTTTTTTATGTCACAAAGTCGCTATTTCTCCTATATTTCTTGACTATCTCCAGCGTTAAGATTCAGCTCTGATAGTTTTCGAGAAGCGTGTTATCGTTGTAAGATGTAGCAGCAAAAAAAATCAGCTGCCGACAAGCATATACTCACGGCAACTGACCAACAACTAACGTCTAATCTATCTATGCGCTAAATACTCTTTTTAGCTAAGTACCAAGTTACTTTTTCTACTGAATCGTCGGCTAAACGCTCATTCAGGGCCTCCAATGATTTTGGTGGCGGACATATTACTTTGTCTCCTCTTTTCCAATCCAAAGGCATAGCCACTTTCTTCTCGTCTGAAACCTGCAAAGCATCTAAAACTCTGAGAATTTCATCCATGTTCCTTCCCACATTTAATGGATAGTACATAATGAGACGTATTTTCTTTGATGGATCTATGAAGAATACAGCTCTAACTGCTGAAGTTTCACTCTCATTTGGCTGGAGCATTCCATATAGCCTTGAAACCTTCATATCAATATCGGCGATAATCGGAAAATCAAAATATACTCCCGTGTTTTCTCGCACATTTTGGACCCATCCTAAGTGAGCGTGAATACTGTCAATACTAAGTCCTAATAACTCTGCATTAAGTGCATCAAATTCTGGTTTTCGTTGAGCGAAACCACTCATTTCTGTTGTGCAAACTGGCGTAAAATCTGCGGGATGCGAGAACATTACTGTCCACTTCCCCTCTGCAAATTCGGACATCTTAATTGTGCCTTTGGTTGTCAACGCTTCAAAATCTGGTGCAATATCACCGATTCTAGGCATTGAATTAACCTCCTTTTCTACATTATTTTCTTGATTCATTATGATGTTATTTTAGTTTTTTCAATATTGTAAAAGTAGCTTAAGCTTTGAGTTAAGGAGGTAACCTGAGTCACACAGAATCATATTCAACTGAAGTGAAAATATCATTTAAAACGTCCTTTTGAGCTTGACTCGAAATAGCTTAAACTTCGGCTCCTTTCATCATCTTATTCCAATACAGATAAGGAAGAAGATACTTCTTCAAAATCCAAAGTCTCCAGTGCTCTTTAGAACTATCATTAATGAGCAACTGCTTCAACTTAGGATCAGGCGTAAATTTGCCGGAGTAATCGAACTCAGCCAAAACCATTTTACCGTAGTCAGTGACTAACGGACAAGATGAATATCCATTATAAGATTTATTACCGATTGCATTGCTTTTGATGAGCAAGTCAATATTCTCTACTACAACCGGGACTTGCTTTCTTACAGCTGCACCAGTCTTAGCAGTAGGTAGCGCTGCGACATCACCTAAACCAAAAATATTTGAGTACTTATTATGTTGCATCGTGTTGATGTTCACATCGAGCCACTTATCTTTATTTACAAGTGGCGATTCTTGAATGAACTTCGGTGCTACTGAAGGAGGAGCTGTGTGCAACATGTCAAAATGAATACCGTACAATCCATCTTCTATAGTCACTTCAACGTTCTTATAGTTATATTGAAATGTTTTGTCGATAGATGCTTCAGAATCGTCCCCTGACAATACAATACACCCTCCCACTTTGATGTCTTTTGTAAGTTTATACCAAGCAATTTGCTTTTGCGCATCAACTTTTACTAGTCTATGATTGAACCTTAAATTAAGATCCTTACGATCAACAACTTCCATCAATGTTTTCGCGATTTCTTTTGTACCGAAAATCACTGTTCCAGCGGTTGCAAATACTACCTCAGTATTCGATCTAACCCCATTCTTGCGCCAATAGCTCTCTGCCAAATACATAATCTTCTGTGGAGCACCTCCGCATTTTATGGGCGTTGCAGGCTGCGTAAATAGAGCCGTACCACCTTTGAAATTCTTCACAACCTCCCAAGTATGCTTTGGATCGGTATAATTACTGCAGACAACTCCCTTATCCATCGCTTCACCCAAACCCGGCACAAGACTAAAATCATAAGCTAACCCAGGTGCCACAACAAGATAATCGTAACTTAAGGCTCCAGAATTCTCCGTTTTCACTTTGCTATTGTCAGGATCAAAACCTGTTGCCTTATCCTTTATCCAGTCAACTCCCTTAGGAATAACACTAGCCATTGGTTTTGCGGTTTTATCAAAATCGTAAGTTCCTGCTCCTACCAAAGTCCAAGCTGGCTGATAATAATGTATTTCTGCAGGCTCAATAATTCCAATTCCAGTAATTTGCTTCTGCTTCTGCAGTTGAGCAGCTGTCATAATACCAGCTGTTCCGCCACCGATAATTAGTACTTGGTAGTGAGTTGACATAATTTCTATAGTTGATTAACAATGCGTTAAAACTATGAAACAACATATGAATTCTGTGTAACTAAAGTTACATTGTCCAAAAGCTCAGCCATAACAATTTGGACACAAGTCAAAGCCACCCAACTAACATGAATACAAAAAAAACTCCCACCTACTATGTAAGTGAGAGTCTACCAATTTAACCATATAATCTTTTCCTACAGCAGTGTTGTCGGGCAAACATATTCTGTCTTAGGAATATTAGTTTTCGCCATTTCTTTGAAACCACCGATAACATCAGAGAAGTCCTTCCATCCGCGCTGCTTCAAAATAGATGCTGCAATCATACTTCTGTACCCTCCTGCACAATTCAATACAAATGGTTTATCCTTTGGAAACTGAGCAAGATGTTGATTGATTTGATTTAGAGGCACATTAATTGCATCAACCATATGTTCCGACTGAAACTCACTTGCTTTACGAACATCGATTACTAGCAACTCCTCGCCTTTTACTTTGCTTTCAAGTTCCTTCGCTGTAATCCTTTCAATTGACTCGACATCTTTTCCAGAATCCATCCATGCGTCAAAACCGCCTTTTAAATAACCGACAGTCATATCATAGCCCACTCTTGACAATCTAGTTATTGATTCTTCCTCTTTTCCCGGTTCAGTGATCAATAGAATCTCTTGCTTAACATCTGGTATCATTTCTCCAACCCACTGAGCAAAATTACCATCAAGACCTATGTTTATACTATTAGGAATAAAACCTTTTGCAAAATCACTAGCATCTCGGGTGTCTAGCATAAGCGCACCGGTCTCATTAGCTACTAATTCAAACTCTTTAGCGGTGAGCGCTCTTCCTCCCCTATCCATAATAGTATCTAGGCTTTCATATCCGTTGATGTTCATAAGAACATTCTGAGGGAAATATCCTGGAGGAGGTGTCAAACCTGTCAAAAGAGCTTCAATAAACTCTTCTTTAGACATTTCTTGCAATGCATAATTCACTTTCTTCTGATTACCTAACGTGTCCGTTGTTTCCTTACTCATCATTTTTCCACAAGCTGAACCAGCACCATGATTGGGATAAACAATCAAATCATCACTTAAAGGCATGATCTTATTTCTCAAAGAGTCATAAAGATGTGCTGCCAACTTTTCTTCAGTAAGGTCAGCAACAACATGTTGTGCTAAATCTGGACGACCAACATCACCAATGAAAAGCGTATCACCAGTTATAATTCCATGCTCTTTTCCTTTTTCATCAATCAATAAGTAAGTGGTACTTTCCATTGTGTGACCTGGAGTATGAATAACTTTCACGGTGTAATCTCCTACTTTAAACAATTGATCATCTTCAGCAGTAATCGCTTCATACGCAGGCTTCGCACCTGGGCCAAAAACAATATCAGCTCCGGTTTTCTTCCGAAGATCTAAGTGTCCACTTACAAAATCTGCGTGAAAGTGCGTTTCGAAAACATACTTAATCTTGGCATTATCTTTCTCAGCCCTGTTAATATATGGCTGTACTTCTCTTAGTGGATCAAACACAGCTGCCTCACCATTACTTTCAATATAATAAGCTGCGTGAGCTATGCATCCGGTATAGATTTGTTCTACTTTCATGTTTAATATTTTTTTGATTAACACTGTAAAATTACTTTAGCATTGCATTTTCGTCCGTGACCTAGGTTACAGTAAGAGATGATCAAGATTAATACAGCAATACTTCGAATAAGATTAAACGTAAGAAGTTAGGTGTGGAGTGAAAAAAATTATGAACTTCGTCTAGAATCTCGCTTATGATTGACTATACAAGTTTAAGAAATACCGACATCTACCTGATTGATCAGATCTTAAAGGAAAGATATGCGCAGGATCAAAGGATTCTTGACGCAGGATGCGGTGAAGGAAGAAATATTCCGTGGTTCAAAGAGATGGGTTTACAAGTTTTTGGAATTGATCAAAACATTAATAAGATTACTCATTGTCAAGCGACCAATTCAGACATTGTTCAACAATTCCAAGTTGGAGACCTAGATGAACTTCCCTATCCAGATCAATCATTTGACCATGTAGTTTGCTCAGCCGTGCTGCATTTCGCAAACAATACAGAACACTTTAAAACTATGTTTTCCGAACTTGCTCGTGTACTAAAATGCAATGGCTCCCTGTTCATTAGAATGACAACAGATGAAGGTTTACCCGAAAAGCCTCCTGCAATAGAAGATGGCGTATATTACTTGAAAGATGACACAAAACGATTTCTTCTGACTCGCGAACTGCTTTCACAAATGATGAAAGAACATAAGCTAGCTTTGTTGGAACCTTTCAAGACAACACTAGTTGAGGACTTGAGATCAATGGCTACAATTGTACTAATGAAGCTATAAGTCCCAAGTGAGGCTTTAGAAACAAGGTACATTATGCCTTCAGATATTCAGATACATCAACCCACTCACCTGATTTGATAATTTCATAATGAAGATGAGGTGCAGTCGAAAGTCCGGTTGAACCAACTTCCCCAATTTTCTGAAGTTTTTCAATTTGCTCCCCTTTCTTTACATCAATTACACTCATGTGATGATAACGAGTCGAATAAACTTCATCGTGTTTAATCTCAATATAGTATCCATTTTTTTCGTGATATCCACAATCAGACACAGTACCTTTCTCAACTGAAATAACATGGGTTCCAAGTGCAGCTTTCAAGTCACATCCTTTATGCAATTTCATCTTCTTAGTTATTGGATGCTTTCTTTGACCAAAACCAGATACTACTTCAGCATTTGGAATCGGTGAGCCAAATGGAGGATCTTCAAATTCAACCTTAAAATCTACTGTACTTGAGACTGCTAGTTGCGACACCGCAGCATCCTCGTCTGATTGCGAATTTGTATAATTGATCGCTGTAAAACTTGATATTAGAAGCAACGCAATGGTTATGAGTAGATTTTGAGTAGTCATTATTTTTCTCTCTTCTTTTAAATTGGATAATTCTAAGTTTCGAATCTCAAAAATTATCTCCGATAATATAATTTCTGCTTCAGGTGCAGTTCTAGCTTGTTCTTCATACTTTGTACAGAAATGATCAATCAGTTCATCCTCGATCTCTCTATTGTTGAACTTCCTCAATCTAATTTGGTCAACTATCTGTTTCATGTAATTAAACTCCTGACTCATTTGGATGTATTTAGTTGGGTTGAATAATAGTATTCAAGTGATTCAAAAATGTTTTAAGCGCTTCGATCTGTTCTTTTACAACCTCTTTACTTGGCTCGCAAATGCGGTAATATTTTCTAGATCTTCCATTGACCATTTCCTTTGAAGAAGTAATCAAGCCCTTCTTTTCTAACTTGTGAAGACTCGGATATATAGCACCTTCTGTAAGTTGTATCGTATCATCCGTCAACTTTTTAGTAAGTTGACAAATCTCATAACCATACATTTGCCCGTGTTCCTTTAATAAGGAAAGTATTAAAGTAGATAGAGTACCTTTAAGAAAATCAGAATTTGCCATTGATCTATAATTTGTAGTTCAAACTTATACATAATTTTCTTATGCATAAGAATTAAATGTATTGTTAATAAACTTTTAACATTTGGAGACATCCACATGGGAACTCCAAGCTTTAAAATTTCGCATCTTTGAATATAAATACGATAGATGATTAGATTTAGAATCTTCATTATACTCCTTTTCCCAGTAATCTCTGTGACATCTCAAACTATAGAACAGGAATTGTCAAACATTGAGAAATCTATTCAAAAACTGGACAGAGAGCGCTTAGATCTCCAAAATCAAAGAGAAATCTTAAAATTACAAAAGATTCAACTTGACATGGATCGACTTGGCTTTCCTTCCGATGATCTAATTAAGCATTCAGGAATGACATTGTCATACAATGAAGATAGGGAGCAAGCGAACTGGGTTATGCATATGATTTTACCAGATGTTGAATTTGGTTCGGTTTACAGAACAAATGACTTCCGAGAAGATCCATTAGTAATTACAGGATCAGCTGTTCAACAAGATTACTTCCTGACAGATACGTCAAGTACCGGAAAAGTGAGCTACGACGGCTATGGATATGACAGAGGGCACCTAGCACCAAGTGCTGATTTTAGATGGTCAAGAGTTGCATTAAGTGAAAGCTATCTATACTCAAACATGTCGCCACAACTTCCAAACTTTAATCGGGAGACCTGGGCAGCATTAGAGGATCATCTTCGAAAATATGTTATTGACAACTCTGCTCCGTTGTATGTTATCACAGCGCCTATTTTCATGGGTAGCGAGCAGAAACTTAAGAGATCCATCAATCAGCTAAGCATCCCGACTGGATTCCTTAAAATTGCTATCGATCCGATGAATGAACAAGGAATTGCTTTCTTCTATGAACATCAGGAAGCAAGTATGTCCATGGAATCAAAAGCAATCACGATCGATGAAGCTGAACAATTCTTAGGATATGATGTATTTCCACTTTTGAACAAGTTTGAGGACTCAATTACGTTAGATCACTGGTTTGACTTGTCAAATCAGGGCCTTGAGCCACTAGCTCAAGACAAATTACCAAGAAGCCACTTCAACACAGTCGTGGCAGGTAAAAGAATCAACAAACAAACGATAGTATGCGGAAATGTTGTTTCTTCTAAAATAAGTAGATCTGGTCATTTGTGGTTAAACTTGGATAAACCTTTTCCAAATCAGGAATTCAGTATTTTTATCAGAGACAAAGATTTAATAAACTTCACATATGAGCCGGGAAAGTTTTTGCTTAATAAAAATGTTTGCTTTGAAGGTAAAGTGAAATTAATGAACGACACGCCAACAATTGAGTTAGCAAAAGAAAATCGAATTAGACTCCTTCAAAGTAGGCTATTAAAAAATGATTGATGAAAGGTAAAAGCTTAGATTTTGAAAGCGAAATAGTACTTGAAGATCATCGGGTACGATTAGAACCTTACGTTAAATCCAACATCAAAATGCTCGAGCATTTTTCAATTGAAGAACCTGAACTCTGGCAATACTCTTTGGTGCCAGCAGACGGTAAAGATCAATTCGATTCTTATGTAAATCAAGCACTTCAAGGTCGATCTGAAAAATGGTGCTACCCTTTTGCCATTTATGATAAGAAAAAGCAAAAGTACGCAGGAAGTACTCGCTTCTACGACTTTCACGCACATCACAAAACTACCCAAATTGGATACACTTGGTTAGGTAAAGATTTTCAAGGTACAGGTTTGAACAAACACTGCAAGTTTGTGATGTTGCAGTTTGCCTTTGATACGATTAATCTAGAAAGAGTAGAATTCCGATCTGATGCTAGAAATACCAAAAGTATTGCTGCTATGAAGCGGATTGGCTGTACTGTTGAGGGAGTGCTTCGTAGTAATTGTAGATCATTGGATGGCAGAAGGGATAGCATTGTGCTTTCAATTCTAAAGAAAGAATGGGATACAAGGATAAAAGCAATGCTGAGAGCTTATGTACAATAGTACGTTAGTCACATTGATAGTTTGAGGAATAACGATTTAAGCTCAGACGGTTATAAGATGATATTAGTCTGAGAATGTGGATAAAAGTCGAGGAGTGAGGTGTTGCGGTAAGGATAGAGTGCATTAAAATAGGAATGTAGTGGTTGAGGATGGTTTTGGGTGATGGAGAAATTGGTGAAATCATCAAGTGTCACTTACTCATGCTATGATACCCCTTTCCACTTAATATTCAACAACTTATATGATCAAAACAATGCCCTCTATCTTTGTTTTAATTAAACTGTGTTTCGAAAATGTGCGATCTATCCAATTACCTAGATGCCTGGTAACATAATCACCAATCTTAAGACAATCTAGATATAACTCTTGCTTGGTCTTTCTATCCTGTGAACTCTTACTACTTAACTTCGGAGAATTAACATCTAGGTTCAAATGACTATTAATCACTCTATAATGGGGGTTTGGCTGATCGAGACTCAATTCTCGATTTCTCACTTTCTCTATATATGAAACACCTTCCTCAAGAGTTTCAAAGATATATCTACTGTAAACAGTTTTTGACGCATTCCCTTCCCTCTTCCTTTTCCGGTTTGTCCAATTTGTCATTCGTGACCTGAACAATCTTACTTGGTTACTGACGATCATCCAGACGTTATCAAATCTTAAGGGTCTATTCCTACGATTTTGAATTAACTCATATGTTCGTAGTACCTTTTGGGGATTATTTATTTTAACTAGTAAGTTCCAACCTACTGAAGTAATACAATAATCGTAAATTGTCATGTAGTCTTTGAAATGGGCATTCACAAACACAAGAAATTGATCGACTTCTTCTTGATCTTGTACTAGAGTTGTATTTGCCGCATTTATACCCTCCAAAACGTAAAACCCATTACCTTGAAGTTCCTTTACCTTTCTCATCAGAAATTGTTTAGTTAAAAATCATGTAACTATTAGTGTAATCAGTTACGATTTTGTCCCCTGTCATATGATGTTTTCTCTGATTTTATTTTTATTGCAGTCTTTCTAAGAAATTTTGAAAAGCTATCGGAATTGTCTTCTACGGTAAGCTAGATTAGAAAACAGATCGTGGCACGCTTATTACATTTACTTGATATACAACACTTTAGCATCCAAATAAACACTAATCAAACCCAAACACAACCAATAAATCTCACCCTATCCAAAAAACATTCGTTTACATATAGTATAAATTTAAATGTGTTTTTATCGAAAATCGAAAATTTTCAGCTCTGTTCGAAGATAACTTTGAGCTTATAACAACTACACATTATCATATTAACCGAATTAGTGTAACCAAATTTTAAACCATACTAATTCACAAACTATTGAAAATGAAAACGCAACAACTTTTTAATCGAATAATCTTTACTCTTGTTTTATCAACTATGGGACTGTGGTCTTTTGCTCAACAGAATCAATCACCTGTACTTGCCGTATTAAATATTGATAGTAAAGGACTTGAATTAACCCCCGAA
>CBFHTK010000002.1:384472-438337 GCA_965658745.1 Saprospiraceae bacterium | reverse complement strand
GAACAACTGGGAAGCATTGCTAGAACCGAAATAACAAAATTGGATTTGTATCAAGTGATGGACATTTATGATGTTAACTACATCGCAGAACAAGAGTCATTCAGCATAGAGAACTGCTACGGTAAAATTTGTATGCTCGAAGCAGCAAAAGTTCTTGGAACACAGAAAATGCTGACTGGTAGCGTAGAAGCTCTTGAAGAAACTACGATTGTCACAATGAGATTAATTGACGTAAAAACTGAAACAATCGAAAAGACTGAAGTCATTGAATTTGTAAAAGTAAAAACTAAAATACACATGATGTTAAGTCTAACTTTGAAGTCAATGTATGACCTCCAGGTGGACGAAAAAGTAATGTCAAAATTGACTCAACCTTTTGACTATGAAAGTTCGGTCAATTACCCAGACGTTAATCAACTCAATCTAAATGGACCACGTATGGGTTTTACTATGCTGACGGGAGACATTGGGACAGTGTATTCAGCTCCTAGATCTGAAGGTGGATTTGATTCATATCCTTTTATGTTTCAATTTGGATACCAGTTTGAAGTCAAATACCTAAATGAAGGCGATTTTCAAGCATTGTTCGAATTCATACCAATGGTTACAGGACTTGATCAAGGAAAATTTATCCCAAGTGTCAGTATCTTAAATGGATTGCGAAGCAATCGATATGGCTGGGAATTTGCTTTTGGGCCAGTAATTTCCGCAGCAAAAGAGACACAAGGATTCTTTGGTACAGATGGAGGTTGGAACAAACTAGATGAATATCTAGCGGACAATCCTGGAGAACAGCCTGATAATATCACAACTCGTCTCGACAGCCGTGGAGATTATACGCTACGATCAGGCTTCCTAATTGGAGTTGGTAAAACTTTAAAATCCGGTCGCTTAAATATTCCGATAAATGCCTTTATGATTCCCGGAAAAAGAGGTCATCAATTTGGAATCTCAATGGGATTCAATGCAACGAAATACAAATAACTTCTCAAGCTGTTGTTTTGTACTACAGTAATAGATATCGCGTTGAACATGAAGAAACTGATGAATTTGTCAACGCACGAAGCTTCCTCAAATCCTGGGGAAGCTTTTTTAGTTTAAACAAAATAAAAGCGGCTACCTCATTACCTAGTAATGGATAGCCGCTCTCCTTTCTGCATATTCATCTTAAATACGACATGCTACGCACCTTATAACTTATTGACTTAAAAGGAGATACCAAAACCAATCTCCACCCTATTCCACTGTATATCTTGCTGACGGAAGCTCCACGAATCAAAAAATTCATATTCCGCATCTTGAAATCGTAATCCCAGATATGCATCAAACATGATTCCTGAGGATCCAAAGCGATATCCGAATGTTGGGTTAATTAATACTCCTCCTCTAGTTTCTATTTGTCCCAAATCTTCATCTGAAAAAATAAAACCGTATCCGCTTTTCAATGAAACGTAAGGAGATGAATTTCTGTCTACTAAGTACGATCTAAATTCTGCAAATAGCGGGTAGACATTTCTGCCTTGTGCAAAATAATAATTGTCTATTCCAACACCCAACCCAACACCCAACCACCGTGAGTGCTGATATAAAGCACTGTAATTCAAACTTATACCATTTCCATTTCCATTTGAAAGAGATGCAAAATTTGTTCTGTGATAAACTTTTTTCGTTGCTAACCGATTGATATTTACTTTTGTCGATGACTCCATCATGACAATTTTCTTAACCTCCTTGGCTGGTACAACAAAGTCCGAACCATTCAATATTATTACCAAATCACCGTTGGGATCATATGATTTGTATTCGGCGATCAACACAGAGCCATTTTTCAAAAATACTTTCGTTTTCAGATTCTCTTCCGATTCACTTTGGGCAAAACCCATAAAACTGATTAGTACACATAATGACGCTAAAAATAATTGTTTCATACTACGTATTTGTTTTGGTCAATAAAATTGAGGAGAGAGCTTATTATTGGGCGAAGTCCTCTCCTCATGAATGCTTTACTGTACAGGGATATAGCTTATCTCCTTCATGTCTTCGATATCACTAACATCATATTGATAGAATCCAGTAGCACCTATACTCATTAGTGTGTTATCTCCAAGATAAATCAAATCAGTTGAAGAGATCTCCTTATTCCAAACAAGCTCCTTAATGTTTTGACTATCGGTAATATCAAGGGCTTTGAGGCCAAAAGAACTTTCACTTAGAAACAAGATATTGTCCTTAAAAGTCATTCCATTTGGATTTTTCATTGAATAGGACTTTATCAAAGTAGGATCCGTAATATCAGAGATATCAATCACATCCAATTGATTTAAAAACCCATCACATAAACGACCATCTCTAAGCGTCACATATGCTTTATCGTCTCTTACGACCACCGGATCACAAGCTCTTGCATGTTGAAAAGTGCTAATTCTACTAGGGCTTTCTGGATTTGAAATGCTATAAATATGCATGCCTGAAGTAGAGCCAATAAAGAGCTTATCTTGGAATGGATAAATAGTCTCAATACCCCATCCTAAGTTATTTGTCGCTCGCAATATCGGTGCAAAACCACTCTGAAATTCAAATGTCAACAAATTATAATTATCTACGATATATAGATAGTTGCCGACAATTGTAAATCTTGAAGTACTTCCTCCAATTCCCACAGAACCTGTGCTTCCGCCACCAGATGTCTCTGCATTAATTACAGATCCAAAGTCCACGTTAGCTGAGAAGAAAACTTCCCCTCTCCAAAAATTATTAAATCCAAAATTAGCGTCAGAACAATTGATAACTTCTTTAATTGGCGAAGCCACACTATAGGCCCAATACACCCTATTAGGATCATCCTCCCAGTTTGTATATCGACCCTTAAAGTCTTTGATCCGGTCAACTATAACAGGATTATTTATATCTTGAATATCAACAGTGATCAAGTCAATGACATTGTCAGCAACCAAATATCCATCCTTGATCGATATGTCAAAGTTCCCTGGGATTTTGTAAAAAGTTACAAAACTTGGATTGTTACGATCTGAGTTATCATAAATATGTATTCCAAGACCTTTTTCATTAATAAAAAGATAATTCTCGTAGAAATACATTCTTCCAGGATTCTCTAAAGACCGTAAGCTCTCTGTCTGAATATCCAGTCGGAATTCTGACGCAGTCATGTAAATTGGATCAAAACGAGTGTAAGAGCGCTGTTCAGTGCAATCATCTGAAAGGCAAGAAGTAAGAAATATACTAGAAATGCAAAAAAGGAAAAGGACAAATTTCATTGATTTCATAAACTCAAATATTTTAAATGTGCTTAATTATTTAGTTTGTAAAAGCTGTTACGATCACTAAGACGAAAAGGAATAAGAAAGGGTTGGTGAGAAAAATAATTAATTTGAGATTATTCAAAAATCCAAAGAAATTAGTGAGTGACAAATGTGCAAATTATATCTTAAGTAGAGTATTATCGAAAACTTGCAAGGGTAATTGATGTTATATATAGGAAATTAATACTTAACCTATGAAAAAGACTATTACCCTTGGTGGAGGCTGCTTTTGGTGCACTGAAGCGGTGTACGATATAATCGAAGGAATTCAATCAGTAACACCAGGATACATGGATGGACATATTGGTAATCCCACCTACAGAGATGTTTGCTCTGGCACTTCAGGTCATAACGAAGTTGTCCAAATTACCTACGATAACGAGGTTATTTCATTGAGTGAAATTCTTGAGATTTTTTGGACAGCACATGATCCTACTACATTGAATCGTCAAGGAGCAGACAAAGGAACGCAATATCGTAGCGGAATATATTATGAAGAAGAACAAGAACTTCCCATAATTGAGAATTCTATTAAAGAAGTTGGTCAAGCTTTATGGGAAGATCCTATCGTAACTGAAGTTAAACCAGCAACTAGGTTCTATGAGGCAGAGGTATATCACCAAGACTACTACAAACGAAACAGCTATGTAGGGTATTGTCAAGTTGTAATTAATCCAAAACTCAATAAAGTCCGACAAAAATTTAGTAATCGAATAAAAACATCAGTTTAATGAAAAACCATACAGACTATAATAAATTAACAACAGAAGAGGAAAGAGTTATTGTACACAAAGGAACGGAAAGACCTTTTACTGGAGAATATGACAAAATGTATGAAGCCGGTACTTATATCTGCCGAAGATGTGACGCGCCACTATACAGAAGTGAAGATAAATTTGACGCCAGATGCGGTTGGCCCGCGTTCGACGACGAGATAGAGGGTGCTGTTAAGAAAGAACCTGATGCGGATGGAAGAAGAGTAGAAATTCTTTGCCAGAATTGTGGAGGTCATTTAGGACATGTGTTTCAAGGTGAGCGACTAACTGAAAAGAATACTAGACATTGCGTTAATTCAATTTCGATGAAATTTGTACCTAAAAAATAAGGTCATTGTACCGTCCTAAAATTAAAAAGAGGTAGCATCAACCTGATGTTACTTCTTTTAGGTTTTTATGATTTTTTTTAGAATCTATATGCTAAATAGATATTGGATAAAGCTCCTGAAAATACGCGGCCATGGAGAAAGTCTACTCCAGATTCATTAACGCTGATATAAGGATTGATGTAACTACCCGCTGTAAAGTGCTTGTTGATTTGGTACCCTGCACCAATATTGTATCCAACACGAAAAGTATGATTATCGAATTCACCATTTTTGTACGCATATCCAACCTCGGGACCGTGAGATAAAAACACTTTTCCCTGCCCAACTGGCTTTCTAAACTCAAGAAAAGTTCTCATTTCAGCTGCAGAATTATTTGAAGCATCTCCGAAGTTGACAAATCCCGCTTTCAGAGCTGAAACTTTCAAAATAGTTCTTTCTTTCAGATAGAAATTCAAACTAAGGTCAGGAAACAACCCACCCCTAGTGGCTTGCAATTCAAAAGCACTTAATTTCTTAGATGTCTCATTTTTGTTCTTATCGTTGTTGTCGTTTTGAGCGAAGATGGATACACTTGCAAACATCATCGCAAAAAGAAATAGCTTTTTCATTTGTATTGATTTTTAATGCGATTAATTAATATGGTTTGAAATATAGACGATGGACAAACCTATTAAGTGACACCTTACATTTGAATTTAGCTTACAATTAACTTCTTCTCGAAAACCTTAACTATTGTTAAGAAATTATAGATAGAGCAACAAAGACTTTTTGGAACAACACTTATACCTCTTCATTTCTTGCGTGAAAGTCCATTCTAGACCAGCCTTCATGCATTGCAACAAGAGTTTCATCTGTGTATTCTTTAACTTCTTTCATGAGTTTGTCTGGGTCTGAGCCCAAAAATGGTGGACCAATATGCATCTTAGTATGTGTTCTCCTTACACCAAATTGTTTCGCAAATTGCGGAAGAACATGATCAATGTTCCAGAGATCCTTGTTGTCTCTGTACTCAAGTACAACCGGTACAACAGGAATTCCTAGATCGGCAGCAACTCGAAAACTACCTAGTTTATACGTTTTGGTAAGTTGATGCAGATTAGTAGTGCCCTCTGGGAAAATCATCACGTTGTCTCCTCTTTCAAGGATTTCACACATAGCTTGAATCGTAGCCGATCGACTAGATTTGTCTTCCCTTTTGACAAACACGATACCGGTTAGTGCTGCTCCGTAACCTAAGACTGGATATGATTCAACTTCAGCTTTCGAAACTACAAATGCATCAATATGAGGAGCAATTATCATCGGATCCACTAGAGACCTATGATTCACTGCATAAATGGCTGGTGCAGGGATTACTTCTCCATCAAATTTGTTCTTAATACCTAAAATTCTACAACCAAGCCTCGCCCAATTTCGCCTCAATCGAAAACCACGTGATTTCGTATGTGCAGAAAACAAGGTTGAAAAAAGATAAACACCCAGATAAATAGACATAGATGCGCCTATCAAAAAGAATCGAACAAATACAATAATGTACTTCACAATTTTCTATTCGCTTCCTGTAATAACAAAAGTGATGCTGCCACAATGGTTCTTACG
The DNA here is from genome assembly GCA_965658745.1 of Saprospiraceae bacterium. GTDB lineage: Bacteria > Bacteroidota > Bacteroidia > Chitinophagales > Saprospiraceae > JAHDFB01. The sequence continues at coordinate 432,313 of CBFHTK010000002.1, read as the reverse complement.
CGAAGATCTAGCGAATCTAAAATTACTACTCTCTCTAAGTGCCAGTGAAACTAACGAAGGCGTCTTAATAGTTGAACGCTCTTCATTAAGCTTAGGGTCTAGTATTCTTCCCAATCTATCTATACAAACATCTACTACCACTTCACCACTTTTGTCACTCAGTATTAATATGTCAGGAATCTCTGTTACTTTTCGACTGCCTATACCATCTGAAAGCATGATTGTCAATTCATCGTCGATAAAAATCTCCTCTACACTATTGTCTATGGGATAGGTTTCTTCCGGAATTTCTTCCTTTATTGGATCTTGTTTGACATATGAACTTGAGTCAATCTCGCTACTATCATTTGTCTGATCTGTAATTTCTTCAGTATTTTCCATTCCTGATTGATTGGATCTTGTTGAGTCTGTCTCAGTCATACTATCACTTTCATTTGACAAATCTTCTGGTATATATGTGTCTTCTTGCATTCGCTCGGATTCCATCTGTTTTTCAGCACGTCTCCTTGCCTCAGCTTCTGCCTCTCGCTCTAATATCTCTGCTTGCTTCTCGCGAAGAAACTTTCGACAATTTTCTTCCATTAAACGTTGTGCTTTTTCCGATCCATTTTCAACTGCAACATCCCAATCTTCACAAGCTTGTTCATCCAGTCCCAAATTATAGAATATGTCGGCACGATCCATTAAAGATTCTACTCCCTCAGGATCAAACATAATCGCAACCTTTAAATATGCTAGAGCTTGTTTATAGTTCTCTTGAGCCATTTCAGTCTTACCTAAAAGACCTGCAACATCTTCATCGATTCCATAGATATCCATATATGTGAAGCAGTCATTCTTCGCACCCTTATAAGCACCTAGTTCATGTTTAGTACGTGCCCGCAATAGTAAAGCCTTTCCCTCTGTTGGGTCCTGTGTTAGGATGTCATTAAAGATAGCTATTGCATCTTCTAGTTTTCCATTTTTTAGCAAAGCTGTCCCTTTGCTAGTTTCTTCTTCAAGATCTGAACGGGAAATCTGCGCAGATATCCCAGTGTAAATCGCAAGGTATAGTATTAAAAGGAATATTCTCATGTGACTTAGTTTAGATATATTCTCAGTACTGATAAAGTACCTAATAACTTGACGTCTCCGTCTCCCATAATTCATAAATATTAGCGCAAATTAATGAATTTTTAACGAATGTGTACTTATCTTTTCACTAATGATACCTTGCTTTTAAAATGCTAGATAGTTCTTTATGAATTATATTGAAAGATATAACGAAACTATCAAGTAAAAATAATGCGTAGATTGTCAGACAAATGCTTTTGTTTTCAAAGATGGCCACAAATTGGCTCACTGAAAAGATCAACTTTGATTACTTTTGGGGTCTAAACCCTAATCAAAATGAATAAAGTATATATAGTATCAGCAGTTCGAACTCCACAAGGAAGTTTTGGAGGAATACTCTCGTCTTTTACAGCTCCACAACTTGGCTCAATAGCCATAAAAGGTGCACTTGAAAAATCAGGTATTGAGGCCAATAATGTAGATGAAGTCTTTATGGGAAATGTTTGTCAAGCAAATGTAGGTCAAGCTCCAGCGAGACAAGCAGCACTTGGTGCAGGAATTGGCTACAACGTACCATGTACAACCGTTAATAAGGTTTGTGCAAGTGGCATGAAATCAATCATGTTTGCAGCTCAATCTATTATGCTGGGAATGGGCGATGTCATTGTTGCTGGAGGAATGGAAAGTATGAGTAATATTCCTTTCTATGTACCAGAAATGAGATGGGGGCGAAAATATGGCGCAGGTGCGATAATAGATGGTCTGGAAAAAGACGGGCTTATGGACGCGTATAGCCATGAAGCGATGGGAAAAAGCGCTGACAAGACTGCAACAAAATATGGAATTTCACGCGAAGAGCAGGATGCATACGCGATAAGATCCTATAAACTATCTGCTGAATCAACGGAAAACTCGTCATTTGAACAAGAAATTATTCCTGTGATGGTTCCGCAAAGGAGAAAGGATCCTATTCGAGTTGATAGAGACGAAGAGTATTCCAAAGTAAGATTTGATAAAATCCCTCAGCTTAGACCTGCATTTAATAAAGATGGTACTGCGACAGCGGCAAATTCTTCTACTTTAAATGACGGAGCATCTGCATTGATCCTTGTTTCTGAGAATGCCTTGAAAGCACATGGGCTTAAACCAATAGCAGAAGTGATTGGCTTTGCTGATGCAGCACAAGAGCCTGAATGGTTTACTACAGCTCCTACCCTTGCAGCACCTAAAGCAATCGAGAGAGCGGGCTTGTCAATATCAGATATTGATTATTGGGAAGTAAATGAAGCTTTTTCAGTTGTCCCTTTGGCTTTCAATAAGGAATTAGGTATAGATGTAGACAAAGTCAATGTTTTTGGAGGAGGAGTTTCTATCGGTCATCCACTAGGTTCTTCCGGTTCAAGAATCGTTACAACATTAATTAATGTGCTTGGTAGTAAAGAAGGCGAGATCGGCTGTGCAACACTATGCAATGGTGGAGGAGGTGCCTCTGCGCTAATAGTCAAAAAGGTGTAGATCGAGCAAAACAATCCATTTTTAGAAGTTAGTATTATTTTTCGCTAGCTGTACTTTGCATTTGACTATGTCTATCGTTAGTTACATTGTTTTGTTCGGGAGTAGCAGCAACAAACAGGTAATTGTCAAGTGATACACAACGACTTTTGTTGAGTTTCGGACTATGGATGTCCCGTTTGTAAATCAAACACTATCGAATATCAATTTATCTGATTGTAACTGTCAAGTACGAATAAATACTGATATATTGGAGTTATGAATCTGAAAATGGCAATCCAAAGGCTTACCCTATTTTGTATTTTGCTGATACCATTCGAATTTTTGACAGCTCAATGCAGTTGCACTGATTGCCCTATTACCACAGTAAGTAACGGAGTTGTGTCAAGCTTTCTAAATATCAGTGGTGCTGTCAATAATACGCTTGGCGCTGGAGGACAAGAGCTGTTAAGTATTTATCTAGATTATGACACCGATGCAATCAATGAAGTAAATGTGCGCCTAATTGCCCCAAATGGTAGTTTTGTGTTCTTAATTCAAAGCACAGGTATCAATATCGGGCAGCAATTGACCTTCAATATTTGCTTTAATTATTGTGGAGGAGAAGCTACACCCGACCCTGGTTTTTCTGAAATCTTTGATTCTTCTGAGGACTGGCAAGATTTCTCTACTTACAGTGGTAGCTACTTTCCTTCTGGCTCTAACCCTATATCTGGCGTAGGTTGCTTTGAAACTCTATCAGGCCCTGTAAACGGGAATTGGGTACTAGAAATTGAAGACGTTGTTGCTCAAGACAATGGAGTAATTAACGATTGGTTTCTAGTATTTGCTGATAATACGGGAACATCATGTACGGATGAACTTGGATGTGCTTTAGCCGAAGCAAATTGCGCTGCTGATGGTGGCGAATTAAATGGACCGTCAATAGAAGCCTGTGAAGGTGACCCCTTGCTTGTAGTCCCTTTATCGCCAGAGTACCCAAATGGTAGTGCACCAAACTCAAGCCAATATGGTTATACTGGAGTTATTACCGACCAAAGTACGGGAGAAATTATAGAATATAGTCAGAATCCCGATCTCACTTCTTTTACTAGTGGAACTTATTCAATATGTGGTTTGTCGTACCTACTTTCTGACTTTTCAAATATTCCAACCGCTGACGGTTCATATTCTCTAGATGACCTTTCCACTGATATTGAAAATGAAGTATTTTGCGCTAGTCTAAGTTTAAACTGTATAGATATAATAATAGTAGAAGATGCAAATCCCAATTTTCTAGGTCCTACAGAGGTATGCCAAGGCGAATTGGCAGAATATGTACTTACAAACCCAGAATCTAATACCAGCTATCAATTTCTCGTGACCAATGGATCTTTTAGTTTTCTTTCCATTGATGAAAACACTGTAGATATTGTACTAGAATCTGGACCAGCTCAAATCTGTGTTGAAGCTACCAATGCGTGTGGAACGATCACAGAATGTATTGATATCACAGTTAACTCGCCCATTTCTGAAATTGTTCTAAATGGTCCTACAACTGTGTGTCAAAATCAGCCCATAACTTATTCATTTTCGCCCCTCCCTCAAGTTGGAGAAATATACAACATCACGGTTGTTGGAGGTAATGTTGACAGCTATGATCAAAATTCAGCAATTATCACTTGGTCTGATTCAGGGATTAGCGAAGGAGAAATCTGCGTAGAAATATTTGGTGGTCTATGTCCTTCAGAACCATTTTGCTTTCCAATAGTGATACAGAATTTCGTAGTTCCTTCTGAAATTATCTTAGATACTCCACTATGCAGTGGAGAATCAGCATTTGCAAACGTTATTCCAAGCGATGACATTTTAAATTATATATGGGAACTGACAAACCTCGATGAAATAGGAGGTAATGGCACTCCTAGTATTTCCTACAGCGCAGTTCAACCGGGATCAGCAACGGTTTGTTTGACAATGCAAACAGTTTGTGGATTGACTAATCCTATTTGTGAATTTCTTGAAGTATTGGAAAATCCCACACCAGAAATACTTTTACTCAGTCCTCCTTGCAACTTAGAATTTGCCCTTGCTGAAGTCTCATCACCTAATCAAGCTGTCTTCTCTTGGACAACAATAAGTGGGCCAGGAATTGCAAACATTGAATCTCCTAACTCCGTTACAACTAACATAAGTGTATCTCAGCCAGGAATATATGTTTTTTCAGTTGAAAAAGATGTTGATAACTGTATTGCCTCGACTACTTTTGAAGTCGAAGTCTTTCCTCCGATTATCATCAGCTCTTTAAATTTTGACTGCAATCAGTCTCAAGAGTACACGGTAAACTTTTCGATTATTGGAGGTCAAGAACCTTACTTCGTTGATGGATTTCAAATTATCGGAAATCAATTTACTTCAAATGCAATCCCATCTGGAGAAACATATGAGTTTATTGTCTCTGACAATTTAAATTGTCAAATTCCACTTTTGACGGGCTCCTACGAATGTCTCTGTGATACTGACAGCGGTACGATGATATCTGATGTTCTTGAATCTTGTGCAGATTTGGAATCTTTTGTTCAAGCTGTAGAACCAACTGACACACTATTCGATAATAATGATATTGGATTATTCTTTTTGCACGATAATCCGGGCAACATTCTCGGAAATATATTTTCTGTCAATTCGACTGGTATATTCAATTTCGAACCTCCACTCATTGCCGAAACTATATACTACATCTCTTATGTTGTGGGTCAAGCCCAAAATGGCAATATTGATTTAAGTAATCCTTGTACATCTGTAAGTATCGGGCAACCAGTATTTTTTTACAGCAAACCCAATTTCGAACTTTCATTTCCTGACACTATCTGCGAATCAGATTTTGACTTAATTATTCTAAATTCGGAAAGTTTGGACGATGTTTCTTGGCAGTATATCAGCGGACCAAGCGAGCTAGTTATTAACCAAGAGTCCGATACTATTTTATTTTCTAGCTCAGAAGCAGGGCTCTACGCATATGAGTTTCAATTTAGCAATGCTTTTTGTGATAGTATATTTATTCTAGAATTTGATTTTTTACAAAGTATGAAGGTGCTCAATATCGAGCAAGAGTGCACTAGCGATCCATCATTTTATAATTTAGGTTTTGAGATTAGTGGCGGTGAGGCACCATTTACTGCTTCGATTTCAGGTACATTTGATGGAAATATCTTCAGTTCAGAGCTTGTTGAGGCTGATCAATCATATGATATTATAGTTACTGACAATAATGGTTGTACAACAAGTCTCAATGTGGACTCAATTAACTGCAGTTGTGATATTGATCTTGGTTCAATTGTTTCAGATACCATCCGGCTTTGTCAAGGAGATGGATTGAATCCAACGAGTATTAGTTTACAAGACTACTCTTTTGATGATTCAATCTACGAAATAGCATATTACACTTATGAATCTAGCATATCTCCTTTAGATGATTTCATTGAATTTTCAACTGGTGATCCTATTTTCCAGCAAGCTAACTACATTTCCGGTCAGGTTTACTTCATGCGTCTGATAATATCTCAACCTGACACAAGCTCGGGTGAAGGCCTTTTGTTAGACGTACCCTGCGTCACAGTATCTGATCCTATACCATTTATTTGGCTAGATGATTATGTGTTTAATTTTGATGTACATCCGACTGTGTGTACTGCAGATTCAACGTACACATTTTTACAGATTTTCCCGGGGCCATTTCCATATACAGTAGGATTTTCTACAATGGATGCAGACGAAATCCTATTTGAAATAGACGAAACATTTGAAGAAATAACCTTACCAATATTTGATGGTGCGGTGATGTGGGAGTTGAGCTACTTTGATGGTAACTGTGACTTCTTCTTTTTCGGAAATTTCACAATCACTGCTGAAGATCCAGCTGAATTTGAAATTAACGCAATTGACACATTATGCAATAATGAAGCTTTTGGATCCATCCTCTTTCTTGACGAAATTATAAATCCAACATTAGATGGATTGTGGGAGCTAGACGGAGTTGAACAAATAGGTAATGAAATCAATTTCGACGGATTTTCAGCGGGAACTTATCAACTTACTTTCCAAACGAATGGAGGAAGTGGATCTTGTCCTATTATATCAGATAGTATAACCATCAATATTAAAGAATGCGATTGTCCAACAGGAATCGAGAAGGAGTTAGTATTTTGTAATAGTGTTGGTATCATCAATCCCGCTTTCATTGTTTTTTCTAGCACGGCAGGTACATATTCAATTAATAATATTTCGGGACTTGAAAACCCTCCTCTACTGCTAAGTCAGCAAGAAATAGACATAAATCAATCTAGTCCAGGAACATATCAGGTAGTTTTCAGTCTTGATGATAATTGGCCAAGCAATTGTCAAACAGAATTTATAGGTACACTAATCATTCAAGAACAGCGAGAAAGTGGAATAGCAAAAGACAACTTAGTCCTTTGTGAAGGTGATATGAGTGAGATCAATTTGTACGATTTAATTACTGACTATGACGTTGGTGGTGTTTGGTCAGTTGCTGGACAAGTAGTCGATTCGGTTCTTCAAGCAAATCTTCTTGAAGTTGGAATCCAATCATTTACCTACAATATAAGTTCGCAGGTTCCTTGCGTAAATAACACAACAACTGTCAACATTGAAGTATTACCAAAGCCTGATGTATCAGTATTCCCAGAAGATGTTCTATGCTTTGGCAATAGCAATGGATCATTAACAATTGAGATCTTTAATGATGTGAGTGGTCCATATATTTGTGAACTTGACGGTGTTGAGCAGACTAAAAAAATAATCGAAGGTCTAGAACCTGGATTTTATAGCTTGTTGGTGACAGACGCATTTGGTTGCTTTGTCGAACTAGATTCGATTGAAATAGGTGAACCTGATGTTTTGGAAATAGAACTAGGGGACGATTTTGAGGTGTTTTTTAATGATAGTGTTGTAATCAACGCAATCCTAAACATCCTCGATTCAGATATCGGTAGTATTTCATGGGAGGACCTAAATGGATTTATTGATAATGAAGATTTGACCTTGATCAAAAATGCAGTTGAGAACAATCAGATAACACTTACAATTACAGATGCAAATGGATGTATTGCCACCGATTCTGTAGCGATAAGAATCCTAGAAGGAGATATTCAACTACCGAACGTTTTTGTTCCAAATAGTAATCATCCCCTCAACCAAAGTTTCGGCATGCCATATATCCCGTCCGTCGCTTCTGTGGATGAATTTCGTATTTACGATCGTTGGGGAAATATGGTCTTCGAAGCTAATGATATTGAATCAGGCTCCGAAGCTGGATATTGGAACGGAAACTATCTTAATCAACCAGCAAAACAAGGCGTGTATTCTTATATAATGTCTTATACGCTTTTTTCTGGTGAGGAGCAGGTTTTGATTGGCGACGTTACCCTACTCAGATAAAAATCATGCACTTGTTGCGTGAATTGAAGCACAATTCACCACGAAAAATCACAGTCTTGAAGTTATGTCATTAAGGAATTACATTTGAATGAAACAACCTATGGCAGGAGCCCAAGCCACCTCGATTTTATCACCATTAGCAACTAAACTAAGAAGTTCAACTAGCTCTTGAGTCTGCTTAATTGTCTTTCGTTTACCTACGCGAAAATAAGAATCATCAATCCTTCCACGATAAGATATCTGAGCTGATGACTTTTCAACTAAAACAATTTCAGGTGTAACAGTCGCTTCGTACTTCCTTGTTAGTTCCTTTTCATGATCAACGAGAAACTCAAATTCAATTCCAAACTTACTCCTAAAAGAATCGATTCCCTCTTGAGTTGAACTACTATTTGGGAACACCCCAATAAAACGAGTTGACCCTTGATATTGATCATGAAGAGAATCCAACAAAGGCATATAGTATTGAGATATCTTACATGATTCATGGATGAAGATGTATAGCTCATGGCTAATATCTTCATTTCCCATTTGGGCGTAAGCCCGAGAACAACACATCGTCGAAATAAGAACCAAAATAACAGTGGACCTCATAGGCTATCTTATTACAATTTTTTGTTGGATCTGATCAAAACTGCTTCTAAGTTCAACAAGGTAAACTCCGCTGTTTAAATTCATTGTAGAAATCTCAACCTCATGAAAACCATTTTCATAACTCATTTTTGGTTTCAAAGATTGAATCATTCTTCCTTGTAAGTCACGCAGAGAAATTTCGATTTCCATATCGGACTCCAAATGAAATGAGAGACTAAAGTTACCATCGGATGGATTGGGATGAGGAGCGAATAAAGTACTATTTTGGAGTGCTCCAACCTCAATAGAGCTATTCAGAATATTTTCTCCAAGCACAACATTTTCATCACCCTCTTGATAAACAACAAAATTGAAGAAATTGACAAGCATTTCGTCTTCAGTACCTTCTCCCCAAAATGCAAATTTTGGTGGATTGCTAGGATTGTAAGGGTTATCAACCGTATTGTCATAAACAGCTTTCGTGTACCAAGTTGAGTTAGCTGGAACCGGCAGAAGTTTAGGCATAGTGTAAGCTCCTTGCCAATTGAAATCGTATTCTGGAATCTGAACTATATTGATTGTATCATTTTGTGGAGTTACAGCGAAGACTTCAAATGCCTTTGCCAATAGATGTCCGTGCGGTTGGACGCTTACTAGGCTAACGTCGTAATTAACTCCAGAGCCACTACTACTCCATCCATCGAAATTAAGAGCTGTAAACTCGGTAACCTCGTTTGGAGGAAGGATAAAACTTGCAAATCCTCCGGGCAAATTATTGGGAAGAACCCAACCTGTAATGACTGGACGCTCAATAGAATCGTCCTCACCTTTAAAAAATATATTTACAGAAGATTTGTCAACCTCATCCGTAGGTAGCGGTGCATAATGAACTTGAATAAGTAAATCTGCACCAGCAGGAATTACTTCTCCAATTCCTTCAGGAAAAACAAGAGGCATATCTCCAGGAACGTATGTCCAAGAAAGGAACTCTGCACTAGCAACTCCAAAATCGCCAAAAGATGAATAACCATACTCTGGAGTCTGGGCATCTCGCGCTGCAGCTTGTCCAGTCACGTCGTAACCTATTAATACATGATGAACTGCGCGTTTATTATCAGGACGAAACTCGATACATGCAATCTCTTTGTCTTCAGTAAAGTCAGTGGGTAAGACAAAAACATAGTACTCATCTTTATTGTCACCAATTACCGTATGTGATTGAGCCATTTGAAGCACTACATCCGGCGATCCGATCTGTGAACCTGTCGGGAAAGCGGGTAAATCTGGTTCGTTTTGAGGATTACCTTCAGGCATTCCATTATCCACCCAAGAAGATATCTTAGATTTTTGCTCATCCGTCAATACGCGTTCGTTCAGTAAATGCTTATATTCTGGATTTGGAGACCAAGGCGGCATATAACCAATTTCAGTCACGTACTTAATCATAGTTCCCCAATCTTTTACCTCTTCGTAATTGGTGAACGGCATCGGTCCAATCTCACCAGTTCGATGACAATTCGTACAATTATTGTAAATAATATCCGCGATATCTTCCGAAAATGTAACTTGGGTAAATCCCAACGAGCAGAATAGAAGAAAGCAGGCAATTGTCCAATATTGTTTCATAATAATACTTTAGATATAATAGCAGAGCAATAAACATTAAGTAGTTACTCGATCAAGATCATACAAGATCGTAAGAATAATCTAATTATTGAAGTTTATTAAGCTATTAAAAGGATAAAGCCGTTTCACAGGATTACTATTAATCCGAATTGTCATTTGTGAAAAGTACTTTGATTGTAAATTCCAAAGACATGAAATTGGTTTAAGAACCAAAAAAAAGCACACAATTAAAAATTGCATGCCTTGATATTTCTATTTTACAGTATTAAAAGCTATTCCTCTCCTTCTGCTGCCTCACCATTTTCTTCGTTCTTATGTTTCATCTGTGGAAAAAATAAAACATCTTGAATCGAATTACTATTTGTCATAATCATCGCTAATCGATCCATACCGATACCAAGTCCCGCCGTAGGAGGCATTCCAAATTCAAGCGCTCTAAGAAAGTCCTCATCAAGAACCATAGCTTCGTCATCTCCTCGCTTCCCTAGCTCTAGTTGACTTTCAAATCTCTGGCGTTGATCGATCGGATCATTCAACTCTGAGAACGAATTACATAGTTCTTTTCCATTGACAATAGCTTCAAAGCGTTCAACAAGTCCTTCTTGACTTCGGTGTTTCTTGGCCAATGGAGACATTTCAATCGGATAGTCAGTTATGAATGTTGGTTGTATGAGTTTTGCCTCGCATGTTTCTCCAAAAATCTCATCTATTAACTTACCCTTACCCATCGTTTCATCGACAGGAACATGAAGCTCCTTAGCTGTAGCTCGCAACTGGTCTTCATCCATTTCAGAAATATCAATATTTGTGAAGTGTTCAATCGCTTCAAACATCGTAAATCTCTTCCAAGGACGCTTGAAATCTATTAGATTTTCTCCTACTTGTACCTTGGTTGTGCCATTTGTGTCAAGAGCTACCTTTTCTACCATCTCCTCCACCAAATTCATCATCCACTCGTAATCTTTGTAAGCAACGTACAATTCGATTTGCGTAAACTCCGGATTATGAAACCGACTCATGCCCTCATTTCGAAAATCTTTTGAGAACTCATATACTCCTTCATAACCACCTACTATAAGACGCTTAAGATAAAGCTCATTGGCAATTCTCATGTACAATGTCATGTCCAAAGAATTATGGTGCGTCTTGAATGGTCTTGCAGCTGCACCTCCGTAAATTGGTTGTAGAATTGGCGTTTCGACTTCGAGATAGCCCTTCTGATTCAAGAAATCTCTCATCGAAGTATACATTTTAGTGCGTTTCACAAAAGTTTCACGTACTTCAGGATTCACAACTAAGTCTACATATCTCATGCGAAATCTCTGCTCAGGATCCGTAAATGCATCGTAAATCTTTCCTTCCTCATCTCGTTTTACGACTGGAAGCGGACGAAGTGATTTTGATAGGACTGTCAGTTGTGTCACATGAATGGAAAGCTCACCAACTTTAGTTCTAAAAGCGTAGCCCTTAACTCCTATAAAATCTCCAATGTCCAAATACTTTTTGAACATTTTGTTGTACAAGTCTTTATTCTCGTCGGGGCAAATATCATCCCTACTTATGTACAGCTGAATTCGACCACTAGACGTCAACAACTCAGCAAAGGAAGCCTTTCCCATAATCCTCTTACCCATCAATCGCCCAGCTACAGATAAATCCGTAAAACGATCTTCATCGTCAACATATTCATCTCTTAAAGTTGGTATATCAATGTTCACTTCAAATTCCTCAGAAGGATAAGGATTGATTCCTAGATCGATAATCTTCTGGAGATTCTCTCTTCTTACGATTTCTTGTTCGCTTAATTGCATGTTGTCATTTCTATCAGAAAATCAAAAGATCTCTGCTGTGTAAAAAATCTATCTACTACCACAAAACTTTTACAAGTTCATGAACGTGCAAAAGTAAAAACAACGAGTAACAAAGCCTAGAAAAGAGCAAAAAAACGCAGCATAACAGCATTTAATAAAGTCTTTACATTAATGAATCGAGTAAAAGAGTCATAAACTGTAACTTTACAGCAAGCTGTACTATTAAACCAGATTCATGATACCAACCTTCTTCAAATGGAAGTACATGTGGATTATTCTACTTGTAAGTCTAAGCAATGCTGCTTCTGCTCAAATAATTAGCGAAGAGTTATTTGATGAGCCAAACGGTTCAACGACAGGTGTGATGAGCGATGGGTCTATTTGGGCCGCAGGTTCTCCGGGACAATGTGACGGTAATGCGGGCGTGTGGGGTGTACAAACTGGCAGTTTTACTATAACCGATATCGAAGGTTTTGATTGCTGCAATTGCGGTAGCGGAGGTAGTAACCCACCTTTAAACTGCGGAAATAATCAAAGTGAAATCCTATTTAACGACATTGACATTTCAAATGTATGTGGCAATATAGCTATAGATATTATTTGGCAAGGATCTTCAGGGATGGAATGTGATTTTCCTGCAGCTCCTGAACCCAGTTGTAATGGGGGTCATGACCAGTTAGTTGCAGAATACTCAATAGATGGATCTGCATTTACAGTTTTCGGCTATTTATGTGGAAATACGGTAATAATCACGCCGAGCACTGGTTTTGTTCTCAGCGGCAATTCACTTGATATTAAAATTAGCGGTGGTAATCAAGCGGCTTCTGAAACTTACACTATTCAGTCAGTAATAGTGAGCACAGATGGCGGAACAATGGTTACTGGAAGTTTAACAGGAGGTGGGAATCTCTGTGGCACCAATTGTACTACAATAAATTGGAATATCTCAGGTGGAACTCCACTTTATGATATTGGTTTCACAATCACTTTTGGAGGAATTCCTTTTCCATTCAATTTCCCTGGCGCTCCTTCTATGGGTAGCATAAATGTATGTCTTGATCCAGGAACTCCGATTGCATCCTATGATGCTGCCTCAAATACCATCTTTGCCAATCCTAGTTTTGCTAACTTAATCAGTGTTTCACTAGATGATGTTACTGATTCCGATGGCTGTATGACAGATGTTTCAGAAAGCATTTCTATAAATATTGTTGACCCTCCTGCTATCAACGACATTGCAGATTTGGAAGTCTGTACAAATGAGATGGGAATAGCCACTATAGAACTTACACAATACGAAGCTGCAATTGGCAGCGGCAATAATGTCAATTGGTATAGCGATGAAGCTCTTTCAATTAGTATTGGACCTTCATTTATGACAGGTGTCAACACAACCATATTTGCAACCGTTGACGATGGAAATGGCTGCGAATCGTCTGCTATAGAAATTGATATAACGTTATTCTTACCGCCAATCTTGGAAACAGTTGAAAATGTTTTTGCTTGTGATGAATATGTTTTACCTCCAATTGAAGGACTGAATCTAAATAACCCTGCTTATTATTCAGGCCCAGGACAAACGGGTTCCATTTTCTTAGAAAATCAAGTAATTGATTTTAACACAACTATTTACGTTTACGACGAAAACAGTGCCTGTAATGATGAAATATTTTTCGAAATCACAATTTTTCCAAGCCCAGAAATTGATCCAATAAATTCAGTTCTGGAATGCGGTTACTTTGTATTACCAGAGATAACTGGAAATAACGTCAGCCCATTTGCACAATATTGGACATTACCTGGAGGCCTTGGCAACGCCTACAATGCTGGCGACACCATTGACTTTTCGACAATACTATACGCTTATGACCTACTTGGAACATGTTCTGATGAAGTGACAATTACGATAATTATCAGTCCAAGTCCCGAATTAGACACGCCTGATGTAATGGAAGCATGTGGTCAGGTGATCCTTCCTCCTATTTCTGGAAACAACCTTTCGGGAAGTCAAGCATATTTTACGGAAATGAATGGAGGAGGTAACTCCTTTTCAGTAGGAGATACTATAACATCGTCTCAGACTTTGTATATATATGATGCAATTGGTAATTGCACCTCAGAAGTTAGTTTGGAAATCAATTTAAGTCAAGGACCAGTTTTAGATGTTTTACCAGACGTAACAGTTTGTGACTTTTACATACTACCTGAGATCACTAGCGAGTCAAATGGTGAACCGGTCAACTGCTACTATACAATTGAAGGTCAGCAATTGGTAGAGGGAGATACGGTATTTACGTCTCAGACGAGTGCTGAATATCTGTGTGAAGTGGAAAACAATCTTACCTGCTTCGCTCAACTCGAATTTGCCATCGAAATACAAGAGAACATTTTTGCAGGTAATGGCGACACGTTAACTGCTTGCACGGGAAGCCTTATCGACTTACTTAACCTACTTTCAAATGATGCCGAACCGGGAGGTACATTCCTTGACTTAGAAGGCTCGGGCGCTATCAATAACGATTCCATTGACCTGAACCAAGTTATGGGACAAACACAAGTTTCATTTGCTTATGCTGTAGCAAACATTTGTGGTTCAGATACGGCCTATTTCACAATCCAGATTGAAGACTTTGTGGATGCTGGGCAGGACAATTCAAACAGCGTATGCGATGGGACCATTGTGGATTTAAATAACCTTGTCAATGGTACTCCAGGTGGAATGTTTTTTGATGTCGATACGGGTTTATCTATAGGTGACGAACTGACGACTTCAGGAGAAGCTGGAAATACCCTAGAAGTGATCTACATAGTGGGAGATGGTTTTACTTGTGAGCAAGATACGGCTATTCTATCAGTAGAAGTAACAGCAAGTCCTAGTTTTGCCAGCCAACCGATTGTTACCACTTGTAGTGATTTTGCATTGCCATTGATCACTGGCAATGGGATTGACACAACTGCGTCTTATTACACAGAACCGGATGGTCAAGGTATCGAAATTGAACCTGGATCTTTAATAACAGAAACAAGCCTTGTTTATTTATACTATTCAAATGGCTTTTGTTCAGCTTCAGATTCTTTGCAGATCAATGTAGGATCGATTAGCAATACAATGATCAACGAAACTATATGCGAAAACGAATCTATAGACATCAATGGTACCATCTACGATATAAATTCACCTAGCGGCACTCAGATGCTATCAGGATTATATGGCTGCGATAGTACGCTAACGATTGTGGTCAATTTTTATGAAACAGATACTCTCTTGATTGATACAGAATTATGTTTCGGGCAGACTATTGTTGTGAATGGAAACACCTACGATGAAAACTTTCCATCAGGTTTTGAAATGCTAGATAATGCGGCCGCTAACGGATGTGATAGTATTATCGAAGTTGCTCTTCAATTCTCGAATGCCAGCATCACACCAATTAACGAAATGCTTTGTTCAAACGATAGCATTCTTATAAATGGGACATTTTACTCAATTAACAATCCAGGTGGATTGGATACTCTTCAAGGCAATAGTGGATGCGATAGTATCTTGGATATCCAATTGAGTTTTCTATTTGCAAGTACTAGTCAGATTGACACTACTATCTGCCCTTCCAGCTCAATCATTGTGAATGGGACAACATATGACGTTAACAATAGCTCTGGAACAGAATCTATTCCCGGAGTAAATCAATTTGGATGTGATAGCATAGTCGATGTAAATGTTTCTTTTTTCAACATTCCACAAGGTCTTTTTATGGAGACAGTTTGCCCTGGAGAGACTATTACGATTTTTGGAGTAGAATTCTCTGAAGCAAATCCAGAACAGATAGTTGTTCTAGAAGGGGCTTCCGCCCAAAATTGTGATAGTACAGTTCTTGTAAATATTGATTTTTACGATATTCAGGAAGGTCTAGTACTAGAAACAATCTGCGTGGGCTCTACCATAACAATTCAAGGCACAGAATATTCTGAGGCTAACCCGTCTGGTCAGTTTACCGTTCAAAATAGCGAAGGCTGTGATTCAATCGTTAATGTAATTGTCGCATTTGAAGCAACTACTTCTGAGCTTGAAATTATAAATCCCGAATGTAGCGAAGGGGAAGACGGATATGTCGTTTTCAATGGACTGAGTTCGGCGTCAGCAGAATACATGTATTCGCTAGACGGAGAAGTAATGGTCCCAATTTCGATTGGTGATACAATTTTCAGTATAGCTCCGGGCGATCATACGCTTAACATAACTACGGATGAAGGTTGCATTTCAAATAACACCTTTACTATTGCAGATCCCGAAGTTGTATCTGTTCAGCTTAATGAGCTTGTAGTTATTCAAGAAGGTGCATCTGTTCAGGTTAATCTTGATGTTCCATCTGATGCAGTAATTGAGTGGTCACCTGACATCGAAATTTCATGTACTGACTGTTCGAACCCTGTGTTTTCTCCATCCGATGATATAACTTACTTCTTAACTGTAACAACCGCAGCTGGTTGCGTAGAAATGGATACCATCGCCTTTCGAGTTGAACAACAAACCGAAGTTTACATTCCCAATGTATTTAGTCCTAATCAGGATGGTATAAATGATGTTTTCTCTATCTTTTCTGATGAAGACATCGAATATGAAATGCATATATACGATAGGTGGGGTAATCTAATGTTTAGTGGTGAACAACTACAATCGAACAATACAAATGACGGTTGGGATGGCACTCACCGAGGACAAACCTGTAAGCCAGGTGTTTATGTTTTCCACGGCGTTCTTTCGATCCCTTCTAGCAATCCAAATCAAGCTGACGAAACACGACTTATTCAAGGTGACATAACGTTGATTCGTTAGTATTACAAATCACCTTATTCAAGTACTCATAATCCAACACGAATGTCTTCAATAATAAATATAAAATTAGTGGACCCCAAAGCTCGTGGTCTCATCCAAGAGCTTGAGCACTTAGGAATTATAGAAATTTTACATGATAATAACTCCATAATAAAGTCTAAGTATCTCGATCAACTAAGTGGTAAGAACCTGAAAAATTTAGATATTAATGACTTGCAGTCATAAGACTCTCCGTCAAACAAGATAAAATCTTCGAAAATGAATATTATCTACTTGTTAGAAATAATTGGTACCCTCGTCTTTGCAATTTCTGGAGTCTTAGCTGCAAGCTATAAGAAATTTGATGTCGTTGGAGCTACTGTCATTGGAATGGTAACTGCAATAGGTGGTGGAACACTTCGCGATCTTCTTATCGGATCGACCCCCGTAGGATGGATGACAAACAATGTATATATCTATGTAATTGTCATTGCCACCCCTTTCAGCTACCTTTTCAAAAAGCAAATACTAAAACTCCCACATTCGATGTTTCTTTTTGACACAATCGGAATCGGACTTTTCACAATTCACGGAATCAACAAAACGCTAGAATTGGGACTTTCTCCACTAGTAGCATTGTTGATGGGAATTATATCAGCTGTTTTTGGAGGTGTCATTCGCGATGTACTCTGCAATGTTGTTCCATTGATTTTTCGAAAGGAAATCTATGCAACAGCATGCTTAGCAGGAGGAGTTGTTTATTTGCTACTTGAAAAGCTTAGTTCATTTGACAATTTGAATATGGTCATTTCTATTGTTGTTGTAATGATCATTCGAGTACTTGCGGTTCAATTCCGTTGGAGTTTGTCATTTGACGGTGAAGAAACATGAAACACGGCTTAGGACACAATTGTCTGCTTATACACAAAGTACTATAATTCAACATATTAAAGATAGCGTACTACAAGTTTTACCCCGTAAAAAAACGTAAGCAGCAACACAAAGGTAATAATGAAAATGAGGTACTAATCTAAGATGCTTTAACAAGAAGAACAGGGCAAAACTAGAAGATCTTTAAAAACCTAAATGCCTACTAAACAGTATCTTACGAATAGCGTACCATGTTAGTTCACTCAATATAAACTCAATTACAAATCGATGAAGTACATCTACCAAATCTATTATTTCAAAGAAAATAAGGAGATGTACAAATGCCCGATTATGCAGCTAACTGAAGGTTCTTTTCGTGAAAACACACTTCACAACTAGTTACATATCAATTATTTAGAAGCACCGTACCATGATATACTAGATATTATAAACAATATCAAATGTACAGCAAAACCCTCCACTAATTTAATTTGTTAATACAGCGCATGTATATTCAACTATGATCAAGATCGCTTACTCCCCAGTTTATAAATATCAACTCCCGGAAGGTCATCGATTTCCTATGATGAAATACGAATTGATTCCTGAACAGTTGATTTATGAGGGTAGTATAACAGAGAAGCATTTTTTTCATCCAGAGGCACTAGACGAAGAAACCATTCTATTGACCCACAATAAAGAGTTTTGGGAAAAACTTCAAGGCCAGACGCTTAGCAGGAAGGAAATACGCAAAATTGGATTCCCAATGACGGATGCACTTGTGCAAAGAGGTCGTCATATTGCACAAGGAACGATTGACTGCGCTTTGTATGCGCTGGATAATGGATGCGCAATGAATGTAGCAGGCGGAACACACCATTCTTTTGCCGACAGAGGTGAAGGATTCTGCGTTTTCAATGATTTTGCAATTGCTTCAAACTACCTACTCCATCAAAGAATTGTAAAACGGATTCTGATTGTTGATCTTGACGTTCATCAAGGTAATGGAACTGCTAAGATTTTTGAAAAAGACAGTAGAGTCTTTACATTTTCTATGCATGGTGCTAAAAACTATCCGACAAAAAAAGAACGCTCTGACCTAGATATCGGACTTCCTGACAAAACCGAAGATGAGCTATTTCTAAAAACTCTGAAAGAGACAATTCCAGGTTTAATCAATAAACATAAACCTGATATCATTTTATACCTCAGTGGAGTCGATGTATTGGAGACAGATAAGCTTGGTAGGCTTTCGATGACGCTAGACGGTTGTCGAAAAAGGGATGAAATTGTTTTTCAAACAGCCTCGAAATTCCAAATTCCTATCGCCGTTTCGATGGGAGGAGGATATTCGGAACGTTTGAAAGATATTGTTGAAGCCCATGCAAACACATTTCGCTCTGCAATTGAAGTCTTTGAATAGATGATGTTTATAAGCTTACTCTCGTTCCTAATGTCAAACCTGAAGTTGCCAGAATCTGTGATTGCGATTTCAAACGGTTTGACAAATCAGATTGATAAGTAATTCCTCCAAAAATACGGTATCTTGAATTTACTTGATATTCCATCGCAATCTGTCCTTGAACTCCATAGAAGCCTCGGTAATTCAAGCTTCTTTCTACAATATCAAGTTCAGAACTCAAGGTCTTTCCACTTGTGAAACTGTAAGGCATTGCATAAAATCCAAGTTCTGGAGCTAAACTCCATTTTTTCCAAGACTTTATGCATTTAATGCCAATTTGAGCACCAATTGAAACACTTTGATTGTATTGCCCTACCCTTCTAACTTCCTTATCTTGATATTCAGCATCACCGCCATAATAGTTGATAATTCCATTATCGAATTGATAGTAAAACGCTGTATCAGAATAATGAACATCTGGTTGATGTGCATTTTCCACCACAGTTTCAAGGCGTTCAGTGAAGATGTTTGTTCGTACACCAAGAGTGGTATACCAACCTTCGCCTATCGCTCGCTCATAATTAACATTTATACTTTGGTTCCAAACCGGTCTAACAGCTTCATTCACTGTAGAATTCCATTCTTGAGAAGTTGAACTGTAATCTGATCTATTGAATAACATAGAACTTGTAGTTTGTACTGAAATGAAATTTCTACTTGCTTTCGAAATTAGCTTTTCTGTAAGAATGGGCGAATGCTTGAAATCAGGAACAGTAGTATTTGAAGCTAATAAGTCAATCCCTATAATTGGCAAAGACTCATAAATGTGGACAACGGACTCTTCAAAACCTATATCTAAGCCTACATCCGATTGCACTTTATTCATTACTCCACTGTAATCCCTAACTCTTACTTCCTGTGCGTATTTATCAGCGTCAACTTGACTTTCACGTTGATCAAAATTCCTATTGATAGTAGACTCCTTACTGTCCTTGTTCAACTCAAGCGATACATTAGCAGTACTAGAACCTGAACTTAAATTAGATGAAGGAAACTGAGGCGCTGATTGATTGACTATATTTTCTACAAGTACGGATGTTTTATTATTTGAAGAACTTTCAAGATAAACTTCGTAGCTTTCTTCATCATTACTATCCGCTATTTCCTGCGTATTTCTTACTTTCTGATCAAGAACTTCTGTGTTATTATTTAAATTACTCAAATCGTTTGGAATTATAGCATTTTGGGCTCCCGAGCCCATTTCTTCTCCTTGAGCTATAGCTGTTGATTCAGAATTAAACTGGATATAAGTATAAGATAAACCTACTCCTAACAATAATCCAATCAATAAAAACAACCACACAGATCGTACACGATTCTTTTCAGTATGAGGCAACTTATCCTCTAACTGATCCCAGAGGGCAGCCTTATTATAGTCTGGGCGAACAGACTTAAGCATTTCCTTGATTTTTTCCTCATCTCGACTGCTCATATACTCTCAAATTTTCACTTTTTTTAAACAATTTTCTTAGCAAGGCTTTCGCTCTTGCTAACTGAGACCGCGATGTAGAAGCCGAAATATTCAACATGTCACTTATCTCATTATGATAATAACCTTCAACAACATATAGGTTAAATATTATCCTATATCCTTCGGGTAAACCATTGACCATTTCCAGAATTTCTTGCGCAGATAAAGAATCCTCTACTGTATTTTCTGTTATTGGCTCAAGCACTGGGGAAAACTCTTCAACGTAATCTATTCGCTTCTGTTTCCGAATAGCCATAAGAGATTGATTAACGGTAATTCTCGCCATCCATGCCCCAATTGCTCCTTTTCGTTCGTCGAATTGATCGATCTTTTGAAAGATACGCAAAAAACTATCCTGAAAAACGTCTTCAGCTGTGTTTTTATCTACCGTGTATCGACTACAAATATTCATCATATCATCAGCATACAAGTTGTAAAGTGCAGCCCTACTCTGAGGATCTTGCTTCTTACAACCACTAATGATTTTCTTTAGATTCATATTTATGTATAGTTAGTGCTTTGTCGCGTTTAGATTTTTATTTGAAAACTACCGCTGATAGGAACTTGAACTGATGTGTTGTCTAAAACATACCCTGACATGTAACCTGCCAAGTTCACCGTATTTTCGATTATCTCTGCCTGTAATTTTGACTCATCGGTTATTAAACTAAACATCGGCTGAGCATTCAAATCTGAAATTCCGAATGAAATAACTTCGTGCTCTCCAAGGCCTTGAGAAGAGAACAAAAACTCTATCTGTTCAAAATTTTGTTCGTCGTAAGCTTGTACTTTCCAATTCGCACCTTCTACCGTTGCTATTACGTTACTATAATAAAAGGAAACTCCATCGATTTCTAAATCAATTGAGCCATCGTAAACAATGGGATCTCCGCAGAGTTCATAATCTTTATTTACCTCAAGACCAGAGAAATCTTCACAGGAGAGTTGAATTGCACCATCGACGAGAAGCGGACTTTCAATACGTAAATCATAACAAGTCGATCCCATGCAGTTTGGAACAACTACGGAGTATTCGCCCGACACAATAGCACCCTTCACCGTTTTTTCACCAATTGTCACCGTCACTTTACCAAAAGGCAAAGGTTCAGAGGTATTACAATCAGTAATAAAGCCTCCGAACATAACTTTGTCAGCTACTGGATATCCTAGAATCAATGTACCTAAATCAAGGTTTTCGTCTAATACTGAAAAATCTTCAATGATTGGTTCAAGATCAGAACAAGCTCCAGTTACGATTAGCGTTTTGTCTTGAAATGGTTTTACAGCAATTGAAAAATATCCATTCTTATCGCTTACTGCGTAGGTAGAAATATCGTACAA
This sequence comes from Saprospiraceae bacterium, assembly GCA_965658745.1. Taxonomy (GTDB): domain Bacteria; phylum Bacteroidota; class Bacteroidia; order Chitinophagales; family Saprospiraceae; genus JAHDFB01. Next base: position 410,342 of record CBFHTK010000002.1, on the reverse strand, counting down.
TGAATAGTCTACTAAGAAAATTACTTCTCCGACGACAGGATTTCCATCAGCATATTCAATAAAACCAGATATGGTCCGCAGAGAATCAGTAATCACAGTAGAATTCTGGTAGTCAAATGGCATATCTCCAGCTTGCGCTAAATAAAGGTCTTGAACTAAATCATCTTCTAGAAGGTGTTGAATCACAATATTTGCATTTGAATAACTACCAGCTTCTGCCTGCAATCTGACTGTGCTGTGATCCAAAGGCAAATTCACTTCATACCATCCATCCTCATCGGTATATACATCGTGTACGCTGAGATTATGAAGGACATGAACTATTGCGCTAGATACCGTTTCATTCTTCATATTACGCACTTGACCAGTAATTCGCGCTGTCGGTAATTCCTTTGAATTTTCCTCCGTTGTTACAATTTGGGTTTCATCGTAGTTTTTTTCGCATGCAGAAACTACTAGCGCAAAGGCAGAAAGAAACAAGAAATATTGTAATATTTTCATTAATTGAGATTCAACTTAATTCGTCAGTATACGAACAGTTATATACTACTAAATAGAATTATTGCTTAGTTGTTTAGTTTATATCATAATTACTATGCTTTATAATCAAATGTGCTGCATGGTACCTACAAATTTTTCTGTCACACTTTATTGTGCATGAAACTCAAATGCTCGACTAAAAGCAAATCACATGTGCCTAAACACTATTATTTTTATAAAAAACATCTAGGAAGGAGAGAACTTTGGATACGATAACTACACTCTCCAACTTTTGCATTCATAAGCCTCTACACATCCTAGTTATTCTAAAACCGTCATTTTTTGCATTAAACAATTCAATTTGTTTATTTTTAGCGTGTGAAATTGAAGCTAACTTGTCTTAGAAACATCCTTTTTGTTGCTGTTTTATCTATTGTAACGAATCCGCAGTTGAATGCACAATGCGATCTAACTATTGACGTTCCTGCAGATCTGACGATATGCGATCCAGAACTCATAGACTTAATTGGTGATATTGGAGGATCATATTTATCGTTTGAATGGTCTGGCTCCAATGGCTTTTCAGACGATCAGCTTGTCACTAGTGACCTAGCAACAGCTAATACAACCTATACCTTGTTTGCTTACGGTCAGACCTTCAACAATCTCGTAGTCAACGGAGATTTTAGCGCTGGAAATACAGGTTTCACGACTGATTATCTATTGGGAGAGGATTTTTGCCCTAGCAATCCAACGGGAATCTTGCAGTGTGAAGGCATGTACACTATTAATACGAATGCTGCCAATACACACACAGGCTTTCAACCTTGCACTGATCACACTACAGGGTCTGGAAATATGATGATTGTTAATGGATCTTCTAATGCGGTCGATATTTGGTGCCAAGATATCACTGTCATTCCTGGAACTATTTACCTTTTTTCAGCTTGGGCTACTTCCGTTATAGCAAGTTCGCCTGCTATTCTGCAGTTTTCCATCAACGGAACTTTAATCGGTTCTGACTTCAATTTAACTGCAACAACTTGTCTCTGGGAAAATTTCACAACAATTTGGAATTCAGGCTCAAATACCATTGCAACGATTTGTATTACAAATCAAAACCTAGCGACTGGCGGCAATGATTTTGCCTTAGATGATATAGAATTTAACGAACTATGTGAAGATCAAGCCTCATTTGACGTAACAATTTCAGAAGTTCTGGGTACATTGCCTACTAGCAATTCACTCAATTGTGATAACCCACTCATAGATCTGTCTGTTACTCCTTCTGACGCAAATTATACGTACGAATGGCAAGCACAATTTGGCGGGACTATTGAAGGGTCAACAACAAGTTCATCTGTAATTGGAAGTTCTAGTGGACTCTACTCAGTAACAATCACAGATAGTAACGGCTGTACAAAAAAATTAACATCAACGATTAACGGATCTACAGAACCCCCAGTTGCGAGTGTCTTTGGAGATTTTACTATAACCTGTAATAATAGTGAGGTTACTATTTTTTCAACCAACAACGATAGCGGAAATACCTACTTCTGGCAAGGATCGGCTGATAATTCGCAGATAGGATTTGCAGTATATGATACTCCAGGCATCTACTACTTGGAAATCACCAATAGCTTTAATTGCACAACTGTTGTACCTTTCCAAATAAGTAATAACAGTATAACTCCCAGCTATGATTTACCGCCACCTGAAGAACTCACTTGTACTGGTGATTCTGCAGAATTAGTATTCTCAGCAATGTTTCCGCCTAATGACATTACTTGGTTTGATCCAAACGGTAATCCTTTAAGTCAATCGGACACAGTCTATGTAGATGAGATCGGATACTACCTTATCAAAATGGAGTATTCTAACGGTTGTACATTTTATGATTCAGTGCAGGTCAGTAGCCAAGGCAGTAATCTAGACTATACTTTGGGTGAAAGCCCAACAATATCTTGCGCTAATTCTATTGACTCAATCACAGTTGCTGTAAACTCTCCTTTTAGTGAGATAATTTGGTATCAAGATAGTATTCTTGGAAATGAAAGCTCTTTACAAATTGAAGAAGCAGGTCTTTATCAAATAGATATTGTTAGTCTGAAAGGCTGTATTACAAGCGACAGCATTTTAGTCCTTGAAGATTTTGAATTAAATCTTTATGATTTAGCTACTGATACCATCGACTGTATTGATGGTGAAGGAGTCGTTTTTGTGTCTAGCGATTCTTTGATCACTGTAACTTGGGAATTGCCAAGTGGATCGACTTCAACGAATGATACCATCGAATCATCTACGGCTGGAATTTACTATATTGAAATCACCCATGATAATGGATGTGTAGAATCTGACAGCATCGAATTATTTGCAAGCCAAAACTTTCCAAATATCTCCATTGCTTTTGATTCGATAAGTTGTAACTCACCAACAGCTAATATTGAAATAGAAAGTAATATCGCGAATACAACATTTGTTTGGGTGGGCCCAAATGGCTTTGATAGTGATGCAAAGAATTTAACTGTAGATGAAGCCGGCTATTATATATGCACTGCAACCACACAAAATGGATGTTCCTCAATAGACTCTGTTCTTATTAGCGCTGATCTCCAAGAACCAGTTTTTAGCCTTTCAAGTGATACTATCAATTGCGAAAACACTAGTGCTATTGTCACCGTAAACACTAATAATGGGATTACAATACAAGATGTCCAAGGTGCTGGAGTTCTTGACATTACTGACCTGAGTATCAGTGTAGATCAAGCAAGCAATTACACGGTAATAGTCGAAGGAACTAACGGATGCACGTCCGAATCAAGCATCGAAGTTCCCTCCAATTTCACAGCACCTGACATGTTGGGATTAGCAGATATAACGCTAAACTGTTTCACACCGGATACTGCATTACAAATAAACAATCAACCTAATGTAGAAATCTATTGGACTTCAGGTACAGATACAATCTGGAGCAACGTAATAGATTTAGACGACACTTCAACTGATTTCGAACTTCATTTAGTAGATTCGTCGACCGGATGTATTACTAGTGAAGATCTAAATATTATCCAAGATTTTACAATTTATCCAATCAACGTCACAAATACCAATATCAATTGCCTAAATACAGAAGCTACAATAGCCATCGATGTGGCGGATCCTTACTTAGAAATCATAGGAGTCGATGGGCTTACTCAGCAGAATGACACTGAGTTCACAACTTCATCAATTTTGTCTGGAAACATCACCGTTGTTTTCGAAAATGGATGTGAAAACTCTCAAGCGTTCAACATTGACATTGACACAATCACACCGATTATTAGTGCAGAAGATCGAGGATTTTCCTGCATTAAAGAACCTCTTGCGCTTTTTGTGGACGTAAATATTACTGACGCATTGTATGATTGGTCTGGACCGAAGGGGATGATGTCAAATGAAGACTTTCTGGTGACCGCAATCCCTGGACTTTACTATGTGACAGTTACAAACCCAATTAATGGCTGTAGTAGCTCTACAGAAATAGAAGTCTTTGAGTTTTTAAATAATCTAGCTTACGACGTTAATCTTGAGCAACCTCTGTGTTATGGAGATCTGGGTGCGGCAGATATAATCAATATTTCAGGGTGGACTGAACCTTATCAAGTAGAAATTTTCAATACGGCCAACGAAGCTGTTGACCCAAACAATTTAGATCCAGGAAGCTACAGCGTTGTAATTCAAGACGATGTTGGTTGTGATTCAATTTTTACGATTGATATTATAGAACCCATATTAATCGATCTGGAATTAGTATCAGAACTTACCATTTCTACAGGGACAGATCTTCAACTAGAAGCATTCACAAATCTCGATCTTGAAGATATAGCATCAATTCAGTGGGATCCATCCTCATACCTTAGCTGTAGCGACTGTTTGAATCCTTTGGTTTCGGGTCTTTCGGAAGATACAGAATTTACAATTACAATCATCGACAACTATGGCTGCTCATCAACACAATCAGTTATTGTGCGTATTATTGTAGAGTTCAAGATTTACACACCAAATATCTTTTCACCTGATGGCGATGGAGTTAACGAAGTGTTCTTCCTCAGTTCAAACAACTTTGCAGCAGAAAGCGCTATCGAAGAATTTGCGATTTTTGATCGATGGGGAAACAAAGTTTTTCAAAAAAATGATATTCTTCCAAATGATCCTTCTGAAGGATGGGATGGAAACTTCAATGGTCGACCGACAAAAGCAGGTGTTTTTGCTTGGTACGCAAAAATTGTACTTCCTGATGGTTCTGAAGAACTACTTCAGGGGGATGTCACGGTAAAAAGATAATTAAACACTTTATTTAGCGTTTTCCAAAAAATGAAAAGAAGAGAGGCTGTTCGAAATATTGTGATTTTTAGCCTAGGGACAGGTGTGCTTTACTCGTGTACTGATCCGTACCAGGCAATCAAAAATCTTAACCTCTCAAGGCTAAATTTCAATACTGATCATCTTAGAATACTCGACAAATTATCTCGCTCGATTCTACCTATTCAGCAGATTCCGGAATTGGCAAATCACACAGCACTCCCTTTCATCATGAAACAAGTGAATGATCTACAAAATGAGAAAAGTCAGGAGCAATTTCAGCAAGGTTACAAGTACTTTAATGACTATTTTAAAGAGAAAACGAACTTAGGTTTTCTAGAAGCTGATGCTACAATAATCACTTCCTTCCTTGAAAAACTAAATACATTAGAGATCTCGATTGATCAACCTGAAAGTCCAGCATTGTATATTCATAATCTATATCACACTCTAAAGCAAGAAAACCTATTCTACCTGAAGACCACAGAGTATTTTCAGAAAAAATATAGATTCTATGAAATGGCTCCGGGAAGATTTGATGGTAATTTTTCAATCGCAGATTTAAACGTAGACGAAGAATAGAAATGGCAGCAAAATATGAAGCAATTGTTGTTGGTGCAGGGCTCAGTGGAAGTTGGGTCGCTAAAGAGTTATGCGATCAAGGGATCAACACGGTGATGATAGATCGTGGTCCAAATGTAGTTCACCTACAAGATTACCCTACTGCATCTCAGTTCCCCTGGGACAGTGAGCATCGTGGTCGAATTTCTGATAAAGAACTTGAAGAAAATCCAATAGCTTCGCAGTGCTACAACTATTACGAAGGTTCCAAGCATTTTTTCACCAAAGACGAAGAGCAAGAATACGTGCAAGAAAAACCTTTTAGTTGGATTCGAGGTTATCAGGTTGGAGGAAAATCACTTCTGTGGGCTCGGCAAGTTCAGCGCTGGAGTCAGCACGACTTTGATGGACCAGTGCAAGATGATTTTGCGACACCGTGGCCAATCAACTATCAAGATATAGCACCATGGTATGATAAAGTGGAAGACTTCATTGGTGTATCGGGTGAATATGATGGTTTAGAGACTTTACCGGATGGCAAGTTTTTAAGGTCAATCGGTATGAATGTCGTTGAACAGCATTTCAAAAAAACTATCAGCGAAAACTATGATGATCGGCATGTGATCTACGGACGTTGCGCCCACTTAACTGAAGTGAAGGATATTCATCGACAACAAGGTCGGGGAACTTGTCAACATCGAGTAATATGTGAAAGAGGTTGTCCTTTTGGAGGTTACTTTAGTGCTAATTCTTCGACCATCCCTTGGGCCAAAAGAACGGGAAATCTTACAATTCAAGCGGACAGTATCGTATCGCATATTATCTACGACGAGAGCCAAGAGAAAGCAATTGGAGTTGAGATTATTAATCGTGAAACCAGAGAACGTTCCCAAATTCTTGCAGAGGTTATCTTTATGAATGCTGGCACCCTTAATACCAATATGATTTTGATGAATTCAAAATCTCCCAGATTTCCCGCAGGAATTGGTAATGACCATCAACTGCTTGGAAAATATATGGCATTTCACAATTATCGAGCTAGACTAGTAGCCGAAACAGAAGCTTTTAAAGATCGAGTCATCGACGGTCGATCCATGACCAATGCTTATATGCCCCGTTGGAAGAATATTCATAGCCTTAACGAGGATTTCAAACGAGGCTACGCTGTCGCATTTTATGCCTATAGAACTTACATTGAAGAGACAACAAGCGTAGGAGAAGATCTACTCAAGAAGATGACCAAGGCTAAGAATTTTGGCCCATGGCAAATTGATGCTATGATGATGGGCGAAACAATCCCAAAATTTGAAAATCAAGTGCGATTACACCCTTCTTTGACTGACAAGTACGGAATTCCCCAACTTGTGATCAATGTAGACTACGACAACAACGATCAAAAAATGATGGAAGATTTCTATCAAGAAATGCAAGAGATGTTTCAAAAAGCAGGTTTCTCAAACATTAGAAAAATTGATTCGGGACAAGCTCCAGGACTTGATGTTCATCACATGGGTGGAGTGCGAATGGGAAGTGATCCGACAAACTCCGTTGTAAATAAGAATAGCCAAATACATACCTGTAGAAATATATATGTGACTGATGGATCTTGCATGACTTCCACAGGAACACAAAATCCATCTCTTACATTTATGGCACTTGCAGCTAGAGCCGCCAATCATGCTGTGGAAACTTACTTTAAGTAATCAATCATAATTTGGCAATTTTCTTAGAATGCTTCCGATAAGAACTCAGGTGCTTGTCTATGTTGCGAAGCTTGTTCATATGCATAAGCAATTTCAATCAACACAGGTTCAGACCAAGCACGACCGAAAAACGAAATACCGACAGGTAATCCAGCTACGTAACCCATTGGCACTGTAACATTGGGATATCCCGATTGTGCAGCAGGTGATGAACTACTCAACTGATAATGATCTCCGATCACATGATCCGTTTTCCACGCAGGAGTCCCTGTGGGAGAAACAATCGCATCTAAATTATGTAGATCCATTACGCGATCAATTCCCTCGTCTTGACTTGATCTTCTGAGCGCTTCCAGTGTTTCGATATAACCTTCGGAATCAAGTGACTCCATCTCATTGGCCATCTCCAAGTATTTCTGATTATAGAATTCCATTTCTTCTGGAGCATTTCTATTGAATGTTATCAAGTCGTCAAGGCTCTTAATCGGCGATTCTTCGCCTAAAGAGGCAAAATAATGATTGAGTCCGTCTTTGTATTCATACAGCATTACTTGAAATGATAACGAACCTGTCTCAGGAGGTGCTATCTCATTTATTTCTATAATCTCAGCTCCCATTTCTTTTAAAAGTTCGATATTTTTGTTCATTAATTCATCTACCTTAAAATTAGTACCGATTGGCCCAGTATAGAATCCGATCCTTTTTCCTACCATTCCATCTTTTTTCAGGAAAGGCGTGTAATCTGCTAGAGCTTTACCTTCAGAAATAGCGGTTTTAGAATCTTTGGGGTCCACCCCAATCAACGTTCCCAAACAAATGGCTGCATCAGTTACCGTCCTTGCCATCGGTCCTGGAGTATCTTGAGTAAAAGATATCGGAATAATGCCAGATCGACTGATTAAACCAACTGTTGGCTTAATTCCCACGATACCATTCAAACTAGAAGGGCATACTATAGAACCATTAGTTTCCGTACCAATAGCAAGCATTGTCAAATTGGCAGATACCGCAACGCCAGAGCCAGAACTCGATCCACATGGGTTTCTTGTAATATCATAAGGGTTTTTGACTTGACCTCCAACCGCGCTCCATCCACTTGAAGATAGTTCACCTCTGAAGTTTGCCCACTCAGACAAATTGGCTTTACCTAAGATGATTGCTCCAGCTTCTCGTAGCCTCTCAACTAGAAATGCATCTTTTGAAGGAAACGAATTCTTCAATGCCAATGATCCAGCTGTTGTTGGCATCTTATCATGTGTATCGATATTATCTTTTAGAAGTATTGGTATTCCATGAAGTGGCCCTTTCTTATTGCCCGCTTTCCAATCTGAATCAAGCGCTTTTGCGATTTCTAGAGCATCAGGATTCACAGCAATTATTGAATTGAGTTCTGGTCCACTGCGATCTATTGACTCAATTTGGTCCAAGTATTCTTTTACCACTTTTTCAGCTGTAAGTGTTCCTTCATCATAGGCTGAATGTATATTCGCGATCGTTTTCTCAGTAAAATCTAAGCTTATTTCCGATTCTTTGCTATTTGTGCTTTCTGTTACACCATCTGTGCAAGAGAAAACAACTAAGCTTATAAAGACAAGTACAAATGATTTCATATACGTTGATTTTATCAAAATTCTAATAAATTAGGCTACATATTTTTCCATAAAGTCCGCATCTTTTTCAGCAGCTTCCATTGAGGTCATATCATCATATCGCTCCTGCTCCACAAGCCATTTTTTCATACCTTGTTTATCTGCGACCTTCAAGATTTCATCAAAATCAATTTGACCTTCTCCCAAAACACAAGAAACATTCATAGGCCATCCACCCTCTGAGGTCTCTTCATTTTCCAACTCCGCTACTTTAGCAGGTTTGTAACGATCTTTGATATGACATAACGTAAATCTTCCTGGATACTTATTTAACCAAGCGATGGGATCTTCTTTTGCTGTAACCACCCAATAAAAATCCATCTCAAAATCTACGAGATCAGCATCTGATTCGCTCATCATGATATCTTGAGGATAAATCCCCTCAATCTGGGTAAAACTGTAATGATGATTATGATATGCATATCTCAGACCAGAAGCTTTTGCGATTTCGCCAAGCACATTAAATTGCGCAGCTACTGATTTAAATTCATCGATCGTCTTCAATCCTCCTAGATATGGATTCACCAAATATTCAATGCCTATAGATGCGGCATCGTCCACCAACTTTTTAAACTCATCTCTTTTTGACTCATCAAGTGCATAATTGGAATCGCAATGCGTTGCAATACACTTCATATCTTGATCTGAAAGATAATTTTTAAAATCTGCGGGGTCCATGCCCCAAAATACTCCTTGATCTCCTTGAAAACTCTCAATTTGCTTGTATCCATATTCTCCTAATTGCTTCAAAGTTCCTTTTGGATCCTCTTGCATAAAATCTCGGACAGTCCATAACTGTATTCCAAATTGGTCTATTGAAAACCCATTCTCAATGGCAGCTTGCACCGTACTTTGAGCGCCTTTTATCCCTGAATCATTGCAACTAAGAAGGTGACTTCCCAAAAACAAGCTACCTAGACCAGCAGCTGTGGATTGCTTAATAAACTTACGTCTTGATCCCATATAATTTTTTGTTGGATTGGTAAAATTTGTACGATATGCAAAATAGAAAAAAACAATTGATAATAAAACTAGTCAAAAACACTACTCATACCTTAACTGGTTAAAGTTTATTTAATATCTCTATATAACTATTTCCAGAGTGGCTATTAATTATATATTTGAAAACAAAAAAAGACGATGAAAAAATTTAGCTTATTTAGCTTGATTATAGCTTTAGGTTTCTCCATTACCTCTTGTAAGCAGCAAACAAGTGCCGACAATGTAGAAGTATCTAAATCTTCCGTAACTCCAACGGTTGTCGCGAGTTCTGCAACTCCAATCGAAAAGCATACAACTGGAGACGTCAGTTGGTTAGATATGGGCGAGATAGAAGCAGCTGTAAAGAAATCAAAGAAAAAAGTGCTAGTTGACGTTTATACAGATTGGTGTGGACCTTGTAAAATGATGGACGCAAGAACCTTCACGGATGCAGATGTGCAATCTGTACTTCTAGAAAAATTCCATCCTGTGAAGTTTAATGCAGAAGGTGCAGGAGCAATCGAATTCCAAGGAAAATCATGGGGAAACCCAGATCACAACCCTAACAAAAGAGGTCGTAATTCACGTCATGAACTAGCCTCATTCTTTCAAGTTCCAGGCTATCCTACTCTAGTAGTGCTAGATGAAAACTTTAACATTATTAAAAAGATTGTTGGATTTAAGACACCTGATCAATTATTAAAAGAATTGAATGCTATTTAAACATTAGACAACTACTTTACGTAGTTGAAAAAGAATAAATTACTGACAGCAAATCCATTGAAGAGTGGATTTGCTTTTTTTGTTAGTTATGTCGGGTAAACATCTAGCTAAGAATACATACTCACTAAGAGTGTTAGAGAATATAACAAACAGAAAATACGACTATAAGACATACTACAAAGCATATCAAGAATAAAAAAAGCGAATTCATGTAAAATGAATTCGCTCTCTTAATCACTATATTTTGATTGTTAAAACCTTTATCAATCGAATTCTAATTTGAAACTCGTACACCTGTCAAAACTTCTTTGTACAAGATTGGAGTTGGATACTCTCGATTCAAGGTGTAGCGCATAATATCAAAAGAAGTAATAATCCCTTTGAATTCCCCCCGTAAATTTACCACAGGAAGTGCGTGAAATCGTCTATCCATGAGTAATTCAGCTGCAGTTCCCACTTTATCAATAGGACTGATCTTACAAAGATTTGTATTCATCACATCACTAACAAGTACATTTTTGTAATCATCATGATCTTTGTTCATCTTCCACAAATCGTATGTAGTGACTAAACCTACCAGAATACCATCCTTTACCACTGGTAAATGGTGAATTCTACGATCTACAAATATTTGTCTTACTTCTGCAAGAGAAACATCTGGCGCAACAGTGACATTATTTGTCGACATTATGCTTCTAATTTGGTCGTTCATCATAACAATTGCATTTTAGTTTAGTAGATATACAATAATAACAAAATTTTATAGTTATAATTGGTTTTAGCTTGATATATATTTTCATAAATAAGACGCTGAACAATATAAAAACGCTGCGTAACTAGTCAAATAAAGAATTAAAAACTTTATTTTATCAAGATTTTCTTATTTATCATATCTTAGATCAGGTTTAATGATCAATCTCTTTATTTTAAATTCCATCTTTTTTACCCGACACTTCAGCTAAAGGCTATCTGTCATTTTGTCATTCAACAAATATTTTTTTAGTAATTTTGCGATCCAAAATTTAGGCGGATGGAACTCTATAATGACAACCCTACTCTTGAAGGTCTCGTAAAGACAATCGATGAAGACAAGCAAGGCGAAGTATACCAGCAATCACAAGAGACAGAAAACGACGGCTCACGCAAATTCTATATTGAATCCTACGGCTGCCAAATGAATTTTAGCGATTCTGAAATTGTCGGAAGTATTCTAGGTGAACAAGGTTTCAAATCAACACGCAATATGGAAATCGCGGACTTGATCTTAATCAACACGTGTTCTATTCGTGAAAAAGCGGAATTAACAGTTCGAAAAAGACTTACCGTATTTGCGAAAGTAAAAGAGAAAAGGCCAGGAACTTTGGTCGGCGTTTTAGGCTGCATGGCAGAACGTCTGAAAGAGAAGTTACTAGAAGAAGAAAAACTTGTCGATCTGGTAGTTGGACCAGATGCATACCGAGATCTACCAAATCTTATTTCCAATGCTGACGAAGGAGACAAAGGTGTAAACGTATTTTTGAGTCGAGAGGAAACTTACGCAGATATTTCTCCGATGAGATTAGATAACAATGGAGTTACTGCTTTCATCTCAATTATGAGAGGCTGCGACAATATGTGTTCATTTTGTGTAGTTCCCTTCACAAGAGGTAGAGAGCGAAGTAGAAACGCTTTTACTATCATTTCAGAAGCACGGGACCTTTACGACAAAGGTTTCAGAGAAGTTACGCTGCTAGGACAGAATGTAGATTCGTATAAATGGAAAAATCCAGAAACTGAAGCTAGCGTTAGTTTTGCAGAATTGCTCATCATGGTCGCTAATGTACATCCAGATTTGAGAGTGCGCTTTTCAACTTCGCACCCTAAAGACATCACCGATGATGTACTTTATGCAATTCGCGATCATGAAAACATCTGCAACTATATCCATCTTCCAGTACAATCAGGAAATAGTCGTGTGCTTAAACTGATGAACAGAACATATGATCGTGAATGGTACATGAAAAAGGTAGATTCGATCTATTCGATCATTCCAGATTGTGCCATTTCTTCTGATTCAATCTCGGGATTCTGTACAGAAACTTACGAAGAGCATCAAGACACACTTTCTATAATGGCATATGCCAAATACTCGATGTCATATATGTTCTATTACTCTGAAAGAGAAGGTACATTAGCTCATCGTAAATATGAAGATGATGTTCCTTTGGCAGAAAAGAAAAAAAGACTTTCTGAGATAATTGAACTTCAGCAGAAATTGTCTCTAGAACACAATCTTGCTGATGTCGGCAAGACATTCAAAGTACTGATAGAAGGTACTTCTAAAAGAAGCGACAAAGATTTCAAAGGTAGAAACTCTCAAAATAAAATGGTTATTTTTCCATCGAACGGAAAAGTCAAGCCTGGAGATTATGTCCATGTAAAGGTCCATAAAGCTAGTAGTGCTACTCTAATTGGAACAATGGTTGAATAAACAACCGATTTTTTTACTCTTAAACCACAGAACACATGGCTGCCGATCCGCTTCAATCCATTAAACTTCGGTTTGGAATCATAGGTAGATCTGAACCTTTGAATAGGGCATTATATACAGCAAGTAAAGTCGCCCCGACTGACCTTACCGTGTTGATCAATGGTGAAAGTGGTGTGGGAAAGGAGGTCTTTTCAAAAATAATCCATCATTTAAGTCCTCGAAAACATGAGGACTTGATAGCAATAAACTGTGGTGCAATTCCCGAGGGCACGATCAATTCCGAACTTTTTGGACACGAAAAGGGGGCATTTACCGGAGCTACAAGTGATAGAAAGGGATACTTTGAAACAACCAATGGTGGAACGATTTTTCTAGATGAAATCGGAGAAATGCCGCTCGAAACACAATCTTACTTGCTACGTGTTTTAGAATCTGGCGAATTCATCAGAGTGGGATCTTCAAAGGTTCAAAAAACAGACGTAAGGATTATAGCAGCTACAAATGTAAATCTAGAAGAGTTTATCAAAAAAGGTAAATTCAGAGAAGACCTTTATTACAGGTTAAACACCGTTCCGATTAAGGTTCCAGCTTTGCACGAACGCAGGGAGGATATCTACATGCTATTTCGCAGATTCGCACTGGACTTCGGTGAAAAATACAAAACTAAGGCCATATCAATCGATGATGATGCTAGGCTAATAATTGAAAATTATCGTTGGCCAGGAAATGTTAGGGAATTGAAAAATATCGTGGAACAACTTTCTGTACTTGCAGAAACACGCGAGGTTGATGCCCTAGCACTATTGGATATAGCGCCACATCTGAACTTCAGAAACCTGCCATCCATCGCCGAACGCGACAACAAGCAATCAGGAGGCTTAGGTGATAACTACGAAAGAGAAATCTTGTATAAGCTTCTTTTTGATATGCGAAATGACATGACGGATATGAAGAAGCTGATATTCGAAATGATCAGGATGAATAATCTCAACGTACCGGAAAAAATACGAACACATCCTACAAAAGCAAGCAACAGCATTACCGACATCATGAATTATCCAAGTGGTAATCTGGATAACATGTTGGATGACGTAGATTCAAGTCAGTACGATCAGATTTACGATCAAGAAAGTAGCAAGCCCATTTTTATTTCCAAAGATGACTACGATGAATCTGAAATCATGGAAGAAGACCTTTCTTTGGAAAACATGGAGAAGGATATGATTGGTAAAGCTCTTAAGAAATATAACGGTCGTAGAAAAGATGCTGCTGAGGAACTCGGGATTTCAGAAAGAACACTTTATCGCAAAATCAAGCAGTATGAATTGGAATAATCTGTACACGAAGAAGCACTTAAAATCGTTATAAGCTTTAAACAACCTTGAATGACTGTTACCTTAAGACACCTTTTCGTGATATTAATAGCAGCTACCTTTCTGCAATGCTATAGCTTTAAAGGGATAGTTATTCCTGACGAAGTAGATACTTTTGAAGTTCCGTATGTTGAAATGACGACACCAGATGCTCCTCCGTCGATCAACATTGACTTTCAAGACAAACTAATTCAGAAGATCACGAGAGAATCAAGATTGGTTTTTCAAGATGTTGCTCCTGATGTTACCATGAAAGCTACAATTTCAGATTATATCGTTGAGTCCCTTGGTGCAAATAGTCAAAATAACGTGGATGCCAACAGGCTTAAAATATCTGTAAGGATTGAATTCACAGACAGCAAGGATGAAGAAAGGAATTGGAAAAAAACATTTTCTCAAAACCGTGAATTTGATGCTGGAGTCAACTTACTAAGTGTCCAAGATGACTTGATTGAGCAAATCTTTGATGACATTGTAGAAGATATTTTTATGTCCGCATTTACTAATTGGTAATATGGATCAAGATCTCCTCAAAGAAGTATTGAATGACCATTCGAAAATTGATCAGATTTCTCTTTTTGAGCTAGATCAGTGGATCGACTTATATCCTTTTGCTCAATCGCTCCATTTTCTAAAAGCTAAGAAGCTCCAACGAGATGAAAAAGTAATTGATTTACAACCTTTCCATCGATTGGCGTGCTATACAACAGATCATGCTAATCTATACGATTTGATGATCGAGCAGGACTATGATATTCTTCCTTCTGATTCGAGAAAGCAAAAACTCAATGAGAAACTAGCAGAACTAATCAACGATGCAAAGACATCCGAAAAGAATCAATTAATAAATCAAGAAACAACAATTGAGACTGCCGCAGAGACTAGTGACGAAACTACTGTTGAGCAGAATAACGCTAAAAGTCACGAAATCGAGGAAGAGCTAGCTGATTCAGAAGAAGAAATCCAGATTGCAGAACTTGAACAAATGGAGCCAAATGAATCGGAATTTGGCATTTCCCCTATCGAAAATGATGAATTGATTCCAAAAGAGCGCACTGATGGTGACCAAAGTCTTTTGGACGTAAGTCCGAAGAAGAAGAAGAAGAAGAAAGCAAAAACAAGCAAGAAAGACAAGAAAAAAGAGGCCAAGAAAAATAGGAAGAAAAAGGCTTCCACCCAAAAGGGAAGACTAACAAGTTCGAACGAAACAGACAATAGTAGAACAACTAAAATTCAATCGAATTCTGAACAAGATCAATACGATCCGTTCACTGAATGGCTGCTTAGTTTAAAACCAACAAGCACTGAAAATACAAAGCATACTTCAATGGCAAAAGAGAAGAATAGTAAAAAAAAGAAGGATAAAAAAGGCAAAAAGTCATCCAAGAAGAAAATTCTGAAGAAGCTTGAAAAAAAACTTAAAAAGCAAAAGAAGAAAGACAAAAAGGACAAAAAGAAAAGTAAGAAAATCAACAAATTACAACGTAAAATAGATGCAAGTCTAGAGCGAAGAGCAGAAGCTGTATCCCCTACTCTAGCTGCTTTTATGAAAAAACAAGGATACTATAAAGAGTCGATAAAGATATATAAACAGTTAAAATTGATTTATCCAGAAAAAAGTAGTTACTTTGCGTCCGAAATTAAGAAATTAAAGAAGTTATGTTAAATATATTAGTAGTATTAATCGCGATAGTTTGTGTTTTACTTTCTTTGATCATTTTGATCCAAAACCCCAAAGGTGGAGGAGTCGATTCAACGTTTGGTGGTCAAGGTGCTAACCAGATTTTCGGTGCAGCTAAATCTACGGATTTTGTTGAAAAATTAACTTGGGGATTTGCAGCAGCATTATTCATCCTTTGTATTATTTCAGTTATTGCAGTTAACTCAATATAATAGCATAACCCAAGTCAATAAAGAAAATACAACCCGCTACTAAGCGGGTTTTTTTTTGCCCATATGTCAAGTGAATTTCACGAACAAGGGACAAATTGACACACTAGACTGCCGACATTACTTGCCTTTACGTTTATGTCTGCAAAAATGTCACTTAATTCAATATGGCATACATTTCGCAATGAAATCAGTATTAAATAAATTAATCAAATAAAACTTATAAAAATGAAACCTATTAACGATCGTGTTGTCGTAAAACCAGCTGCCGCTGAAGAAAAAACCGCTGGTGGAATCATTATCCCTGATACAGCAAAAGAAAAGCCACAGCGTGGTGAAGTGATTGCAGTAGGTCCTGGAAAAGATGGCATTGCACCAACTGTAAAAAATGGTGATACTGTACTTTACGGAAAATATGCAGGTCAAGAACTTTCTTACGAAGGGTCTGACTATTTGATCATGAGAGAAGATGACATTCTTGTTATCCTCTAACATGCCTTTGATGGTTCCAAAAACCGAATGGAACTTATTTTATTAAAGAACTAAGTAAAACAAAAATAATTATGGCTAAAGAAATTAGCTTCGATTCAGACGCAAGAGAAAAATTAAAATCTGGAATTGATCAATTAGCAAATGCAGTGAAAGTAACACTAGGACCAAAAGGTCGTAATGTGGTTATTCAAAAAAGCTTTGGTGCACCAGTTATAACAAAGGATGGTGTATCAGTAGCGAAAGAAATAGAATTAGAAGACGCTGTTGAGAACATGGGTGCTCAAATGGTAAAAGAAGTAGCTAGTAAAACTGCAGACATTGCAGGTGATGGTACTACAACTGCAACTGTTCTTGCACAAGCAATGGTGACAGCTGGTATGAAAAGTGTTACTTCTGGTGCAAACCCAATGGACCTAAAGAGAGGCATCGAAAAAGCAACGAAAGTTGTTATCGAAAACTTGAAAGAGCAAACTGAGATCATCGGTGACGATTTTGAAAAAATCCGTCAAGTTGGATCAATTTCTGCAAACAATGATAGCGAAATTGGATCACTCATAGCTGATGCAATGAAGAGAGTAACTAAAGATGGAGTTATCACGGTAGAAGAAGCAAAAGGTACTGATACTTATGTGGACGAGGTACTTGGAATGCAATTTGACCGTGGTTATCTTTCTCCATACTTCGTTACAGATACTGAAAGTATGGTGACGGAATATGAAAATCCTTACATCTTAATTCACGATAAAAAAATCAGCAACATGCAGGAAATCGTTCCTGTACTGGAAAAAGCTGTTGGAGCAGGAAAACCTCTATTGATCATAGCTGAAGACATCGAGTCTCAAGCATTGGGAGTTTTAGTTGTGAATAGACTTCGTGCTCAATTGAAAGTTGTAGCTGTAAAAGCTCCAGGTTTTGGAGATAGAAGAAAAGCGATGCTAGAAGACATTGCGATTCTTACAGGAGGTACAGTAATCTCAGAAGAGAAAGGATACAAACTAGAAAATGTTGATATTGATCATCTTGGTACTTGTGAGAAAATCACAATTGACAAAGACAATACGACAATCGTAAATGGTGCTGGTACAGATGATGCAATAAAAGGTAGAATCAACCAGATCAAATCTCAGATTGAAACAACAACTTCTGACTATGATCGTGAGAAGTTACAGGAGCGTTTGGCTAAATTGGCTGGAGGAGTTGCGGTTCTCTATGTAGGAGCAGCTACTGAAGTTGAAATGAAAGAGAAGAAAGATAGAGTTGATGATGCATTACATGCAACGAGAGCAGCAGTTGAAGAAGGAATTGTACCAGGTGGTGGAGTTGCTTTGGTAAGAACAATTGACTCTCTAGCAAAGCTTACAGGTGTAAACGAAGATGAGAATATCGGAATCGGTATTGTACGTAAAGCGCTAGAAGCACCAATAAGAATTATTGCTGACAATGCAGGAGCAGAAGGTTCTGTAGTTCTTAGAGATGTAATAAATGGTGAAGGTGCATTCGGTTACAATGCTAGAACAGACGTATTTGAAGATCTTAAGAAAGCAGGAGTAATCGATCCTACAAAAGTTACAAGAATTGCTATCGAAAATGCTGCTTCTATTGCAGGTATGGTACTTACTACTGAGTGTGTAATTAATGATAAGCCAGAAGAAGATGCTGGTGGACATGCACACCCAGGTGCTGGTGGTGGAATGCCTGGTATGATGTAATCATCGAGCGTTCAGATAAATACAAAAAGACTGTCTCCTTTGGAGATGGTCTTTTTTTGGTTAAGGGTAGAATCTAAATGTGAAGTCTTAGTTATATCAATTGACTCGGCAACAAGTTTTATACGGCATAAATATTTGACAATCTGCTTTTTACAGCTAGTATAGCACGTAAAATTTAGCTGATAAAATATTTACAGTCCCAAGTAATAGTAACAATAATAATATTTATAAATTAAAAATGATATCAAACCTATCTACATGATGGGGTACACTTCTGGTATCTCTTCGTCTGTATCGTAACCGTCGTATCTTGAACTACATTTATTTGGGAAAAGACGTTTAAGGATACAAACATCAACATGATTACTCTTATCATTAGTCATTATTTATTGGGAAAATACTCGTCAAAAAAAATCAATTTATCTGCTTTATTGAACTTGAAGACCATTTCACTTGAGTCATAACCATATAGAATTACCAAAAATAAATATGTTTCATCATCGTATTTCATTGGCTTAGTGAAAACTAATAATCTATTTTTATTCCTCTTTTCAGGATCATATATCACCTTACCATTTTTATAAGATATTCTATCAATCACTTCTATCTGGCAATCGACAGCTAAGTTAGAAAACTGAAAATTTGGATCGTAAGATTGTTTAAACGTAAAATTATCTGAATTAATAAAGGTATTGCCTAGCGCAAGAAGGTCTTTATTAAAGCGAAGATTTCCAAATTTTGGACAAAGTCCACCGCCTAATACTACAGAAGTGTCACTTAAATAATCTAAGGCGGATTGGATAAAATAGGTATCATCCTTTTGAACTGTAGTACTGTTCAAGCCTTTATTGTAGCTACAATTAGACAATAAAAAGACTAGTAACACAAATAAAAACAGTAGTTTATTAATCACAATTTAAATTGGTAAGTCCATACTAATCAGTCAAGAAAAAATTCATTTTCAATACGTCATCATATTCATTACTTATTACGATTTCTAATTGGTCGAAATTGACTATTTCTTCAATATCTATAAATTCCTTCGCCTCTATTTTTGTGCTTGCATATTCTCTGTAAAATATGGCTTTGTTCTCCAAATAAAAATTAACAATCACAGGCTTCAAAGTACAAAAAACAAAATCTTTTTTTACACTTCTCCTCTGAATTGTAAGTCCATGATTTAGCAAATTGCTCCTCTCTAAGGAGTAGTTAGAATATGGAATAACAAAACTATACTGTTGACCACAGATGATTGTCAAACGAGAAAAGATTGAACTTCGCCAGCCAGCTTCTCCTTCTGGAATTATATAATTTCTGACTGGTTGATATTTTGACAATACTAAGTCTCTGTCACCTCCTTGTGCCAATGAAATTGAATCTAACTTACTAATCAGGTAGTTGTCAAATGCTATTTCCATGTCATAGACTCCCTTATATTTGGAATGAAAGCTAGAAATTGTATCAATCACTAAATTTAAGCCTTCTTTTTGAGCATTTGACTGAGCTAAAAAATGAATCATCACATAAACTAATAGTATTATTTTTTTATTCATTGCAATTGATTGGAAAATTTTCTTGATTTTTTTGTTTTCTCACTCAGGTAAAAATCAGCTAGCTTGTAACCAAAAAGGAAATTTTGCATATCACAAGAACCTGATCTTTAATAGTCAATTAGTATTCAGACAAAATGAAGTTCATCCTGAGGGTATCTTTCCACCTATTCTGAATAATTAACTCGATTCTATCGAATGGCGTACTTTCTTTCAGTGTTTTAAGTTGAGACCCGCTAATTTCCGGAGTATCCAAATTAATGTAATGAACAGCTCTTTCGTTATGATAAAAATTCAGTACTATACTAAGCACTTTACCAAAACCTCCGATGGTGCCAAATTTATTTTCGATTAGCAGTCCATGTTCAAATAATCTATCATATCTCAGCTTGTAGAAGGCAAAAGGGAATATAAAATCATAATACTCATCACATTTTATTTGTAATAATTCTTCTATTTCATATAATTCGTTGTTAGTTCCCCTGCCTGTTATCCTTCGAAAAGGTTCGTATTTATTATCAAAAAAATAGTTCTTTGACCGACTACGATCTTCATCCGTAACAAAGTAATGATATCTAAAAATCTCACCGGCTGACACAGGGTATCTTTCTGAATCTGTCTTAATGATTGTGTCAACGAGATAATTGATTTGAGCAGATATTTGACCTGAAAACAATAATAGTAATATGATTTTATACATTAGTCGCAATTTTAATTCTTACCCGATACTAACACTAAAGTCCAATTATCAAATATATTGCCTAATTCATGAGCGTTTTTTTGATCTCTTTGCTATTTTCTCTAGCAGCAATAGTTCAACTTCTCGGCTAATTACCTACTTCTTACAACTGTAAAAGCAGCCAAATTAAGATAGATTTCTCGGTGCCATCAAAAGCTAAAAAACTACCGAAGCTTGATTCAATCAAAAAACTAATTGCTTAACCATACTAAAACGCATAGTAATATTGCATTGAAAGCAAACTAATTTCGGCTGAAATATTTAGAGCTTTCAGGGAGAGTACAATTTCCTCCAAATATGATCACTCTATTGCTCCAACAATAACTTCTCGTTGAATCTTTAGCTTATATTTAATGAGACCTTCCTTTTTTTAGCTTATTGCTGTAAAGAACATAATCCCCAAAGTTTCTCACCATTGAAAATAAAAATCCATTTTGACAAAGTCTCCATAATTGTTGGAAACAACAATCTCGAATCGATCGTATTCATAGCTATCATACATGGATTTTAATTCTTCCGGAGACACCTTTAATCCATTATACTCGGCTGCTGAAACTGCTTTATGATCTTTGTAAAAGTTTATAAGGATTGGTTGAATTTCCTTAAATCTCCTTAGACTCTGATTTTTGTTTGCTTCAATTTCGACACCATTTTCCCATAACGAATCTCTTTTGATTTTATAGTAGGCTTTAGGAAAAATAAATCTATACGAATCATCGATCGTAACCACAAGAACATCCTCAGCGAGTACAAATTCCTCGTCTGGAATGCCAGTATGAATGTTTTGCCTCTCTATTCCATAGTATTTACTCTCGTAAAGCTCAAAAGCGCCAAAGTTTCGATCTTCTTCTTGAGGTAGAAAATAGTACCTAATACTAAGTGCCATACCAAATCGTGTAGGATACTTAGAATCTGCTCTATAAAGGGTATCCACAACAATTCGCGATTGCCCAGCTAAACTGGCCACAGACAAAAGAATCAATATTAAATACAGCAATTTACTCATTACAATCAATTGGAAAGTTAGATTTTGTGGAAAACACTTGCCAGTCTGACCAGTAATCATTCTGTAAATAAGAATCCTGTAAGAACTCCAAATTTTCAGCAGAAATTGCATTTCCGTTTGTATCAGTCATCCATACTATACTGATTCAGTCCCCTAATATTCTGACAAAATAAAATTCATTCTTAAGTTATCTCCTAATTGATTCGGTAGAACAACTTCAATTCTATCATAAGGTGAGATATCATGAATTTGTTTGAATACTTTACCGCTTACTATGCTTCCATCTATTTCCACAAAATGACACGCTCGATGGCGATTATAAAAGTTAACAATGATTTTAGGTTTACTACTGTAGTTTATAAATTTTCCAGATTTTCCAACTACAGAAATACCCTTATCAAATAAAGACTCCAAATCCATTTTATAAAACGAAAAAGGAAAAATAAAAGAAAAAAGCTGTTCAGATTCTATTTGAACAATATCTTGTTGGTCAATTGCTTTACCATTCAACTCTAAAGTGCTCCCAGGTTCTAATATCCCGAAATATTTGGATTCGCGTAATTCTCGTCCAGATAAGCTAGAATCGGCAGCCGGAAGAATGTAATTTCTAACCAGCAGCTCACCTCCTTCTAGAGGATATCGCTTTGAATGTATACTCACTGTCGTATCTTTAACTACATTTATTTGGGAAAAGACATTTACGGATACAAACAACAATATGATTACTTTTGTCATTAGTCACAATTTATTGGAAAGTTTATACTAAAACTTGAATCCTCCCAGTCTGACTCAAGTGCTTCAATGCTAAAACCTTCTAGAAAGTCTCTATTTTCTTGACTTAATCCGTTTGAGCCATTTGTTCCATTTAACCAAAAAGGATAATCTGGAATTCCATCGTCATTATTATCGACTTCCCCTCTGATAGCCATTGCAAGATTTTGTGTATTAATCGTTAAATGAGCTAAATAGTAGTAATCTTCAAGTGCGCCAAGATTACCATTAAAATTTCTGAAAGCCTCTGCAAAAAAATCTCTTAAATATAGAAAAAATAGGTAATGGTGATCTCCATCTAGAGAACTTAATTGTTCCATGTCATGATAATTTGAAACTAATATATTCCACACATCAGAATTATATCTAACTTTATTATCCAGTAAAACATAAAGAGTGGATAAATCGACATTTTGATCATTCTCAGATAATAATTGACAAAATTTAGCATGAACAAGTTCATGAAGAAATTTAGTTTGATTCTCTTCTAAGTTTTGAGAGTCACTTGAAGAACATACAGAAGTTGGAATTACTATCGTTAAATCATTTGGGCTAGTTATACTTTGGGGATAATTATTATTAGGTATGGTCGTAAAACTATTTCCTAATACAAAATCTAGCTTAAATTGATCAGAGCCATCCATCTCATTTATAATTTGACAGAAGTAGTTGTTGGAGGGCGAAGAATTCTTAAATGCATCCAACAATTTCTTTAAACATGGACACTCTTCCTCCAATACACTTACATCAATATGATCATACTCATTCAGTTCATTCTCAAAATCTGTAAAATCTATCATCGGTTGACTTCCGCATAAATCATTCATTATCTGAATTATCTGATCATCATCCATTCCTGAACCACTATTACATGGAAACTGCACATGAACCACATTCTGTATATAATTCAATAAATATGCATTTATCTGCTCCTTGCATAGAGCATCCGGATCATAATTAGTCCCTGGATCAGTCACAGGTTTATTGCCAGTATTAGTGTTCTCATCTCCGCCTCCGCCGTTCTCGTTTGAAGTATTATTCCAGTTATCCGTTGTTGTATTTGGAGGGCCACCGACGGATCCTCCAGAACAATTCCAATGTTCTGTCACGCAGTCAAATAAAGGTCCTGAAGAAGGATAACCTGAACCCGGTGAAGAAATTTCATACTCAAAGCAAGTAGTCACAAAACAGATTTCGCGAGGTAGTGGATGACTATTAAAAAAAGCAATAAGTCTTTCTTGAAAGTTCCCTAGATACTTAGCATTCACCCATAGCTGATGCCGTGAAAATGTCGACATAGCAAGCAATGTCGTTTCGACTGTTAAAATGTTGAGTAAATCCTGATCAGTCATTTCAAAAATTTCAGCAGGAATAAGCTCTAATATAATTTCTTCACTCCCGTCATGCAGAGGATATGCAAACATAATCGCTTCAACCTTTTCATTCTTAATGAAAGGAATGGATACTTTGAAAACCTTGCCATTTGCTTCGATCTCCGTATGCGCTTTATCTAACGTAAGAAACCCATAACTCTTGATATGAGATGTAATGGTTGCAGGAGAGAATTCACTTAATTTCTTATTTATTTCAAATGTCAGGGAATCAGTTATTGGATTAAAAACCATGGTGTCCAACTGCGTATTTGTAAGGGAACTTCTGGTCTTCAGGTCATAATTTTTATCTTCTAAACTAGGAAAACCATCATCAGAACAAGAAGTAAAAACTATTGAAAGCAGTAAGTAAGTAAGTAAGTAAGTAAGTAAGTAAGTAAGTAAGTACCTTTCATGATTTCTTTTACTGATTTAAACATTCTACGAGCTCAATTATTGTGTAATCAACGTCTTTTTTCTAAATCACTTCATTAATTTCTCTACCAGCTATAGTTCAACTTCTATGTTATTTACTTTCTTTTTATAACTGTCTAAGAAGCGAAATTAAGTAGGATTTCTTAGTGTCACCAAAACCATAAAAAGAGTTAACAAGTATATGATTGTTACCTCTTCTCTAGTCCCGCAACGTCCAACTTATCCCCAATCGAAATCGACCATCTAATTGCGGATAATCAGCTACTTGAAAAAGTACTTCTTCATCCCATAGGCCATTCAAATTCTCGTACTTCGCGAAAAAGCGAAAGCCTTGTACTTTGATCGATGCAAAAACATCTAAACGATAATACACTCTGCTCGGATCCTCTTCACTATCGTAAAAAGCAGCATAAAGAGGACTGTATGCCGGCACACTGTAAGCGGGTGCGAAATCCGCACTTATGCCAGATTGGAAATTGAGTGCATCAAAGAGTTTTCCAACAAGATAAAGCTTATGTCTTGTATAAAACTGAGGCATACTATAGACTGAATTCGATCGCAGCTGTGTCACAAACTGATTATCGAGATGAAACCACTTATACTTTAAGTCTTCTTGAATATCTACTTGTAGGTAGGCAATTGAAATAGGTGTGACAGAGGTTCCTGTTGTATCAAGTACAGGAATATTCTGTCCTGCGTACGAGCTTACTCTTGCTTTTAAACCAACCTTGGGTATCGCAAGAGATCCATAGATTTCTTGTGAACTAATCGTAAATGCATCATTATTCTCTAGTTCGACAAAAGTAATTTCTAGATTATTCCATTGGTATCCAGAAGGCTCCGTATGGACTCTGAATCCAAAGTCCAAGGCTCCAACGCTAGATATTTCATAACTCGCTTTTGGATGAAAATCCAATAAGACAGCACCATAAGTTGTCCCAAGAAATCCATCTAGATTCAGCTCAAGTCCTTTCCACTGAAACGCATTTTCTGTACCAGCTACTATTTCACTGATTCCTCTATTATTCAGATCTGTTCTTACCTGATTGAGAGCATATCTAAACCAATATCTATTCCTAAACCTTTTGTTCTCGATGTGATATGCTCCCTGAACACTAGAGCGAACATGTTGAATCGGCCGTCTCATACCCAACTCAGAAACGATACGTGATTCACCAAATACAGCTGTGTCTTGCGGCGTAATATCTTCATTAATAAACTTATAGCGACTACGCTTCTGCCCTATTCTCACTTGGAAATAGCTTTTATTCTCTTCCTCGTCCTTTAGAAAATAATACGCTCGGGCGCTGTAGTCCCTTGAAAGCGAATATGTATATACATCTGGCAATCTCACATCTAGCGTGCTTCTTGCGTCACCTCCCAAAACATAAAGTTGCTCCTGATTGGTCAGGCCACCGTAAATATCTTCATAATTACTATTGCTCAAAAAGTTAACACTATATGCCCACCGCGAAGAGTCAATCCTCTGATACATACCCAAATGAAAATTGGTATGTCGAACTTCAGAACTAGGATATATTGATTCGGAATTAATTCGATTATATCTCAAACTCACTTTCACACCATGTGCGAAATCCCTTGCCAAAATAGCTTTTGCTCTAAAACT
>CBFHTK010000002.1:311037-384372 GCA_965658745.1 Saprospiraceae bacterium | reverse complement strand
TATTGCTGATTCCAGAAAAGTGGAGCAGAAGCCGATCCTGGGTTTCCTAAATGGAAAAATTGAACATCTTGAAGTCTACTAATTTCATACTCTTCGAAATCAAACAGAGTCGTATCGTTGAAGTAAGTCTTTGTAGATAGATCGTCCAGCGAATACGCATAAACATCATTGGATAATGTATCCTCTCCTACTATCATAAGGGTATCTCCGGTTGCTGTATTCCGGCCTTGATTTTGTGAGTTCAAACCTCTTTGACCATAGCACAGGCATGTAACAAGCAGAAAGAACAGTATACTCAGATATCTTGTCATATGAACCAAACGTTCAGCATATTCGGATTGAGCTAGCAGAACAAGTTAATTAAGCGTTAATCAACACCGCCAAGCGCCTTGAACGAGCAAATTTGGAAAAATTTGTCCACTATGTATCTATAGTTAATGAGGATTCAATGAGATACGAACGATCTGACCCACTAACAGTCAATTATTGACATCAAGCAATATGAATCTTAAAAGACATTGGAAAAAAATATCGTTGATCCTAGTTTTCCATTTTTGAAACTTTCTTTGATATCGTACTTCCATTAGCTGTGATCTGCAGAATGTAGATACCTGCGGACTCAGGAAGTGTAATCAGTGTTTGAGATCCAACTTGATTCCAATTCAAACGATATTGAGTACCTTGAAGATCGAATAATTTAAGATCATCAATGTTTCTATCTAGCTCAACAATAACTTCACCTGTAGATGGATTTGGGAATACTCGAGTATCCAATAATTCAACTTCTTCATTTGCTACAGGACCACTGCATTCCACTTCAACGCCTTCAAACACAAATAAACCTTCTTGCATGTCAGAAACCAAGACAAGTCCTGAAGGTAACATCGGATATACTCCCCACGCTCCTTCGTAATTATCTCTATTGTCAATTGAACTTGTAGCATAGGAAGCCACGCGGCAGGGAGCTTCTTGATCATCCAATTTATAAACTTGAACGCCATCATAGTAGTATGAAACGTACAAGTAGCCATCATGTACGATTTGATTATGTGCTATTGAAAATGGATCATCATTGCCTGCATCAAATGTTCCAACTATTTCTGTTCCACTGAAATCATTAATCTTCAAAGTTTTCATCGCAGAACCGTGCGTTTCATCTGCAAAGTAATAATACTCCATATTTTCATCGGCCCAACCGCTATGGTTATATCCACTTTCAGGATAATCCGCATTCGAATAACGATCCAGAAGAACCGGGTCATCACCGCTGAAATCAACTATAAACAAACCATCAAATCCACAATTCATGAAAGCTTTATCATTCTTGGCATACAGATCATGCACATGTCCGAAACCTTCACCGCCGATCACGCCATACTGGCCAATTTTTTTTGGATCTAGAGGATCTTCCAGCGAATAGATTTTCATTGCTTTATAACCTGAATCTCCTCCTTTTGCAGCAAGAGCATACAGCTTTCCTACCTCTTCATCAATAAATATGTTGTGTGCTCTTTCAATGATATCATTGTTGTCAGATACCACGGTTACTTCATTCGGAAGATTCGATATATCCATTATCTGCAACGTAGATTCGCCCTCATCAGCAACAGCATATAAGTAACCTTGATAATCATGATAGTCGCGATGTATGATAATACCACCTTGATCTGCACCTGGCACAAAAAAGGCTTCAAATATATTCGCAGGATCAGTCACATCAATAAAATGCGTTCCCATCGTTGATCCGATAATCGCATATTCATGATCATTCACAGCTATACCCCATACCTCATTATAGGTATTGTTGTATTGAAAACTACCTGGAAGAGATGGATCAGACCAAGTCCCTAAAAGATTCATATTCTCCTGACTGTGAGCCGTAAATGCAACAAAAACCAATAATACTAAAATACCTAAACCTGCTCTTAAATTTTGAACCTTCATAATTACCTTACGCTTTTTATCAAATATACAATGCGGTAGACGAATAGCTTCCCATTTTGAAGTTTTATCTGATATAATCGTCTTCTTGCTGATTAAATCACAATTTTGACCTTCATCAGGTTCTGCAACAAATAATCACAAACAAAGTATGATCCATCAAATATTGAAGGAGACCTTCGGATATGACCAATTTCGACCGATGCAGGAAGAAGTGATTGAGCATATTCTAGACAAAAAGGACGCCTTAGTAATCATGCCCACCGGTGGAGGAAAGTCACTTTGCTATCAAATTCCTGCTCTTGCACAAGATGGTTTGACGGTGGTTGTTTCTCCGTTGATCGCATTGATGGAAGATCAAGTAGCTTCTCTTGTACAAAATGGAGTTCAAGCTGCTGCTTTGAATAGTGCAATGAATGCCGATGAACAAAGGTTGATCTATCACAAGATTCAGACAAAGGAACTGAAATTGCTCTATGTCTCACCTGAGCGAATTAACAACGATCGTTTTTACGATTTTTTGCAATCAATTGATCTTTCATTTTTCGCAATTGATGAAGCGCACTGCGTATCCATGTGGGGGAATGATTTTAGATCAGACTATGTAGAACTAAAACGTCTGAAGACCGAATTTCCTGAAATTCCAATATTAGCTTTGACCGCAACGGCAGATTCAGCAACAAGAGATGACATTGTTAAACAACTGAATATTTCAGACTCTAAGCTCTTCCTAGGATCATTTGAACGACATAACATCTATTTACGATCTATGCCAGCTAAGGATCGAGTTAAGTATATCACTCGCTTTATCCATAATCAGCAACAAGGTTCGGGGATAATCTATTGTCTAAGTAGAAAAGGCACAGAATCCATGGCTGCTAAATTACAAGCTGCTGGAATCAATGCTGGTTTCTATCATGCAGGTATGAATCGGGATGACAGAAGCCGAGTTCAGCGCAATTTTCAAAACGATCAGCTACAAGTTATTTGTGCAACTATCGCTTTTGGAATGGGAATTGACAAGCCCAATATTCGATTTGTGGTGCATTACAACATGCCAAAAAACATAGAGTCATATTACCAAGAAATTGGGCGTGCAGGAAGAGACGGTTATGAATCCGCCACCGTTCTTTTCAGTAATTATAATGATTACTTGCAACTAAAATCATTTATAGATGGAAGTGACGCTAGTGCTACTTTCAAGCAAGTGCAAAATGCCAAGCTCGATCGTATGTGGGAATATGCGAGCAGTTATGAATGCAGAACAAATTTCATCCTGAACTATTTTGGCGAGTATCGTCAAAAACCATGTGGCCGCTGCGACAATTGCAAACAACCACCAAGGAAATTTGATGGTACCGTAATTGCTCAAAAGGCACTTTCAGCAGTCGCAAGAAGTGGCCAGCAGTTTAGTATGGAATTGATTATAAACACCTTGAGAGGATCTGGATCTAGGGACGTAATTCAGCGTGGCTTGAACAAAATTAAAACGTATGGAGTCGGTCGTGATCTTGGGTACCTTGATTGGAAATCATACATTACTCAGCTGATTAACCAAGGTGCGTTGATGGTTGATTTTAGCCAGCAGAATGCTATTAAGCTAACGCCCTTTAGCAAAGAGATTCTTAAAGCTCAGCAAAAGGTCGAATTAGTAGAATTTACACTTGACAAAGACAAGAAAGTAGTCAAGAAAACTAAGGTTGCTCGTGTGGAAGATGCATTATTTGAGATGCTTCGAGACTGGAGAAACAAGGTCGCAACTGAAAAGCGCATTCCAGCATACACTGTCCTCAACAATGCCACTTTGGAAGAATTGTCAAAATCCAAGCCTACAGAGCTCGACGAACTTATGGAAATCAGCGGGATCGGGCAAACTAAATTGAGGAAATATGGGCACACAATAATTGAGCTAATTAAGAAGTACATTGTTGATAATCAATCTTCTTCTGCTAAAAAAGGGGCAACGCATTTGATTACATTTGAGCTTTACAAGGAAGGGCTTTCGCCCAAAGAAATTGCTGAAAAACGAGACATGCAGGAAACAACCGTCTTTTCTCATCTGGCACAATTATACAATCAAGGAAAAGATGTAGATCTTGCGCAGTATGTTTCAAAACCTAAGCTTGACACCATAAAAATGGCTTGGCTGGAATTAGGAAAGCCTGACACATTGAAGGAATTAAAAGCTGAATTAGGCAATGACTATGATTACGGAGAAATCAGGATCGGAATAACAGTGGCCAAAAAAGAAGAAACCTTGTTTTAGATTCAAAGCGTATCAATTTTAACTCCAATTTTAATCCACATTGTAACTACATCACTCCAAAATCACACTATACGCCATAAATCCCATACCTATTTTCAACGCATCTTCGTCAATATCGAATGTTGGTGTATGAACTGGCGAAGTAATGCCTTTCTCGACATTTCCAGTACCAAGACGATAGAAACAAGCAGGCATTTCTTGCGAATAGTAAGCAAAATCTTCTGCTGTCATTCTAATAGGTAGATCAATCACATTTTCTTGTCCTAAATAGTCGATCGCTAATTGTTTCACTCGAGCTGTCGCTTCCATATCATTGTACAAACAAGGATAACCTACTCGAATATCAACTTCACAAGTCGCTTCCATAGATTCAGCTACTTTTGTGGCAATACGACGAATATGCTCATGAGCTTCCATTCTCCATTTCTCGTTCATAGTACGAAATGTACCTTCGATAAATACACGCTCTGGAATAACGTTGGTAGCACCACCGTCGCTATTTATCTTTCCAAAGCTCAGCACATTGGGCACATTGGGAATTGATTTTCGACTGATTACTTGTTGTAATTGTACAAGGATATTACTAGCAACCAAAATCGGATCAACGACATCTTGAGGAAGAGCGGCATGCCCTCCCCTTCCATGGATTGTCAAGTAAACTTCATCAGCTGAAGCCATATATGTTTCTGGACGCAATCCAATCTTTCCAGCCGCTAAAGGTGGATGTACATGTTGACCGACAATGTAAGTAGGTTCTGGATTCTTCAATGCTCCTTCTTTGATCATAATTGAAGCACCACCCGGCAATTTTTCCTCAGCGGGTTGAAATAATACTTTGATAGTACCTTTCCATTCGTTCTTGAGTTCATTCAAGATCTTAACAGCACCGAGAGCACTAGACGTGTGCACGTCATGGCCACAGGCATGCATAATGCCTGGATTCTTGCTCTTGTAAGGTACATCATTCTCCTCTTGGATAGGCAGAGCATCAATATCAGCTCGCAATGCACGAACTGGACCAGCTTCCGAACCATGAAGTATAGCTACAATACCATTATCGGCTACAGGATATTGGTATTCTATCCCCCAGGAATCAAGTTGCTTGCAGATGTACTTCCCAGTTTCTTGCTCCACATACGAAAGCTCAGGATTCATATGCAAGTGATGTCGAATACCTCGGATCTCTTCAAAATACTGATTTGATAGTGATTTGATTTTATCAATTAACTTTTGTGACATACTTCCATTTTTTTAAGATGATTTCAATATCCTTCCACACATTATAATCCTTTGCATAGATGAGGTTGGCTCTATGAATCCACGAGAGATCGTCTACGCCTTTTGGCGTGCTATCTATGAGACCTATTTTGATATGTGGAAGTTCTTCTGCTTTTGGGTCTCGCTGATCGTATCCTACAAAACTTCGACTTCCCATAAGGACTTGAAGCATGACTTTGAAGTAATTTGATTTTTGGGCTTGACCCCAAATTAAAATCCAAAAAAACAGTAAGTGTACTAAAGCCAAAACTATATCAAAAACACGTTTCTTGATGATACTATCTTGTTTAGCTAAATTAAATTCGAACTTGACTGAATATAACTCACCACTTGTATTCTTCGATTTACTTCCTAGAATACTCATCCGATCATCTCCTACCATCTTGTATTCAATCGATGGTCCAAGCTTATTCATCAGTTCAATCACTTTCTGCCATTCCAGATCTTGAACGCAAAAAATGAACTCATTGGCCTTTTCCAATTCTGCAAATACTTCAATCTTGTCAAGAGTAGTGGTATGAAATTTCGGCTCAAAATCCTCCGCTGAAGCTATTTTTGCAACCACCTCGTGATCTCTCATTGATTGTTTGAGAATCGATTCTACATGTTCGGCTTCAGTTCTACTACCAATAATAAAGATACGTTTGCGTACTTCTTGACCAATTCTTAGATCGCGATGCTTGATATATCTGCGCATTAATCTGATCGCAAAAAACCAAACGACTGCTACTACCCCACTCAACAATACAATCGCCCTAGAGTATCTGTATTCAATTGGCATCAAAGCGTAAATAGCTAGAAGTAATACCAAGCCGACGAAAATTGCGCGGATTAACTGACCAACCTTGTAATTTCGTTTGTAGACACCATGAATTCCGAGCGCTAGAACGTAAATCAAACTGTAGCCAATCAGATTATAACTGTAGGTTGCTGGGAAGTAGTCCGTATTTTGAAAATAGAACTGTTCCCAGATTTCCTTGACCAGAAACAATCCACCTAGCATCCCTACAAAATCCAAAATCTGTGCTAGAAATGACTTTGCAAATCTTTTCAACAAGGACAACAAAGCTCTGCCAAAAATCGCCAGATTTAACATTAATATCAGTAAGCCTGCACCTTTTCCAGCAAAGTGCTTCTTGGCAAAAATGATCATAGCTTTATAAAAAACACGAACATAGTTGACGCTAGACTTCTTTGTCGATTCTCCTTTAAAGTGAATTAATTGAGTTGATGAGAGATAATAGACTTTGTGACCAGCTTTCTTTATCCGATAACTAAGATCAATATCTTCACCATACATAAAGAAATCCTCATCAAGCATTCCTACTTCATCTAGAACATCCTTTCTCATAAACATGAACGCACCACAGAGTACATCGACCTCATGTGTTTGATTTTCATCCAAAAATCCAAGATGATATTGATTAAACACTTTGCTTTTTGGAAAAAGAACGGAAAGTCCCGTCGCTTTGCAAAAAGAAACCCAAGGTGAAGGGAATCCCCTTTTGGATTCAGGAAGAAATTGTCCACTACCGTCAAGCATTTTGGCACCCACAGCACCAGCATCTGGATGCGCTTCCATAAAATCAAAACAAGTCTGCAAGGTATCTTCCTGCAATATAGTATCAGGGTTGAGCAATAAAACATACTTACCCTTAGCCAATCTTATTGCTTGATTATTGGCTTTTGAAAATCCTGGATTATCCTGATTTGCAATTAGTTTGACCTGCGCAAAATCTCGCTTAACCATTGCGACAGAATCATCCTTCGAATTATTATCAACGACGAAAACTTCAACGGACAAGTTCGTTTGTGCTCGAAAGACCGACTCCAATGTCTGTCTCAAGAAGTGCTGGACATTGTAATTGACGATGACAATACTTAGATCACACCGCATTGTTAGGATTCAGATTGAACTTGATATGGTAGTCGAGAAGCAATTGACCGACCAAGAGTCAGACCGTCAGCATATTCCAATTCACCTCCGAAAGAAATACCTCGAGCTAGTGTTGTGACCTTAACCGGTAAATCAGACACTTTCTTTGTAATGTAATAAATCGTAGTATCCCCATCAATTGTCGGAGAAATAGCCATTATCAACTCCTCTGTTTCTTCGGCTTTGACTCGCTCTATCAGTGTATCAATATTCAATTGATCCAGACCTATTCCTTCCAATGGTGAAATGACTCCTCCCAAAACATGATACCTACCAGAAAACTGCCCTGTTTCTTCTATCGCCATTACGTCTCGTATTGATTCCACAACGCAAATAACTTTTTTCAATCGATGTGGGTCAGCGCAGATTTCACAAATATCATGATCGCTTAGATTATGACAATGCTTACATGATTTGATATTATGCCTTAAGTTATTCAATGCATTGTTGAAATCGTCGGTAAACGCAACATCTTGATTAATCATGTGAAGAATCAATCTAAGCGCTGATTTCTTACCAATGCTTGGCAGTTTTGAAAATGCGTCAACTGCTTCTTCTATTAACTTACTTGAAAACTTCATTTAAAAGAGTTATCTATTTCTACGATACAGCATCGCAAATCAGCTAACATTAATGTTCACAAAAAGTGTGCAGCTGACTCACAAAGTAACAATTATATATGCAGAAAAACATATGTATAAACCTATTATTTACGTAATACTTACATGATCAGAGCATTACATAATCAAATTGTTGTAGGTAGTGACATTGTAGGGACAATATCCACTGCATTAAGCGGTTTCTAAGAAATCCTACTAAATTACTTTCAAAATACGATCTAATAGAATATACTTCACTGCGGGATAATACATTGACTCCCTAGCCCTACTCCCTTTCCGAAACATATCTTGAGGGTTTCTGTTTATCTATTGCGTATTTATTTGCGTTTTTTTGATATCATAATTTAATTTTGGCGAAAGCCTTATTATATTCGCAGCAAATTTCGAGAGGGCAATAAGTTTCTTGAAGAATAACATCACAGATTTACAGAAAACAAAAAGATAAACAAATGGCTGAAGTTATCAGAATGCCAAGGATGAGCGATACGATGGAAGAAGGAAACATCGTAGGGTGGATCGCCAAAGTAGGTGACAAAGTCTCTCCAGGCGACGTGCTTGCAGAGGTAGAAACAGATAAAGCCACCATGGAGCTAGAAAGTTTCTACGAAGGAACTTTGCTTTACATCGGTGTAGAAGAAGGTCCCATTGCCGTCAATGCTGTTTTGGCAGTAATCGGAGAAGAAGGAGAAGACTACGAGGCCGCTTTAGCAGCTGAAGAAGCAAATTCAACAGAAGAAACATCTGAAACTGAAAAGACTGAGCCTGCAACAGAAACCGCAGCAGAATCGAGCTCATCGACTGCCTCTGCTACTCCAGCACCTGCAGCTCCTGAACCTGTAGCTTCCAATTCAGATACCAGAATCAAAGCTTCTCCTCTTGCGAAAAGCATTGCTAAAGAAGCAGGGGTGAATATCGAAGCGATAACTGGATCAGGTGACCAAGGGCGAATAATCAAAAAAGATGTCGAAGCTTACATAGAAGCTGGCGCAGGAAGTTCTTCTTCAGCACCAGTTCAAAAAGAGTCACTGAGAGCAGCTACTGATTTCACTTATGGTGATGTTCCAGTAAGTCAAATGAGAAAAACCATTGCAAGAAGATTGGGAGAATCTAAATTTAGCGCTCCTCATTTTTACTTGACGATGGAGATAGACATGGATAATGCTGTCCAAGCAAGAAAAGACATTAATGAAACTTCAGAAGTACGGATTTCATTTAATGACTTGGTTGTTAAAGCAGCAGCAGTTGCATTGAGAAAGCATCCTTCAATCAACTCATCTTGGTTCGGCGATAAGATCACATACCACCAAGATATCAATGTGGGAGTTGCTGTTGCTGTTCCTGATGGACTTCTAGTTCCCGTTGTCAGAGATACCGACCTCAAATCTCTTTCGATGATCAATCAGGAAGTGAAAGAACTCGCGGGTAAAGCAAAGAGCAAGAAACTATCTATGGAAGAAATGTCAGGTAACACCTTTACCATTTCGAATCTAGGTATGTTCGGAATTGACGAGTTTACTGCCATCATTAATCCACCTGACGCATGTATAATGGCCGTGGGTGGAATTATAGAAAAGCCTGTCGTAAAAAATGGTGAGATTGTCGTTGGTAAAACGATGAAAGTCACACTATCTTGCGATCATAGAGTTGTGGATGGAGCATCTGGAGCAGCTTTCCTTCAAACATTCAAATCTATGCTAGAGCAACCAGTGAGACTACTTGTCTAAATGCTGGTGAATATAGCTTTTAATTAAGATTAACGACAATTTAATAGGATAATTAAGCCAGTGTAAAATCTTTGCACTGGCTTTCTTGTTAATAGATTGTAACAGCGTATTTGTTGAGAAACAAAACAGTATTTTATCACTTAGTAAATTGTATATGAGATTTTTTTTCTTTTTGTCATTCATTTTTCTGATCACAGCAACTAGCTCTGCACAACAACTTGCTGCACCTTCGACTGGATTTTTCAGTGCTAGTATGCAAGCAACGATTGTACTTAAAGATAGTACCACAGCAACCTACACTGTAGATACTTCTCAGTATGAAAGCCTAGACAATGAGTATCCAACTACTTTCTACGTGATCGATTCTCAAGGAGATTCCATAACAATCGCTCCTGAAGAGGTTCTATATGCAGAGTTTGCGAGAGGTAGAAATCAAGTAAGTGACGAAACAATCGAGTTTGACGACGAAGATGAAGACTACGAGTATGTCGAAGTTAATGAGACGACCTTTCAGTCTGACAAAGTCATTTATCAACGTGTGCAACTAGATAGAGACAGAGGTTTAAAATTGAAAGGTCCTTACAAAGAAGACTATCTCTTATTGCAATTAGCAAGCATTGATATGGGAGAACGAATTAAAATATTTGTTTATCCTGATCTTGATGGAGAAGGTTCAGAAGTAGCGCCGCTAGGTATGTTTGTAGATTTGATAGCAAGAAATCGTGTTGATTATGTCGAAGTCCAAGAATACTACTTCGTTCAAGTTGATAACAAACCAGCTTTCCTAATAAGCGCTGACACGTACGATGACTTTGCACCGATGATTTATGGGAATTGCCGAAGCTTCCGCTCAAAATACAAAGTAGACAAATATACGGATGACGCTAAAACAGCGAGGCGTAAGAAAACTACAAGAAGAGCAGTCGGTAATGGTAAAAAGAGAGCCAGCTTGCTAAAATATGAAGAACTTACGAAACATATCAGCGACTATAACGAAATGATGGTAGTTCAAGAGGCCAAAGCTGAAGCAAAAAGACTTGAAAGAGAAGCTGCAAGAGCGAGAAGGAATTAGTATAAATAATATTTCATGAGATCTTAGTTTAGGAGTGTCAAGTATTTACTTGTCCTTTAACCACTCATAGGTAAAGTGCTCTTTATTAATATCTTCAGAGAATTGCTGTTCGTTATATTTTTGGCTTCCGCCCAAAGGAATCGATAGTGTTTGCCATTCGTCACCCTTCTATTCTTTAGCTATTAATACAATTTGACCGATGTGGTAGGCGTAATGCATAGCTTGCCGATTTACTGCTTCAACCAGACTATGTTCCATATTTCTGATATTAAGAGTCCTCTCTAGATCTTCATCTTGAAGTGAATCTATCACGTTAAAAAGGCACCGCCAACCCTTTTCCCAATACGCATACAACTCAGTTCGATTTTGCTCTGGAGAAACAAATTCAGCATCTCGATTTCTCCACGGTTTCTCACCATCTTCTTCCCAAACATTTGTCCATCTGGAAAGCATATTTCCCGCCATATGCTGC
Organism: Saprospiraceae bacterium; assembly: GCA_965658745.1. Classification (GTDB taxonomy): domain Bacteria; phylum Bacteroidota; class Bacteroidia; order Chitinophagales; family Saprospiraceae; genus JAHDFB01. The sequence continues at coordinate 373,063 of CBFHTK010000002.1, read as the reverse complement.
ATAACTATTGCAATTGAACTAGTTTGTTTACTCGGATTTTCTTTATGTAGCTGACTAAATAATTAATCATCCGTCAACTGTAAACAAGCCGCATCAGCAAGGTGCTTATAATATTGAAATTGCTTCTGAATGGAATTAATATAAGTCTGTATGTTTTAAATCATTTAAGAATCTCACCCGTAACTGGTTTATCTTCAATATCAAGAAAACGTTCGATTTCTTGTTCGAGGTATAGAGCTGTTTCTAAATTGCTATTGGAAATAATTCGCACTGATCTTTTGTCTTTCAAAATAGCAGATAAAGAATAAGCCATCAGTCTTTTTTCATTAATTGTAGTTCCAGTAAAGTATTTGGAAACATAGAGCTGCTCAATTTCGCTAGTTTTGAATTCCTGTCGTCCACTACCAATCTTGAAAGGTTTAATTTCAGATGTCAATACATCGTTATTGATAACGACCTTTCGGCGGTTAAAAAACATACCCATGGTCTGCCAAGCCATATATAGACCTGCTAATGCAAAAATTGAAAGAAAAAGCAGCATTGGAAATACTCCCGAAGAAATCATCAATAGCATGAAACCTATCACAAGAGAATTCCACAAAATCGTAAAAAAGAGTAAGGGCCATTTTCCAGTCTGTTCAGCAGCCGAAGGCCGCATGTCGATTTCTAAGAAGTCAAAAACCTTCAATACTTCTGTTCCCTTAGGCATGAAGAATTCTGGACGTTGCCTTCTAGGTTTGTCTTGTGCAAAAATATCGTTGTCAAGCTCAAGGGTTTCCTTCTCGAGATTCTTAAAAAGTCCTCCTGATTCCAAATCTGAATTCATAGTGTATGATCATCTTGCAACTGCTGCAATCTGATAAAAATAAACTTAATACTTTAATTATCAAAGCAGTTGACTTCTCCCTACAGGAAAACATAATTTATTACGTCACTCTGTACAACCGACAATCTCTAGTTATATTCATATCATTATCAGCTTCAACAAATATTCTTCTATAATTGTGCTAATCATATCTACTTGTCACAAGTGAAACTCTTATTTTAGTCTACTTTTTAACACACAACGATAATCCCATGAAGTTGCTTCTTGTTTTTAATTTCATAGTCATACTCCACACATCTTCCTTTTGCCAATCTGGAGATGTGTATCGCAGTCTTCCACTTCTCGACGAAGAAGAAGAAATATTTAGGCGTTTTGACAGGGCTGCTGTGTTTCCTGGCTGCGATGTGGTTTCAATGACTCGAGTAGAAAAAGAAATGTGCACCCAAAAGGAATTACTCAACTACATTTATAGTCATCTTAGATATCCGGAAAAAGCTAGAAAAAAGAAAATCAGTGGGCAGGTGGTCATTGAATTCGTGATTGCCTACGATGGTACCATTAGAAATGTGGAATTGCTTAGAGGATTCGATAGAGCATGTGATAATGCTGTAATAAAAGTTATCGAGGATATGAATGATCTGGACGATCTATGGACTCCTGCTGTCCTAGATAATGAATATGTCAGCACCTACTATACGTTGCCGATCGGCTTCAGGGCACTTAAGTAACCAATCTAACCAAGAACTTTGTTCATTTTATGAAGACAGACTCTTTTTCAATGCAAACTAGTAATTAGTCGAATTTGAAAATCAAGGTATTTCAATCGCTTTGATAGTTTTCTAAAAACTAACACTTTACGCGACAACTAAAGCATAAAAACCTCTTTCAACTACGAACTACAAGAAAGCATTGAACAACCAACTTTGTCTTTTGCCCAATCAGGTCTTTTTGCAAAGTACTTTTCATTTTCAGGCTGCTCTTCATAAGGTTTTTTAAGCATTTCTTGGAATCGATCTATGAGCGCATAATCGCCCTTTTCAGCTAGATCAATAGCTTCTTGTGCCATGTAGTTTCGGAGTACATACTTTGGATTAGTACCATCCATATTCGCCTTTCTAGCTTCGGAAGAAGTCTCTTCTCGTTGAAGACGGTTATGATATTGAATCCACCATTTTTGCCATACTTTTCGGTTTTCGTCTTTCATTTCCTCTCTGTTGTACAGGGATTCATTTATCAGATGTATGAAAGAGTCTTCCGAGGTAGCCTTTAGCTGAATGTCGGACAATTGTCTGAAGAAGATTGTCATATCAGTTTCCTGTAATTGCAGAGCTGCTTCTAGATCAGCGACTAATTTACTGTCCCCTTCCTCTTTTTTTTCCAGTCCTAGTTTCTCTCTCATCATCTGAAGATACTTCTGTTGGAAGCGTTTTTGATAACTAGACAATGTCTTTTGCAATCCCTCGGTCTCTCCGATTAGTGGGTAAAGTGCATTGGCTAGTCTGACCAAATTCCATAGACTGATTGACGGCTGATTACCAAAACGGTATCTCCGATTCTGTCGATCCGTAGTATTTGGCGTCCATTCTGGATTATAATCATCAATCCAACCATAAGGTCCATAATCAATCGTCAGTCCAAGTATCGACATATTATCCGTGTTCATCACACCGTGCACAAAGCCTACTCGTTGCCAATGAACAATCGTATCTAGCGTTCTGTCGCAAACAATATTGAAAAAATTCAAATAGTCATATTGCCCTTTTGGGCCCCGAGCCACTTCAGGAAAAAAATGATCAATGGTATAATCCGTTAACTTCCTGAGAATTTCATGATCTTGTCTAGCTGCCCATAACTCGTAACTCCCAAAACGCAGAAAGCTAGGAGCCATTCTACATACTATCGCCCCTTGCTCCATCTCAGGGTTTCCATCGTACATCATATCTCTCAGAACTGAATCACCAGTCTTGACCAGACTCAATGCTCGTGATGTTGGAATACCCAAATGATACATCGCTTCACTACATAGATATTCCCGCATAGATGATCTCAAGACTGCAAAACCATCTGCAGACCTCGAATATGGAGTAGGACCCGAACCTTTCAATTGAACAGTCCAGAATTCATCATCTCTTTCAATCTCAAAAAGATTGATCGCTCGACCATCGCCAAGTTGTCCTGCCCAATGACCAAACTGATGCCCAGCATAATTCATCGCATAAGGTTTCGATTCTGGGGACGTCAATTGACCACTAAATATCTGAAGAAACTCCTCAGACTTTGCATCATCTTCAGTTATTCCTAGCATATCAAGCATCTCCGGGGAAACAGCTATCAATTCAGGTGCGGAAGGAGCAACTGGTTTGACAAATGAAAAACAACCTTTAGTAACTTGTCTTGTAAAATTCTCTTGCTCTGGATCAGCAGGTAAGTGATTCACAAAATGATTTTGGACTCTCTCGATCTTCATATACAGTGAACAATATATTCTTTGAAATGATTACTTATTCCTTACAAAGAATTGAATTTTCTGTAGAATCATATTGAAAATTCATGTATATTACTTAACTATATACATTTATTTATCAAACCTAACCAAGCGCCTTATGAAAAAAAATCTACTATTATTTGTTCTTTTCTCATTCTTTGTTGTTTCGATGTCAAATGCACAAGTGTATGTAAATCAGAGTGCTACAGGAGCCAATGATGGTTCAAGTTGGGACAACGCATATACGGATCTTAACACTGCGATTGACAATACGGAGTCAGGAGATCTTTGGATTGCTTCTGGCAACTATACTCCAGGAGGAGCGACAAATTCGTATCGAATTACTAAAAACCTAAATCTCTATGGTGGATTTGATGGGACAGAAACATCGCTTGAAGACAGAAATCTTACTGTAAATGTGACGGTTTTGGATGGTGACCAATTAGGCAATGATCTCGATTTTGATTTTGATACGCTTCTTAAAGAAGACAACTCGAGACATATTATTTGGATTGACTCACTTTTGGACAATGTCACAATCGACGGATTTGTGATTAAAAATGGTTTCACACTAGATGACGGTGATCTAGATCTTGAAGAGCGTGCAGGTGCTGGAATCTTTGCTTATAGTGGAATTGACGTTATGAATGTGTCGTTCGAAAACAATTTTGCTCGCGCCGGTGCAGCAGCTTACGTTGCGGGTAATATTACACCAATAGAGGCATCGAGTTTCGACTTTATTTCTGTAACAAAGAGTTCAGCGTCTAGTCAGTCAGCTGGAATATTCACTGGAAACCTGAATGATGTTTACGTAGCGAATTCGCAATTCGTAGGAAATCTGACATCAAGAGGTGCTTTTTATCCGCTAAGATGTAATGGAGTATTGGTTACGAATTGTAGCTTCCGTGAAAATATATCAGGAGGTTTCGGGGGTGCATTCTTTATTTGGAACAATAATAACGTGATCATTGAAAATAGCGAATTTATTGAGAATGTGGGATCGAACGGTGGTGTATGCTATATCGATGGTCGAGAAGCAGTAACAGATGCTGACAACGTGATCATTAGAAATTGCACATTTGAAAGCAACTCCGCTTCAGTAGGCTCTGGGGGAGCAGTCAATACGTGGGAAATGTCCATAACAATTGAAAACTGTTCATTTGACAGCAACACAGCACCTGGAGGTTCTTCTGGAGCTCTTGCCTTGAATGGTAATTCGGGAGATGATGCTACGATCAATGTTACGAATAATACTTTCGTTGATAATTTCGCCGGATTTGGTGGTGCGCTAGGTTGCTACAACACTAATGGAATCATTACAGTAGAAGGAAATGACTTTATAGAAAATGGTGCAGGAACAAGCGGTGGAGCTTCAATTAATGCTTTCGGGCCCAACGTAACCTACACAAACAATACATTTTCACAGGATTCAGCTCGCTTTGGAGGTGCAATGGCAACGCAGAATAACAACACAACCGTTTCTCTAATTAGCAATGACTTTCTTGGGAATTTATCTGACGTGAGCTCAGGAGCACTCAATTTGATAGATGGATCTGATTTCCTTATTGATGATTGTCTTTTTGATCTCAACTCTACGGTAGAATTTGGAGGGGTTATGAATGCGTCTAGAAATAATGATACTATAGCAGGTACATTGACAATTCAAAATTCAATTTTTGCCAATAGTTCGACTGGCCTTCAAGCTGGCGCTTTGAACATCAACAATTTCAACACGACCATTACAAGTTGCCTATTTGCATTCAACAGTAATATAGGAGACGGATACGGTGGAGCAATTTCAATGAACGGATTTGGATACGAATCAACAGTTGACATTATCAATTGTACTTTTGCAGATAACTTTGCGAATCTTGCAGCAGGTATCGCAGCATTTACAGATGGTGATCCAGCAAGTATCCTAAATGTCAATCTAGGTAATAATATTTTCTCGAATGTAGATGGTGAAAACTACCTACTTGAAGAAGGTACTCCAACGGTTACTTCCCTCGGTGGAAACTACTCTTCAGACGATTCTACAGATGAATTCTTAACAAATACCAACGACGTTACTGATGGTGACGAAATCGATTTCGTTGACCCAGATTTACTAGACTACAGACTTGAAGATGATACAAGTCCTGCAATCAATATTGGTATTGCTGAAATTGCTCCAGAAACTGATATTCTTGGTGTAGCGAGATTCATGGAACCAGAAGCAGGAGCTTTTGAATTTGATCCAACTAGCTTGTTTGAAGAAGAGCTTTTGGAAAATGAGTCGTATTTGACAATCAAGCCTAATCCAGTTTCAGAAGTAATGACCTTCCAATTGGAGAATGATTGGTCTGGTAATTTTACTGCCCAAGTAATCTCTCTTCACGGACAGATCATTAGAAGCCAATCATTCGTTAAGTCATCTGACTCACAAGTATTTACACAACAGGTGAATGACTTGCCAACAGGATCGTATATTCTTGCTGTAAGAAATGGCCAACATGCTGTTGTGACAAAAATGATCAAACTATAAGAAATCACAATTCCAATATTATATAACTAAAGCAAAGAAGGCGCTCATTTGAAATGAACGCCTTCTTTCCATTTAAAGCAGTGTTGTGCTATCTTCTGGTTCTTTTCTTAAGCATCTTAACGAGCTCTGAAGAAGGTGTTTTTATCGTTTTGGGATCGATCACTATGACTGATCCAGTATCCCTAAATTGTTGGTCAACCATCTTCTTTCTTACATAAGGTAACTTCTCAATTATAGATTGAGCATCTGAAACCTCAATTAGTATATGTTCTCTATTAAGATATTTCTCCGCTTTAACTGACTTGATCGATTTCCAAGGAATTAAGCCTGCACGCGCTAAAGATATGTGATCCACTAATCCTTCCTTCGTTAATACTAGTGCGGGTTTTTGAATGATTAGATTTCTTGCTGCGTGCACAAATAGTGCTAACATCAGAACTGCAGAAAGCGTCAATAGAATCATCCAAATCAAGGAAGGATCTTCCAATTGACTCAAATAGTTATAAGCAGTCAATGCCAATCCGATCAATGCTACAAACAAAATACGCACTTGTAGGCCTAAATTTCGCTTAACAATACCCTGTTCAATCTTCATTAATCCAGTGAGTAATTTGGTGATAGTTCTTCTTCGTGGTCTTGATAAAAATCTCGAATGATGCTTACAACTTCTTCAGGGTCATCAGTCACGGGTATCAAATTTAGATCCGCTGCACTGATGTTGTTCTCTTTATGTAACATCGTATTCACGATCCAGTCGATTAGTCCTCCCCAATATTCCTTACCTACAAGTACAATGGGAACGCGCGTTATCTTTTTGGTTTGAACTAGTGTCAAAACCTCAAACAATTCGTCTAAGGTTCCAAAACCACCAGGTAATGCGACAAAAGCCTGCGCATACTTAACAAACATCACTTTACGCACAAAGAAATATCGGTGACCTAGCTTTTTATCTGTGTCGACGTAGCGGTTTATGAATTGCTCAAACGGCAAATCTATATCAAGACCTACAGAAATTCCTTCTGCTTCAAACGCTCCTTTATTTCCAGCTTCCATAATACCTGGGCCACCGCCTGTTATGATTCCAAAACCTTCTTCACAAAGTCGTCCCGCTACTTCTTCTGCAAGCTTATAGTACTTATGATCTGGCTCTGTCCTTGCCGATCCAAAAATTGAAATACAAGGACCTATATTATTCAATGTCTCGAAACCATCGACAAATTCAGAAATTACTTTGAACATTGTCCATGCGTTCTCTCCTTTTATTTTTTCCCAATTCTTTGGCGCTTTAGCGTGGAAATTTCCTGACATGCGTTTTTGTTTTATTCAATTTATTAAGGTGCTCCAAGATATAACGATTAATTATATTGATTGTTATAAAATCGACTCAAGGCTCAATATCCTCGAGCAAAAATGATCATCCCTTTTATAGTTCACTATAAAAAAAGAGACCTGAACAGCGTTCAAGTCTCAAATAAATTTTGTTAAGATCTAGGAAGCCTAATTATATCACTTCTTTGAACTTATAAGAATCGTATTTTTCCTGCATGTAAGATGCCATTTGATCAAAATTATCAAACTTGTCAAACAAGGCCTGCATAGCAGTTCCTTCTTTTGGAGATTGTACATAAGTATTGACGTCGGTTTTGGAGATGGCCTCTTTACTTAGTATGATCAATCGTTCAACCACATTGCGCAGTTCACGTATATTTCCTGTCCAGTTTATCTTCTGCAACTCTTTTAAAGCTGAAGCGTCAATTTTCTTTTTTGGACAACCATATTCTTTACAAATCGCATCGATGAAATGCTGAACAAGAAGAGGAATATCCTCCTTGCGATCATTCAAAGCTGGAACTTGAATAATAATTACCGCAAGCCTATGATATAAATCTTCTCTGAAATTACCTTTTCTTATTTCTGCACGAAGATCCTTATTAGTTGCAGCAACAACGCGCACATCTACTTTGATCTCTTTATCCCCTCCTACTCTAGTTATTTTATTTTCTTGAAGTGCTCTTAGAACTTTTGCTTGCGCAGAAAGGCTCATATCACCTATTTCATCGAGGAATAAAGTTCCACCATGTGCCAACTCAAACTTTCCTATTCGCTGTTTAACAGCTGATGTAAAAGCACCTTTTTCATGACCAAAGAGTTCGCTTTCAATCAATTCACTAGGAATTGCGGCACAATTAACTTCTATGATCTGATTTTTGTTGCGATTGGACTTTTCATGAATCCATCTAGCCACTAGTTCTTTTCCAGTACCATTGGGGCCATTGACAAGAACACGTGCATCAGTAGGTGCAACCATGTCGATCGTATTCATGATATGTTTGATCGAAGTACTTTCACCAATCATTGGTTTAATGGCTCCAGACTTTACCTTCTTCTTTAAGACCTTCGTTTCAGTGATAAGCGTACTCTTATCCATCGCATTACGAATCGTAATAAGCAATCTATTAAGATCCGGTGGCTTCTGGATAAAGTCAAATGCTCCTTTCTTAACAGCTTCGACTGCAGTGTCAATATTTCCATGACCAGATATCATGATTACAGGCGTGTCAGGAGAAAGAGCTTGGATACGTTCCATGGCATCCATTCCATCCATTTTTGGCATCTTAATGTCCATCACAATGACATCATATGTTTGCCTTTTGATTTTCACAATAGCCTCCACCCCATCACTCGCTTCGTCAACTTCATATTGTTCAAATTGCAGAATGTCAGTCAATGTGCGCCGGATACTACTGTCGTCATCAACGACTAGAATCTTAGCTTTTACTTTCATATTTCTTATTTTTCAGACGTAAAGTTGCCCAAATATATATTATATTTTTTTATAATATGTTAATCGTAAAAAATTAATTTGCAGTTTATTGTGTCAAACTACATAATCTGTTAAATGAGGTAAAAAGCAGGCTAAGTAAAATTAAAAGACTTTTGAAGTAAACGGATTCTTGTTTGGACTCAGGGGTCCAAAAGCGTACATGTACATAAACACTTAAACCCGCATTATGCATTAGATAATCTATTCCGACCTAAAACGTCTGCAAAATAAGGCGCAAGCTGAATTTTACTCACTCACCATAGTGGTAGCTATAGATCCTTCGCAAAATCCCTTATTTTATTGACCTTTTAGCTCTCATGACAAAGATCTAATGAATAATGCGGGTTAAAAGCACTAAGGCCGCAGAGCTTTGTATTTAGACATAAGATTGAAGCTGTCAAACAAAAAATCAATTTGTAAAAACTCGATTAGCAGGATTGGATCTATCCTTATTACGGACATTAATCTAGATCTATTTATAGCTACAACCTAAAATCCGTTATGATCTTTTCTCCCTCAAGACCACTATAAAGATTTTGATGAAAATCAACTAGCTTGGCCAAAGGAGCAATTGCATATAATTTTTCTTCATCACTTATTTCACCAGCAACTAGATCTCCTAAGGATTTCATTTTCTCATCTAGGGTTTCACACATTGCGAATCCTGATTTAGTTAACTGGACTCTCCAGACACGTCTATCTGCAGTGTCTTTTGATTGTTCCACCAAGCCCTCTCCGATAAGTCGCTTTATAGATTCCATACATGTCGAACGCTCCATTATCACTTGTTCAGCAACATCAGTTTTTCGAGGATTTTGCATAAAACGTATGCTCATCAAAATACCAAAATCTCCTAACGAACGGAGAGGAATATCTCTGAAACTCAATTTAACCCAAGCATCAAGAAATGAAGACAGCTTACTCAATGTGTATGCAAACTTTATATTTATATTTTGCTTGTTTAGTTCGGGTTGATCAAGCTCAATCTCCTCCGGATTTCGCTGAAGCCAAGCACCAAATTCCTGAATTGTTCCTGCGGGTTTGACCTGCAAGAAATCTTGGTAATTCTCAAGAAGTTCGATCGCTTTTTCCATCTGTTAAAAACAAATTATTCCAAACCCGTTCTTTTTTTAAACAATCTTGTAACATATACATTTATACTTTGTTCAACTTTTTAAGTCCAAAGATCAAACAACTCATAAACATTCAATTACAAATGGCTGCCTTCAATAATGACACTTCACGTTTTCTATTTTTGCTATTATGCCTGGTTGGCTTCTCTTCGATTTCTAATGCACAAGTGAAAGCAACAATATATGGTAAAATCACTGATCGACAGACACAAGAGCCTTTAATCGGAGCAACAATTGTAGTAGAAAACACAACGATTGGTTCAACAACAGATGTTGACGGAAACTACCAGCTGGAAGTTGAGCCAGGCACGTATAATATTGTCGCAAGTTACTTAGGATATGAAGCCTACCTTAGGAACAATGTCATTGTCCAATCGAAAGGAAACGCCGATCTAAATTTTGAACTAATACCTGCAGGTAAAGCACTTGCAGAAATTGAAGTAACTGCTAGTCCTTTCGCAAGGTCTTTGGAGGCGCCACTCTCATTGCAAAGACTTTCACCTGAAGAGCTCAAGACATATCCCGGAGGAAATAATGACATTGCAAAAGTCGTACAGTCTCTACCTGGTATTTCTGGATCAATAGGAGGTTTTCGAAATGACATCATTATACGTGGAGGTGCTCCGAATGAAAACGTCTATTACCTCGACGGAATAGAAATTCCAAATATTAATCACTTTAGCACACAAGGTAGTGCAGGAGGACCAGTAGGTCTTTTGAATGTTGCATTCATCGAAGGTGTGGAGCTTTCTGCGTCATCATTTGGTGCGCGGTACGATAATCCTCTATCTGGGGTATTGCAGTTTGACCAAAGAGCTGGAAACAAGCGTGAATTTGCAACCAATGTGCGAGTATCTGCAAGTGAAGCGGCGGTTACACTCGAAGGACCACTATTTAAAGGAGACAAGGAGGAATCTAATACTAGTTTCATTTTCAGTATCCGTCGATCATACCTTCAATTACTTTTTGAATTACTGAATCTACCCATCAGGCCATCATTTTGGGATTACCAATACAAATTAGATCATAAAATAGATGATTATAATTCGATAATCTTTACTGGAATCGGTGCAATTGACGACTTTAGTCTAAAGGTTCCAGATGAATTTAGTCCTGAACAGCAAGCAACACTAGAGCAAGTACCTCTGATCGAACAGTACTCAGCATCTACAGGAATTGTATGGAAATCAAGAAGAAAGGATGGCAAAGGAATTTTCAATACAGCATTGAGCTACAATAGATTGAGGAATCAGTTCAGTGGTTATCAAGACAACGAAAATGAGGAGGGTCTCATATTCCAAACATTCTCTAGAGAGACTGAATACAAGCTACGACCGAATTATACGCATTTCATAAACAATTGGTCTATTTCAGGTGGATTCAATATCATCGGAGCTAGTTATACAAACGAGACGCAAAACTTTATTCTTGGTGAAAATTACGAATCCGCAATTGGCTTTGTGAAGTATGGTCTTTATGCACAGGTTTCTAAGGCAAATATTAAAGATCGGGTGGACATTACTTTTGGAGTAAGAAGTGATGCAAATACATTCACGGAAGAAAGTAATCAGTTACTAAAAACACTGTCTCCACGTGCTGGAATATCTGTTAGACTAGATAAGAAGGACAAATGGAGATGGAACGCAACGGCAGGCTCGTACTACAAAATTGCGCCATATACTGTCTTAGGTTTTGAGGATTCTGAGGGTAATTTACTCAACAAAGACGCTAAATACATCAATAGCATACACTACGTAACTGGCCTTTCTTACAATCCACTTCCTTCAAGCAAAATCTCAGTCGAAGGTTTCTATAAAAGATATAACAACTATCCAATTTCTTTGCGAGATGGGGTTTCGTTGGCCAATCAAGGGGGTGATTTTTCAATACTAGGAGATGAGGACATAACTAGTGAAGGTAAAGGTCGGACATACGGTCTTGAGGTTTTACTGCAACAAAAGCTTTACAAGGGATTCTATGCAATCTTGTCTTACACCTATTTCTTTTCTGAATTCTCTGACATTGAAGGAAACTTCAGACCAAGCGCTTGGGATAGTAGAAATCTATTCTCGTTCACAGGTGGCTACAAATTCGGTAAAAACTACGAGTTAAGTCTTCGTACAAGAGTTGTAGATCGTACGCCGTATGCACCAGTTGATGAAGAGCGTACCTTAGAAAACTACCCACTAGTTTTTGTAGATTATGATCAGCTAGGAGAAGTGTTTTTAAAACCATTTTATCAGACGGACATAAGATTTGACAAGAAGTGGAATACCAAGTATTTTGCATTGAATCTATATTTCGAGGTTCAGAACGCTTTTGCACAAGCAGTTCCTACACCTCCGCAGTTTGCATTAGCTCGAGACGAAAGCGGACAACTTTCTGAACCCTTCTCATTGACTCAATTACCAGATGGCGCTGGAGTTGCTTTACCTACAATTGGAATTGTGTTTGACTTCTAGAAAATAGCGAATATAGTTTGCGTACATTTGCCGAAAATATGCATATATGTCAGACTATAAGCAGCTTACTGAGTTTGTAAGATTATTCAAAAAATCACTGGATAAGTCGACCTTCGTTTCTTTAAAACTCGCTAATTGTCGAGATGTAGAAAGCGAGTTACGGCAAGTTCGCGGTAAACTTGTTGAACTGAAAAAGGGTGTGCATTTATCCTTGGTATATCGATATAAAACAAAGGATGTCACTAAGAATTACTCCTTTGATGAAGCTCCGGACATCGTCTTTGATTTGATGAAGAATAGCTTCTATCAGGGAACTTGTGCTACTGCACAATACGACTACTTTCTGACAATGTATAAAGTCGCCAAATCAAAACTAAGACACAAGGCAAGTCAAGCAAAAGAAGTTGTGGTTCATCAACATGATCACATCAAAAATCGCATAATACCTTATGAGGGTAATAGATATCTGCAGCGACTGGGCATTACTTCTCAAGACGGTCAGGTCAAGAGTAAAATGCACGACAAGTATAAGCAGATCAATAAATACGTCGAGATTATTGATGATATTTTGAAGAAAACCGTCCTTCCAGAGAATCCAGTAATTGTTGATATGGGTTCAGGAAAGGGATACTTGACTTTTGCTCTATATGATTACTACCAGCGTCTTCGAAAAGAAAATGTCGAAATTCATGGTGTTGAAATGCGCAGTGAATTAGTTGATTTGTGTAATGAGATTGCCAAAGATTCGCAATTTGAAAACCTAAAGTTTCAAGAAGGTACCATCCAACAAAGTAATTTTGAAAGAATCGACTTTCTAATTGCTTTACATGCCTGCGACACCGCTACAGATGATGCGATTCTTAAAGGAATCAGAGCAGGATCACAATTGATCGTCTGCGCTCCTTGCTGTCACAAACAAGTTCGTAAACATATGTATACGACTGGAATTTTTGAGGAAATCACAAAGCATGGCTCCATGAAAGAACGTCAAGCTGAGTTGTTAACCGACACCATTCGTGCTATGATGCTTGAAGCGTATGGCTACAAGACACGTATTTTCGAATTTATCAGTACCAGTCACACACCTAAGAATCTGATGATTGTTGCATCCCTAGATGAAAGAAGAACTGAGGCTGAACCAGAAAAGCTTAAGCAGGTAGAATTACTGATGAAGGAATTTGGCATTGCTCATCAGTTTTTACATCGAAATTTAACTTCTGGCACATACCGATCTTAGTTAATCGCTCAACAATTAAATCAGATCATGACTACGAGGCAACGAGTCTACTTATTAGTTATCGTGATTGCGCAATTTTGTTGCACTTCACTGTGGTTTGCTAGTAACGGGGTTTTAGAAGATTTGATAGCTAATTTTAATCTCAATGATAAGGCAGTTGGTAGTTTGACTTCAGCAGTCCAACTGGGATTCATAGCGGGTACTATTCTGTTTGCTATTATTTCACTTGTTGATCGATACTCCCCTTCTAAGATATTTTTTACTTGTGCGGTATTAGGTTCGGGAATCAATGTCGCAATACTTTGGGAAGAAAATACACTAAGTAGCTTATTGCTAATAAGGTTCGTGACTGGTTTCTTTTTGGCTGGTATATATCCTGTCGGAATGAAAATTGCATCTGATCATTTTGAAAAAGGCCTAGGAAAATCACTCGGTTTTTTGGTTGGTGCATTGGTTGTAGGGACTGCCTTTCCACATCTACTTAAAGCATTTCCTTCAGTTATATCATGGCGAAGCACTATTGTAGTTACTTCTTCGATTGCACTTGCAGGAGGAATTATGATGTTCTTGATTGTGCCTGATGGCCCTTTTCGACGATCTATCGCCAAAATCAAGTTTGATGCAATTTTTGAGATTTTCGAAGATAAGAGGTTTCGAGCTGCATCTTTCGGATACTTTGGACATATGTGGGAACTATATACTTTTTGGGTTTTTGTGCCAATCATCCTCAATGCTTATGCTATTCTATACAACGAGCCTCTCAATGTCTCCTTTTGGTCATTTATAATAATTGCATCGGGAGGACTAGCATGTGTAATTGCAGGTATATTAGCTGAGAAAATCGGTTCGAAGCAAGTAGCTATGATAGCATTGTTCTTTTCTGGTATATGCTGTTTAATTGCACCTTTGGTGTTTCAATACGGTGCAAAATCACAATTCATTGCTTTCTTGGTATTTTGGGGTATGGTAGTAGTTGCGGATTCCCCGCTTATATCTACTCTCGTTGCAAATTACTCCCAAGCTAAATTACGAGGTACTGCTTTGACAATTGTTACTGGGCTTGGATTTGCAATTACAATATTCAGTATTATGTTGTTAACGAATCTAAGTTCAAGATTCGAGGTTATCTATTTGCTGCCAATCCTAGCAATAGGACCTGTGATAGGATTCATGTCGCTATGGTATAGAAGAAGACGAAGAAGTACATTGTCAATCTAAGCATTAGCGACCGACAGAATCTACCTTTCAATAATCATCTTATCCATTTTATATCTCATACCCGACTGAAATCGTATGATATATAACCCAGCAGGAATTACATTGACTTCAATTGCTTTTTGGGCGAAAGCCCCAAGGTTATCATTGTAAATCAATTTCCCATCAATCGCATATATGTTGAAATCTACTTCAACGGAATTTTGATTTAGCACATAATACCCTTCATTTCCATGTACTAGTTTTATCTGATCAAGCCAAATCTCTTTGACATCTGTTGTGTAACACGGATTATCTACCTCAATAGTCGAACAACAATCTGGTCGGTCATTTTCACAAATAGTCAAAGCATAGTTGGGCGCTTCATTTCCTTCTATCTCAAGCGTAAGAGGAAGAGTTTCGTAGCTAAAAAAACCGTAGAAATCATCGCCAATGAAAACATCAAAACCTAAGTCTGTGACGCCTACATAGTCAAAATCAATCTCTACGAAACTCACTTCTCCTTCACATTCAGCTGAAATCACGTCAATCTCACCTATCTCACATTCCTCACAACATACGGTTCCTAGTTCATACTCTTCAATACATGATTCTTGAGACTGATCAACAATAACAAACTCGTAATCGGTATCACAATCAGCATCTAAAGGGCCAACAGCTATCGGTAAATCCTCATATTCGTAAGTTCCATAATTGTTTCCGTTTCCTAAAACTGAAAAGCTTTCGCTGGTTCCTTCATATTCAAAAAGAATCACGGCGTAAAATTCTCCCTCGTCGTCGCATTCCGTAGGAACTATCAAAAGTTCAGAAATCTCGCAATCATCTTCACCACAACAAACCTCTCCAATCCCAATGTCTGCAGCGCATGTTTCATCGTCTAAATCAATCACGACAAATTCGTAATTCAAATCGCAATTACCTTCTAGATTCGATATCTCTATTGGCAGATCTGCATAAGCGAAATTTCCATATTGGTTACCATTTCCTGCTACTCTAAATGAATCCGAAACTCCGCTGTATTCAAAGTTTATGAACACAGCAAATTCATCCGCATCATTACATTCTCCTACTTCGACTGACAACTCGCCAATCTCACATGGAGCTTCACCACAGCAGATCGTACCAAGCTCAACAACTGAGTTGCATGCTTCATTCTCTACATCCACAACAACCAATTCATATTCTGTCTCACAATCTCCTTCAAATGGACCCAATTCTATTGGTAAGTCGTTGTAAGAATACTGTCCGTACACGACTCCGTTGCCTTGAACTTGAAATAACTCGGAAACCCCACTGTACTCAAAATTGAGAAACATGTAAAAAATATCATTTGGGTTACAGTCACCTATTTCCACAAACAACTCCCCTATTTCGCATACTTCCATTTCACAACAAACTTCACCAATGCCTATATCTGAAGAGCAAGTCTCATCTTCGAAGTCCCGAACTATAAATTCGTAATTTATCGCACAATCTCCCGCCAATGGTCCCAACTCAATCGGTAGATCTGAATACGGAAACTGTCCATAATCTAAACCATTCCCTGCAACCGTAAATGAGTTTGATTCAACGTTTGCGAAGTCAAAATCTAGCTCCACAAAGAACATCCCTTCTTCGTTGCACTCTCCCACTTCCACAACTAGCTCCCCTATCTCACATAGTTCTTCACCGCAACAGATCGTTCCAATCTCAACAACATCTTGACAGGATTCAACCTCCTGATCGCTTACGACCAATTCATAATCTGTTTCACAATCTCCTTGGAACGGCCCCACCGTGTAGAAAAGCTCACCGTACGCAAAAACTCCATGTACTAATCCATTGCCAGATACTACAAAAGAATCTGAAACACCTACATAATCAAACTCAAAGTCTATCATAAAGGCTCCGCTATCGTCACATTCATGAGCTTCAACTAGAAGATCGAAGATTGTACATTGCCCATAAGAAACAGAAATTCCCATCAAAATCAAAAAAAGAGTTAGGATTGTGCGCATAATTTTTTTGCTTATATTAGTTTGACAGTTATAAAAATCATTCTGCTGCGTTATCATCAAAAGATTAAAAATTATGATTCTTAAGATAAAAGTATTAGCAACACTAGCATTTGTTATAATAGCTACTCAATTCACTGCAGCGCAGGAAGATTTCACTCGTAAACGTGAATTTGGAGTTGTGACTTCTTCAATAAGTAATTTTGGATTGATCTACAAGTACCATTTTGCTGATAATCTAAAAATCAGAATTTCTACAACTAGTTTTCGACTTGATGGCAGTTCAGGGGCCCAAATATTTAGAGCCGGCGCCGGAGTAATGATTGGATATGAGAGTACTAAAAAGTTATCTGAACGCTTGTATTTCAATCGAGGACCAGAGGTAAGTTTCAGTGTACAGCACAATTACAACAGAAACAATAATAGCTATACATTCGCAACATCTCCCAGCTTGATTTACTTTTTAGGTCTTCAATACGATTTAAACGAGCACTTCTACGTTGGAGGAGAGCTACGTCCATCTATAAATGCAACATATAGTACAACTAACCTTCCAGTAAGTACAACTAACTTCGGTTTCAATCTTGACGTTTCTTCTAGTGTGCGACTAAATCTTGTATATGTTCTATAACTTAATGAACTAAGGTATTGCGAAAGGTCATTAATTCTGCTTAGAAAACATTTTTTTTTCGTATTCTTGACCACCTTAATCAAATACAATGAATACGAAAAACACGTCATTATCGGACATCGAAATTGCTCAAAATTCAGAGATTCAGCACATTCGAAATATTGCATCAAAGCTTAATATAGGTGAAGATGATTTAGAATTATATGGAAAGTATAAAGCGAAGCTTCCACTATCATTGATCGATCAAAAAAGTATCTCCAAGAATAAGTTAATACTTGTTACTGCCATGACTCCTACGCCAGCAGGAGAAGGAAAAACAACAACTTCGATAGGATTAACGGAAGGACTAAATCTTATTGGAAAGAGAACTTGCGTTGTACTAAGGGAGCCATCATTGGGTCCAGTCTTTGGCATAAAAGGTGGAGCTGCAGGAGGTGGATACTCTCAAGTCATACCGATGGAAGACATCAATTTGCACTTCACAGGAGATTTCAGTGCGATTGAAAAAGCGAATAACTTGTTAGCAGCATTGATAGATAATAATCTACAAAGTAAAGTCAATAATCTTAACATTGATCCTCGCACAATCGTCTGGAAGCGAGTGATGGATATGAATGATCGTGCATTACGGCAAATTACAATAGGACTCGGCGGGACTGCCAATGGTATCCCCAGAGAGGATGGCTTCAATATCACACCCGCTTCTGAAGTCATGGCTATCCTATGTATGAGCGAAAGTTTTTCTGATCTGAAGGAGCGCTGCGGAAATATCTTCATCGGCTATACTTTTGAGCGAAAACCAATTTTTGCTAGAGATCTAAATGCTGAAAATGCAATGGCAATCTTACTAAAAGACGCAATTAAACCAAACCTTGTGCAAACTATGGAAGGAAACCCAGCAATCATTCACGGGGGACCTTTTGCTAACATAGCTCAGGGAACTAATACAATCTTGGCAACTAAAATGGGCTTGTCTTTAGCAGACTATGTTGTTACAGAAGCGGGTTTTGGTGCTGACTTAGGCGCTGAGAAATTTTTGAATATAAAATGTGTTTCAGGAGGGCTTTCGCCCAAAAGCATTGTACTGGTCGCCACAATTCGAGCTTTAAGACATCATGGTGGAGCTCCAAAAGATGAATACAACACAGCTAGCCTAGATCGGGTGCAAAAAGGATTTGCGAACCTTGAAAAGCACATTGAAAACTGTTTGAAGTTCAAAGTAACGCCAGTGGTTGCAATCAACGCATTCCCTTCTGACTCAGAAGAAGAAACTAAATGGATAATAGAGGCTTGCGCCAAAATGGGAGTTAAAGCTGTCGTAGCAGATGGCTGGGCAAAAGGAGGAGAAGGTATGACAAATCTTGCGGAGGCCGTAGTTCAAGAGATAGAAAAAGGTGAGTCTAACTTTACACAACTTTATGACTGGAACGATTCTATAGAGTCAAAAATCGAAACAATCGCAAGAGAAATCTATGGTGCTGACGGCGTCGAGTATACATCCACGGCAAAAAGAGACCTTCGACGTATTAAAAAACTAGGTCTAGAACATCTACCTATTTGTATGGCAAAAACACAGAAATCATTCTCTGATAATGACAAACTCCTTGGACGACCAAAAGACTTTCAAATTACTATTCGAGAATTTGAATACGCTGTAGGAGCGGGTTTTGTAATTCCGATTTTAGGAAATATGATGAGAATGCCTGGACTTCCTTCAGTACCAGCAAGTTCAAACATGCATATTGATGACGATGGTGTTATATCTGGTCTCTCTTAGAACATATTCACAGTTTGGAGTATTATACTAGGTACATCGGACAAGATTGTAACATATGATTATTCAAACGGAAGAGGATTGGAAGGGATTGCGCGCAGCTTCACATGCTGTAGCTATTACTTTGCAAGAGATGAAGGCCATTACCAAAGTGGGAATGACCACGAAGGCAATTGACGAATTTGGTGGTAAAATTCTCAAGAAATTTAGTGCAAATTCAGCTCCCTACAAAGACTATAAATTTCCTGGTTATGCTTGTATATCTTTAAACCAAGAGGCATGCCATGGAATACCCTCTGATAGAATCATTAAAGAGGGTGACCTGATCAATATTGATGTATCAGCTGAATTAAATGGTTATTATGGAGATAATGGTTGCTCATTTGTGGTGGGAAAAGACTTACAAAATGTCCAAAATCTAGTAGATGCCTCGGAATCCATTCTGATGGAAGCCATATCTCAAATAAAAACTGATGTAAAAATCAATGAAATAGGTGGTTTGATTAACAAGCTCGCTAAATCCAAAGGTTACAATGTGATTAAAAACATTTGCGGTCATGGAATTGGTCGGAAATTACACGAAGAACCAACTGAAATCGCTTGTTGGAAGGATCGAGGTAATCGACAAAGATTCAAGAAGAACTCGGTCATAGCAGTTGAAACTTTCATCTCGACAGGTGCCAAGTTTGTGCATGAAGATGATGATGGCTGGACCCTAAAAACTGATGACGGTAGCTTTGTAGCTCAACACGAACACACAATGGTAGTTACCGATGATTATCCAGTAATTCTAACGTGGGAAAATGAAATTGGTAAGGAGGAACTAGCCAAAAGAAAAATCTAAATCGGTTGCGCCAATTCAGTCTCTAAAGAAAGATTACTCGTCTCAGTTTCGATATTTAAAGTCTCCAATCCTTGAGAAAGGTCACGCATCAAGTCTTCTGCATGCTCAACCCCTACCGACAGTCGAATCAGACTCTGATTAATACCAATTTCAGCTTTAAGCTCTTCTGTTAGCCCAACGTGCGTCATTGTAGCAGGATGTTGTACCAAACTTTCCGTACTCCCAAGACTTACTGCTAGTTTAATCAACTTAAGCGAATTTAGAAATTTAAAAGCTTCTTTCTGACCACCTTTAATTTCAAACGCTATCATAGCTCCTGGTGAACTATATTGCTTTTTGTATACTTTGTAGTTTTTGGAGTTCTTGTCTATACAACCTAAATAATGAATTTTATCAATTTTGGAATGCGCTTCCAAAAATTCTACGACTTGCTGAGCATTTCTTGCTTGCTGCTCCATACGAACTTTGAGTGTTTCCAATGATCGAAGCAAAAGCCAGCACGTATGTGGGCTTGCCATATTTCCTAGAAAAGTCCTTAGCACTTTCACTCGCGACATGATTTCAGTATTTCCTAAAACTGCACCGGCAATTAGATCGCTATGCCCACCAATATACTTCGTAGCTGAGTAGACTACAATGTCAGCACCGTGAGCTAGAGGACTTGACCACAGCGGCCCCATATAAGTATTGTCCACAGCTAAATATGCTTTTTTGTCTTCAGTGGAAAACAAATCCGCAATAGACCTACACATTTCAATATCTATTAGATCATTGGTAGGATTGGCGGGGGTTTCTATATAAACGAGCGCTAACCGAGATCCATGACCACTTTTCTCAACCATTTCGACAATCTCTTCTTTAGCATGATTAGGTGTAAATCCAATCGTGTGGACACCAATCTCATTCAAAAAATAGTTTATAAAATGATCGGTTCCTCCATACACTGGTTGACTATAAAGCAATAAATCTCCTGGCTTCAAGAATTCTAGTAGTACCGTACTAATCGCTGACATACCACTCTCAAAAACAGCACATTCATCAGCTTTATCCCACAAACACAATCTCTCTTCCAGAATCTGTAAATTTGGATTATTAATCCTGCTGTAAATCAGTCCAAGTTCTTCAGTCTGATCTTTCTCTCGCAATCCATATGCAAGTTCAAAATATGCCTTACCTTCTTCAGCAGTTCGAAATGCGAAGGTTGAAGTCTGAAATATTGGCGGTTTGACAGCTCCCTCTGACAATTCGGGCTTATATCCATGGGACATCATTAAACTTTCTGGATGTTTCATATTACTGAATTTTAGGAATTTAGCAGATTATATTGTCCTACAAAATTAAACAAGATAGGAATCATTATCTATTAAGTGATTAAATCCAGTAAATTTTCCTGTAATTTCTAAAATAATAGGATTTTAGACTATTTTTGCATCAAAACAACTTCATAAAAAGGAATTATTACGATGACAAATCTAGATGCGATCGACAAGAGTCTTTTGGAAATCTTACAAAATGACTCAAATACTAACATTAAGGAGATTTCTGCAAGGCTAAATCTCACAAAATCACCACTTTATGATCGAATTAGACGATTGGAAAAGGAGGGGCTTATTTCGAAATATGTTGCTGTTCTCAACACCAACAAGCTTGATGCTTCAATGGTAGTATATTGCTCCGTTTCTCTTGAAAATCAAAAATTGGAAGCTATTGAAGCTTTTAGTAGATCAGTTGATACTATACCGGAAGTTGTTGAATGCTATCTCATGGGCGGAGCCAATGACTTTCTACTAAAAGTCATAGTAAAAGACCTTCAGGCGTATCACAAATTCTCAACAGGCAAACTTGCAGCTCTTCCAAACGTAGCACAGATAAAAAGTACATTTGTTCTTAACGAAACTAAAAGATCAACTGTTCTCCCAATCTTTTAGGATAATTCAGCTTTTTAGGATTTGTTGTCATAACCATAAACACAATGTCTACAACCACTACCACAACAGTGCCCACGAAGAGCATGATACCTTTCAGTAAAAACCCACTTACCTCCCTCTAAATAGTAATGTATATCTTCTTTAAGCATGCTAGGTTTAGTAGGAAAGGACTCGCTTTTGATCTCTACAATTAATGCATCAAAATACATTAAACAATCATTGCAAAGACAATCAAAGTAGGTTTCTTGCAAAAACTCTAGGATTTCCGTTTGTAAGGAGATATTGCATTGACAGGTTTCAATATTATCTGGCACACATACATGTTGTGCATTGCATCTTGGACATTTTTTCAGCTTATCATCCGTCATCATCTTACTCCAACTTACTAACTGTAAACACGCCCCTTGGTTTCACTTAAAGGGATATCTCCGAGATAATCGCCCGGAATTGGGATATGGTCCAATACCTGCGTTGCTCCGACCTCACTTGTAAAAAACGCCATATTAACAACAGATCTCATTCTATAGAACACGCTTGAAGGACTCATTTTCCCTTCAGCAGGGTCATCAATCATCGCTTGTAGAACTTCATGACGTTGTTTCAATTCACAATCAATAAAAGACTTCTGATGCCGTGTGTTAGAAATAGTGTCAAATAAAGCTAGTCCAGTCCGATACATTTCTTGCTGTTCTGGCTTAAGAAATCGCGAAGCATACTCATCTATATATCTGCTAACCAAGGCATCTTTGGCTCCAGGCGTTTCTGTTCTAGGGATAATTGTTTCAGCAATTTCACTTAATAAATTAGCTTGGATCTTGTCAAAAAAAACGGGTTCCCATGAATCTTCTAATGAAGGTTGACAGCTTTGCATTAATGCAGTTGCCGACCCCATACTGACCGCTCCCAATAATAGCGCTGTGTTCTTTAAAGCGTCTCTCCTTTTCATGGTCTATGATTATAGTTCATTTTTACTTAATTGATCAGCTGCATAATTGGCCGCTCTTGCTGAAAAAGCCATATACGTCAGAGATGGATTCTGACATGCGGAAGATGTCATCATAGCACCATCAGTGATAAAAACATTCTTAACAGCATGTATCTGATTCCACTTATTTATTACCGAGGTCTTGGGATCTCTTCCCATTCTGGCAGTCCCCATTTCGTGAATACCGTTTCCTGGATTACAAGGATTGTCATATTCTCTTACGTTCTTTAAACCTGAAGCCTCAAGCATCTCAGCCGCAGCAGATGCCATATCTTTCCGCATCGCTTTTTCGTTGGCTTTGTAATCGACATCTAACACGAGAGTAGGTTGACCGTACATATCTGTCTTCTCGTAGTTCAATGTTATTCTATTATCTTCATAAGGTAAACATTCACCAAAGCCAGTTATCCCAAAACGCCATTTTCCAGGCCTACTAGTGGCATCCTTATACTCAGCTCCAAACTGCGCTTCAGCAACATGATGTCCATAACCAGATCGTGACGCTCCACCTTGATAACCATAACCTCGAATGAATTCCTTCATCCTACTTGACTTATCAAGGTTTCTAAATCTCGGAACATAGATACCGTTTGGTCTTTTTCCTCGATAATACCTATCTTCGAAACCTTCAACATCACCACTTGCACCGACTTTAAAATGATGATCCATAACATTTCGACCCACCTGATCACTATCATTCCCCAAGCCATTGGGGAATCGCTCAGAAGTGGATTGAAGTAATATCTGAGCTGAGGCCAATGCTGACGCATTCAAGAAAATCACTTTCGCGAAAAATTCGTGTGTTGTATTAGTTTCAGCATCAAGAACTCTTACACTAGTTGCTTTTTGAGTTTCGTCGTCATATACGACTTCGGTCACGATCGAGTTTGGTCTTAGTGTCAGATTTCCTGTTGCTCGAGCGGCAGGTAGTGTAGAAGCTTGTGTGCTAAAATAACCACCGTATGGACACCCTCTCATACATTTATTTCTAAATTGACATTTACCTCGTCCATTATGTGCTTTGGTAAGATGTGCTGCTCGACCTATCGTCATAACTCGACCATCAAAATTCTTTGCTATTCGCTCCTTGATCATCTTTTCAACAGCGTTCATCTCCATTGGAGGAAGAAAAACTCCATCGGGCAATTGCGACAATCCAAGATTCTGACCGCTCACTCCAATAAAAGACTCCACCTTATCGTACCAAGGTTTGACATCTGCATATCTTACTGGCCAATCAACGGCAATCCCGTCTTTCGCATTTGCTTCAAAATCCATTTCACTCAAGCGATAAGATTGGCGTCCCCATGACAATGAGCGACCTCCAACATGGTATCCTCTAATCCAATCAAATGGTTTCTTCTCAGTATATGGATGATCAGTATCCTTCTGCCAAAAATGCTTTTGTGCTGGAGTGATCGTGTAACCAGTTCTTCTTTGAACATAGTAATCGACCAATTCTTCCTCAGTCATTCTGTTACGATTTGGCAACTCCCATTTTTCAAGATTTGCTGTTGTGTAATCTGTAACATGATTGATCATATGACCTCGGTCAAGCATCAATACTTTAAGACCTCTCTCAGTCAATTCTTTTGATGACCAACCTCCACTTATTCCCGAACCCACCACAATAGCGTCATAAGTATTCTCCGCTTTTCCTTTTGTATTTAAATTCATAGACAGTGATTAAATTTAACCAATTCGACGCATGGTTACAAAATAAAGATGCCAATTTATTAATTATTATAGAACAATGAATGCATCAAGTAATAAAACGCAGAATTAATACTGCAATGATTGTGATCATTTTTTAAGATTTCGTGTTCAACAAGTACTATTAGTGGAATAGTTTTTGCCCTTATCTATATAAGAGACCGTCTTTTTCAATAAAATCTTGTAAAAATAATGGCTGCAGCTCTTCTTTGACAGCATAGTCTGCAATCAAGGAGTCTACTCAGCAGTAAGTTATAAGATATAAAAAAGTAGCATGGTTCACGTCAATAATTTTTGGAGATCATTCTTCATTATTACTATTTCTATATTCATAACAATTTTTGGGCTTAAAGCCCAAAATAGCTTGGATTCACAATTCAATAAGTATGAAATACACGAAATTAATAGCGAAGAAGTTTCTTTTAACTTAAAAGCTAATAAATCCATTATTAAGGCAATCAAGTTACTAGGATATAGCCTTGAACTTGTGGAGTCCGATATCATAGCTTCAGACTATAAGAGTATAACTTCAAGTGCAGCGTCATCACAAAAGTCAAATTTAGCAATCCCTTATCAAGGTTATACCAAGGAAGGAGGACGTATAAGCATCACTATCGGGAAGCAGTTTATATTTGGTTATATAGAAGATGGAGTAGAATTGATCTACCTAGAACCTCTTTCAACGTTCGATTCTAGCGCTTCTCCAGACCAGTTTATAAGCTACAAATCAAGTGATGTTAAAATTGACAGTCCAAAAACATGTGGAGTAACAGAAGTCTATAAGGTTAAGCAACAGGCTCAATCTCTAGTTACGGGAAATTGCTATGATGTCGAATATGCAATTTGTAATGACTACTCTATGTATACGAAATATGGTTCATCCATTACAAACGTTGAAAATAGAGCGATCGCAATCGTCAACAATGTTAATACGGACTATGACGATGCTTTTGCTGACCAGCTTAATTTAGTCATTACAGGTCAGTACACAGTAGACTGTGCTGGTTGTGACCCTTGGACCAGTTCAACAAATCCCGGAGCACTCCTACCCTCGTTCGCAAACTGGGCAAAAAATAATCTAAATATTGCACATGATGTGTCTTCTCTGTGGTCCGACCGGAATTTTGACGGCTCCACAATTGGCTTAGCATATCTTGACGCAGTTTGTAATTTCAATATAAGATATAATATCCTTGAAGATTTTAGCAGTAATGCAAGCCTATTGAGGGTTTTGACATCTCATGAGCTTGGTCATAATTTTGGTTCAGGACACGTAGATGGGACTACAACATTCATTATGTCCCCCACTGTTAATGGAAGTACAACTTGGAACACAAACTCTATTGCACAGATTGAATCGTATTACAATGGTATAAATTGTCTTAGCACGTGTATTCCAACAGGAACTACTCCTTCTATCAGTTTTACAAATGCTTCTAGCATAGTAAGCGAAGAAAGCACAACGGGTTCATCAAGCAGTTGTAATCTAAATTACGTAGAGACTAACATCAATATTGCTTTATCCAACCAACCTACATCCAACATTACAGCAAGCATTTTAGTAGACAATATCTCTACGGCAGATTCAGGTTTTGACTTTGAACTTATAACTCAGTCTGTAACTTTTGCAGTGGGGCAATCACTTTCAAAGACAATTCAAATACTAATACATGAAGATCACATCGAAGAAACACTCGAGGAGATTCAACTTAGCTACCAGATTACTGCCGGGAATGCAACTGACGGAGACAATACGACTCACACCATACTTATCGAGGACCCCAATGACTTCGTTTCGACATCATGTTGTTCAGGAGAAACCAGTGTTGAATATGGAAACTACAATTACAATTTCGGATTAGTATTTTTTGGAGATTATGAGGACAGTCGGAGTAGGACAGTAATTCTAGCTTCTGAGCTCACTCAAGCGGGCTTAACTGGAGGAGATATCGATGAGCTTAGCTTATATGTAAGTGAAAAATTATCTACTGGAGCGTTCAATGACTTCAGAGTAGGAATTACTCAAGTGACCAACTCAAACTTACAAGGTCTTTCTTGGATTCCAACGACAGAAGTTTATTTTGGTAATTACACTACAACGTCTGGTGAAAACCAATTTCCATTTTCTACTCCTTTCAATTGGGATGGCACTTCTAACCTCTACATTGAATTTTGCTACAACAATTCTAGCACAGTAGGCAATGACATCCTGCAAGGTACTATACCACTTGTTTCCAACAGCACCCAAATGACACAATACCAAATAAACAACAATGCGGATGGATGCAACAATATAGCCACGTCATTGACATACAACTACACTGTCCCAATTCAACCACAGATTAAATTTACAAATGGCTTTGGAGCTATTGCAGCTACCACCTTAAGTTCAGCAACTTCTAACATTCGTAATGGAGAAACGGCTAATCTTTACAATTCTGACCAAGAGATTATTGTTTCAGTCGACAATATAGGTTCTACTGACGTCGACTGTCTTTCTTCAGAGGTCTTCACTAGCGGTAGTAATAAATTGAATGCTAATTTCGGAAGTGGAAGTTACTCCGAAAAAACATACTATATCGAAGGAGATAACAGCAGTAATTACGAGGTCTCACTATACTATACGGACGCGGAATTAGCTACATGGGGCGGAAACGTCACCAACTTAAGCATAGTCCGTAGCAATGTTCCACTCGACTCTGCATCATCGACTGATGTCGAAATAATATCACCAAATTCAATAACTACAAATCACCTTGGTAATACACAGGTCATGTTTAAAGGTAACTTTTCAGATTTTGGCTATTTCAGTCTGACTGACATTAGTCTTGAAGTTCCTACTGGTGACATTGAAAATACTGACTTAGTGATAGGAGCAAGCAATCGAGGGCTTTTGCTTAAAGCACCAAATGGAACAAAATATCGTATCTATTCAAATGGATCAAGTCTAAGTATACAAGCAACATCAGGTGAACCAAAGGCATGTATGGAAACGGGAGATTTGTTTATTACAAACTCTTCAAATTCCATACTATTTAAAAAGCCCTCTTCTGGATATACGCAATTGAATGTCAGTAATTCTGGTACGATAAGCTACTCTAGTGTTTCTTCATTACCTACTCAAAAAATACTACTTGAATCAGGCGATCTTGAAATTGGACAAATTGGGAAAGGACTAATTCTAAAAAGTTCAAATGGAACTTGCTGGAAGATATCCGTAACTAATGGAGGAACAATAGAGACTTCATCACTTGGTTCATGTACATAGAGTTCATCAATTAGCGTCGGGCAAAAAAAAAGTTAGTTAACACTTGAGCTAACTAACTTTGCAAATTATAATCCCATGAACATATCCAAAATCAGTATTAGTTTTTCATTGGTGTACTGAATTCTATGTTAAACTATATTTATCTTATATCATAAAGAAACTTATAAGAAGGAAAGTATTTAGATTCATAAACTTTCTTAGGTTGGTATATGAGTAAAAAAACAAGTCTAATTCTGTGAAAATTTTTCCTTGCTATTCCTCCTTATAAGCTATAATCCCATGAACATATCCGTATTTAGTTGATCATTCAAGATCAAGTACTTGCTTTAAGCACACTACAAATATACTACCCGAAATAGCTTTACAACTAATACAAAAATGAAAAATTGTAGAGGTAAAATTTACAACCTAATTTATCTAAATTTATGATAACCAAATTTTTACACTATTATAAAATTAAAATAGTAGAAAATAAATACATCTATTAAGGAAAAAACTATATGTATTCTCTTGATAACAAGAAGAGCAGAAAACATGAATCACCTCACGTTTTTTTCAAAAAAGTACTGCACTTCAAAAACCACTGAGTTAATAAGGGAAAAGTAGTATTGGAAAACTACTTAAATGGATTTCTCACATAAGGATTCTCGAGGTAGCTTGTATCAGTCAAGGCTTTCATAAATGCAACGAGGCCCGTCTTCTGTTCCTCCGAAAGCCCAAGTTCGAAAATAAGCGGGTCTCTATTTGGTGTAGCATGTCCGCCTTTGCTATAATGTTCGACAACCTCCTCGAGGGTTTGAAATCTACCATCATGCATATAAGGAGCTGTCAGCTCAATATTTCTAAGTGTAGGAGCTCGCATTTTCCCATAGTCGAGGTTTCGATTGGTAACACTAGCAAGACCAATATCAGTGTATTCTGTGAGTGTCTTTGCGTCTTGAATACCGTTGTCGAAATATTGATTTGTAGTAAATAATGGATCATTATGACAGTGTCCACATTCGCCGTCTGGAATAAGAGGATTGACATCAAAAAATGTTTCCAAACCTACGAATTGCTCTTCGTTGAAAGCACCAATGCCATTGTTTACTCTATCAAATTTACTATTACCACTTATAATTATCCTCTGAAATTGTGCCAATGCTTTTGCCGCCAATTCCTTTCTTATCTCTTCTTTATCTTCAATTCCGAAAGCTTCTCGAAACATCTGAGGATACGTTGGATGCTCTTTAAACTCCTCGATCACATCTCCCCAATTATGGTGCAATTCTATTTCATCCTCTACAGGAATCAAGGCTTGTTCTTCGAGATTTTCTGATCGACCATCCCAAAATAAACCTTTGGTATAATACGCCGCATTGACTAAACTCATTGCAGAACGAGTTCCCGCTATACCATCAATTCCTACACTGACTGCATTTCCATCTGTAAAAGCTTTCTCAGGAAAATGACAGCTAGCACATGACATCGAATTATCCGCAGAAAGTATCGGGTCATAAAAAAGATGCTGACCGAGTTTGATTCCTTCGTGAGTGAGCTGGTTTTCGGGCGGCACAGGAATAGGTCCAAGGTATTCCGTGCCCTCTACAATATATGGAGTGGGATTATATTCTATGTCTACTAAATCGCCTTCTCTACATGAAAATGCAACGAATAATATAACAATAAAATATAATCCCTTCTTCATAGTGCTATTTTTCTTGTCAATTGTAACAAATATAAATTGTATTAGTTTGATACAGCCGTAAAGCTGTCAGCCATACGATCAATAAATGAAGCAAGTATACCGATACTAGATGGATCGTGATTAATTCCAAGTTCTACAGCTTCACCGTTTTCCTCAAACAAACCCTTATGATCCATCACAATACGGAATTCATTTAGCTCATCTCCTTTTACACTTCTATCAACGTTTATAGTTACATCGGCTAGCAACTCATCTTTTCCCGTGTGAAAAATCCACCCAGTAGTAATCGAGCCAGTACCATCATCAACTCTACCTTCAGTTTTTGTGAATATGTAAGAATCCCATGCACTCCAATAGTAACCCGCATTGGCTAGCGGTGAAGCTGCATCATAATCACTTGGCTGAGTAGCATTGACATCTGGAAGCAAACCAATACTAAACTTGATTGATTCATAGTTAGTGGCATCTACGTCTTCAAACGACACCTTGATTCCACCAGGCGAGCTATCGAAATCGATCTGCTCTAAATCAGACAAGAACTCTTCTGTACCATCATCCTTAATCATTCGAACATCACTCATAAAAAAGTCACTTCTTGTAATAGTAAATGCTGTTCCATCAAGTTGGTTATATGTTTTACCAAACTCCAAAACTTCGTCTCCATAATTAGCTTGAAAAACGATATTTAAATCCCCAGTTTTTGCATTATTGCAACTTGCAAAAAAGAGACCTGATATTAGCAGTATAAATAATAATTTGTTCATCTGTAAAAATTTATAAAATTAGTAGGTAATTGAATGTCATTCAAAATTTCCCCTTCTGTAATAGTTGATATCTCTAACGTTTCCAACAAGGACAAATAATTTACGTTCAGTTTAACAGAGAAATTTTCTCTAGGAAACTTCGCCACACTCAAAACGGTATCTTGAAAGGAGATATTGGCGTCATTAAATCGAATTCCGACCGAAATGTCTTGTTGCAAACTATCTCCGATTTTCATGAATAATTTCATATCTAGATATGAACTATTGACATAAAGCGAATCGTAATCAAATAGAAGGCTTTCGGCTTCCAGCGGTATATCACTATGAGCAATTCCAACATGTCCGGAAACTGATTCTACTTCGCCATTTTCTCTGATTGTCCCGAGTGTTGTAAAACTACTAGTCGTTGTTATAAATACGTCATCTTCCTTCCTAGTAAGCTCCTCTCCATCTAGTGCCTCATATACAGCTTCTTCCTGCACTTCCAATTTCCCATTGCCTATAACATTAAGACTCAGATCATCAATGAAAAGTATTGCTCTATTCAATTTCAAAGAATCTCCTGTAAGTGTGTAGACAATCGTGTCTTGTCCATAAGATACATCTCCTAGTTTATGTAATACTTGAAAAGTAACAGTAGGATAAGAGCAGCAATCTTCACAAGCCGTGTCGCCTGCTATATCGAAATTTGTTGCCAATTCATCTAGACATAGGTCTTGAATCTCGTAGCATGAATTTAGGCTTACGCCCAAAAATATAGCCATCAGAAATATTCCCGTGCTCTTAATCATATTTCATTTAACGTATTTCATCTATTGATTGACACTTTATCTAGACAAAAACTTATAAAAAGTTACTTTCTCTTCTGATCAACAAGACGCCAAAATACTACCTACTTCTTAGTCGCTTCTTCGTAAGCTTCCCTTACTATCTTCTTAACCTGATGGCTAAATTCCTTATTCAAAATCCATTGATAATACTGCTTGTCTTTTACAAGTACTTTACCAAGCTCTTGATTTATATACTTTCCAAAATTAAAAACGATTACGCCTTCATCATTCAGTTTAAGACGCTGAGTCACATCGACGACCATCAAGTCATTTGAAAAATCGTGAAGAGCTTGTATATCATTTTTAACTGGTTCAGGTGTTACATTACCATCTCCATCAACATGGTCGACACCTTTGTAAGCTTCAATTTGTCCTTTCAAGACCTCGACTGTTGCTCTTACGTCAGCAAGAGCATCGTGTGCATCTTCAAGGTCGCCATTGCAAAACTTCTTATATGCGGCCTTAAGTGTTCGTGGTTCCATTTTGTAAAAAATTCGCTGAGCATCAATCAATCTCCGATTTTTTATATCAAAATCTAAACCAGCTCTAGCAAATTCTTCCATCAACATCGGAATATCAAACCGATTACTATTATATCCTCCTAGATCAGAATCTCCGATCCAATCGTACATACGTTTTGCTATCTGCGGAAAAGTGTGTTTATCAGCAACGTCTTCCTGCGTAATCCCATGAATTGATGTTGACTCTTTACTAATCGGTATCTCTGGATTAAGCAACATTTCAACTTCTTGAGGCTCTCGACCATCTGCAAAATACTTAATCAATGCAATCTGAACTATTCGATCTCGAATCACATTTAATCCGGTAGATTCAATATCGAAAAATACAATGTCGCGAGTAAGATGAAACTTCATAGAAAATTTGGTTTTATTTGTTTGTGACCCTCCTACAAAGGTAGGATAATATATGCTCAAAGAGCGTAACTTGTATCACTTAAGAAAGTAAAACATGAGACTAAAAATGGCTTAAACAAGGTCTAATTAAAATACCCTAATTTTACGAGAATAATCTATTACTTAATTAAGAATAAAATCAAAGCCGATTGATTTCCATGTTTCCATTTCTCCTCCTTGGTTTCTAAAGATGAGAAACGCTTCATAGTCAGAAAGTGAACTAATCCAAGTTTTCGATTTTTCCAACCCCATTACCATACAAGCAGTCGCAGCTGCATCCGCTCTAGCACAACTCTTATGAACAATGCTAGCAGAAAGCAAATTGGAGCGCTCAGTCATCCCAGAAAACGGATTAATTGTATGGCTGAAGGTCACTCCGTTTTCTGTGTAATAGTTTCGATAGTTACCAGAAGTCGCTACTGCCCGATCTGATATATTTAAGAAATAATCAGCTTCTTTTACACCAGCTTTTTCACTTGGATGATTCACTCCGATTACCCACGGTTTATTGGCTGGTTTTGAACCCAAAGACCGTACTTCCCCTCCTATGTCAACAAACCAATTTTCAATCCCTTTAGAGCTTAAATATTCGCCTACAAGATCAACCCCGTAGCCTTTAGCGATTGCTGAAAAGTCTAAACTAGCTCCTGCAGGCTTTGTTATGCTATATAAGCCATCTGAACTTTCAGAATGATTCCATTTTTCAAATGAAACTAATTGAAGGAGTTCAAGAATTAGACTAGTGTCTTTTTGGGCGGAAGCCCGTTCCTCGTAGCCAAATCCCCAAAAGTTAACTAATGGATTTAAAGTAGGATCAAAGTAATGATCGCTTAAATCATACATTTCTTCCGACAACAAATAGTTATTAATGAAATGCAAAGCCGTATCTCTATTTAGAGAAAGACTTTCTTGATGTTGAGAATTAATCAACGAAATGGTCGACGTAGGAATATAGGTCGAGACCTCTTGATTTAAATCAATGAGAAGTGAGTCTATTTCTACTTTGGATGCAGTCGGTTCCCTACTTGAGTAACGCACATTGAAGTAGGTTCCCATCGTTTCTCCCTGCAGAATAAAAACTTGAGTTACCTCCTGCTTTTTTGTCTTACAAGCTGAAAGCAACAAAAATACTGCAAGCAAAGTCCAAGAATGACGCATTCTAGACTTCTTTCTTCCCTACTATATTATTGTCTTCATCTGTCAAGATAATAAGAGGCTTGTAAGTTTTAGCTTCCTCACGATCGATGTGACAGTACGATAAAATATGAATTTTGTCTCCGACATTTGCGTGGACGGAAGCTCCCCCATTCATACAAATTTCGCGCGATCCACGCTTTCCTTTCAAAATATACGTTATGATTCTTGTTCCATTTGTGGCATTATTGATATGAACCAACTCCCACTCATGTAAATCAGCAGCGTCCATCAAGTCTTCATCAATTGTGATTGATCCTCTGTAAGCCAGATTGGACTCCGTGACATAAACTTGTTGCAACTTTGATTTCAATACTTCTACTTGCATGCTATTATCTTTTTTAGAGCACAAAGATGATAAAAAATCAAGGATTAAGCAATGTTCATTGATAGGTCTTACATGTAGAAGTTGACAGTTTGGGAAATCGGTAAGTAAATAAATTGAACTACACAGACTATGGACTCACCTGTATAAATGATCGTATAGCAGCGATATAATAAATTAAATTCTCAAAGTAAGAAATATCTGCAAACCACTAATTTACAGTCGTTTTCTCTTGGCTAATTTTTCATTACTTGAAAACTTAAGTCCTTTAGAATAATATAGTGATATCCTAGTTGGATGATCATTTGTTTGAAATGCATTGTTATTATATATTCGCGGCGTCTTTTACGTCTACCCAAAGTACGACTTAAAAATGAGTCATTAGCTCAGTTGGTTTAGAGTGTGACTGAACGGTTTTGTCGCAGACAAAATCAAACAGACTAAATGTCTGTTTGAAGTGAAGGAACTGATTCATCAGAATCAGCTAAATCGATCGTTGGAAACTGACTCACTCTCACTAAATGTCTGTTTGAAGTGAAGGAACCGATTCATCAGAATCGGAAGCAGAGCGTCAAGGTAGCGCTCGACATGATGTTCATGATGATGAACTGTAAAAAATTATTAGAATGAGGCATTAGCTCAGTTGGTTTAGAGCGCTACCTTGACAGGGTAGAGGTCACTGGTTCGAATCCAGTATGCCTCACATTCTTTTTTGACTTTTAGTCACTCCCCTACCTACTTATTCGAAAAATATCAGCTTAAGCTTGAACGCTTGGCTTCTTAAACATACTCCATACCTTCTTTGCAAGCTTTACTACAATCAAAGCTGCAACACCTGTTATCAGCCCAACAGCTAACTCGCCAAGAATAGATGGTATGCCGTGAAAAACATGCTCGAACAACTCTATTTTATGGATTACTATACCTCCTGCAACTAAAAGCAGGGCTATTGTTCCTATAACAGCCAAACTTTTTATCACTTTGGGCAAGGCCTGGACCAAAAAATCTCCAAAACTTTTGGAAAAGCTCTTTCCTTCACCTCCCATTTTGATTAAACTATAACCCATATCGTCCATACGTACGATCATCGCCACAATACCATAGACACCAACAGTAGCTATAATCGCTACGATCGTAACTACGATAATTTGTGTGATTAAGGGTTGACTTAACACTGTACCAATAGCAATTATTACGATCTCAACAGACAGGATAAAATCTGTTACGATAGCTGATTTAATTTTGTCCTTCTCAATGCTAAGAATTTCTTCCTCTGTAATATCGGTTGCTATAGTCTCATCCTCTGGGTGATCATGAGGAACAAAATACTCATAGATCTTCTCAGCACCTTCGTAGGCCAGGTAAACTGCTCCTGCCAAAAGTATCAATGTTACCAACCAGGGTGCGAATGCACTCAATATAAAAGCTAGCGGAAGTATTATCAGTTTATTGAGAAAGGACCCCTTTGTAATTGCCCACAAGACAGGGATTTCACGGGAAGCAACAAATCCCGAAGCCTTCTCAGCATTGACGGCCAAATCGTCTCCTAAGATTCCAGCAGTCTTTTTGGTTGCTATCTTACTCATTGCCGCAACGTCATCCATTAATGTTGCAATGTCATCGAGCAACGCAAAAAAACCTGAGGCCATAACTAGTCGTTTGATGTGACTTTGAAAATAGTCAAATTTCTATCTATCGAAAATAAATATACATGAATAAGTTAGGATTCGGACAAAGTACTCTCTTCCTTTGAATAATTCTAGCTCAAAAACACCAGTTCACACGATGTGTCAACTATACTCTATTGAAACGAAAGACTAAAACTATAACTTCCATATGATACAAAGGAAATCTCTAGAACTCACCACCTTCAAAGTCACCGCCACCGCCGCTTCGATTTCCTCCTCTTTGCTTCTTCTGATTGATTCGGTAATTAGCAGCTAGGGTAAATGTTCTGATTCTCCACTGGAATTCACCTTGTGTGTAAAAATCCTCACCGAAAGTCTCGTATCTTCTAACTCGATCGTTTAGTAAATCTCTAACTGAAAGGGTCAAGGTCAAATTCTTCTTCGGTAGAAAGTCTCTACTCCATCCTACGTCAATGGATGTAATACTTTTTCTGTTTCCTTGAGGTGTCTGACGTCCTGATCTGTAGTTAACTGATGCCTGCAAGTCACCCTGCTGTTTCATAGAAGCTCGTGCCATCAATCGCCCCGTCACAGCATAGGTATCTGCATCAAGATTTATATCAGAACGTCCTGAGGTTGTAATTGACCTAAAGAAATTTATATTTCCATTTACTCTCAACCAATCTACAGTGTTTAAACTACCATTGACTTCTACTCCGAAATCATCTTGAACCCCAAGATTTTCTGGTCTTGTCAGAAATGTATTATCATCTAGAATAGTACGTATTCTAGTAATTGAGTTAGAGGTCTGACGATAAAAAACTCCGGATGTCAAGGTTGCCTTCTCCCATATTTTCAAATAATTGATCTCATATGAATTTGTATACTCGGGATTGACCAACGGGTTTCCAGAGAAGAAATTTCTGTTATCACTGTAAGAAAAGAAAGGATTAAGATCCCAAAATCTTGGTCTTCGAATACGTCGAGAGTAAGATGCTTGTATAGCACTTCCCTCACTAAACTCATAATTTAAGAATAAGCTAGGGAAGAAATTTAGCGTATCTCGATTGTTTTCAATATTATCATTTACTAGCAAGGTTCTGATGTTCAAATACTCTCCACGCAGTCCAACCTGAAATCCAAATTTTCCAATAGTGTTTCCATATTGTAAATAGACTGCTTGTACATTCTCTAGATAATCAAAATCATTTGTGAGCCCTTCGAGTGAATTCCAACCAGTGCTATCAAGCTCTTCGACGATGAAATCATTATCAATATTTCTGATCGAGGAAAATGTACCTACTTCAAATTTATGGTCTTTTCTTCCTCCAATTGGTTGTGTATAATCAACTCTAAAGATCATATTACGTTGACCTTCGTCATTTTCTGATCGCTGAAGTAAGGATGGAACGGAAGTGCCTACCACAATTTCATCAAAATCACTTGATTCAACCTCTAATTCATCTTCGTACTGAAACGAAACCCTCAAATTATGATCTCTAGAACTAAATTGTTTGTTATAATCTATATTATACTGCAAACCATTCTCATTTTCTTGTTCATTATCAGTCCTTTCTACAGTTTGGAGTAGATTATCAAGATTGTTAAGATAGTCGATGTAAGTAAGAGTTGTCAAGTTATTATCATCCGAAATCCCATATTGAATAGCTCCTGTCAGAACTGATGTCTCAGAAAAGAAATATTCCATACCTCCTCTAATCGTGTTGGAGAGACCACCTCTCTGCATATCTCTCGTTTGTTCCGAAATGTATGTGTCTTCATCCAAATATATCTCCTGATAAAGACTTCCATATCCTGGAGAACTTCGATAGTTTACGTTGTAATTCGCGAACCAATTGATCTTATTTTTTCTGTAATTTAGATTAGCTCCAATTCCTGCGCCGAAAGGATAGCTTACACTTGAATTCAATGAACCATTAAAACCTGATCTTCTTTCTTTTTTTAGGATGATATTGATTATTCCAGCCATCCCTTCTGCTTCATATCGCGCCGAAGGATTTGTGATCACTTCTACTGACTCGATCATATCTGCAGGAATACTTCTCAGGCCATTGGCGTCACTAACCATTCTTGAAGGCTGACCATTAATAAGAATTCTAACACCCGAACTTCCTCTCAAACTAACTGTACCATCAATATCGACCGTTACACTTGGTACATTGTCCAGTAATTCCTGAGCAGATCCTCCTTGGGTTGACAAATCTTGTCCTACATTAAAAACACGCTTATCAAGTGTAAACTGATTTGTACTCTTCGCCGCTTGAATAGTTATCTCTTCAAGATCCAATGCACTTGAACTCAAAGCAATTTCTCCTAATTGCACAGTCCTATTTCCCTTTCTAATTTCCTCTCTATCTACGGAAATTGATGTTACTATTGTTTTCTCAAAACCGATAAATTCAACCTCAGCGTACATCCTTCCCATAGGAACGGATAGTTCAAAAACTCCTTCAAGTCCTGACAAGCCTCCTCCTACTAGACTTGAGTCTCTTAAATTAAAAACTGAAATGGTAGCAAACTCGAGTCCTTGTTTGGTATTAGCATCGACAACCTTTCCAATTAGCTGAATTTTTGGTTTATCTACACCACTAGGTCTACCTTGTCCCCTATTTCCTTGTGCGTTGGCTGACGAGACAAATAGAAGTGTTAGCAATAATAAAATAAGCTTGTAATTCATTGAG
This sequence comes from Saprospiraceae bacterium, assembly GCA_965658745.1. GTDB lineage: Bacteria > Bacteroidota > Bacteroidia > Chitinophagales > Saprospiraceae > JAHDFB01. Next base: position 335,176 of record CBFHTK010000002.1, on the reverse strand, counting down.
AGAGTTTGAGTTGTAATTCAGTACGAAAAATATGTAACAAAGCTAATTCGTCTATTGTTCTATTTATTGTATTTTTCGCCCTGTTAGCATATAGATAACAAAAACCCAATATGGTTTAATTTAGAATAGCTAAATCGATCTTTTTTTAGTTCAAAATTGCAGACCTATGAAATATATTAAATTAGAAGAGTACAATACACTTCAATTCCAGGATTTACGGTCAATAGTTAAGATTCTAAAAGACGGAGGTATATTCGTTTTTCCAACAGATTCAGTCTACTCAATGGGCTGTTTAATGAGTAATAAGCAAGGAATCCAAAGAATACTAAAACTTACCGGTAAGATTGAAAAGAAGAGTTCTATGTCTTTGATTTTTCCTGATTTGAAGTCACTTTCTGACTATACCTTAAATTACAATAATACCATATATCGGTCTGTCAAATCATTGACTCCCGGACCATTTACATTCATTTTCAGAGCAAGCAAACTTGTAACCAAAAGCTTTGAAAACAGCAAGAAAGAAGTTGGTATCAGAATTCCAGATAATGATACGCTCATGCAGATTCTGAAAGAACTTAATGAGCCCATAATTTCGACCTCCTTGAATACAGGTGAACTTGAAGAGGATTACAATGATCCATATGTCTTATCACAGAAGTATGAGAAGGATCTAGAATTGGTAATTGATCAAGGTCCTTCTGAAAGTGCGGTTACGACGGTTCTTGATTGTACCGGAGAGGACATTGAATTAATAAGACAAGGAAAAGGGCAGCTAATAGAATAGTCAATAGGGCTTACGCCCAAAAGCCTTTGTTCGTTAAACCCGCAGTATTCATTAGATAATCTATTGCGACCTAGCACGACTGCCAAATATAGCGCAGCTGTATTTTATTGACTTTTTAGTTCTCAAAACCAAGATTTAATGAGTATTACGCGTTAAAGAAATCAAAATAGTATTCAAGACGAGAACATATATGCCATCTGCGTAGTTATGCCTTCGTATAAAAGTGTTCATTATGATACGTTCCGTTTTGCCTTTACTAGTATTAATATTCCTATTTACTTCTTCTCAGTGCAGTAATGCTCAAAAAATGAGTGAGGTTTCATCAACCAAAGAGCTGAAAAGTACTAAGGAAAAGAAAATGTCTTTAGACAACTATGAACGAGCATATTTTGCTTCAGGTTGTTTTTGGTGCGTTGAGGCAGTTTTCGAATCTGTGATAGGTGTTGAAGAAGCTATTTCAGGCTATAGCGGTGGTTCACCAGCTGATGCTAATTATTCTGATGTGAGTGCAGGAAGAACAAATCATGCCGAAGCCGTAGAGGTATATTATGATCCAGAGCTCATATCATACGAGACACTTTTGGAAGTATTCTTTGGAAGCCATGATCCGTCAACTTTGAATCGTCAAGGGCCGGATTCAGGGCGTCAGTACCGTTCTGCGATATTCTATCAAAACAATGAAGAAAAGCAAGCTGCAGACAAGTATATCAAAGAAAAACTTGATGAAGGAGTCTTTTCAAAAGTTACTACTCAGATTGTGCCCTTTGAGGCATTTTATGATGCAGAAGAGTACCATCAAGACTACGAACAGAAAAATCCAAATCAACCATATGTTCGCGCAGTGTCAATTCCTCGTTTGAAGAAATTTCAGAAGAAATATCCTCAACTTTTGAAAAAGAATGCACATTAATAGGTGTCAACCTATATGTGGTAATTGATGATTGCTAACCAAGCACCTTATCCGAACTCAGATTTGAAGCGAAGGGCTGACTATATATTCTTTTACCTGTAGATTGATACAAGGCATTGGCAACTGCACCTCCAGCTGGAGGCAAAGTAGGTTCTCCTAAACCTGTGGGTGAATTATCTGATTTAATAAAGCGTATGTCAACCTCGGGTACTTCTGGCATCCGAATCATTCGATATTGATGAAAGTTGGTTTGGTCAGGAACCCTGTTGGTTAAAGTCAATTCACTATACATTGCGTGACCCATTCCATCTATCACACCACCTTGGGCTTGATTCTTTGCAGCGTCTGGATTAATTACAATTCCACAATCTATTGAGCAATATATCTTCGCTATTTTTTCTGCTTCTTCTTCATCAATTTCGGCTATTTCTGCCACATAAGAATTGTGGGAATAGTAGGCACTTAGACCTTGTTTCTTCGAACTATTACCAAAAGATGCAGCTGAGGCCACGTCTTCTATGACACCGATCATTTTTAGTGGTTCATAATCCAGTTCAAACGTAGGATCATTGTCCAATTTTGATTGTGCATACCGTAATAAAGTTAATCTAAAATCGACTGGATTTTGATTGAGCCTTTCTGCTATTTCATCAAGGAAGCTCTGTTCGGCAAAAGCCAAAAAATTAGTCACAGGTGCTCTCCATGCTCCTGTTGTAATCGGACTTTGTTCGAAACGAGTAGCTTGGTTCAAAATCCTCTCGAATATTTTGATGATTGTAGATTTCTCCATTAACAGCTAAAACGATATCGCCAGAAGGACTAAAGAGAGGTTGTCTACCCGAGGTAGGATCTACAATAGACAATCGCTCGTGAGCAAGAATAGCATTTCTATGTACATGTATGCCCGACCAATCCGGACTTCTGTGTCTAAGTTTCTTTGACATATTCAATATGTCAGATCGTTGCTGTTAAGCTGGCTTCTTCAGGTCAAATAAGGCAATTATTCCACACATAATTTTATTTTTTGTAGTTTCGCGCACGCTTAAAAGATTTAAGTTATAAGCTTCGCATAGTTAATTTTCTTAATTAATAACAGATTTAAACTACATTTATTTAATATATTGACAAATAAATATTCATTTTATTAATGATTGACGCAATTGATCTTAAGATTATTAACCTTCTACTTGAAAATAGTCGTTGGAGTACCACTGAGATATCGAAGCACCTCAAAATATCAAATGTTGCCACGCAACAGAGAATCACCAAACTTGAGAAGCAAGGAATCATAAAAGCTTACACTGCTCTTCTTGATTATCGTAAGTTAGATTATCGCACGGTTGCTTATTTGGGTATATTCCTTGAAAAGGCTAAAGACTATCAGCAGGTCATTAAAGAGCTTAATGAAATACCTCAAATTGCAGAAGCCCATTTCACCACTGGCAACTACTCGATATTTGCCAAAATTTATGCAAAAGACAACCTACATTTAATGGAAGTTTTGAATGAACAAGTTCAAAAGATTGAAGGTGTAGCTAGAACTGAGACCTTCATTTCTTTGCAAGAAGGGATTCACAAAGTCGTCAAACCATAGTTTATCCTTCAGAGCATAAAAAATATGGTAAATCAAGAAAGAGAATTAGAACACAAACATTTCAAGACCTATAAACCGATTGGATATCTATCTCAGTTTGTCTACTCTGGTAAAAGAGCAAGTCGAAAGTCACTTCTTGGAGCCTTACATGACTTTCCAATAGGTACCATGTCAATCGGCAGATTAGATGAAGATTCTGAAGGTCTGCTTCTACTAACAACAGATGGGAAGGTTAGTCAAGCTGTTCGTTCAAAAAAAGTCGAAAAAGAATACTATGTACAAGTCGATGGCTTGATCACGGAAGAAGCGATCAAACTCATGTGCGAAGGTGTATTAATAGGAATCAAAGGCGAAAAATACTTGACTAAACCATGCAAAGCGTTTGCTCTTTCTGAAATTCCTGACTTTCCTGCCCGAGGCAAACGCATACGCGATGACCGTCATGGACCAACTTGTTGGGTTTCAATAACGATTACTGAAGGAAAATTCAGGCAAGTTCGAAAAATGACAGCAGCTGTGGGATATCCTACATTGCGATTAGTTCGAGTAAGAATTGGAAACATCCACCTCGATGAGATGACATGCGGGGAGGTAAGAGTCCTCACGGAGGCTGAAGTTGCACCGTATAATACTCATCAGCAATAGGACTCTAGTATTTTCTTATAAGTATGAAAACTTGACGAGTTTTTGTGATTCTTTCCACAGCTTGTCAGCAATAACGGTGTCTTTGGAGAGTTCCGATGAATCTACTACTCCCGCTTTGCCTTTCATTTCTCTTCTTCCGGTTGGGCCATAATATTGACCTCCCTTTACATTTTCACCCAATGCAGCTACTATGCTAGGACGCGCTGCATTCTCTTGTGAGTTCATCATAAATCCAAATAGTGGAGATAACCATTGCAAGACTTTTGGTCCGTAATGAAAGAGATTCGTTAAAGCAACACCAGGATGGGCAGCTAATGATATTATGTTTTTCGAATTTGCATCTTTACGTAAGCGTCGTTCTAGTTCATAAGCATACATAAGGCAAGCAAGTTTGCTTTGGCCATAAGCTCCCATTTTGGAATAATCTTTCTCGGCGTTTAAATTATCAAAATCTATTACTCCGTTCTTATGAGCAAGGCTAGAAAGCGTTACAACTCTTGCAGATTGTGATTTTTGAAGTTGAGGTAGTAATAATCCTGTAAGCAGAAAGTGACCCAAATAGTTCACTCCAAACTGCAATTCAAATCCATCTTCTGTATGTGTCAAAGGCGGGATCATTACGCCAGCATTATTTACCAATATGTCCAACTGGGAGTAAATACCTTCAAACTGTTCTGCAAATTTTCGAATCGACGCTAGTTTTGACAGATCCAGCTCCATCACGTCCAAAAGTGCGTCAGGACACTCACGAAGAATCTCTGCTCGAGCTTTCTCACCTTTTTCTTCACTTCGGCAAGCCATGATTACTCGTATACCCTTTTGAGCGAAAGCTCGACTGGTTTCAAAGCCAACTCCACTATTTGCTCCTGTTACAATTGCATTCGTATGATTAATCATGTGATAGACTATTTGATTATAAAAACTCTAGTGGCTTAACATCATTAAACAACCTAGTTATTGAACTGTAGTAAACCTCTGTAGTTGAGCGTTATTATTGGCAATAATATACGATGATTTACCATTTCTTTGCTGAATTTCAACGACCTTTCGAGCATCGTGCTTAGCCATAAGTCCAGACTTTGAGTATGATTGCGGAACCAGCTTTCTAGAACCATCATTTATGATGACTAATCCAATACCTGCATCTGCCCTTGGAGTTTCAACTTCAGCCATGTGCCAATTCCCAACAATGACAAAATCTAAATCCTCATCTCCATCAATATCTTTAACAATTACATCCTGAATTGGAAACAACTGCGCCTCCACACTTAATTTTTCGAATTCAAATGTGTTGTCCTGCTGTCCCCATAAGATTCCCGAACCAAAACAATTCGCCTTATAGTGAAGTGCATCAGTCAGTGATTCCCCATATACCTTGTATAAGTCTGAACTACCAAATTCATCATAGGTTGGAAACTTCTTCTTTAATGAGGGAATCTGCTCTGATGAACACTGTAATCCTCTAACTGGATAGAGCGTACCATCATTGTTATAGCCTAAAACTATATCATATTTACCGTTGCTATCTAAATCATCACTATACACCTCAAACGGAGCTTCATTCGAAGCTTTGTATTTATAATTTTCTCCTAAATTACCTGCAAAAATATCTAACTTGCCGTCATTGTCGAAATCTGCAACCTTCAACACATTCCACCAACCAACCATCGGTTTCTTGAGCAGATATTCAAGTCTAAAAGTTCCGCTATCGTTTCTTAATACCATTAAATCTGTCCATTCTCCGGCAAGTATGATATCCATATCAGAATCTTCGTCTATGTCAATCCATTCTGAAGCATTAATAAGTCCAATATTATTCAAGTCGTCAGCGTTCTCGAGCGGAAGTGCCTTATAAACGCCCTTATCGTTCTCCAAAATATAAGATGTTGCTGGTTTCGGATACTGACCAGGCAAAAGTCGGCAACCAACAAACAAGTCTAAATCTCCATCATTGTCCATGTCGCCACTAGATACTGTTCCTGTTACAAAACTGAGATTTGGAAGAGCTTGACTACTCTTGAACATGCCGTTCCCGTCATTGATATAAAGTCGATCCAATAACTTGCTTTTATCATTAATAAACTCGCTACTTCCACTTCCTACATAGATATCTATGTAGCCATCCCTGTTGTAGTCAAAAAAATGAGCAACTACATCTTCATACTTGCTGTCTGCAGATATACTTGGTTGAGTTGATTCCACAAAAGTACCATCGTCTTTTTGAAAAAAAATAGCACTTGCTTGGTTGGCAGCTCCTCCTATAAAAAAATCATCCAGTCCATCGCTGTTTACATCAGCCTTCGCTAATGCAGGACCAAGCTGTGATAACTTGTGTGGCAAAAGTACTTGGTCATCATAGTCATTATAATTCGTTTCTTTATGAGTAAAATCTATACCTTGATTATTCTCTTCTAACCAAGTACTACTTGACTGCATTTCCCAATTCTCCGTTGGTTGATATTTTATCAAATTTGGTTTACCCAATCGTGGATTCTTAATATATTGAGTTTTTCGATCTGACCACACTACTTTAACTTCTTCAACAGACTCATTTTCGTCAAATCCGAAAATCATAATTGGATCAACAGACGACTGAAATCCACGAACATTATGATATTCCTTAAATTGAGTTCTTAAATTGGACTTAACATAGACTTTGCTATTCAGACCTTGATTGTTACCCTTTGGACCTTGTAATCGTAGACTCAAAAAGCGTTTTGAATTTGTGTTGTTTCGATACAAACTTGCAAGGTCGTTATTATTATTTACTACAACATCTAAATCACCATCATTGTCTAAATCTCCAGCTGCCATACCGTGTGAAAATCCTTTAAAATTGAACCCCCAATCTTTTGAAACTTTCTTGAATTTATAATCTCCCAGGTACTCGTATGCGTAATTCTCAAGTTTAGTTGTTGTTAGCAAATTTGCAACAGTATTAAAGGTCAGTTGATTATTGCTTTGCGCAGCTAGTTTATTTGATTTTTTATTGAAATCCTTATCTTGAGTATCTTTCAACCAGCCATTCGCAATTAGTAAATCATCATCTCCATCTAAATCATAGTCTCCAAAGAGGCAACTCCAACTCCAATCACTTTTGTCTATTCCAGCAAAAGGCGCAACATCTGAAAAATGTCCATTTCCACTGTTAATAAAAAATGAATTTCTCATATATTGATAATGCATACCATTCTCAGATAGAATATTGAAACGTTCCATATCCATAGGAGCCATATTTGTCTTTTGGCGCTTATTATCTTCAGCAAGCATTTCATCAACAAAGATATCTAGACTCTGATCTTGATCTATATCAACCATATCTATGCCCATTGCGAAGTACGAACAATGGGGAAAATATTCCTCTAATGATTCTGCAAAAGTGCCGTTTTTTTGATTTATATAGTAATGATCTCGTGGTGCAAAATCGCTAGTCACATATAAATCTGTCCAGCCATCATTATTGAAATCTGCGGACAAAATTCCAAGACCATAGGTATAACTCTCGAGACCAGCTTCATATGTTACGTCAGTGAAGTGATCATTTCCATCATTTCGAAATAGATGATTGGTTGATTCTGCTGGTGGATTCTCCGTCTTTGTGAGTAGATCAAGCATCCTTTCATTGAAAATCTGCGGATGATTTGATACAAAAAGATCTAAATCACCGTCTCCATCGTAGTCAAATGCTGTTGACTGAATCGAGCAGTTTGGATCGGCTAAACCGAATCGATCTGCCGATTCGATAAAAGAGTTGTCTTTCTGGTTAATGAAAAGTAAGTTTTTTCTTTCAGACTGGTTTTTCGACCAACCTGCACGACAAACATAAATATCTATCCAACCATCTTGATTGACATCAAGGAAATTCACTCCTGTTTTAACACCAACATAGTTGTTAATTCCTGCCTTTGAAGAAATATCCTCAAATTCTAAATTCCCTTTATTGAGAAATAATTTGTCATTTCCTTGAGTTGATGTCAGATAGACATCGCTTAGGCCGTCATTGTTAATATCTCCGATTCCTACACCTCCACCATTATATAGATACTGATGCCTGTAGAAGTTTATACTTTCAGTTTCTGTAATCTGATTCGAAAAATCCAAACCAGAATCCTCCACCGAAATTTCACTAAATAGAGTTGTATAATTAACCTGCTCTTGCTTACACGAAACCAACAAGGATGTGAAAGCGAACAAAAATAGCAATCTTCTCATACGCATTGTCTGGATAGAATTGAGATTACAAAGAAAATAAGATACAAATCTAAAAAAACTCAGAGACCTAAGATTCATCCCTTAATATCTATAATCAATCCTAAACAACTCGTTTACTTAGTCTCTACTGAACTGAAATTGTTTTGGACGCGATGATTTGCTGCTTATCATCTAAAACTTGTAAAAAGTAAACTTGAGATTGCCCAGCTAATTCGACTCGAAAGACATTATCTTCAATAGGTTGCTGTGCGATAATCTTGCCCGCTCCATTAAAAAGTTGGTAATTCAATCCTGAAATTAAGTTATCAGCAAGTTCAACAGTTACGAAATTATTCACTACAGGATTTGGATAAACATACATGCTGAAATCAACTTCGAATTCTTCATTAGAAACAACCCCATTAGCATCCGTAAATACATAGTCTTCAAAATTTGACATCATCACTGCTGCTTCATTTAACGCCCCATGTTGGATAAACCCCTTACTTGCATCAATTCCATCTAAGGTTCTTATGTAATCAGCTTTTAAATCTACTGTAATTAAACCATCCGTCGCATGCTCATCAACTTCAACTTGCACTAATGTGTAAATCTCGTCTCCAACTGAATGCATCTGAAATGTTTCATTCATTGCAGCGCCACATAAGCCCTCCATAGCTACAAAACGATAACCTCCTACCCAGCCCCAGTGCATGGACGGATTCTTAGGAGCTAATGGATGATCTGCAGGCCAAAGAGCTGGATCGTCATGATTCACGTCCTCTTCCACACCAATATGAAATATAATCTTATCAACTTGCGTCATGTCATATTCACCAAGTTCGATTGTACTTTCTTCTTTATTACCAGTTGTAATCAATGCCCAGGTATCTTTGATCTTTGTTTGTTTTCCATCATCGTGAAAAACAGATATCTGAGAAATATAGTATTGCAATCTACTTATTTCAAAAGGATGCCCTTCGGTTGAATTCACTTGTTGATCAAATGCGAAAGCCTCCGACCCCAACAAATGTTGAATGTTCAAATTCAAGTTTACTTGCGTGTTGCCAATAAAGAAGCTTGAAGAAAAAAGGATTACTAAGAATAGAGTACGATATAATTTCATTTCACTTTTGTTTTATGTGTTGCTATCTACTATGGTTTAAAAAGTGGATTATCCTTAAAGTTACGGTCTGTGAGACTAAAAAGGAAATCTTTAAGTTGATTTAAATCTTTAGGGCTCAAGCCCAAAGGTCGTATGAGTTCACTTTTGTGCATATGTGAAAACCCTCCAGTATTGTAATGCTCCAACACTTCATCAAGACTTTGAAGGGATCCGTTGTGCATGTACGGAGCTGTGAGTTCGATATTCCTTAATGTGGGTACTTTAAATCTCGCTATATCTGAAGGGTCATTTGTAACTCTGAATCGACCAGGATCATCGTAAACTTCATATAGTCCATTGTTCTCAAAAGCATATGTCGTAAAATTAGGCCCACCGTGACATTCTGAACAGGAAAGCGCATCGCTAAAGAACAAGTCCATACCAGCTCTAGCAGATTCACTCAATGCCTCTTCATCTCCCTGAATAAATTGATCATAAGGACTCTGAGCACTAATCAATGAGCGTTCAAACGTGGCAATCGACCGCGTTATCACATACGAATCAGGTTTTCTGTCGAACACATCTTCTATCCAATCATTGTAGTAAGAGCTATTCTTTAGGCGAGCTGCAATAAGGACAATATTAAAGTCAAACTCCGCATGTTCTTGAATTGGCACTAAGACTTGCATTTCTAGAGTAGGTAAGCCGCCTTCAGTTAAATAGTAAGGTTGAAATCCAACATTGGCAAGTGTAGGAGCATTTCTACTTCCTAGCAATCCGTCAACTCCAGGACTAATGGCAACATTGTCGCTAAAAGCTAATTCCTGTTTATGACAATCTGCACAAGAAATACTGCTATCTCGTGAAAGGATCGGGTCAAAGAACAATGCCTTACCAATCTCCCATCGCTCATAAGAATACGGATTATCCTCGGGAACATTTATTGCATCAAAATAGGCGGGAAATTCCATCAATTCGGGATAAGGTAAGCGATCGACATCCTTGTCATCCCCGCAAGCAATCAAGCTTAACAAGATTAGGACAAACACAATATACGCCTCAGCTTTACACATACCTAAAAATCTATTTCTAAAGTTAAATCAAATGCGACGTAATTCAATATAATATCTGTAAAAGAGCAGTTCAAGATTGACAAGTGAACTATAATACATCTGTTTTCGTCCGAATAATATCAAGGATGACAATTATTGAAAAAGAAACTGTGCAATCAAAAGTGATAACGTGTAAATACTCACCAAAATTGAAGGTATGTTATTGGCTTTTGAGATCCTTCAAAGCCAAATCAAAATCTTGTGGTGTATTTACATTTCTCAACCAATCTAATTTCGAAGGAACAATTTTCTTAATATCACTATTAATTAGGACTTTGCGTGGACAAGCATATCCTAGACTAAGAAATCGCAATAATCTTTGGTAGATGTACGGTTCATAAATACTAATTAGCGGTTCTGGAAAAGCTTCTTCTGAATTCGAAAATGACGTCGCTAACTTTCCAATTGCACGCTCTTGCTTCAGTGTTTCAATAGCTTCTGAATCAATGAATGGCAAATCACAGGCGAGGACAAACCAAGCTGCTGATGGATCAGTTAGAAATGCTGAACATATTGCACCAAGTGGTCCAAGACCGACAAATCGATCCTCAATAATAGGAAAAGAACCATACTTTTCATTGTTATTTTCAGCAACTGAAATATGAGCCTGAATTCCATTTTTATCCAGCAACTCAGCCACATATTGCGCCTGAGGCTTACCATGATAACTGATCGCAGCTTTGTTGTGTTTCATTCTCACACTTTTTCCACCGGCAAGCACAAGCCCTTTCAAAATGGGAGCATTTTCAACAGCTCGATCAATAATTTGATGATATAATATATTGACCTCCGAAAGATCAACTACAGCAAAATTCCTTGATGTAAAATTCCCCTCTATTTGGGACTTCATCTCCGATGTTTCTGTTATTACTGCATACAAATCACCGCTCTTCATTATGGTCTCCAAAATCGATGATTGACCTTGACCTAAATAAAGAATAACCTGCTCTCCCCCGCTCTCATTATTTTGTTTGAAGATCACTTGACTTCTCACAGCTGCAAGGTGTTGATCAAAAACCGAATTTCCATCACTTTGACCAAACTGCGTATCAAATTCTTCGTAAGAAGTCCGATTATTAGATGAAACTGGCTTACTATCCGTGATTAATAAGCTGCGAACCTGACCATTCGAAAACCCTACAAAGGATTCATACCATAATGAAACTCGCTCATCTGTCTGAAAACCTTTCAAAATGTATGTAGATGCACCGTCTTTCAGCGGTAGGTGTCTCGCAATTTTTGGGTGCTTTAAATGTACATTCTGATCTTCTGCCATTACTTGATGCTTTGAATATCAATGTTCTGAAATGGATAGAAATCGTAGAATTCTCCAGCTAAGTAATTATCTCTACCATAAGGCAACTCAATAAATCCATCTACTTGAGTTGGTGACACCATGTCTCCTGATCCGTTTCCCCGTACAACACGAGCTAGCAATTGGCCATCGTCGGTTTGGTGTAGTGTTGCTTGTGCAAAAGTAGTCAATGGAGCTTTAAAATGCGTATTTTCTTCCAGTTTGACACGCAATGATGAATCATGCTTGAGTCCTAGAGAAGCTCTATACCAAGGCACAAAATACTTCAACAAGCAAACTAAGCCTGATACGGGATTTCCCGGGAAGGCAAATGCTCTTTTAGTATCACTTGATCCAAAAAAGAACGGCTTACCTGGACGCTGTCGAACTTTGTGAAAAACCTTAGTTAGGCCGAGTCCTTCCAAAGCTTTTGGAATCAAATCGTATTTACCAGCTGAAACACCTCCAGATAAAATAAGTACATCGTAATCATTCAATATCTGACGTAGTTCAGTTTCAACTAAATGTTTTGAATCCAGCACGTGAAAAATGGTCGCATTGAGCCCCAGCAAACTCAAATGAGCTTTGATCATAGGTGCATTTGACATTCTGATCTGGTGTGGTTCAGGCTCAGTTTCGATTGAGACAAGTTCTTCTCCTGACGCAATGATAGCAACATTAGGATTCTTGACTACTTGCACTTGAGATTTCCCGCAGGTCGCCAAAACATTAATGTCAATTGGTTTGATCATTTGTCCTTTTTTAAGTAGAATCGAACCTTTCTTTTGATCCCTTCCCTGCACATGAATATTCTTACCTTGTTGTGGTTCAACTTCAACTTGAAATGAATCTTCAAGTCGATTGAGATCTTCATATCTTATAACCGCATCGGTCCCTATCGGTCGTGGTGCTCCGGTCATAACTTCAATGCAGTTATTTGCATCTTTCAAAGTCTTTTGGGCTTGACCCGCAGCACCTTCACTTTCTATCTTAAATAATCTACGACCTTGCTCAAATGAATCATATGCGATCGCAATACCATCCATGCAGACCCTATCAAAGGGTGGAAAATCTCGATCTGCATAAATTGGCTCCGCAAGGATTCTCCCAAGTGCAGCTTCCAATGGAATTGATTCCATTGAAAATGCCAGTTTATGCTCTAGAACTAACTTCAAGGCTTCTTCAACTGATATCATTTGCAATATGTTAATTTTTGTTGACCTTCTTAATTAACCGCTATACATCGAAAACCGCTTTATGAAATAATGCTAAATATCGATCAATTCTTGTTTACATTTTGTGTCAAAAAAAATAGAAAGGTAGCAAAACTAAGCTAAAATCATGCAGCATAAAAAACTTAAGTCTGTATATAGCATTCAAAATCAGTTGCAAAGTAAAAGATGCATCTAAACCTAGAGATACTATTATGACATTCAGCAAAAAAACAATCGGTAGATAAAGAATCATGCAAGTGTTAATGTTTCAATATTATCCATAATGTCATATCAGCGTATATCTCTCCCCAGCTAAATTATTTCATAATATTCAAGAAATCAAAGAACATATCCATTTGTAAACGAGTTTATGTTACAGCAAAAATTATCAAAATGAAAAACAAACTAATTGCACTGCTAATGCTCATGAGCATGTTTGCCGTCGGATTAACTGCGCAAACAACTGAAGCAGAAATCGAAACCAACTCAAATTCATTCAAACTACGAGCTGTAGCAGAACTAGGCTACGTTGCGGTACTTGATCATAGGATTCAATTCAGTAATTCGGGAACCGAATTCAACTATGTAGATGAAGGTGGCCAAGATGTCCTATTCCCTGTTAGTCGACTTTCTCTTGATATGACCTTCAACCGAAAGAATATCATAACGCTTTTGTACCAGCCATTGCGACTAGAATCTCAAGCACTGCTTGAAAGAGATCTAGTGATTGATGACTTGGTGTTCCCTGCAGGGTCAGGAGTCAACTTCCTCTATAATTTCCCGTTCTACAGAATTAGCTATATGCGTGAATTTATGGCGCATAATGAGCGTTTCGATTTTGCCTTCGGAGCAACTGTACAAATTAGAAATGCAACAATTGCTTTTGAGTCGTTAGATGGTTCTCTTTTTAGAAGAAATGCAGACATAGGTATTGTTCCGGCCTTGAAATTCAGAACAAGAGCAAATATCAACGATAAGCTCTACACAGAAATCGAAGCTGATGGAATTTATGCGCCAGTAAGTTACCTAAATGGAGCCGATAATGAAATAATCGGTGCAATTCTGGATGCAAGTGTGCGTCTAGGTTACCAGCTCATGGAGCCAGTGGATGCATATTTAAATGTCAGATATTTAGGAGGTGGAGCGGTAGGTACTGATCCTGATTTTACCGGTCCTGGAGATGGTTATGTGAAAAACTGGTTGAACTTCCTGACTGTTACAACAGGATTTGCATACCATTTTTAAGATATTAATAGTAACATGATAAAAAGGCAGGAACTTCAATGTTTCTGCCTTTTTTGTTTGTTGCCACTGAATAGAAACATACTGGGCTTTCGCCCAAAAGATCCAGTTTTATTCGATCCTCGCAGATCTCTTTGTTAATACATATAATGTAGCTCAATCACAAAAAGCATAAGTCTTTCAAATCTTAAGACAAAAATTCCTTAAATTTATAAAGTACAACACGCGCATTGATGTGCAGTAAACAACTTTATGAGCAACACTTTATCTACCCCAGCACAGTCTATTTCTGAAATCAATTTTGAAGCATTGGCTTCAAATATTCCTGACGATCCAAAACTCAGGTTAACTCCAAAAACAGGCCGAATCTTCGATGAATTGAAGACAAGGACCAACATAAAAGATGCAGTAATTGATATTCATTACCATGCATTTACACATAAACATATACCAAAGAAATTCTTAAAAAACGTTACCTGGATTTCAGAAGGCTTAGTCAAAAAGTACCTTAAATTGACGAGGTCTGACTTTTTCAGGACTCAAAATTATGGAAACTTCAAAGGATATTACAGATCAGCTTTTTGACATTTATCAACAATCACACCCTGAAAAATTGAAGCATATTTTTGGATCTGTACTTATGATGCATATGGAACGAGCTATTGATGGCACACCAGATGAGACTTTTGATATGCAAATCGCTGAGATCAAAGCTCTAAGAAACGCAAAGCACACGGCAGCTGGAATTACTTTTGACTATAAAGACTCTGTGATTCCATTTTTTTGCACTTGACCCACACAATCCTGATTTATTCGAACAATTCGTTGATGCGTTCACACCTATTCCAAATAGTAGCAATGGTACAGGAGCAAATACGCAAACCTATTTTCACGGAGTTAAGCTATATCCTGCTCTTGGTTACCTACCTTACCATCCAGCTTTAATGAAGGTTTTTAAAATTTGCGAAGAGAAGCACATACCAGTCACCTCACATTGCGGTGGTGTAAGAACCCACCCCTCGAAAGACGTGATCAAGGTAGATTATCTCGACAGTAATTTTGAACCAAAATCCAAAACAATTCACTTAAAGAACAGTCGCAAAAGTGGAAATGATTTTTCCAAGTACTTTATTAGACCAGAGCATTGGGAAAGAGTGCTGAAGAAATATCCTAATTTGAAAGTCAATATCGCGCATTTAGGGGACAATACAAAATGGAGAAACTATCGAAAAGGTGATATGAATGGGACAGTAGAAAGAACTTTCCAACTGATCAAAAATCACCAGCATGTTTTTGCCGATCTATCATATTCCTTCTATACCAAAGCCAATGTAAAAGCGATCTATAAAAAACTAAAAACCGACTCAGAATTGAATACTAAGATCATGTATGGATCAGACTACTACATGTGCCAAATCGAAAAAGGAGAAATGAATGAATACTACGAATACATTGTCAAGATCTTTCAGAAAAAAATGGACCTATACGATCGCCTATTCATCAAAAATGCAATTGATTTTTTGAGTTGATCGAAACTACAAATCCAAACTTAATTGGGTACCCAATGCATTGTACTAAAAATGATTATTTCAAAAACTATGAATAATATCTAGTCATTTTTCCAACTAAATAGTTAGAAATCAAATTGTTAGAAAACCACAAATTACTAGATAAAGAAACGTGCAGTATTTTGGTTGTAAATATTCTTCTTTAGATGAAAATAATCTATATTTGCCCCCGCAAAGTACGAAGGTGCTTTTGTCGGAGGAGAAATTACGGTGAGGTGGGTGAGTGGCTTAAACCACCAGTTTGCTAAACTGGCGTACTGGAAACGGTACCGGGGGTTCGAATCCCCCTCTCACCGCCAGCCTAAAATATAAAAAAGTATAGGGGTGTAGCGCAGTCCGGTTAGCGCACTTGGTTTGGGACCAAGGGGTCGAAGGTTCGAATCCTTTCACCCCTACATACTACAAAGCCTTCAACAAAAGTTGAAGGCTTTTTTTATGTTCAATACCGAACAAGGCGAAGCCTTAAATTCGGTATTGAACACGCAAAAAAGTCAGAAGTGAAGACTTCTGAAGCTTTGTAGAAATGTCAGCCCCCCTACTAGGATCGGCGTAGCATAGCAAGGCAATCCTTTATTAAAATTTTAGATTATGCCTTATGAACGCTGAAAACAGAAGTTTTCAGTTCAGCACTTGTCTATATCACAAACAAAAGAAACTCCTTCACGAATCGTTCCTTCGATTTGAACATACTAATTTACCGTGAAAACGCGACTGACATTGAATCCAAAGTGTACATCACCGTTAAGCCAATTTCCAACAGTTTCTGCTATATAGCCCTTTTCAATCATAGATGTGCTGTTTGTAAAATGTAACTGAAAGACATGTCCACCAGTCTCAATATCGAACCCTACACTAAAACTATTTCGATAACCTGGCGCCAATTGGTTGGGCAGTACATAAACATACTCGAGATTAAGTGAGGTTCTCTTTGTAAGCTTCAAACGTCCACCAGCGCCCAAGCTGTAGACATCATTGGCCTCAGAGGAAGTTCGCACGAGATTACGATGGACTACAGTTGGTGAAAGTTGCACGCTTATTGACTCACTAAACTTCCTTCCGATTAATACTTGAAAAGTATAATACATACGAGATGAAAAATAATTCTCCCGATCAGGGTTCTGAAAAGGAATCGTCTTGATTGCTGTAGTGGCTAGAAAAGAAGCTGTCACAGGCATTGTTTTAGCTCCACTACTCTGCCGTAGGATTTTGTACTTCAGAAAACCATCGTAAGTCTTTTCATAACTTGATCGACCAAATCCCACCATAAGACGCTTTGTAATTCCATAGTCAGCGCCTATACGAATACTTGCTTGATCAAGACCGAAGAGGTCAGAAATTCCACTGTTCAGAAAACCAAATCTATGTGAAATCTTAATGTCAAGTACTCCTCTAGCAGTATTCTCCACCGAATGAAGATTGATAATCCGATTTGCCTTAAAAGTAGCATATGTAAAATCGGTTACCTCTTCTTCACCAAGCAATGCTAGTAGATCATCCTCTTGCGCATTTGCAGTAGCAGCAAAAGCAGCAATAATTAAAATTAGGGCCAACCTTAACATATTACTATCTATCGAGAAGTTCATATTCAGTTTTTATACTAATTTCAATTTCTTTCGCAATGTTCTCCTTCACAACAGCTGGCACATCAATCTTGTAGTCTGCGACCAAAACATTGAGATCAGAACTTGCTGTTATCTTATCCTCCAACACTTTAAACTTAGCTTTGGATTTTATTGGTTTGGTCACACCATGAATTGTCAAATCGCCAACCACCTCAACAACATATGTACCGTCTGTTTCTAGATTAAGATTTTCAAAGTCCTTAATCTCACCTTTAAATGTAGCCTTGGGATACTTACTACTTTCCATATAATTTTCATTGAAATGCTCTTGCATCAATGCCTTTTCAAACTCGAAAGACTTAATTAATACTGCCCACTGAATTTTTCCAGTTTCTGAATCGTAAACGGTTGAAGCACTATTGGTTACTGCTTCTATATTTTCGATCGGAGTGCTACTAAAAAAAGATATTTGACCTGTTTTAGTAAAGTACTTTTGTGCGTTTACGTTAACTATAGCAAATGCTGCAATAAATGTAATGATGATTACTTTTTTCATTTTTCTCTATTTTTGAATTTTACTTAATAGTTTAGTTTTTGATCAACACAGCTCTTACTAGAACTACATCCATCAAGTATCCTGTGCAGATACCCTTTAAGGTAACAACTTGACCTTCCGACAAATCCTCCAACGGCTGTTCTAACTGAAAAATGATACTAGAAAGTGGATTGTCCGTAGCTATATAAACACTAGTTTTTTCGTCTTTGATTTCGACTTTATCTATTTCTCCAGTCATTTCAATAACCTTATCTAAGTACTTAGCATTAGCTTCAATTTCATTTTCTTCGAAGGCAGTAAGCAGAGCGTTAGCTTGGATCTTGTGATCTGTTTTCATCGATTGAGTGCTAGTCAGAGGTTTATTGAACATATAAAAACCGATTCCAGCACCAAGTGCAGCGAGCGCCAATAACACAAGTAATACCTTTTTCATTTTGCTTTTTTTTAGATTAATTATTCAATGCACCGTCTGCAACCCATGCTTCAATCTTCTCAATTTCGCATTCTAAAAGTTTAGCACCGTTTTTTGGCATAGGCGAGAAACCTGCCGAATGCCTGATCACACTCAAGAGCGAACCATCATCAACATGCTTTAATAGTTGACTATATCCTTCTAAAATAATGTTTCCGAATTTAGCAACGGTGTTATGGCAGCCATAGCAGGTAGATTCAATAATTGGAAGTATATCATTTTCATAACTCATTTCCATCGTCTGACATTCAATTGACGGATATAACTCTTCCTCCACATCGTAGTAGCATCCAGTAGTAGCAACTATGATCGTCAATACCAAACTAATTGTTTTGAGCGCCTTCATCTATCCATGTTTTTAATTTAGCAATAGTACAAGAGTCCAACTTGCTTTGATTCTTAGGCATGTTACTGAAACCTGTATCCCAATTAATAGCTCCATATAATCTACCAGTATTAACCACGCTCTTGACGTCTTGGTAGTTGTCAAGTACAATTTCACCAGAGGCAACAGTTGCACTATGACAACCATTGCATGTTGTATTAAATATACCTTTGACATATCCACTATATGTGGTATTCTCTGTTATGCACTCTACTTCTTCTTCGTCGCATTCCAGATTTTCAGCACCTTGAAGAATCCATAAGGTGATTAGATTAATCTGTTCATTGTCTAGCTTCCCGGTTGGAGGCATCACCTTATCGGGATCAGTCTCTGTGATGACTTCATATAATTCTGAATCATCAAGATTAAAAGCTTTTACATCTGCAGTATTAATAACATTACCGTATGAATCCAAAATTACCCCCTCAGTAGCTGTAGCAGCGTCGTGACAACCTGAGAATGCACAGCTTCCAATCAATATCGGTAAAATATCCTTCTGGAAATAGACTACAGTTGTATCGCATGGCACACCGACAATCACAGTATCAACTTCCATAGTATCGTTCGGATCTGGTTCGAAGTCATCAACTATGAATGGATCATGCGTACAGGAATATTGAAACCCTAATAAAGTCAGCAAGGTCAAAATGGTCAAAAGAATTGGTTTCATAAAAACATCTCATTAATTCTGTTACTAAGTTCAATAATTTAAAAGGCCCAACCAAAATTAAGTGTTTCAATCCATCAAAATCTCAACTGAATCAGTCTGTCACAAAAGTGTTTTATCCTTTTTCCCCTGAGCAACTAAATCTAAGGAAGCTTCCAGAAAACCATAAGGTAGAGATTGAGTCTGCACTAACTTGATCTAGACATATCAATAATTCAAGTGCAAAATACTAAGAATGATGATTAAATAAATATGGTTCGTTTAGGAAGTACACATGATATTTAAGACTAAGAATACTGGTAAACTATTAAGTGCTTTGTATATTACTTCATTGAAGATTAGGCTTACGCCCAAAATAGTCTACTGTCAGTCTCTATCTAGTGCAGATAAAAGGCAAGATTATCCCAGAAATTGTCTAGCAATTTTCTAAAATAGTAAGCTAGACAATCGCTAGAACATGCAATATATAAAACTTGAGATAATAGTGACTTGATTCTTCTGATGTATCATTATTGCTTAACTAATAGTATACTGTATTTGTTTCTTGCCGTGGTAATATTTACGATTAACACGCCAGAACCTGTAGAGGTATCAATAGGCATATCCTCTCTGATAATATCACTAAATTCATAAAGTTTCTGACCTTGTATCGTAAGAATTGTCACTTTTGCAAGTTGACCTTGGTCTGAAGGTAGAAAACCACTCATGATTACCTTAGAACCGTTCCTTGAAGGGTTTGGATAAACCTTGACTGTTTTATATCGCTCTACTTCTTTAAGGCCAGTTGTTCCTACTACAATCTTACGACACAGCGACTTACTGCAGTTGTTTTCAGATTCTTGCACAAATAGACAAACGTTATACTCTCCAAAAGTGTCATAAGTGTGTGACGGATTCTGTTCTGTACTTATGATTCCATCTCCAAAACCCCACAGCCAACTATCAGGCAATCCACTTGTTAAATCTATAAATTCTACAAGCATACTTGAACCATCGTAATTTGCCTCAAAGTCTGGACTTACCAACAAACAGGGGTCTGATAAGTCGATGTCTTGGCAATAAGTCGCAAAACAACTATCAGAGCTTATCTCCACACAAACTGTATAGACACCTAAATTGAATGTATGCATTGCTGTGTCAACATCTGCTGAAGTCGACCCATCTCCAAAGGTCCATAATACCTCAGTATTTGGATCTTCATAGTCAGATGTATTTATAAAGGTAAAATCTAGATCATTCTGAATAAATTCAAATCCCGCTATGCACACTTCATCGGAAAAACGCACTTTGTCGCAGAAGGTGTCTTCACATCCCTGATCATCAACTACCCCTAGACAAACTTCGTAAACCAATGGTTCATCGAAGGTGTGTGAAGGATTGGTATCAGAACTTGTATTTCCATCTCCAAAATTCCACATGCGTGAGATAATATTTCCTGTACTATTATCAGAAAATTTAACTTCTAGCATTGAAAAGTCAATATCATATGTATAATTCGCACTCGTAGCAAAGCAAGGGTCACTACAATTAATTCCTAAAATGTCAAGTTTGGTAAAACAGTCACTATCTACATTATCTATAACTTCAACAGTAATATTGCTATTGTCAGCAGGTAGCGCTAAGGTAAAAGTATTCAGTGGATTACCTGAGTATGAGACATCTGTAAGGAACTCATTTCCATTCAAAACCACATCGTAAGCTCCTGATAGTCTGCTTGTAGAGAACGAAAATGCCGCATACACTTCTTCGTCATCACAAGGATCGACGACAGTGATTGTTCCTGCCATTCCTATTCCACCTGGTCCTCCGTGAGGAATACAATAATAAGGATGCTGTCCAATTTCTTCGAGAATGAGGATCCATTGTTCACCTTTTTGCAATAAGCCTGAACTAAACGAAGATGATCCATCCACAGCATCAGATGTTACTGTATGTGGCACATCCCCTACCCAATCGAATAAGATAGTATCTCCGACCTCAACCGTAATATTCAAAGGTAAATAGTCAAAATCTCTTACTTCTACTATATACTTTTGCTTGATTAACTCATAGTTGAGTCCAGCTATTTCACACTCACTTGAGCAATCTTCAGATATATAGTTTGTGGAAGCTGCACAGACTAGATCATCAACGTCTTGAATCGTAATCGTATGCTCCAAACCATCTGCTGGAAACTGAATATATATGTTATTCTCTCCGTCCGTTTCTTCATATGGAAGTAAGTCGGCAAAAGGCATTCCATCTAGAAAGACATTAAACCCATCCGGACTGCCACCATTTGCGATAAAACTCAGATGAACAACTTGTTCGTCTTCTTGACAAGCAGGAAGTACATAAATTAAGCCTGATTGCCCTATTCCTCCTGGACCTCCGTGGGGAACGCAATAATAAGGATGCTCCCCAATTGTACTAAGCACAATATCAAAAGTATCTCCTTTGGACAGTAGTCCACTCTCCCAACTATCTACACCAGAAATTGCATCTGAATTTGATGTATGCGGCACATCACCTGTCCATCTGAACCGAATAGTTTCTCCTACTCTAGCGGTTGTTTCACTAGGAAAAAAGTCAAAATCTCTTACTTCTATTTCATGAATTATATCAGTGCCAATTTTGGCTACTAAGGCATCGATCGTACAAGGTATCTCACATACTTCAGAAACAGCATTCGTGGTAAAAGCACAAAAGTCGGTCTGTTCATCTTGGAAAGTTACAAGATGATTCATCCCATCGCCTGGTATCGATACGACACCTTCATTAAATCCCACCGCATCCATATATGGAATCGGAGTCGAACTCCAAAGAATACCGTCTACGAAAATATTGTATCCTAAAGGGCTGCCCGCTGAAACATTAAACGAATAGTTAGTACTCCAATCTCCATTATCACATCGCTCATTTGCTACAATAGATCCAGCCATTCCTATGCCGTTTGGTCCTCCATGTGGCTTACAATAATATAAGTGTGTGCCCAATTCCTGGATAACTACATCGTAGATATAACCTTGACCAAATAATCCACTATCCCACACATCAATTCCAGAAGTCGCATCCGAAGTTGTGGTATGTGGTATCAAGCCTGTCCATATAAACCTTACAGTGTCTCCGAGAAAGACCTCAATATCTTTTGGAAAGAAATCAAAATCTCTCACCTCAACTATGTGAATACTTTTCCCAGCGGCAACCACAGCCTCCGATATGAGACATGGAACTTCGCAATCAGGAGTTGTCACAACCAATGTATCAGAGCAGCTAGGATCAAGGATATTATTGACAACAACTTCGATATCATCACCAGTTCCTGATATTATTCCACTCAAATTACCATTTCCTTGGTCATCTGTAAATACTGGATTCGCAGAAAGTAGATTGCCATCAATATAGATATTATAGCCTTCTTGTCCTTGAGATGATGTGAAGTCTATATTGATACCGACTGTTGCACCTTCGCAATTATCGAACTCAACACTACTTACGCTTATCTCACAAAAATTACTTGAGCATAATGGGGATATAAAAGATATTGAATCAAGACACAGTACATTATCGACATCAGAAACAACTAACAGATGCTGCATACTATCTCCTGGAACTAAAATCGTTCCATTCGATATGCCAGAAGGATCAAAATCTAGAGGACTCTCGGGAAGCAGGTCTCCATCTAAACTTAAATTAAAGCCCTGGCCACTTGACCCCTCTGATTGTACAGAAATGTTTAAAACTGCATTGCCTGCCAAGCAAGCTGCAGATACTGCTATATTGCCTGCCATGCCGATTCCTCCTGGAGCACCATGAGGAATACAATAGTACGGAAGGTCTCCAGTAGCAGATGGTACAAATTCAAACATGGATCCCAAACCAAGTAGGCCACTATCAAAACTATTTGGGCCAATAGCTGCATCAGATGTAGCTGTATGAGGTATATTACCTACCCAATCAAAAAGTACAGTATCTCCAACTAAAATTTCAAGAGAATCTGGAATAAACTCAAAATCTTGAACCTGAACAATGTGCGTTGTATTTACTCCAAATGATACGTCAATCTGCGAAATATTACACCCAGAAAGGCAATCTGGCGTTGTGACTGTAGTACTTGCTGTACAAGCAGAATCAATATCATCTGTCACCACGATCGTATGATTCTGACCGTCTCCAGCGACATTGATACTCACGTTTGTTATGCTGCCCGTATAGGCAAAAATTCCTTGACTTGCACCATCAACTAATACACTGAAGTTACTGCCTTGATCTGATGCTGTAACTGTCAGATCAACTGCTACTTCGTTGTTTGCATCACAACCACCTGACACAGATGCAGTAACATCAATCATACATGTTGGATTTCCCCCTCCATTGCAATCCGCCGTTACTATGTTGGTACTTGCTGTGCAAGTAGGTTCATCCAAATCTTTTACTTCAATCATGTGCGACATACCATCACCTGGTACATGTACATTTGCAGACTGTGCAGATCCTCCGACATATGAAAAAACTCCTGCCTGCGTGCCATCAACTAAAACTTCGTATCCATTTGTCCCGTTGCTTGTAACGTCAAAACTAACATTGACCATCACCTCGCCTTGAGCATTGCACGGTGGTAATACGAATATAGTACCAGCCATTCCGTTACCACCGGGTGAGCCATGTGGCGTACAATAGTACATATGTGCTCCTTCACTTAAAATCGGGCTCAAGTAGGTCGCACCATTATTTAATAGACCACTGTCAAAGCTGTCTGGGCCGCTTGTTGCGTCCGATGTCGCCGTATGTGCTACGTTTCCTGTCCAAACCCATTCCACTTGATCTCCAACTGTAATATTTACAATGGATGGATTAAA
>CBFHTK010000002.1:306128-310938 GCA_965658745.1 Saprospiraceae bacterium | reverse complement strand
ATCATAATATACATTGAAACCCTGAGCATTTGCTATCGAAGTATTAAAGCTCACCTCCAAATCCAAATTGGTACCAGTCGGACAGTTCGCAAGAATTTCACCACTCATTCCCGCACCACCTGTACCACCATGGGGTGTGCAGTAATATGGATGCATTCCTGGGTTCTGAATGTTCACATTGAAAGATGAGCCAATACTAATAACCCCACTATTCCATGAGTCAGGTCCAGTGGTAGCATCGGAGGTTGTACTATGTCCATCTCCAATCCAATTAAAATTGACAACGTCACCCAATATTATTCCAGTCGAAACAGGGCTAAAAAAGTCATCACCAACATCTACCGTGTGCGTTACTCCTGTTGGGTAAGCTACTTGAAGACTTGATAAAAAACAATTTGAATTACAATCTGGTACTGTGATGTCAAGAGTTCGACCACAAGTTGCAATATCTAAGCTTTGAATTTGAATAGTATGCAACAGACCATCACCTGCAACATCTACAGTTAGAGAAACTGGATTTTCTTGATCTATCATAAATGGACTCCCAGGCACAGAAGATCCATCCAAAATCACATCAATTTCGTCAGCATTATCATAGATATCGCTGATTGTTAGCATAACAGGAATATTTCCATTAGCATCGCAAGCTCCTACGGTGTGATTCAAAGCCAAAACACATGTTTCAATTTCAATTGTGATTGACGAAGAACAACCATTTTGCGTCGTGATCGTTAGCGAAACGTCATATTTTTGAGGTTCACTGAAGGTGTAAGTTGGATTCTGAAGATTAGATGTGTTTCCGTTATCATCAAAATCCCAAGACCAACTCACTATAGGATCAGAAGGATCAGACGTGCTCTCGTCCATGAATTGAATCGTAATATCGGTATCATTCCATGTAAATAAAGCAGTGCACTGCGCTGAAATTGTGAAAGATATAAATGATACTAAGATTGCGAGAAAAAATGTCTTCATATTGCATGTATTTCAATTGAAAATTCAATGTAAGCATCAAATTACGATTAACTTGACAAGCTTTTAGTAAAAACCATCTGAAGCCAACGAATCAACTACTGAATCCGTTAACGATCCAGCCACTCTCGGAACAAAGGCGTTTTATCCGTACTTATAACGATCTGTTCATTTATAGGAGGGTTAAGCTCGAGCTTAACCCTAGAAGCTTGGTGTCTTTGAATCTGAGAAATAGAATCAATATGAACGAGAAACTGTCTATTAACTCTAAAGAAAAATTTAGGGTCCAGCATCTCCGTGAGATCTTTTAGTTTATAGTCTGAAGGATACCTTGCACCGTCTGTTGTATAAATATAGGATATCTTGTTCTTCGAAAATATGTAAGCAATATCGCTTGTCTTAATACTATTGAGCTTTGATAAGAATTTGACGATTATTCTGCTTTTGTATTCGCTTGGGATCGCAGGAATTGAAGAGATACTGACTTCTTTTGCTCTAGAAATTGCCTCTGCAAGCTGATCTTTCTTCAATGGTTTCAGCAAATAGTCAATTGCATTTTTGCGAAAAGCATCAATTGCATATTCATCATAAGCAGTTATAAAAATAACTTTACAATTGACATCAACAAGATGAAATAATTCAAAACTATTTCCATCAGCAACATGAATGTCTAAGAAAATTAAGTCAATGTCGTCAACATTGAGTAAATAGCTAGCAGTGTCTTCAACAGTCTGAAAACTTTCTAATATTTCCATGGACGGAGCCACTTCTTCAAGCATCCTTACTAACCTATTGGTTGCCAATTGTTCATCTTCCAATATGATAGCTCTCATTTTCTATTTCTTTAGCTGTATAATAATTTCAAATATATCCTTTCTATCATTTATCACAGGTGCAGGTAGATCGACAAGTTGAAACCTTTTCTCAATGTTAGATAAGCCTACCTTAGCACTAAAACTTTTCCTTATTAGTAGTTCTTTCACGTTGCTAACTATCAGTTTTTTACCTTTTTGAATAATATTAATTTTGAGAGGTCTCTTACTACTGACGACATTATGTTTAACAGCATTTTCAACCAACAACTGAAGCGTCATTGGTGGTATTTGATATAAATCTGTATCTTCACTGATATCAATTATGATATCGAGCTGACCATTGAATCTAGCTTTAAGAATATCAATATATTGCTCAAGGATAGTTTTTTCAACAGATAGACTGATAAGGTCTTTCTTTCCATACTCCAACATATTTCGATAGAAATCCGTCATTCGCTCTATGAAGAGGATGCTTCGCTCACTGTCTTCTTCGATGAGACCCACTAGCGTATTGAAAGCATTGAACAAGAAATGAGGGTTGAGTTGATTTTTTAGATTAATCAATTGATTTTCAACATTTAATTTTTCTAATTCAAGTTTTTCTTTTCTTCTCAATTCCCTAGCTTTGATGAGTTTCCAACCTACGAAGACAAGAATAGCGAGTCCAGTCAATTTAGCCCACCATCTATTGTAGAAGTACTTTTTTATTTCAAATTCATAGTTGGTTAATGGCTCTTTGTCGAAATAGCCATTCTTAGATGCTCTGACCTGAAATTCATACTTTCCTGGACTTAATTTTGGATACGCTACGAAACGATCCTTTGTTTTTCTCCACTCATTATCAAAACCAAGCATTCGATATTGGTAAAGCAGTTTTGAAGGGTCTGTAAGCCAACTACTTGAAAAAAAGAATTCTATGTTGTTTTCATTTTGTTTAAAGGAATTCTTCGACTCTACCTCTGCGAGGTTTACAAGTACCTTATCAATTAAGACTTGTGGAAATATCTTGAAAATAGAATCAGGACGATAAGAGAATATTGTCTGATTATGCACGAAATAAATGTTGTTGCTATCTTGTGCTACAGTGTTCAAGAATGCGATTTCATCTTCCAAACCCAATTCTTTGTCAAATAACATGAAATAATGGCTTTCTGGATCAAGTAAATCTGTCGATTTACTTCGAATAGCCAATAAATCTCCATTTCGAAGACTAGTTAGTGAGGTGTATTCATCACTTATATCAGGTAAATTTTCAATTATTATTGCAGTATTATACTTAAGGGTTCCTAGACCTTTACTTGTAGATGTAAACCACAGTTTATCTTGTTTATCAATTGTCATTGCATATACTGAACCTATTTTGCCTCCAGTATCAAACTCAACAATTTTTTCTATTTCGTCCCTTGCTTTGTCCCAAATGACTAAACCTTTCCGGTCAGTTCCAAAGTACATTCTGTCATGGTGAACCAGTATTGTATAGATATAACCCATCCCTATGATCGAATTAAGAGAATTTTGAGGTATAAGTTGCCCATTTTCTACGGTAAATTGCATTACTCCTGAAAGGGATGAAACATAAACATTCTCTTTGTCAACGTATATATATAGAACAGACTGATTGCCAATTTTTGACCATTTTTCAATAGAACTGATCATGTTCATATTTCGATCATATATTTTTACTCCTTCAGAAAATGTCCCTACTAACAAGTAGTTCTTATAGACTGCCAAGTGAGTAATATTATCTTCTGAAATTCTTATAGTACTTATCTCCTCTTGGCGAAATAGTCCTGATTCATTTCCAAACATTAAATCACCTTGATAAATACAGATCGCTCTGACATTATCAATTTTGCTTCTCATTTTCTGAAAGTACAAACTCCCCTTATACAACTTATTATCTCCTGTCCATATCCATAAATTGCCTTCTGCATCTACTTTGGACAAGTTAATTTTTATATTTTCTTTCGATTGAAATATGTTATTAAGGCTACCCTCTACAAATTCAGAAAGACCGTCGTTAGTTGAAATGTAAAGTCTATTATTAAAGCTAGTAAGATCGTTGATTTTTGAAGATTTAGATAAACTAAAATTCTTTATATCATCTCGACTTCTTATCCTTCCAATATTTCGATCATAATCGGTATACCATATCTCACCATTTGAAACTTCAAGATGTGTTGTAACCATATCTACTAATCCGTTCTGGGTATTTAGGCTTTCGCCTAAAGGTTGTGCTTTTTCACTATCAAAAATCTGGATGCCTTGATCAGTTGCTATATAATAAAGGCTATTCAAAAAAGCAATGTCATACACTTCATTACTTATCAAACCTGAATTATTATCAAAATGCAGAGAATTTCCTTTGATGTGAATTCGTACCCCATTTCCATACGAAAGCACAGCATAATTATTTTCGTTGAGATAATGGAGGCCGGAAATTGGCTTATAATCCTGACTCTCATAAATCACATTCATTTTCCCATCATAAGGATTATAGGTAAGTAACCTACCGTAGGATGTGCCAAGAACAAAGTAATCTGAATGTGAAAAAAGGCACGTTATTGATTCATCTTGGAAGCTTTTTTTCGGCAAAAGTTGTTGACCATCGTATCGGTACAATACTTGCCCATCAGTCATCCACATGAATCCTATTGTATCGAATTCAACTGAAACTACATTACTTGGAATAATTAGTTCTGACTGTTGCCACAATGGAGTCTGCGCAATCAGCATAGAACTCCAAAAAACTAAGACATTTAGCAGATACCATTTCATTCTTTCATCTCTAGTGAACCGCTTACTGTCACATTGATTTCTTCGGCAATTTTCTGATAGACAATTCGTGGCAAATCAATCTTGTGATCGACGAGAGGAACAATAAACTCAGAATTGAAAACCACTGTATTCTCTCCAAAATTCATTTCAATTTGGATAATTCTTTCAACTTTGACCCCATGTATTTCTAAGATGCCTTTTGCTCTATATTTACCTTTACCAGGCTGTATCTTCTCCAAAATCTT
>CBFHTK010000002.1:295718-305891 GCA_965658745.1 Saprospiraceae bacterium | reverse complement strand
AAGATTATGACAGCCGACTAAACAGATTATTAAGTACGTATATTTCATAACACTAATTAAATCAATCTTTTGCTATCAACAGTATTTAACTGCCTCAATCATGTATTTTAAGGACTGAAGTCTCGATTCAGAGAATAAAATTACCGTTTCGGTATATACTCTAAACTAGTGATTGCCAAGATTCTTATTTTTGCATTATGAAATTATTTATGTTAATCCTGTTCTCTTCGGTTTGCATTACGACCAATCTATTTAGTCAGACTTCTTATACTGCCTACATATTTATGGCTGAAGAATGTCCTGTTTGCAATTATCTTGGAAAAACGCTCAATAAGCTATCTACTGAGTATCAAGATGATGTTAAATTTATAGCTGTTTTTCCACAAAGAATGAGCAATTATAAGACGGCCAGTTTGTTCCGAAAAAAATATGATCTAGCATTCTTTGATGTTGAAATTGATCACGACCAATCGATCACCAAGAAGTATAATGCAACCGTGACACCCGAGGTTGTCTTAGTCGATCAATTGGATACTATTCTTTATCAAGGTAGGATCAATAATTCATATGCAGCTCCTGGACGAATGAGACACGGGAAAGTAACTGAAGATCTAGAAAAGGCAATCATAATGGCTATCGATGGAAAATCAGTATCAAAACCATGGCCAGACCCGATAGGATGTTATATTACTAGAATATGAGAAATCTGCTTTTGATAATCTTGACGGTTAATTGTCTAAAGATTAGCACACAAGTAACCTATTTTCAAGATATTGTTCCAATCCTAACAGAAAACTGTACTAGTTGCCATCAGGATAGCGACATAGGACCTATGCCTCTCACATCATATGATCAGGTTGCAAGCTATGCTAGCATGATCAAATTTGTTACTGATACAGAACTTATGCCTCCATTTATTGCTGATGTGCAGAAAGTACATTACATAAACGAGAGATCGATATCAGACGAAGATAAAGAAACTATTGCATCATGGATAGCGAATGGTATTCCTCGTGGCGATTCGCTCTTCAATGATAAACCGGTCGCTGGCTCGGCTGTGGAGTATGATACAACGATCTGCATGTCCGAAAGATTTGAACATTATGGAATCTACTACGATCAATATCAAGTCTTCCCATTACCCATTGAACTATCAAAAGGAAAGGTCATCAAAGACATAAGATTTAAGCCCGGCAATAGGGAGATTGTCCGTTCTGCAAATATATCTCTAGCAACAAAAGGTTCTAGTTTGAAAATGGACCAATGGGACCCCCGATATGGGTATTATGCCTACGGAAGTACTGGATTTACAAGCTCATATCCAGAGTGGTACTCTTGGAAACCACACACAAAAGGCTTAGCCTTGATTGATCAAGAAAGACTATATCTCCCTCCAGATAGTGAAATCTTAATGCATATTCATTACGGACCTTATGGCGAAATTCAGACTGATAGTAGCTGTATCTATCTAGCCTATGACGATGAACCTACAAACATAAGTACATTGCAGAACGTACCTTTTGTACATACCGCATTCTTGAAAGATACCTTCGTACTTGAGGCAAATAAAAAGCATCGAATAAGTACTTCCTTTTCACTACCAGTAGACGCTGAAATTAGATCTATTACTCCACTAGCACACCTCTTATGCAGAAGTTGGGAAGTTTTTGCAGTTTTACCTGATAAGACATCCGTCCACTTCTTAGTTATCGACGATTGGGATTTTCATTGGAGGGAAAAGTATATCTTCCAAAATCCGATAAAATTGCCAGCAGGAAGTAAAATCTATGCAACTGCTATCTACGATAACACGAAAGAAAATCCATACAATCCAGCTGATCCGCCCACAACGATGAGAAAAGGACCACATATGTTTGACGAAAACTTTATCTGTTACTTTGAGTTTGAATCTAAGCAGATAGAGAATTCCTTCATTGACAAACCATTTGTTACTAGTGAAAAAGAATTATCATCAATTAAATTTCATATCAACAAAGAAGGTGATTACATTATCGTTGCACACAGTTTAGATGATTTAGGTAAAACTAAGATTGCCTCTCAAAATTTTACTCAGGGCACTCACAGAATAAGGTCTTCAAAATTATCTAAGTTAAAAGGAAGATACGTAATTTCACTAATCCGTAACAGTGAAGTTTTAGATACATGGTGGCTAACAATCTTTTAGAAAATGGCACCCAAATGTCAATAAGTAATCGCCACCATTTAACTAAATTGACTATCATTGAATGACTTAATACAAGGTCACGTGCCAAAATATAACGCTTGTTTCTATTCCTCCATATCCAAGATATACCATTCGATTTCGGCGATTTCTAGACTCTTACGCCGACCTGTTTCTTTGGGAGCGTAGTACTTTTCTAGATAATCTAAGACAATCGGCTCATTCGCGCCTAGATCGCCAAGGCCTTGTGTTTCTTGCATCCACTTGATCATGCTATGCCATCCTTCTCGAGTTGCTCGATTTTGAGTAATTAACTTGGCACTATGGCATGCAGTGCAAGTTCCAATGATTAGCTGTAAGTCTTTATCGTCATGTAAACCTGTACGAATATGTATACCATCAACTACTTTGTCCCATTTTTCCTCTTCAAGTTGCGCCATTCTCCTAGCATCTGCTTGCTTGTTGAGCGCGATTAATTCTTCTATAGAATACACTTTTCGATCGAGAAATTCATGTATATCATCTTGTAGAACTATGTAACCGAAGAGAAGTAGGATTGCAACAAAAACTGCATATATTAATCGAAGTAGCGTTTTGAATAAATCAGCCTCAGCGTGCTCAATCGTGTCTTTTTTCTTTCTTCCCAAAATTATTGCACTTTAAGCGCGATTCTATGACATGCGTTATTTAAGTAACCCTTTGGATTCCAACCCGGTAAAATCATCGGTTGTTTCTTACCATTTGAGTCTGTGGCTCTTGCCCAAACCTCATAATATCCTTGTTGAGGAAATTCAATCTCAGCGGAAAATGGCTGCCAAGCAAATTTATTAGCTGATTCCTCAAGCTGACAATCGATCCAAGTTTCTCCAAAATCAATAGACAGCTCAACTTTTTCGATCCTATCCGCAGAAGTCCAAGATTTACCTCTAACAGGCAATTTATCTCCATACTTAATCATTGCTCCTGTCTTAGGATAAGAAATCAATGACTTGACAGGCATATTTTCAATGATACACATATCTTCGTCCTTCACCTTCGTTCCCGGAGCAACAGGTTTACATGGTACTCTGTATGCTGGAGCTTTCATCTTCTGACCATCGTGTACCCTATCTCTTATGACAATCTTACTTAGCCACTTTCCTGATACTGAAGCCGGGAAACCTCCTACTACTAATCTCAATGGATAACCATTAAGCATTGGAATGTCTGTTCCATTCATACTCCACGCTATCAAACTCTCATCTTCAAGAGCCTTTTCAATCGGAATACCACGTGATATTGGCACTTTCTTTGGGTCACCAGTCAAGTGCGTATCCTTTCCGTAGTAACCGATGTAAACCGCATTGGATTTCATTCCAACATCTTTTAAAACATCTGCAAGTCTTACCCCAGTCCAAGATGCACAACCTACAGCACCTGTGCTCCATTGGTTTCCTTTGGCAGGAGGGTAAAACTCACTTCTTCCATTTCCACCGCACTCCAATGTCAAATTATATGTATGTTGCTTAAATTTAGTCTTCAACTCCTTTAGAGTATATGTCTTCTTTTGCTTTGCTGACTCTCCTTCAATTATTAATGTCCAAGAATTTACATCAACATCTACCGGTGGTATACCATTATTCCTAACAAAGAACAAATCATTCGGCGTCAAAGCATCATCTAGTAAATGAGCTGGTGTCTCAGCGTTTATAGGTTTGTCATTTAGGATAATTAGTTGATCGCTTTTGCCTTCCAATCCAGGAGGTAAGCTTCCATCGAGAATACCTGCGGGAACAAGTCCTGCTGGAAAATTTTTGGCGAAAACTACTGGCATTCCAACAAATGTTGCGACACTCGCCATAATCGACTTCTTCATGAAGTCTCGTCTATTCTTGATTTGCTTATTGTTTGGTTTACTCACCATACATATTTTTTATTCCGAAAACATGAACCCTCATAGTTCGTTGTTTCAATCGATATTCGTTCTATAAGCTCTATCTTTTAAATATACAGCAAAAACTTTATTCATAAACGTTAAGTTATAAAAAACTACTTTTCATTGTGTATCGTATGTTACACACTTACATAATATATTAGCAGCGTCGAGCTTCGTGCTTCTCTTCCTCTAGGACCGTTATTCTATTTCGTTGTTGTTCAATTAGCTTATTTGCTTCCAATTTGCGCATTAATCGTGAAATCGAAACTCTAGTAGTATACAAATCGTCTGCAATATCTTGATGTGATATTACGAGTACCGAATTCTTCTTTAAGGCAACTTTCTCTCTTAAATATCTGATGAGTCTCTTCTCCAAGCTATGAAAAACAATATTATCAATGGCGGAAACCATCTCATTTAATCGCTGATTATAACTTCCAAGAATGTAACGACGCCAAGATTGGTACTTGATCATCCACTCTTCAATCTTTTCGACAGGCACAAGCAGGATTTCCGATTCTGTTTCTGTTAGTGCTCTAACGGTTGACTTTTTTTCAACAGTACAACAATTCAGTGTCACAGCACAAGTTTCTCCTGATTCCAAGTAATACAATAAAAGCTCGTTACCATTTCCATCCTCTGTCATTACTTTTATCGATCCCGAAAGAACAACAGGCATGTACTTGATGGAGCTACCTATATCCACTAATATTTTGTCAGCAACATAGGTCTTGAGATGGCCATGTCTGCAAATCTCGTCTATTGTTTTGGGTTCAAACACCGCTGAAAGCTTAGCTTCAAGTTTTTCAAAACAGGCTTTGTCAGCTGGTATAAAATTCCTTTCAATCATAATTGTTCTAAATTGACTTAATCACTGTGAAACGGTAATTAAGAGGTATATGTTAATCGTCGTAAATGTGTAAATCAGTACGACCACATACCGAGATACAAAATTAGTCTTTAAGAGTATTGACTTGTGCAACATAGGTAACATTCACTGCTATTACATGATATCTAAATCACAAAATACACTTCCTCAGGAATCTTTTTACTAAATCTAAGTGGATGTCTTAAGTTTTTCTGCGTGACTTTTCTTTTCACTGCTTTTTGAATTGAGTCAAAAACAAAATTTGATTAATTGAAAATACTACTTACTGGATCTGTTGGTTCTATTGGAATTCAAGCAGTAAAATCTTTGCTAAATCAATATATGGAAGCTAAAATAGTGCTTTTCAATTGCTATTGCTGAATCATCAATTAAATAATATCTTGCAGAATCTTAAATTATCACGATTAATCTAGCTCATGAACTACAACGACATCCTAAAACGTATCAGGTATACTTTCGATTACAACGATGAAACTATGATGCAAATATTTCTTAAAGGTGGAGAGTCCGTTGATAGATCAACTCTTAGCAATTGGATGAAACATGAAGAAGACGAAGCTTTTGAAAAAATGGTGGCAAAGCGTCTGACTGCTTTCCTAAATGGATTGATCGCACATAAGCGTGGTGAAAGGGAAGGAGGCTCTCCCAAACCGGAGAAATACTTAACGAATAATCTCATTTTCAAGAAGCTGAAAATAGCTCTTAGTTTGACGACTGAAGATATTTTAGAGATGTTCATTCTGTCTGGGAAAGTAATCGGTATGCATGAAATTACTTCTTTTCTTCGTAATCCTGAAAAAAAACAATTTCAACCGATGAAGGACCAGTATCTGCGTCAATTCATTTATGCGATTCAAGACAAGTACCGCCCTAGTGAAAATAAGTAGTCTTTAACGTATCTGGAGAATTAGAATCACGAAGTCAATTTCGTGCTGTGTGCTATCGAGCGGCATATGGAAGGTGACGAACGAAGAGAGTCGTCCCGAAAGAACGATAGCGATTAAGGGATGAGCGAATAGCGAAACATGTAATACGCCGAAAAATCGCCCAATTATTCAAAGCAATCCCATGAGAAAACGATGGATTTAGGAAAACACTTCGAATAATTCTCAGTGAGCAGTAATGCTATTCATGTAAAAAGTAGTTGCACTTTATGAGGAATGGCTAATTTTGCAATAAAAAGATGATCAAACGCATTATAGGGTATTTGTTGGCTGGACTCGTTACCACGCTACCCATCATTTTGACGCTTTCATTATTCTACTACTTGATCAGCAAGCTTCAAGAGTACTTCTACTTGCAATCAGCATTTCTAGGGTTGATCGTTATTGTATTGGTCTTGATCCTGATCGGTTATTTTACTTCTTCTTACATCGGAACAAATCTGTGGCTCCAGCTTGAAGGAGTATTAATGAAAGTTCCTTTGTTCCGACA
This sequence comes from Saprospiraceae bacterium, assembly GCA_965658745.1. GTDB lineage: Bacteria > Bacteroidota > Bacteroidia > Chitinophagales > Saprospiraceae > JAHDFB01. The sequence continues at coordinate 299,471 of CBFHTK010000002.1, read as the reverse complement.
ATTTTATAAAGGAATCAAAGATGTAACTACCGCTTTTGTAGGTACTGAGAATAAATTTTCTGAGCCTGTTCTTGTGAAGATGACTGATCAAGGTGTATATAAAATGGGCTTTATTACAAACCGTGATATTGGTGACATTATCGAAAAGGATTCTGCAGCTACCGAAGGTGAGACAAACACACTTATTTCTGTATACTTCCCGCTTTCGCTTAGTTTATCAGGTGACTTATTTCTCGTACCGTTGCAGAACGTACAAATGATAAATCGCAAATCGAGTGACGTTATGCAATCAATTGTCAGTGGTGGATTAGTAAAAATTCCAAATCTAAAATAGTAAATTGTACAAATTTACCAACTATATTATTGTAGATTGATTTATAGCCTTCAGAAGATCCTTAGTGGTAACATTACCTGCAACTTTGTTATTTTTTTGCAGACAGGAAGCGCATGAAAACCAATCTCTAGAAGTGTTTTTATGGCATCGTCTAATAATGTCAGCATTGAGATAGATCAAGAGCTTTATGTATTTCTGATCTGAGGGTGTCCGACCTTTCAGCAAAATAAGTAAAACCATATTTTGTAACCTAAGTTACATGATTAAGAAAACGACGCTACTATCTTTGCCTCATGGAAACGCAGAACACGATACGAAATCCCTATACTCAGCAGATTTTCTTTGCACTATTACTGTGTGCAACATTAGGTTTGGCACCATTTGCTCCAGAACCACATCTTTTTGGAAAACTAAGGTGGATCATGGGAGGGGGAAATGGTATGCAACTAATGGATTATTGGGATTTATTTATGCATGGTGCTCCGTTTCTATATCTATTTTATACAATTTTTAGATTTATAACATTTAAGAAAAAATAACAATTATGACAGAAGGGCAATTACACCTAATCGACGTACGTGAAGATCACGAATACGCGCAAGTAAACATACCAGGCTCAAAGCATATGCCACTTTCAAATTTTGCTGCTTATGTGGATGAGATTCGTGGTCTAGAAGGTAAAAAAATAATCTATTGTAGATCTGGCAACCGAAGCGGTCAAGCAATTAGCTTTTTGCGTCCACTAGGAGTTTCCAACATGGAAAACGGCGGCGGAATTTCTGATGTACAAAATTGGTTAGCAAGCAAATAAGATTTAAGTTTATTCTATGAATAAAATTCAAAGTATTTTCAAAATGACTTGCCCTCGATGTAGAGAGGGCAATTTGTTTGTAAAACCCTTTAATATCTCGAAGCCACTTGATATGCACCATGCTTGTGAAGTATGTGGTCAAAAGACGGAACCTGAGCCAGGCTATTACTTTGGAGCCATGTTCATATCTTATATTTGGACTGGATGGTTGTGCCTCTTTATCGTAGGAACTACGATGATATTTTTAGACTGGACGATAACTCAGTCTTTTATCCTTCTGATTAGTGCGATGGTTCTCAGTTTCTTTTGGGTCATGCGAATTTCAAGAAGTATTTATATCCACGTTGATGTTCCTTTCGATCCGAAGGCAAAAGAAAATCCTATCGAGCGTTAATAGTATTCTATACAAAAAAAGGTGAACCGCTTGATCTATTTATTAAAGTCGTTTCACAGGTTCAAACAAGCAGATTTTTTACGCTTCATTGCCAAAAATTAAAGAAAGTCTAGAACTATATTGATCTAGTTCTACCAGATTACAAACCTTTACAGAAGTGCGGTCATTGTTAGACACATTCGTTTCAAATAACAATCTTCTTTACAAATTAAAATCAATATAACATGTTTAGTTTTTTAAAGAGTCTCTTCGGTGGTGGAAATAAAACTGCTGAAATTCACGAAATGCTTGCCAATGGAGCAATCATCCTAGATGCGCGCACACCCGCTGAATTTAAGGGTGGTCATATACCAAAGGCCAAAAATTTTCCGGTACAAACGATCGGTGCTAACATTAGCAAGATCAAGAAAATGAATAAGCCAGTTGTGGCTTACTGCCAATCAGGTATGCGCAGCGGTGCAGCTGTTGCTACTTTAAAGTCAGCAGGTATTCAAGCCATTAATGCTGGTAGTATGTACAAATTGGATGCGATAATGCACGAGTAAAATTGTCGAAAGGCAGTAAACAAAGGAAAAGAGGATAACTTGCGAAAGCGAGTTATCCTCTTTTTTTTTGTGTCAACCAATAAGCGTTTTTATTATAATAAAGTCCAAACTATACTGCGAGCTAAGAAGCTATTCTGCTTTTAGTGATAGAGATTAAGTATAAAATTTCGGTAGTATTTTTAGTTGATTTTATGGCTTGTGGGAGCAAAAAACGCAAGCGTCGTGCTAGCTCCGTAGGATAAACAACAGCTTCCCAAATGTTGAAATTTTGACATTCAAGTCGAAATAGGCCGTGAACCAAAACTTGATATTCTAATGGTAGGCTGTGAATTACAAACTAAAACCTGTCAAAAGTAATGTAGTTTATAAGTTTAACCTGCATTAATCAAAACTGTACTTTGAGAGTGTCTCGTTTCCTCAAGTGCTATTATCTTGCCTAGAATAGCCTGAGTCAAAGTCCCAAGCAGTTTGTTAACACCAAAAGCAAAACAACCATTACTTTACCTATACTTTAAAAAATAGCAAATAGCAATTATTCAGTAGCGAAAAGAATATCGTGTGCGGGAAACCCAACTTGAAGATTAGTGAAAACAATTATAAACGACTACGAAAGTAAATAGCTATATTACTTAAAGGAATACAGAGATGGTAATACCAGAGAAGTATCAATCATCAAGAATATTATCCCAAGTAGAATTAAATCAGAAGAGGGAAACTCGTGTTTACGAATTTCCCTCTTTAAGTTTTCCACTTCAAAGAGTCTCTGAAGTTGGATATTATCTTTTTGATCTAAAGATCTACATCTACTACGTTTGACCTTTTCTGAAGCCATAAAGATTTTGATGGATAAAATCCTTTGGAAATTTATCATCTCCTTCAAAGCCAATTTCAATCTTTCCACTATCTTCTGGAATATAGTCCGTCTTGAATATGTAGTCCCATAAACTTAGACTGATACCGTAGTTCACACCAGATTTACCTTCTGGTAAAACAGAGGCGTGGTGATACAAGTGCATCACTGGATTGTTGAATATATACTTCAGTGGGCCCCAAGTAATCTTCATATTTGAATGATTCAAGTGTCCAATAGCAATTGTAATAAAGTGTACTATGTATGCTTGTTCTGGCTCGAAACCACCAATAATCATTACTCCAAAGGTTTTAAGAGGCTTATATAGAATATTTTCCATCCAATGGTATCTCAGGTGGGCAGCAAACCCCATTTCCTTTACACTGTGATGCACCTTATGGAATTTCCATAGGAATGGATACTTGTGTAGAAGTACATGCGTAAACCACTGTACAAAATCAAGTATAATGAAAAACACAAACAATTGAACAAATGGATTCCATTGTGAAATATCAAAAAGTGCGAAAGTTTTTGCAGTGACATTAAACTCGGCAAATAGCAAACTTAGAACCTGGTAGACACCACTAATGACAATCGCAAAAATGAAGAAATTGAAGAACATGTAAAAAACATCCAACCAAAAGTCTTTTCTGAAAATTGCCTGATCTTTTCTCCATGGGAAAGCAATTTCCAGAAGCCAAACGACTAGTGAAATAGCTATCAAACCCCAGAAATAATTTGTGTACCATGGCACATCAAATATGATGGATTTCCATGTCCAATTCAAAGTGCCTTGAAAGGAATTTATAAAGGCCTCTA
>CBFHTK010000002.1:0-295709 GCA_965658745.1 Saprospiraceae bacterium | reverse complement strand
TGTACCATGGCACATCAAATATGATGGATTTCCATGTCCAATTCAAAGTGCCTTGAAAGGAATTTATAAAGGCCTCTAGATATTTTTGCATATTACTTATTTTTTATTGGAACGTATTACTCTATATATGTTAAAACAGTTTGAACCAACTTAGGTTTTCAACTTTTAAAACTTTCAACTTGGCGGGAACTCCTCTGTACCACTAAGTTAAGCGTTTTTAGACTCTGCATATGTAACAGTTGTTACGTTGTGATATCTCAATTATTATGATCTTGCGTAATTATTCAATTTTTACCCTTAGATGACATAATAATGAATCAAACAACAAAGAATTTTGAAACTAAATTTACAGGCGGTGCCTTTATCGCTGCAGCATTAATGCTATGGCTAGGATGGGCGCTATCACCTCACCATATTGGAGAATATATAGTTGCAGCAGATTTTGAGGCAATTGGTGAAAATGTTTGGACATGGATCTGGATTTATCGAATTCACATTTTCGGTTGGGTGACTATGGGCGTTGCATTATTCTCACTTGTTTCAATCACAGCAAAAAGACCTTCAAGTGTACTTTTGTTGCCTGGCGCTGGCGTACTGATCATCGGGACTTTTACACTAGCTATAGCAAATGCTTTCTATTATAACTTTGGAGCATGGGGAGTTGGAAAAACAGCGGGTTTATCTGCTGTCGAAATCCAAGAGTTTGTGAATGACATCTTATTCACTAATCAATATGTTACTTGTTTTGTGCGTTTCGGACGTGTTTTTTCTGGTGTAGGAATGGTATTGTTGGGTGCAGCTTTCATCAAGTGGAACATCTTCAGCAAGTGGCTTGGCTTCTTCACTTTAATACTGGGGTTTGCTGCTATGGGTATCATCATGGGAATTCCTGATAATTACGAAATCTATAAGCCCGTATTTCACATTAAGGTAATCTGGTTGGTAACAATGGGAGTTACGTTACTGTGGAAGGGATTTGCTTTATCGAAGACCGAGGTATAGATACTTGCGAACAGGGTAAAGAAGTGGCAGATAAAAGGGGCTTCCGCCCAAAATGAAACCAATGCTAATCAAGTTTCTTAGTACTGCTGGATGTACATAGTTCATTCGAGCATCTAGCAATTCAATTAAAAATATCTGAATAGATTCGGTCTAATTACTCATAACTTGATAACAACGCTTATTCTTGCCAAACTGCTTTTCTATACTAATTTCGCAAAGCCTATCCATTTAGTTTTAATCATACTTTTAAGTCAGGCACAATGGGTCTTTGCAAATGCATTATGTGCACTGTTGCAATAAATTACTGCTTCCAAAATTTGGCACTTTCAAATGTTAAAATCAATCCCTGATTCCTTTGTTTACCGAAAGTAATCTTTATCATCCTTCAAACTGACATATATCATTTTCATGTCTAGATTTTGTTTTGATATTTAATGAGTAATAGTAGGAAATCACTTTAAAACTTAAATCTTACAAAATGGAAAAATCAAAACTCTTCTCGATCAGGAACTTTGGAATCTTATTCACTTTCTTGTCAGCATTTCTTTTGGTCAGTATTACAAGTTGTGTTAAGAAGCCCCCCAAGAATTCCAAATGGGCGCAAGCTGTCAAAGGAAAAGAACACTTCGCTAAATACTGTAGTTCATGCCATGGAATCGATGGAAAAGGAATAAAAGTTGATTCACTTTCAAAGAGACCAGCGGACTTGACTCAGATTCGTTCTTCAACTAGCAATAATGAATTTCCAATAATGTACGTCGCAAGTATGATCGACGGTCGTAAAATGGCTAAATCTCACGGATCTAGAGATATGCCTGTTTGGGGTGAAGTATTCTCAAAACAAGAGAATCTGACAGAAGATCAAATCAAGGGTAAATTAGCAGACATAATCGCATATCTAATGTTGAAACAATCATAGAATTCGAGTGCAGTTGTTGGTAAGTTTTTCTTATTGGCAAGTGTATCTTATTAGAATTACTATCCTTAATTCCGGAGACTAGTTTGGCTAGTCTCCTTTTTTATGGCAATCATACAATCTAACTATCGATTATTGATAGCAATATCATAGAGTGTTTTAACCTGTGCATCACCAAAACCATATATACTTTCCCTCTTGCAAAACTCTTGAAACACCAATCCAAATTCTTCGGTATCTAGTTCGTTCATGATTTCCAACAAAGCTTGAACCAGTCGTCCATTTATTTCATTTGATAGGTTTCGATCGCGATGAGCTCCTGCTGCATCTAGTATAAATGGAAATTTAGTACTTAACATTTTGGCTTTCGCCAATAGTTGATTCAACTCATTCATTTTAAATGATTTCCAAAGGTCTTCAAAGGATTGTAGATCATTTAAATGTATTCGCTTTTCGTAAATAGAAGTAAGTTCTGATGCCGATAATCCACCAAAGCCATAGGGTGAATGTTCCATTGGGCGTACCAGAAACACATTCTTATTGGAACTACCTTGATTCAAAAGTGAAACAACAAACCAAAAATTCACCTGACAGAATAAATCATCCTCAAACCATAGATTGATATCGCAATCTTCCTCAATTGCGATAATTTTTTCGAATTCAGAAGCAACTTTGTCATAGTAATCTTGAAGGCTTCCGCTATATTTCTCACTCAAAAACTGCGCTCTCGAGTTAAAGAACTCTTTCAGGTCAGCACCCATGACATTCCCTTCTACCAAACACTCCCTAATTATGATAAGACTTCCCTCTATGGACTTGGGAAACTGCTCAAATAACGCATCTCCATTCAACACATGATACTGCTTCTTCATCTTATAGTCTTGAATTCTATTGACCACACTATCTATGTGACCATATAAACTTGAGGAATACCTTCCATGGACTTAGCTGCGGATTTGGCTTTCTGCCTTCTCCGATAATTTTCATATTGGCTGCATGCCAGGCTATATTCATAATACCTAAGCGGTCTATAAATCGAATTCCAGTGTCAACCTTACCAGCCTTAATAGTCTTAACTGATCCATCCAACAGTCCTTTTGCCAAGAAGGGATCGACAGCAAATGGTCGCGCTATTCCAACAAAATCCAATTCGTCATTTTCAATAGCTTTCGCCATAAGCTCTGCGGTTCTAAAACCTCCTGTAAGAAGTAATGGCGCCTTTGTTATTCTCCGAGCCTTTACAATGAAATCCGCAAAGTATGCTTCACGTTTTTTTGTACTTTCCTTTTGCTTATTACCCATCATAGCTGCTCGTTCATACGTACCACCAGATACTTCTATCATATCAATACCCACTTCTGTTAAGAGCTGAATAACTCGCAAGGATTCCTCTTCAGTAAATGCACCACGTTGAAAGTCCGCTGAATTTATCTTGATACCGATAGGATACTTCGGTCCTACTTTCGATCTAATGTTTCTATAGATTTCCAAGACAAATCGAGCTCTATTTTCTAAACTCCCACCCCATTTGTCATTCCTCAGGTTCGTTTTAGCTGATAGAAATTGACTGACTAGATACCCATGAGCTCCGTGAATCTGGACCCCTTTAAATCCTGCTTTCTTAGCGACATGAGCTGTTGTTCCAAAACCCTCGACAATTTCCCAAATTTCCTCATCGTTCAAAGGCCTAGGTGCTTTAAACATACCTTTAATAACATCCAATTCAACATTTGAAGGGCTAACTACTTCTTCATTTAATTTTGGAGCTTGTCGACCCGGATGATTGATCTGCATCCAAAGATGACTACCATTTCGCTGCGCTTTATTCGCCCACTCGGTTAGCTCTGGCAGGAATTCTTCATTTTCCACTACAACATTGTGTGCTTCCCCCAGTGCCTTAGAATCCATCATAACATTCCCAGACACTAAAATTCCTGCTCCTCCTTCACCCCAAGTCTCGTATAACTTGATGATTCTATCAGAAGGTCTACCTCCTGAGTCAGCATTGTTTTCGCTCATGGCTGATTTGACAACACGGTTGGGTATGGTCACGCCACATGGCAGGGTGAATGCTTGACTAAGAATTTCTGAAGGGGTCATGTTTAATATTTTACACAATCAGATAGAAATCGGAAGGTCTTTACTATCGAAATTAAGCGACAAAAATGATTTCTAGCATATCCTCCCAACCTATGGTTTGTAAGGATAGCTTGAAATACAAAGATCTGCATCTTTCGTTAATCCGCCATTTGAATCTTTCTCTACTTCTTGATCATAGGAAGCTTGATGTGAGATGGATATTCCACCGAGTGATGAACATTGTTATTTGCAATAATACCCTCTTTTTCATCATAATTATTACCACCCGTGTTCAAGTTTCTAGCAAACCTTGGAAAATTACTACTTGATATTTCAATTCTGATACTATGGCCTTTTTCAAAGTAGTTACTTGTAGACATAGGAGTCAAGTCAACCTTATATACTTTCCCTTCTTCCATTAAGACTTCTTTATCGTAACCTTCACGATAGCGCACACGCTGAATTGTTTCGTCTAGATTATAAGCTGTTCCATCAGGATAAACGTCAATTAACTTGATCGTAAAATCAGTATCCTTAACATCAGAAGATACATACAATGTAGATTCTATGAAGCCAGAAACTTCAACTCCTTCATTTAGAGCATCCGTAGTGTAAACCAAGATATCATTTCGAGTTTCCATTTGTCTTTGATCAAAAGCACCACCTTTAATGGCATTTCCAGTACAACAGACATTACCTCCGTAAGAAGGAACTGGGTTCATAGGATCATATACGAAACCATCTGGATTGTCTGAAGTTGGTTTTGAGGTAGAAAGTTTCCCATCACCGAAAAGGCTATTTGCTTGCCCATCACTATTCAGGTAGTATGTTGTAGATACAGCATCTTCTGGAGGCCAGGTGTCTGCGGCTTGCCATTCGTTGCTACCCATGGTGTAATACTGAACTCTCGGAGTTTTTTCTTTAAAATCATTTGCTTCCCCTTTTAACCACAAATCAAACCAAGCATAAATCTGCTCCCTGTAGTTCAATCGAGCATCTCCCACACTTCGTTCTCCGACAATTGTATTCTCTTTTGCTCGTGTATATCCGCAATGCAAAGTTGGTGCGATAACAAGGTATTGATTATCCCTGATTTCGGCATCCTTCGCATTATTTCTGACATGATTAAACAGCGCAATATTGGGAGTGATCGATACATCATACCAAGATGCAAACCAGAAACTAGGTACAGCCAATTCCATATCATCGTGATAAATACCACCTTCATACCATGCAGGATCATTGGGTTTTCGAATGATCATTTTATCAAAAATCTCATGCTTACCATTGATATTTTTGAGAATATCTTGAATTGGTAAATGATTCAAAGCTTCGGACATATCAACCTTTGGATTCTCAGGCGCTAAATCATAGAATCTAGATATTCTGATTAAATCTTCTTGTGTTGCTCCAGCTGGAATTCTTGGTTTGAATTTATCATGCTCAACTCCGTATAACCATGCAAAAAATAACATCTGTTCTGCACCTCCACGATACCAATTTCCCTGCTCATTAATATCTCCTACTCTTCCTACTCCAGCTCCATAACCTTGAGGAACCATTGCTGCATGGGATGGATGGTCCAAAGCAGCTACGGCCATTTGCCATTCAGCAGTTGAAGAGCATCCTAAAGTTCCTATTTTACCATTTGACCAAGACTGATCTTTCATCCATGTAAAAGCATCATAACCATCGGTTAATGGCACCCCTAAAATATCCCATTCTCCCTCCGAATAGTAGCGTCCACGCTCATTCTGCACTACATAGGCATATCCTCTTTTAACTGCTTCCAATGCTCTTTGAGCAGTTCTGGTTCTCTGCTTTCCATCTCCCCAAGAATTGAAATTATAGGGTGTTCGAGAGAATATAATCGGTACTTTTTTATCGGTTTTTGGACGGTAAATGTCAGTTGCAAGTCTGATACCATCTCGCATAGGCATCATGAACTTTTGATCTACAATGGCGATTTCATCGAGTTCCTCTAGAACATTGCTCTGTGCTTGAAGATTTAAGCTTCCAAGCGTAAAAAAGGCAGAAACTAATAGGAAAAAAACTATACGTTTTGTCATTATTTGAAGATTAGATGTTTTGATTACGTTTATAACTATTTGATTTTTGGATGATTCCAAAAAGCTTTGCTTGATGCAATGGACAATCTGTTGAGAATTTCGAGACCGCATTGAATCTAAGTTTGACCAAAATACGGAATTTGTTGAAAAGTATTATCCTGATTTTTTCAATTGGCATCCTTCTGCTCAACTGACTTAAGCATATTTGACTCTTGCAGACCCGTTCCCTGCCAATAATCACTCGATACGCTCAAATGAATCTCGTCAGTTCCCATAAATCCCTTGATCAAATCCAAACGATATCCCTCCTCAAGTCTTTTATAATACAATTGATCCTGAAATACCTGTTGATCAAGAGCATTCAATTTGGTCATTCTCTCCAAACTTGCTGGATATCTCCCAGTCTGTAGCTTGAAAACTTCGATATAACCAATCGCATGTTTCACAACTTGATCTTCCAATATTTCACCTGCCTCGAGCACAGATGAATCCATCTCTTGTCTATCTAGATTGAAACATCCTACTACCATAATAGACCCAAAAAGCATCAAATAAAATATTGAGAAAGTAAAGTTTAATTTCATAGAGAATTGAGTTTTAGTAAGTAAATCACAAAAATGAAAATTAGCTTGCTATAAAAATCGTTCATAATAAGTAGCGAGCACATTTAAAAAACCATTAAACCTATATTGAAATTTCTTTTCAATATTCTGTCAAAAGTAATATTTCATCTTTGTAATCAAATGAGCACATACATTTACATTAATATTTTACTTAGCAGTCTGTTACTATTCTCTTGCGCTGAAAGTAATAGGTCGACTTCTGTAAATCAAAAAGTTGACACTACGAACATCAAAGCGATAGAGGTAACTCAAATTCAAAATAGTCGGATTGACAAAGTACTTGAAGAAAAATCTCCGTCTAAAAGTCAGCAGAAAGACAACATTTTGCAAACCGCAGCTTTTTTAGCATTGGAATCAAAGTATGCAGAAATGCTCACACCCATTTCCGAATTGAAGGAGTATGAAACAAAAATATACTGGTTTATCGTTTCTTGGTTAAAAACAAACTACAGGACGCCAAATTGGAAAGGTTATGGAGAGCCAGGATGGAAAAAGAAGGCAAAGCAATGAGGAATTGATTGCAGCGGTTTCGCGCGAATCATGCAAGACAAAATATTCCATCATGATATCAGAGGCGGATCTAGAGGTATTCTTAAAAAGTACTGCGATAAAATAAATTTCGACGATCGAGCACTAGGAGATCTGCTATTCTTCAAAGCTCCAAATACGACAAATGATCGTATTACTCATGTAGGTGTATTCCTACAGGATAAATTCTTTGTTCACGAGACTTCAGCTAGATCTGCAGCTCAAGGATTTGGATTGAAAATAGACTCACTAGATCATAAAAGATGGGATGATGAATTGGTCGCGATGGGACGAGTAAAGAGAGAATTCAAAGTTGACTAGAAATAAAATACACCTAACTAATTGTTTATCATTAAATTATAAACAGTGTTCCACAGTATTTTACAACTGAAAACAGAAGAAAATATCTACAATCACTCAAAGTAGTTGAGTGTTCGTCCACTATTAATTGCTTTATAAGCACTTTGCTGAAGCACTGATTATGTTGCCCAATAAACCTACTTCTTTACAAGTAGCACATTCTCGATTTCTCCTGCTCGGTTCATTTGAAATGAAAGCGTGTCAGTTTTCAGGTCAAGCAATTTCACCTTTTTCTCAGCTTCTCCATTTTCGAGCGTATAGAGATATTGATTTCTAATCCAGAATTTACCCTCTTCTTTTTCAGAACCATAGTCGACCACATAATCATCCTCTTTCACAAATGACATATCCATCTGATTGCCACGCTTTTCGCCAGTAGTAACAATCTCCCAATCGACAACTTTCCATTCGCCATAAATCTTTTCTGTGTCAAATTCAACATTTTGACAGGAGGTAAAAAGCACAAGTACTAGAAGAAATAGTGAGGTTTTGATCAATTTTTTTAGTTGGTTTTGCATTTCTATTAGTTTGATTCAATTTATAACCTATTTGCATTGTATTTATTGCATAAATCAAAACCATTTATCTTAGTAATATTATCAAGTTCCTAATTTAAATCATGTCGGAAAAAATATGCTTATTACTCGAATCCAAAAGGATGTAAACTCAATGTTTAATATGGACTCATCAGACCTATACCATTCAGATTAACAAAATAAAAATGTACCAGAGAGGTAGAGGAGGCAGTGTTACAATGACTGATGGTAATTGCTACCTGTGAGTAAAAGTAGAAAAAAGACCTTAGGCTTGTTATGGGCATATAATGGGAAAAGTTAGGTTTATTGAAACACCGTAATTATATCCTAGTAATCTGTCGACTAATGGTCTCTCCGTTTACCTGAAAAAGAACAATGTACTGTCCAGGTGAAAAGGGACTTACGTCCAAAGAATATGATTGTGGAATCTCATCAACATTCCATGTTTTTTCCCATACAAGTGCTCCTTTTATATCAACAACACGAATGGATAGCGGTTCCCAAAAACTAGCTCTCCAACTTAGTTCGACCTTATCAATCGAAAGCGAAGGATATGCCTGACATACTGGTTTGTATGGAAAATAGACTGATCTCATTGAAGAATAGTCATAACGACCATCATTCCGTACATTCCTGATTCTATAGGTATTGATACCTACCAAGGGGTCATTATCTATATATTCAAAACCTGATTGACCAGTTCCTACTTCTAATGAGTTCAGCAGTGTATAATTACCAGCATAATCAAACCGCTCTATTTCGCATACTCCTTCAGCATTTGGAATACTCCAATTCAGCAGCACTTTATTATCGTCCAAATATTCAGGAAGCCAGGATATTTCTATGTCTGAAGGCTGGCAATCTGGGTATATATTGATTTCCTTGACATCGGATAAACCGTATGAATCTTCAACCGTCAGACGCACCCTATACCAATAGTCTTCATCTTTGCAACCTAATGGTTCAGTGACGGCTGTAAACACAGAGTCAATAACCGGATTTTCAGGATGAAAATGGAAATTATGATGTAGGAATTGTTCCCAAGTAAATATCAGACTCTCGTTGGACTCCTCATTATCTACTGCCAAACCCTTGAGAGGAATATAGTTCCTCCCAGAAATGGTATAAAAATCGCCATCCTTTGCACCAGCAATATCAACAACAGGTGGCGTATTATTCACCGATACAGTAACTTTATGCACTGCAATTTGCCCAACTTCGTCGGTGACTTTGAGACTAACTTCAAATGCTTTGGAGCCCGCAGCGTTAACAAATACGTGTGACGGATTAACAGAAGTGCTTTTGGACCCATCCCCAAAATCCCATTCATACTCTAAATTCTCACCTCTTGGATCATAGGAACCTGAACCATCGAAACTCACCGTAAAAGGAGACGCACCATAGTTTTTATCAACTTCGATAAGAGCGATAGGCCTTGGATTACCATCATAGATCAGACGGTGCAAAGTATTCTCTTCGATATCCACGTAATAAATTGCTTGCTCTTCTTCGTGAAAAGCCATCCTTACGATCCCTTTCACGTCTTCCTTAATAGTAGTTACTTTGATCAACTGATAATCTTCGTCAAAACGAAAAGCTCTGATCCAACCAGAAAAATCTGCTACAAACAGCGAATTATTCATAGAATCTGGCAAGCTTCCTGAACTATACCAGAATCCCGGCATGCTCGAGTATCCTCCGAAATCTTTATCAACAATTCCCAGTGGAAATGCCAACTGATCGCGTATGACTAAATCATTTGACACCAGAGATTTCACAATTGTTCTTTCGGGTAAATTCCATTTGGAATTACTCCAAGCGATTACAGGTGGTCTCTGAATAAAAGTTTGAGTGTTACTAGAAATGTCAATCTCAGGCACGCAGGGATTTGGGTAGAATGGAACTCCACCATCTTTCAATTCATTGGATATTAGATCTTGAAAATGAAAGTAAGGTCGATCACACAATGCACCTTCGGGATTAGGGGCGTCCTTATTTTCCTTGATTAGCTGAAAATGATAAGGCCATTGATTTAGATAAGCTTCAAAATTTGGCCATCCAAAATTAAGTCCCGCAGTATCGATGAAGTTCAATTCCTCCCAAGCTCCTCCACCGACATCACCACTAAATAAAAAACCCGGATTACCCATTTCGGCTATTACATCTCCTGTGTTTGGCACTTTAACAAAAGCGAAAGGGTTTCTGTGGCCAAGAGAATAGACTTTCGATCTATCACTTGAAGGATTATCTTGTTCATAAAATGGATTACTTGGATATGCCTCTCCCGTAATTGGGTGTATTCTGAGAATCTTACCATTCATATTGTCGAGAAGTTGGGCTCGATATGGTCCTACAATTTCCTTTTCTGTGATAATCCCATCTTCCAAAGCTTGGTCTGCGTAAAAGTGATTTTGATCTGGCTCATCTTCCTCATCGTTGCCTCCATCACCAACTGAGAAAAGTAAAGAACCATCATCACCAAATACGATTGATCCAAGTCCATGAAAATCCGCTGAGATTGAAACACCATCCTCAAAGGATTTTCCAATTATTATATGTTCAGAATCGGGGATAACTTGGTCAAAAGATTCATTCATCGTATATCTAGCAATCCGACCAATTGTAGCTTGCTTAGTAACAGTAGAATCGGGCCTATAGTTGGAATCTTGATGATGCTCTAGATAGTATCGATCCATTGCGTAGGCTACATATAAATTGCGATTAAATGCGTAGTCTGGATCTAGAGCAACACACATCAAGCCTTGATCTGCCCAACTAGCGACTTTCTCAGAAATATCTAGAATAGTAATTGGTTCAACTCCGACTTCTGTAGAAACCCATTTAACTTTACCACCTTTCTCCCACACTAGCACTCTACCTTCTGGATCAATCAATACTCCTACAGGTAACTCAAGGTCATCTGAGATAAATTCATCGTCGAATTTCTCAATGATCTGTGAAAAAATCGGAGAAGTAAAAACAACAAGTAAAATGCTTAGAAGAAAAGTAAATCTCATATCGTAAAGATAAAACTTTAGTGAAAACTAACCCTTCTGAATACTACTAATTGACCGAAGGAAAAGTCGCAGACTATGTTATATAAGAAGGCAAAAAAAAAGCTCACCTGAGTGAGCTTTAATTAATTTATCGTTTCTGTCGTGTTGATTAAGCAATAGAAGGCTTTAATTCATCTTTTACCAACTTTTGGAAATTGGTTTCAACGAATTTACTTCCGTCCCATTTCCCAAGCCATTCTGGTTCTCCAGCATTTGTATTTAAATAATACTTAAATGCTTGAACGGCTTTCAAAAGTGATACTCGCTTTATAACAATCTCTGAGCGAAAACCCTTTTTTAAGATGAAGTAATAAATACCTTCCCCGTAATCAAACTTTTTGGCACTTCTCCTTGACATATTATGTATTTATTTGGTTCCAAATTTTTCTGCTCTGTAAGCTGCATCATTTATCATATTTCTGCGAACTACAGATTTCTTAGTAAAAAATTTTCTTTGTCTCAATTGATCACCCAATTTCACATTTCTGTGCTTTCTTTTGTATCTTTTAAGGGCTCTGTCAATTGATTCTTCATCTTTTACTTCAATAATAATCATATACGTATATTTTTTTATTTAATTTATAATTACATTAGACCACAAGGAACTAAGCTCGAAACTTGCAATTAAGCTTCGCAAAGTACTCCCTGAATATTACAATATAACACTTTTTATTCGAATAATCAATTTAAACCACTAGTATTCAGTAAATTATATTCAAGCATCACCTACAATCAACAAAAAATGAAAACCATCACATTTTGTGCTGACTTCCATTTGTAAAATATAATTTGGTAATTACCCTAATAGGCGTTATTGGCACCTTTGTCTTCTGCTAGGTGTCTAATCACATCAAGAGGGGTCACAATTCCCCGTAAAACTCCATCTTCCACTACCGGAATTGCGCGAAAAATGTTCTCTTTGAAAGGGATTAACAAAATAGCTCAAAAAGATGGAGAAGAGGCAGTCGAATTGGTAATTGAAGCAAAGGATGCTAACAAGGAGCTATTCATAGGAGAAGCGTCAGATCTGATATATCACTATCTGGTTCTTTTAGCAGAAAAAGGCTACCGAATGGATGATGTGATTGCCAAATTACAAGAAAGACATCAAACATAAGAAGGATACATTGCGAGTCTAAACTACACTCCACCATCCAACTCGTCCTGTAATTTCGCTAGCTCATCCCAATTCTCAGACGCTGCTAGACTTGCTTGTTTAGGCCAACTTGTTGGATTGGCAAAAGAAAATCGATTACCTCCCTTTTCGAGTATAGACTTGATCTCCTCAGCGGTAGTATTAGACAGGTCTTTCCAAGTAGAGATACCATTGTCATTCAGTACATCTGCAATCTTGGGTCCTATACCTTCGATTATCTTCAGATCATTTATCTTGAACTTTTCGAACCCAGACTTTGCGTTTTTCTGATCATCCGACAAATTTGCATTTCGCACTTTTTCCGCAGCATCGATTTTTGAAGCTACATCTGCAGTTTTTAACTTGTTTAATTCATGTCTTAATTCGACAATCTTAGCTTCCCATTTTTTGTTGGTTTTATCAGATGCTTTTAAGTCAGACTTAGTTGTCTCTAGATCTTTCTTTGCTGTTTCAGCATGCTCGTGAGCAATTTGAAGTGCTTTACGCATTTCTCTAACTTTGGCCTTGAGCACTTTTAACTCTTCTGGATCACCAGAGTTACCTGCTGTACTACTATTATTTGCCCTACCCTCTGCTACCAGCGCTTCCATTTCTCTTACTCTCCCATTTGCAACAGCAATATCACCATCGAGCATAGCAATACGGTGCTGACTTTCCTGCAACTCCCCCTCAAGTTTGGATAATTTGTTGTTTAATGCCAGATGCTCATCTTGAAGCTCAATATATTTTGGCTTCCACCGTGCCCAAATTATATATCCAGCCAATAAACCAAGAAGTCCAGAAATAAGCCACCAAAGCAAAGCTAAACCGTAAAAATTAAAACTTATAATGTATATCATCATATATCTTTTTGTACTCTACAAAAATCAGTATCAATCAATTATCTCCAATTCTGTTCTTCGGTTCTGAGCCTTACCTTCTTCGGTTTCATTGCTTGCAATAGGATTTTGCTCCCCTTGAGACATTGTCACTATCTTACTCTCGGTGACACCCTTTGAGACTAAATAGTTCTTAATTACATCAGCCCTTCGTTGACCCAACAAAACATTATCCTCTTCAGAACCGTCGGAATCGGAAAACCCAGTCAATTTTACCCGCTCCCCGCTTTTTATTATTCTAGTAACCAACTTATCAAGATACTCTTCCACAACTTCATCATTGAGCTTGTTAGTTGAGTTGGAAGGAAAACGAATGATTGTCCTATTTTCGATCGACTCATCAATGGAATTATTAACGATAATATTCCTAAAAATGATTACTTCGAAAGCAGTTTCGCTGTCTGATAACGGATCATCTAAAACTCCTCTCAATTGCACCTTTTCAGGTGCCAAATCCAAATTCTGACGAATCTCTTCCGCTCTTGCTATACCAAGATTTTCAAAAGAACCTGAATACAACTCATCTTCAGTGTATTTCCCAGTAATCTGCAGGATCTCATCCTCTTCCAAGCTTGCTATGAGGTCTTTTTTATAGTCAGTCCATTCGTCTGTCAGCTCGATTTGTTCTTTGTTAGCATCAAGTCTTATAGGAACACTGCTTTCAGAACTTTTGGCAGTCATATTATCTGAGAAGTCAGCCTCATCAATTGACTCATTATCTATGTTTTCAGTTTCTTCAGCTGCGGAATTACTATTTAGCAAAACTTGTTGGCCGCTACTATAGATCCAACCTAAAGCAAGCCAAACTAAAATTACCAGCAGTAGAAGTAGAGATCTCATATTACTTGAATAGTTTAATTATATGTTGACAAAGCCTTCGTGTTCTCTTTTGCCTAGCTCAAAAGCATCTTAATCAGTGAAACTAAAAGCTGAATGAATTAGCTGACTAGCAGCATCTAGACAAAACAGTTCACTTTAATGTGAAATTATCATATTTATCAAAGCTTGATAATCAGCTAAAAGATACGTAATTCTTGGGATTTTGATACTCATTAGTGCTGAAAATATTTCAACTCACAATGCTTACCGATAGAAGTAGATTACTCTATTTATATTGGTATACGGAGGACTTTTCGAAAATTATTGAGACCACTAGACTCTCGAACTAGCTCTTGATCATATTGCGACATTCTTCAAGCATGTACTCTTTCCACTCTTGAACATCAATACGCATTATTGTCATTTTACTACTTGCAGAGGTATCATTCAATTTCATAAAACCGATCACGAGTGCCCATGCATTGAGATAAATCATCTGAGGTTTGACACCAGCGCGAATACTTCCATCGTTTATTCCTCGCTTTATTTCTTTCACCGTGATCTCTATCGGTGTGCTTTGGACGCTCATTACTTTTTGATAGAATAAGCTCTCTTTCATTCCGTCTGTTAGCTTATTATTGTCTTTCCCTTGAGATGTTGATCTTACGAATGAAAAGTAGTTTAACATAGCTTCACCGTATATATAATTCGTCTCTGAAAAATCCATAAATGCACGCATCAAACTAAGGACAGATTCAATTCCTTTCTTATTTCTGTTTTCGAAAATCGTCCTATGAAAAAGATCAATTAGTGATTCATAGGCACGGTAGGTAATAGCCATATAAAGATTCTCTTTGGAGCTAAAATAGAAATAGACAGTCCCCTTACTCACTCCGATCTGAGCAGCAATATCTTCCATTTTAGTATTATCATATCCTTGTCTGGAAAACACCACTTCAGCAGCATCAATGATCTGATTTTCTTTAAGGGTGCGCTTTTCTATTTTATTCATCGCTACAAATATAAAAAAGCCAATGAATTACTTCACTGGCTTTAATATCAAACAAAATCATTATTCAAACTCACTAAATTACTTAAAGAACGGATATCCATTGGCTTCAATAATTGCTTGCGCAATCGCTCTTCTTCCATGCACAACATTCTGTGCAGGATAAGCTGTAAATCTTTGTATTCCCATAATGAAGATTTTATGTAAATCTCCGCTCACAAAGCTGCTAACTGCATCTAATGCATTTTTAGCTACTCTCGCATTAACATCGTGTAGATAGACCTTGAGCGCTTGCTCCATTAAGTCTGCATGAGCATGATTCATCTCTTTGAGTTTTGCAACACGCATCAGGAATGACTCAGCATTGAAAGTATCAATAATTATATCAGAAACAAACGTCAAGAGCATCTGCTCATTTTTCAAGTCTAGCTTTCCTTCCATTTGCTCTTTTGCAGCAGCTCCAGCAACCATAAGAACGATCTTTTTGAAGTTCTTAACTGCTTTTATTTCTTGAGCCAACTCACCTGAAAGATTCTCAAACTTTGGCATCGATTTTAACTCTTTCTGTACTTCCCAAGCAGGACCAACTATATCAAGCTTGCCTTTCATAGCTCGCTTTAGAATCATATCAACAATTAATAATCGATTGATTTCATTGGTACCTTCATAAATTCTTGTAATTCTATTATCCCTGTAGGCACGAGCTGCACCATATTCCTCGCTAAAACCAATACCTCCATGAATTTGCAAGTTTTCATCAACAGCATAATCTGAAGCCTCTGAACCTGCTACTTTAATAATAGAACACTCAACCGCATACTCTTCAGCAGCAGAGCGCTTAGACTCCCCATAATCTACTCCACCAGCTTTCTTCGCCTCTGCATATCTATTCATTAATTCACTCGTACGGTATACACTACTTTCAACAGCAAGACTTCTGATAACCATTTCCGCTAGTTTATATTGGATTGCTCCAAAAGACGATATTGATTGCTTAAACTGTTGTCTTTCATTGGCATACTTTGCTGCCATGTTAGTCACTTCCTTGATTCCTCCCACACACATCGTTCCCAACTTAAAACGTCCGATATTTAGAGTATTAAAGGCAATCAAGTGACCTCTTCCAACTTCTCCTAATACGTTTCCAACAGGAACTTTTACTTTTTCAAAATAGACTTGCCGAGTCGAAGATCCTTTGATTCCCAATTTATCTTCTTCCTCTCCCAGAGTCATTCCTTCGCAAGGTCCTTCAACTACAAATCCAGTAAATTTATCACCACCTACCTTTGCAAAAACAATAAAGACATCAGCAAAACCAGCATTTGAAATCCACATTTTCTGTCCAGTGATCTCATAGAACTCCCCATCTTCGGTAAGATGAGCAACAGTCTTTGCTGCCAATGCATCTGATCCGCTACTTGGTTCAGTTAGGCAGTAAGCAGCCTTCCATTCACCTGATCCAAGTTTAGGTAAGTATTTCTTTTTATGCTCCTCTGTTCCATAATAAAGAATTGGTAGCATACCGATTCCTGTATGTGCTGCCATTGTTGTATTGAATGAACCCATTGGCCCGAGTACATCAGTAATTAAGGTATTTGTATTTATATCAAGACCAAGACCCTCATATTCCTCTGGCATATGTGAAGACAACAAACCAAGCTCACCAATCACCTCCATCAGTCTAGCAGAAATTTTATTCTCTTGTTTATCGATTTTTTCTCGATTCGGCTCAATATGTTGCTTGATAAAATCTCTAGCCACCTCCATGAACATACCTTGCTCTTCGTCATGTTGTTCAGGAACAAAAGTCTCAGAAGACTCTTTAATTAGAAATTCTGCTCCATTTAGATTATCTGATATACGATCCGTTTCTACCATTTTTCTGACAATTTGTTAATTCGAAATATATGCATTTATTGCTTTTAAAGCTGCCACGACATAAAAATAAATCATTTTTCTGACTTTGAGTCAAAAAATATCATAAATATAGTCTCCTTCTTAACTTTGAAGTCTAAAATTCAAGAATTAACAGTATGTTGACCATCTTTCACAGTCAGCTATAATGAATGATTTTGGATGCAGGAATCTGAAAATGACATCGAAATAATCTAAATTATGATCCTAGTTTAAAGCATAGGTAAGTCTAAGTGCTGTCCCATTGGTATCAATTTTCAAACGCCGATCTCTGTGAGAATGGACAACCGCAGCAGCCGTAGCCGCACCCAGAAGATATCCAACGAGTACATCAGTTGGAAAATGCTCACCTGCATAGATTCTCGAAATTCCAGTAGATACTGGAACAACGATCGCTGCCCCATACATCACAGGTAACCATTGAGAATCGGGAAAAGCATCGTGAAAAATCAATGCTGCAAACCAAGCATTGGAGGAAGCAAATGAAGTATGCCCCGAATAAAAGGAAGCGCTACCACTATGATCATATACTTCTCCTTGTGAAAGTATCTCTGAATAAACGTAGGGCCTCTTACGACGAACGCTATATTTCATAATATTTGTAAGTGCTAGATTATATAATGCTGTTTCAAAATACATCACGGATGCATTTCTCCAGTGTGCATCCTTATGCTTAATACCATATGTAATGACAGGTAACAAGGCACTTCCGTAAGCAAGAAAATCACTAAGTCTATCAGCACCATTGGAACGCTTGTCCAAAGCAAAACGATCGAAAGGGTTTACCATCTGACTGTCTAAGTCAAGTTGTACTTGCGTAGTTATATCTGGCGTGTCATTAAGTAAGGCTAGACCAACTCCATTTAGGACCAAACCTGTCGCTATATGTATTGATTCTTTCTTTTTATTCAGCTTATAAACATTTTGACTATTTACTGCATTAGAGAGTAAAAAGAAAAGCACTGTGAAAAATGAAATTAATGTTGATCGTTTCATGAAAGTTCTGTATCAATCGAAATATAGCTAAATTCTTGAGTCCTGATAAATGAACTGGAATGAATTACTAAAGTAAGATTCAAAAAAATGCTAGAATCCATTATAATCTATATAAATTTAGCCAGTAAAAAATCACCTTAAATACGCAGGCTTCATCTAATCAAACTATTTTGAGTCAATCAAAAAATTAAAATTTATGCCGGACAAACCAAGAGGAAAGAATATTCGAATTGAGAAATTTCAATTACTCTTTAATCCGGCAAATGTATTCAAACTAAAAACTACTGGCATCAACTAGGAAGTGTTTTTTGAACAACTAAGCGACCATGAATCAAGCTAGATAGGTCTTCGAAGAATTTTTTAGAATGCCTTTCTAGAGCTTTGGAAAACTAATATTAAAATCAAGAAAAAAAACAATATGGAAAAGAAAGAAGAAGTACCAACTGTCGAATTAAAGTTCAACAAAGATGGAAGTTTGAAAGTAACGGGTTCGGTTAACATTGTTTTACCAGACCAAAGTTCTTCTGTAAAATCAGGTCGATTTAGTATCTGTCGATGTGGACTTAGTGCAACAAAACCTTTCTGTGATGGCGCACACAAGGGAACAGGATATGACAGTAATTGGGATATTGAAGTAAAATTAGACAAGAAATAATGAGTGAAGCAGTAAGGCAATTAGAACCATCATCTTTGTGGAATCATTTTGCAGATCTTAATGCAGTTCCACGTCCTTCGAAAAAGGAAGAACGAGTGATAGCATTTATAATGGATTTTGGCGAAAAGTTGGGATTAGCAACCATGAAAGATCACATCGGAAATGTGATTATCAAGAAACCAGCGACAGAAGGCATGGAGAATCGTAAAACAGTTGTTCTCCAAAGTCATCTTGATATGGTACATCAAAAAAATGCCGACGTTGATTTTGACTTCCTGAATGAAGGAATCAAAATGCTCGTTGACAAAGATTGGGTGAAAGCGGATGGAACAACTCTCGGAGCAGATAATGGTCTAGGAGTAGCTAGTATTATGGCAGTACTATCTTCTGATGATATTGCACATCCAGCTATTGAAGCCTTATTTACAATCGATGAGGAAACTGGTATGACAGGAGCACTCGAACTCAAAGGTGGACTTCTGGATGGACAGATTCTCTTGAATCTTGATACAGAAGATGATGATGAACTCACAATTGGTTGCGCAGGAGGCATCGACATTACCGCTACTGGTAGTTACCAGGAGAAAATATTACCAGATGGTTATGCATTCAGAAAATTAGTTGTCAGAGGTTTGTCAGGAGGACATTCAGGAATGGACATCCACAAGGGGCTGGGTAATGCCAATAAGATAATGAACCGACTTTTGACAGAGATTTCAAAAAAATGCGAGATCAAAGTCAATAGGATTGACGGAGGCGGATTGCGAAATGCTATTCCTAGAGAATCAGTTGCAGAGTTTGCTATTGACTCGATCGATGATGAGCATTTAAAAACAATCGTTTCAGAGCAGTCGCACTTTATTTCAGTTGAGTACGGTACTACTGATCCTGAATTACGTATCGAACTTCTAGATGGAGAAACGTTCGAAAAGTATGTCGATCAAGCGCGAATGAAGCAGTTTCTCAAGGCTATTTACGCTTGTCCAAACGGTATCTATCGTATGAGCCCGGATATAGATAACCTAGTTCAAACTTCTAACAATCTCGCGAGAGTAATTATTGAAAATGGTAGTTTCAAAGTGCTTTGCTTAACAAGATCAAGCGTCGACACTGAAAAGCAAGATCTCATGCATGCGATCTCAGCAGTTTTCCAACTTATCGATACAGATGTGAACTACAGCGGTAACTATCCTGGGTGGACACCACGTCCAAAAGCACCAATCATCGGGATAATGAAGAAGCTTTATGAAGATATCTTCAAGACAGACATTCATGCGGTCGCATGCCATGCAGGCCTCGAATGTGGAATCTTAGGTACTAACTATCCAGAAATGGAAATGATATCTTTTGGTCCAAACATCCGCGGAGCACATTCTCCTGATGAACGAGTACAAATAAGCTCAGTCCAGAAATTCTGGAATTATCTTATTGCGGTTTTAAGAGAGATTCCTGAAAAGTAAATTGACCTTAAAAAACACGTACTTGTGAGCCAAAGTATCAGCATAGAAACTGCCTACAATGTCACAGTTGATTATGAATTAGCTAGTGCGTGGGATCGCACGTGGGCATATCTGATTGACCAGCTGATTTTGTTTGGCTACATTACTTTACTTATTTACATAGTATCATCTTTTGAAAACCCACCTTTTGCAATAATTATTATTGGCCTATTACCTTTCATCTTTTACAGCGTATTTTTTGAAACGGTGAATCAAGGGAAGACAATCGGTAAACTTGCCATGGGAATTCAGGTCGTTAGCCTTGATGGAAAGAATCTTCGTCTAGGTCAGATCATATCTAGATGGCTTTTAAGATTCCTGGATTTATGGATACTATCACCCAGCTTAGCGTTTTTAGCCGTCGTTAGTACTGCTAAAGCACAAAGAATTGGCGATATGATAGCAGACACAAGTGTCATCCGATTGAAGCAAAAAGCTGACATTACAAAAACAGTTAAGCTTAAATTACCAGAAGGCTTCAAGGGAAAACATCCGCAAGTTCGAAGTTTGAAAGAGCGCGATATAGACCTGTTGAAAAAAGTGATAAGGGATAAAACCAATGCTAGTTTTAAATTACAGAAAGCTGCAGCTGAACATCTACAGAGTCTATTGCATATGGACAAAGCAGATCTATCTTCCAAAGATTTCCTTAAACTAGTTGTATATGAATACGCGTATTTTCAACGACTAGACTCTGGTCTTATAACCGAAGAAGAATAGTTGGATGAAGGAAGCAATGTTTATCGAATTAAACAAAACAAAGTGGAGGACGCTACAGCTCTTTGTCGATGGAAAAGCTAGATTGACACCTGACGAACTTGCAAGCTATTATACAGATGTCGTTGATGACCTCTCATATGCCAAAACATTCTATCCAAGGACAGAAATTGAAAAATATCTGAATGATTTAGCTTCGAAAGCGCACAGACAAATCTATGTCACAAAGAAAGAAGATAGAAAGAGACTTTGGAGCTTCTGGACAGAGGAAATCCCCCTCGCAATTAGAGCTAGTCACAGAGAGCTTTTTATTGCATTTTTAGTGTTCGTTTGTTCAATCGCAATCGGAGTAATATCTTCCTACATTGATCCGGAATTCTCTCGGTTAATCTTGGGTGATTACTACGTTGATATGACTATTGCGAATATTGAGAAAGGTGATCCGATGGGCGTTTATAGA
Source organism: Saprospiraceae bacterium (assembly GCA_965658745.1). Classification (GTDB taxonomy): domain Bacteria; phylum Bacteroidota; class Bacteroidia; order Chitinophagales; family Saprospiraceae; genus JAHDFB01. Next base: position 274,437 of record CBFHTK010000002.1, on the reverse strand, counting down.
GACGAAAATTACACTGAGATGTTTTATCGTATTGGCTCAAATAATCTTCAAGTAGGACTGCTCTCTTTCATGTTTGGTGTTATCAGCTCGATTTTAGCAGGATTTATCTTATTGACTAATGGAGTTATGGTCGGTGCATTTCAAGCTTTCTTTGTACAGAGAGGCTTATTTTGGACTTCATTCAGTACGATTTTTATACATGGAGCTTTGGAGTTATCTGCAATTGTATTAGTAGCAGGTGCTGGAATGATCGTAGGAAATAGTTGGTGGTATCCAAAAACTTACAGTAGGGCTGAATCACTTATAATTGGAGGCAAGCGCGCCATCAAAATTCTGATAGCCATTATTCCTATTATTGTTATAGCCGCTCTTCTAGAATCATATGTTACTCATCTTTATCAAGATCTATCCGACATAGTGAGATTTATGATCATTATGTTATCCTTTGGCTATATAGCTTGGTACTTTATATATTATCCTATTCGTGTAGAACAGAAATTAATAAAAACATGACAAACACATTAACTGTTCAGCGCAAGAGAGAGATTGGAGAATTATTAACTGATCCATTCAAGTTCATCTTTCGGAATTTAAAGGCCATAACGGTCTTTTTGTTGCCTTACATTATGCTTCCCTTCATTATTGCATTTGTTTTCATGACTCAATTCCAAATGGACATCTTATCAGATGTATCTCAGTTTGATACACCTGGTAATTTGATCAAAGTCTTTATCATGGTCATTGGATTAATCATAGCAACACTTCACGCTCCTTTAGCTTCAGTTTGCATTGTCAAATCAGCGATTGAGGATGGCGGGGATAATATTCAACATGCAACTTTGACTCAGAATTTCTCAAAACTTTACTGGAGAAATGTAAAATGGATCATCACATCAGCTCTAATAATTGGTATCCCCTCTTTTCTATTTGTATTTTTGGTCGTTAGCGCTCCAGTAATTGGCGTTATCTTGTTTCTCATATTTCTACTTGCAGCCTTTCTATATCTTGTACCTCTATTGCTTTACGCATATTCTAGTTTCTTACTGAATTCTGACCTTACATTGACGGACTCCTTTGCAAAAGGCAAAGAAATACTTGATAATTATTGGGGCATCTCAATTGGTATGATATTCTTATCAGGAATAGTATCCAATATGCTGCAATACATGATTATGATACCGTATTTGATACTGATCATGGTACTTGGGGCCGCCTTCGACTTTGGGACTGATAGTAGTCTTTATGCAGGTGTTATGACCATACAAAATGTGATTTATGGTTTTGCACTTTGTTATTTACTTCTGTATAGTACAATCGTTTATCTACTTAAATACTACGATATTCAAGAACAAGAAAATGGTACCATTATGCTAAAGCAAATTACAGCGATAGGCGCACAAGAAAACTCGTATTTTGATAATGAAGGCAGCTATTAAAGTATATTCACCTGCTACAATGCGATTGCTTTTGCTGACTTGTGCAGTGCTGCTTTTCTATTGTCTTGACTTAACTGCTCAACTACAGGATTCATGGCCAACCTTCAATGAGTACAACCCCCAATACACTCGAAATATAGACACAGCTTCTTACGAAGTCTATCGAAATAATCCAGATTTTCAATACGAAGAAGCGCAGTATGAAGAAAGCAATCTACGTCGTTTGTGGCGACGTTTCTGGAGCAATCTTTTCAGAGCATTAGGAAAAGGTTTCAATTCGGAAATCTTCCAATACCTTATTATCATCCTTGCAGCCGCTGCGGTTATTTACTTTTTGTTAAGGAGCCAATTTAGTTCCGTATTAAAGAAGGACGAAGGTAAAAAGCAGGGCTATGTTGAAGAGCTAGACATAAGGGTATCAGAAAATATCCTTGAAGATAAATGGCAAAAAGCTAAGCAAAATGAAGATTGGAGGTCAGCTATTAGGTATGCTTATCTCATTTCCATTAAGAAATTGGACGAAAAGAAATTGATACAATGGAAAGAATGGAAATTGAGTGAGGATTATGTATCCGATTTGAAGGGTACTGAGTGGAAAAAGGAATTTCAAGAGATGACTCAGTTTTTTAACTACAGCTGGTACGGACAAGGTGCACTACAAGCTAAAGGATTCCAAGAATTTGAGCAGATACATAGCAATTTTCATACTAGACTAAAACAATTGTAGTATGAGAGGAATGCGAAAGAGATTATTGTGGATAGCTGCTTTATACATCATGGTTATAGGTCTGTTTATTGGGCTTACGCCCAAAGAGATTGTCTGGCAAGATATTTTCACTGGTGATTCTAACAAGCCTTATGGCTCAGAAGTGTTTTTCAATTCCATCGAAGATTCCTTCGATAGTCTAGAAGTAGAATCTAGATCTTTATATTCTAGCGTCAAAGCAGATTCAACAGATACCAACAAATCCTACTTTTTTCAGACAAACTTTTTTTCGCTCAGCGAAGCTGAAATGCTCAATCTACTAGATTGGGTGGCAGACGGTCATGACGCTTTCATCTCAGCAAACGATTTCTCATTCACATTCCTAGATACATTGAATCTCACGTCTGAATACGCTTATTTTGGTATAGATGCACTGTCACAAAGTGATCTACAAGTTGGTATTGGAGACACTATGAATGAACCGCAACAAAGATTTTCATTCAAAAAACAAGCGAATCTGATGTACCTCAGTACATTGCACGATTCTTTGGAAGTCCCCGCGATCTTGTCCGTTGCAAAGAATGCCAATACAGATAAATGGAATTTACCGATTCTAGTTCGACAGTCTTTTGGTAAAGGGTCTTTTTACCTTCATACCCTACCCTACGCGTTTACGAACTACTATCTTTTGTACGGAAATACTGCAGACTATTGCTCTGAGATGATTTCATACCTTCCTCCCGATCAATTGATTTGGGACAACTACTACAAACCGCAGGGTGGTCAGAAAAAGCCAATCTTATCAGTATTCACCAGTCAAGCTCCATTCAAATGGGCACTTATTTTGGGCGTAAGCCTGATTTTACTCTACATGCTCTTTAAACTAAAGAGAACACAACGAATTATTCCAACTATAAACCCTCCAGCTAACCGGAGTCTTGAGTTCACAAAGACAATCGGAGATCTGTATTACCATACTGGTGATCATCTTGATCTAGTCCAGAAAATGGAACTTCACTTTAAAGAATATCTCAAAGAAAAACTATTCATATATAATTATACAGGCTCTCCTGAGGACATGCAATATTTAGCATCAAAATCAGGAAAGACAATCGGTCTTGTATCGAGCATTACTACGATGATGAACCATCTAAAAAAAGGTAATATTAGCCATACTGAGCTAATTCGCCTCAGTCAAAAACTACATCAATTTTACTATGGAAGAACAGAATAAAACAACGTCAAGTGCATCTCAAGGAGATGACCATACAGAAACCTTTGTATCGCACACCAATCTGAAGCCGCTTTCAGATGGAATCGCTGCAATAAGATCTGAAATCGCCCAAGTTATCGTTGGTCAGGATAAACTTGTAAAGTTAATCTTAGCAGCAATTTTAGCAGACGGACATGTGTTGCTCGAAGGGTTTCCTGGTTTGGCAAAAACACTTGTTTCAAAATTAACTGCAAAGGCGATCGACACTGATTTCTCAAGAATTCAATTCACTCCGGACCTCATGCCTTCTGATGTTCTTGGTACTTCAATTTACGACGTGAAGAAGAGTCGTTTTGAATTTAAGAAAGGACCAATTTTCTCTAACATCGTCCTAATTGACGAAATCAATAGAGCTCCCGCAAAAACTCAAGCTGCTCTTTTCGAGGTTATGGAGGAACGGCAGGTTACTATTGATGGCGATCGAATGGCAATGACTGAACCCTTTATTATTCTAGCCACTCAGAATCCGATAGACATGGAAGGTACGTATGCACTGCCTGAAGCCCAATTGGACCGATTTATATTCAAGATAAAAGTTGGATATCCAAATCTCGACGAGGAAGTAAAAATTTTGCAGCTACATCAGCAACACGATGACCTCAAAGAGCTGAAACAAGTACGCGCAATTCTTACTGCAAAAGATGTTGCATCATTCAAAAAACTAGTGGCTACCGTAAGAATAGAAGATAATCTAATGAAGTACATCGCTAGCATTGTGCAAGCTACAAGAAGCCATAAAGACATATTCTTGGGTGCTTCTCCTAGAGCTTCGCTAGCCTTATTGAAAGGTTCCAAGGCAATTGCAGCTATGAATGGTCGAGACTACGTCATCCCAGAAGACATTCATGAAATTGCCGATTCTGTCCTTGCGCATAGAGTCATCTTGACAGCTGAAAAAGAAATGGAAGGTTCAACAACAGATCAGGTCATTCTCGATGTGATAAGAAGTATAGATATTCCTAGATAATGAAGCGAATATTTCTCGGAAATAGGCTGTTTTACACCGGGATACTCTTGGTATTTCTGTTTCTCCTTAGTTGGACAAGTCCTGCGCTGTTCTTTATGGCTAAGCTCGGGCTAGCGCTTTTTATTGTAATCATATGCATGGATATCTGGCTCCTATTTAAGGATGGACAGGCTTTGAGTGCAGAACGCAATATGTCTGATCGCTTTAGTAATGGGGATGCTAATAAAATCCAAATCAATGTGACTAGTCGATATAATTTTGAAATAGACTTAGAGATTATTGACGAAATACCGCCTGAGTTTCAAAGACGCGATATTAATTGGAAATTGACGATTCCAGCAATGTCAGAAAAGGCGCTAGAATACAGTTTGACACCAAAGAAACGCGGTACTTACAATTTCGGGAAGACCCATATCTATGCTAAAACACCCATCGGATTCATCAAGAGAAGATATTCATTTGAAGGAGAATCCAATATTGCTGTGTATCCGAGTTACCTTCAACTTCGAAAGTACGAACTAGCTGCTTTTGCTAGATCGAACTTCGATCTAGGGGTAAAAAAAATGCGTAGAATAGGAAATACCTTGGAATTTGAGCAGATCAAAGACTATACGCAAGGTGATGATACAAGATTCATCAATTGGAAAGCAACTGCTAGACGTAATGAGTTAATGGTTAATCAATTCCAAGATCAGAAATCTCAGCATATCATCAGCATTATTGACAAGGGACGTTTAATGAAAATGCCTTTTGAGCAAATGACTTTGTTAGACTATGCCATCAATGCATGTCTAGTTATCAGTAATATTGCGATAAAGAAGGGAGACAAAGCTGGTGTTATGAGCTACGCCCACAAAATGAGTGGATACTTACCTGCAGACAAGCGTAGAAATCAGATGTATCGAATTCAAGAATTTCTGTACGCACAAAAAACAAATTATCGAGAGCCAAATTTCGCGGTTCTACAGTCTTTTGTCCATGCAAGCGTAAAGCAAAGAAGCTTACTTCTGCTATTTACGAATTTTGAATCCCTGAATGGAATGCGCAGACACCTACCCTATTTTAGGATGCTTAGTAAAAAGCATATTCTAGTAATGATCTTCTTTCAAAATACAGAGTTGAATCAATTGCTAGAAAGTAAAGCCGATACAACACGAGAGGTCTACATCAAAGTAATAGCTGAAAAGCAGCATTATGAAAAGCTCCAAATTGTTTCAGAGTTGAAGAAAAACAACATCTATTCAGTATTGACAACACCAAAGAACCTTTCAATAGATACCATTAACAAATATCTAGAGATTAAAGCGCGAGGGATTATCTAGCTAACTTAACAGCTTAAAAACTGATTCCCATGCGATATCCAAGTCTCAAAAATATTGGACCCATATTTAACGTGTTCGGTGTAAGCTCTAAACCACAGTATTCACAGTCATCTGTTTTTTCCGAAAACTCGGCACCATCTAACCAAGTGAATCCCACTCCACCAAATATTTCAACATTGAAAATACCTGCATTGGCTTGAACTCCGAGATCAGTGAAAATATTCAAGTATGCAGGATTTCCCTCTGAAATATCACTAATAATCCATTGTCCACCTTCTATACCAGGAGCAAGGTAGATACCATCAAGGTTTTCTTCATCTCGCAAGATGTCGTATTTATATCTCAAGAGAAGATGTGAGTGTGGTCGAAATTCTGATTTACTTGAATTCACATCCTCCATGAATACGCCAAATTGAATCTCCCAAGTCTCCTTAACACTCGTGGCAATATCAAGTCCTAGCTTAAAATTCCTACCAGAAAGTGCAGATAAGTTGGATTTCAAGACATACTTGGGCTGTTTTGATTCTTCCTGTGCATAGGATAACGTGACGAATAGCAAGCTGAAAATAAATAATAGTAGGTATTTCATAAGTTAAGTCTTTGTGTTTAGGTTGAGTTGAAAAGAGTTTTCGACTTCAGTTTATCTAATGTTAATTCTTGCAAAGTGGATTACATGTTGATGCTAGAATAATACCATGAAACTATATCTTGGAGCTTCTTATCATCTTAAACAGGCCAATTAATTCTTCAAAAGGGATATATGATGCGTATTTCTAGAAATTAATTCCGACACGTGTACCAAGCCTGTAGACTATTGGCCCTTCATTCAAACCCGTTGGTGTGAGCTCATACCTCAGTTTGCTAACTATTCCATCTTGACTGTCGTTGAAGTTTGCACCATCTAAAAAAGTAAAACCTATCCCAGCAAAAAAATCAAGATTCAAGTCACCCATATTTGTTTGAAAGCCTAAGTCCGCGAGTAAATAGAGGTACGCTGGATTTCCTTCATCAATTTCTCGAATTCTCCACTGCCCTCCTTCCATTCCTACAGCGCAATAGATACCTGCAAGATTCTCATCATCCTCTATCAAATCATATTTGTAGCGCATCGCAAGATGTGTATGTGGACGATGCAAATCCGCTCCTAGCAAATACATTTTTACACCTAGTTGTATCTCAATTGTTTCCCGAGGATTTCGAGCGATGTCTAAAGCAGCTTTAAAATTCTTGTATGGAATGTTGAGAAGATTGGTTTTCAAAACATACTTTGGCTGGTTGATTTCAACTTGTGCATTGGTAATAGGAGCAAATAGTAGACTCAACATAACTAAGACTAGGTATTTCATTATTTGACTTTTTTCTATAGTCAAATATGAGATTTACAATCGCTGAGATTTATCGAATCTCGACAATGTTATATTTAAAATTATACTATATGTAAAAAGATGGTAAAATATACTACGTGAGGCTCACATTTAATTGTAGAATACCATATTGATTAAATTCCGCGAATTGTCTCTAGATATCTCGACAGTTCCATTCGAACTTTTCCATGGAGTAGAAATAGTCCAATCATATTTGGAAATACAAGTGCCAAAATCATAGCATCAGAAAATTTGATCACAGCCTCCATTGTAATTGCTGCTCCTAGGACGGTAAATAGCAAGAAAATGATTTTGAAAGTCAATTCTGATTGAGCAGAACGTCCAAAAAGATAAGTCCATGATTGCATCCCATAGTACGACCATGATAAAATCGTTGAAAATGCGAAAAGCACAACTGCAAAGGAAAGGACGTAGCTAAAATTAGGTATCGTAGCGTCAAATGCCATAGAAGTTAGATTTACACCACCAATTCGCTCTCCAGTTTCTACAAGTATAGCTTGATCATTTAATATGTCTCCGTATATAAAAACGTCCTGCATGTTGAAAATTACAATGACCAATGCTGTCATACTGCAGATTACAACAGTATCAATAAATGGCTCTAGCAGAGCAACTAAACCTTCACTAGCGGGATATTTTGTAGAAACTGCAGAGTGTGCTATTGCAGCAGATCCAGCTCCCGCTTCATTGGAAAAAGCGGCTCTTCTGAAGCCCTGAATCATAACCCCTGCAAATCCTCCCACGATAGTTGATCTAGGATTAAACGCCTCTTGAACAATCAGTCGAATACCATCATCAATCAAAGAAAAATTCACAGAGAGAATGATTATCGCACTTAGTACATAGAGAATCGCCATGAACGGGACTACTTTTTCAGTGACTTTGGCTATTCGTTTGATGCCGCCAATAATTACAATTCCGACAAAAATTGCTAAGATAATTCCTAGCACAGTTCCAGAAGCCGCTCCTTCGATATTAAATCGCTGTATAATTTGGGCGCAAGCCTGATTTGATTGAAAAGCGTTTCCCCCTCCAAAAGAAGCACCAACACAAAAGACTGCGAAAATAACTGAAAGAACCTTTCCCAGCTTCCCCAACCCAATTTCTTTACACCCCCTAGATAGATAGTACATAGACCCTCCATATACTCTCCCTTCTGAGCTTATATCCCTGTATTTTACGCCTAAGGTACACTCAACAAACTTTGTTGACATACCCAGGAATCCAGCGACTATCATCCAAAAAGTAGCACCAGGACCACCAAGCGAAATCGCCACCGCAACCATTGCAATATTTCCAAGGCCGACAGTTCCACTGACTGCGGTTGCCAAAGCTTGAAAATGATTTACTTCACCATCGACAGACTCGTCTTTTATCGTATCTACGATGTCACCTTCTGTAACAAAAACAGACTTTTCATCAATCGACTGTTGATCCTCCAACTCATCAAAATGTCCTCGTACTACTCTGATTGAAGTTGGGAATAATCGAATATTTACAAAGCCAAATCTTATCGTAAAGAATAATGCGCCCAATACAAGTACAATCAAAATGATGGGAATTTGAAAACCCCAAATATTAATTGAAGTAAACACTAAGTTTTCCCAGCCTACTGCAATCGGCATAAATGCGTCGTTAATCTGTTCATCTATGCCCCTTGCTTGTAAGGTTGAATTTCCAATTACGCCCGACATAAAAATACTGACCAATATTAAGTGTCGAAAATAGCCCCTCCTATATACTCCTGAAAAAAAATTGAATACTACTTCTGCAATGTTCATGATTGTTCGCTTTTGTTAACATGATAAGCTTCAATTGATATGATTGCTCTTCTGAACAGATTAGTCCGAAAGCTAAAATCAATGAAAAAGCGATATTATGAGAAATCAATATTTCGAGGGTGGATTGTCAGAATATTTACCAAAATGTCAGTAGTAGAGTTTGGAGACAAGCTACCGACAATGCTGCAATTACTGGCTATCAAGTTTGAACCATGAATAAACTCTTTAGCAAACGATTCCATGATATCGACTGTCAATTAGTCACAGGTATTAAAAAAGAGGGCATGAAATTCATCGTGCCCTCTTCTATTATTTTTAGTCAGATAAACTTTAAAATCTGAAATTCTACTTGACAATCGTCACTTCGATTCTTCTGTTTTTAGCTTTACCTTCAGCTGTCGCATTATCTGCAATTGGACTAGATTCCCCAAGGCCTTCAGCATAAATACGATCAGCTGCGATTCCACCAGCTTCGAGTCTAGCTTTTACAGCATTAGCTCTATCTGTAGATAGCTTCTGATTAGCAATTTCATCTCCATCTGAATCCGTATGAGCGTCAATACGAACCTTTACATCTGGATAAGCCTGAAGGATAGAAGCTAGGTTATCTACTTCTTCACCAGTTTCTCCCCAAAAGTTTGCAGATCGACTTTCAAAATTTAGGTTTGTAAAAGAAAAAGTAGGAGACCCGGTTGTGCCTCCACTAATAAAATCCATCATTTGAGTTCCTACTGAGCCAGTAGCAAAGCTAATTTTCGAGAGAGCAGTTTTAGCCGCTTCATTTACATTCCCAAAAACAGCAGATACTCCATCTCCTATTACTTGAGCACCTCCTACAACAGCTTCTCCTGCATCTGTTGCAAGTTCACCGGTTGCTTCCATTGCATCAGAAGCAAGATCTGCGGTTGCACCAACTGCATCACCCGTCAGTTCAGTACCTTTTTCCAAGGTAGCCTCCATAGCATCTCCGACAGCTGTCTCTTTGCACATTTTCGATTGAGTCAAGAAGTATATTGCGCCTAATGCTAGCAATGCTGGAATTAACCACTTAAAAAGACCATTAGCACTCCTCTTTGTTGCGTCAGCTGTTCCAGCTGTGACAGAAGATGTTTTAGAACCAACAGTAGTTGCCGCTTCTTTAACTGCTAAAGTAGTAGTAGATGCTGTTCCCTTTAAGGTATCTTTAGCAGAACCCATCAGTCCACTTAAGCCCATCAAAGACCCCATTCCAGCAGGTAGCATTTTACTTACAGAATCCTTCTGATCTGTCAATAGGCTCATAAACCCGGATAAACCCATTCCATCACTAGCTACTTTCTTACTAATCAAACCCATCAAAAATGGTGTTGCCATCTTAAAAAGTGACATCGCAGATCCACTTTTGATGCCTCCTAGTTTACTAACTAAATCTACAGCTCCTCCCAATTTATCACCCATAAGTGAACTTAGAAGTCCTGTTCCTAAATTCATTATAGAATCCGGTTTATCATCAGTCGCACCTCCAAGCGCATCTCCAATATTTCCTAAGATACCTGTATCAACACTCTTAACGAGATCAAACATACTATCTGCAGTACTTTCATCCGTACCCTTATTAATCAAAGAACCCAAAACTGCAGGAAAAACCCCGCCAAGTGCTTTTGTAATTCCACTCTCGCTTTCTCCAAGCATACCTGAAGCTTGCTTCACGAGTTGACCTGAAATCTGATCTTGAACTAAATCTATTAGATTGAATGCCATATTTTTGTAATTTATATTTGTATAATGTTTCTATGCAAAAAGTTATTGAATGAATGCTTAATACAATGTCTAGACGAGTAAATTAGCAAATCCCACGACTTACCGAGGAAAAACTAAGATTTTTTTTCATTTTGTTCACATTTTGAGAATTGAGTTAGAAATTAACTAGTCAAGTATTCAAAGTCTGTAAATTAATAAACAACGCTAGATAATTATCTTCATTAACAAGTAGCGCAATAAATATACATTTTATATCAAAGCCCATGGAATTAACCATTTACAAAACCCTTTCGGACATCTTGTCTAACAAAGAAGATCAGTTACAAAAAAAATTGAAGCTAGTTAGGTTATTCCAAGTCGTGCTCGATCAAGCATTGGAGCACGAAGAAATCCATTTTACATCACTATTCTCCAAGATCGCTTACTTCGGAGTTAGATTCCAACTTCCTGGTATTCTGATTTTTGAACTGCATCAACTTAGAAAAAGAATCAAAAATCCTGATCGTAGTCAAATTGATGAAGATATACATTTACTCAGCTACTTGATCGCTGTCCTACATCAAAAGATCACAAAAGAAGAAATTCCAAAATATCTACAGTCCAAAATTCCCAGTTCATCGGGTCTAGTAAGAAAATCGACGGAAATAAAAACCTATCTGCCGCAGGCAAAGCTGTTCTGTATAGAAATTGACAAGGACCAAAAGCGACTGATTGGCTTTACGGATGAAAATGACGAAAAACGTGTAAAGGTTGAATATGATATATCTGATCGAAACGAGCGTTTCACTCCGAATCTGGAGGCATTAGATTCAAAACTTCCTTTACTCATGGAATTGATCGAAGTTGAAGTCGATCATAATTCGGTTCATCGACCTTCAGCTTTTGTCATTGAACCAGATTTCCTAATGGATGTGACAAGCATAGCCTCATGCTTCGATCATGCGGGAACAAAACTGATTGGCTATTTTTTTAGGAAATTCCTTCCAACTGATTGGTCAAAACCTCTTCTTTTGGGAAACATAGCAAATTATTTTCTGGATCGAGTTGTCGATGACCAAAAAATCACTTTTGACTCTATACTTTCAGATGTCTTCCAACTAGACCCTTTGGGCTTCGCACAAGTTAATGATTCTGAGATGCCTTCTCTCTTGGCCGACATGAAAAAGCACTTCTTGAACATCAAAAATTCTATTCAAAACGAATTTCCAAAGGAGCATATTGATCCGGATTCGAGCTATTTAGAACCTTCGTTCATCAGCGCACAGTATGGCATTCAAGGTCGATTGGATTTACTACATATGGATGAGAACTTTACCACAATTGTTGAACTTAAAAGCGGTTCGATATACCGACCCAATGTGTATGGCTTGAAAAATGATCATTATGTTCAAACACTTCTTTACGACTTACTAATTAGATCTATATTTCCTGAAAATAAACCGAGAAACTATATACTCTACAGCAAAGAATCGAAAAAGTCTTTGCGACTGGCTCCGAGAATAGCGGCACAACAAAAGGAAGCGCTCCAAGTGAGAAATCAACTTCTTTCAATTGAGCACAAATTGACAGATAGAAATGAAACCCGTAACCTTCTGCAGTCAATCAATACGAATTTGTACGCTGATGCAAAAGGCTTCGAAGCAAGGAATATTGCTCGATTTGAAAGAGCTTACAGTAGACTGGACGAAATAGAGAAAGCGTACTTTGATCGCTTTGTAAATTTTATCGCACTGGAGCACCGATTATCGAAGATAGGAGAATATGGGCAAGACAAGAACAATGGTCTAGCGGGCATATGGTTGGATAGTTATGAAGAAAAAACTGAGCAATTCAATATGATCACGCATCTTGAAATCATTGAAAACAAAAGTTCTGAACAAGATGCTAGCATACGACTAGGGTTCACTGACAAAACAAATCAACTCAGCAACTTTAGAACAGGAGACATCATAATCTTATATCCACTAGGTCACGGTGTGCAGAGTGCATTGAAAAATCAGATTTTCAAGTGTACGATCCTTGAGATGCAATCAAATTCTGTGTTGATTAGACTTAGAAGTCAGCAGAAAAATCAGATGATATTTGATACGAACGCACTTTGGGCTATTGAACATGACATGATGGACAATAGCTTTCACAATATGTATCGCCAACTTTTTGAATGGGCAGAGGCGCCAATTGAAAAAAGAAGTCGATTACTTAGCTTGACTCCACCAGCAAATCTGAATGTTTCTTCCTTTGAAGACTACCCTTCTCTTACAAATGAGCAAAATCAGATTCTGAAGGAAATGGTCAATACACAAGACTACTACTTGGTTTGGGGACCACCGGGAACCGGTAAAACAAGCAGAATGATAGCTCATTACATTAAGTATGTAATGGAAGAAACAGATGAAAATCTTTACGTTTTAGCCTATACTAACCGAGCTGTGGACGAACTATGCGAAAGCATTGAATCTCTGGGTGATAGTTATTCAGATCGGTACATTCGCATAGGTTCAAGATATGGAACCGATGAGCGTTTTCGCAGTCGCCTACTTCAAAATAAAATTCAAGATATAACTCGACGAAAAGCATTACGGCAAACAATACAAAGTCACAGACTCGTCGTAGGAACCTTAGCTTCTATTGCCTCGAAGGACATCATTTTTAAACTTATTCCAGCAAAAAGAATCATTATTGATGAAGCTTCACAGATACTAGAACCGAACATTGTTGGACTGCTTACGAGGTTTGAACAATTTATTCTTGTGGGTGACCATCGGCAATTACCAGCTGTGGTCGTTCAAAATGAAAAAGCGTCCGAAAGCAATATTGATATCCTATCAGAAGTAGGCTTGATTGATTGTAGAGATTCACTTTTTGAACGTTTATATCGACAGTGTCAAAAAAACAACTGGAAGCACGCGTGGGGTCAATTGCAGCATCAGGGCAGAATGCATCGAAAAATCATGAATTTTCCAAATGTAAATTTTTACAGCAATCGACTAAAGACTCTAGACGGATTGGATCGATTGACAACCAGTCTTGATTTTCAAGAAAATTCCACAGTTTTAAATAAAGAAAGACTCATCTTTTGGCAAGTTAACGTTCCTGAAAAAGAGCGCTTTTCAAAAACAAACAGTGCGGAAGTTAGTGCTATTACGGAAGCCGTACAAGCATATGAACATCAAGGATTTCCACTGGAAGAAATTGGGATTATTACACCATTTAGAGCACAAATTGCAGCTATAAAGGATGCTCTATTGAAGATCAACAATCAATATGATCAAATTACTGTTGATACGGTTGAACGATTTCAAGGTGGAGCTCGTCGCGTTATTCTGATATCCTTTTGTTGTAATAGTCCAATCCAATTAAGGACTTTGATTTCATTATCAGCAGAAGGTATCGACAGAAAACTGAATGTTGCACTAACGAGAGCCCGTGAGAGACTGCTGTTGGTCGGAGATGAACGAATCCTCAGGCTTAACCCATTATATAGCGAACTTTTAGATGGTTGCGTGAAATATCAGGAAGAGTAATCTTTCATGAAAGATGGCAACACTAGTCTAGTATCCAATTCTTCCCATTTCGAATGTATTTGCGAACATTCATCCAGAATGCAACAAAAACGTATAGTATGAGAGGGGATCCCATTGTAATGAAAGTGATATAAATAAAATAGAGCCTAACACGTGTTTTTGCAATACCCATTTGATCGGCTGCTTTACTACACACACCGAAAACTGATTTTTCGACCGTATTTCTTAAAATATTCATCATCGCTTCTTTTTCTTTCTTTACTCAACTACAATTTACAACTTTAATTTTATAAATATTAGCTGAAAGAGTAAAATTTTAGAATTGCCTAAGTCTCTAGCCAAATATAAAGATGTTACTATTATTTGCACGGACTTATAACTAAAATATCGCAAAAAGGTTCAGTTCGACATATTAAAATTCTTAATTATTACGAGAAACATGTGTTTAAAATAGAAAAACCGCTCTTTAAACAAATAAAGAGCGGCTTCTAATGTATTATCTAGATTATTATTCCAAGCACTCTGCTCTATGCAGAAAAACTAGAACCACAACCACAAGTTTCATCAGCGTTCGGATTATTAAAAATAAACCCTCTATTGTTCAATCCATTTAGCCAGTCAATTTCCATTCCCAAAAGGTACAAGCCATGAGATTTCTCCATGAAAACTGGCATCCCGTCTATTGTAAAAGACTGGTCTGTTTCTTTTTTTGTATCAAAACCAAGTATGTACGAGAATCCTGAACAACCTCCACCTTTTACTCCTACACGTAGACCATAACCCTCAGGAACGTTTTGCTCTTTTAGAATACGTTTCAATTGCTCCATTGCTGAAGTTGTAATATTAATTGGTGCTGATACTGCTTTTTCTAGTACTTCTGCCATATCTCTTCTAAGTTTGTATTATTAATAACAGCGATTTTTGTAACGCAATTCTCTGAAGAATAACACACTCAAATCTTAAATAGTTTCCACAAAAATAAATGGAATGATACAGAAACTTAGTTCAAGTATAGATTAATTTTACATTTGCAACAAAGAATTTAAGAATTCTGTCGCTGAATACACTGAGAAAAAGGCTGTGAGCTAGCAAACTATTTTGGGCGTAAGCCCTAAAAACAAAAACAATCATTACTATGACAGAACCAAACTGGGGAATAGCGATAATCGAAGTCATCAAATATACGGTACCAGCCCTAATTGTATTTATTACTGTCTACTACCTATCAAAGCAATTCTTTCAAGCACAGCAAGAAATGGCCTTGATCAAAGACAGAACGCAGAATAGGGACAAAACTATGACTATTAAACTTCAAGCTTACGAGCGCCTAATGCTTTATGCAGATCGGATGGATGTTGTAAACATGGCTTTAAGACTCAATCAAAAAGACATAAGTGCTCAAGATCTAATGCAAGCCATGCTAATATCTGTTCAAAAGGAATATGAGCATAATTCTGCTCAACAGATCTATGTTTCAGAGACTTTGTGGCAAATCCTTTCTCAAGCAAAAACTGGAACAGTCAATCTAATACGTGCTGCTCATGAGAATTGTGAAACAGAAGCGACGTCGCAAGATTTCCTGAGACAATTACAAAATAAAATGCAGGAGGTTAAACTAAATCCTGCAGATCAAGCAAAGCTTGCATTACGAAGTGAAGCAGCAGCAGTTCTTAATCTCTAAACTGAATCTTATGAGTCTGACTAGTTCATCAATTGCTAAAAGCTTGAAATACTTTATCGTTTTCGCTTTAGCTTTAAGTGCTATTTCCTGTGGCAAAGTATTTCACTTAGCAGATGCTTCCGAACATCGCTACGAAATCACTGAGCGTATTCCTCCTGATTCCTCAATCAATGCACTGATTCTTCCTTATAAAATGCAACTTGATAGCTTAATGGACGTAGTTATCGGAAATAACGACAAAGCACTTAAAAAAGGAAAACCAGAATCTACGCTAGGTAATTGGATGACGGACATCATGTTTGAAGAAGCAACAAAACGATCAACTAAAAAAGTAGATTTTGCTATTCAAAATTATGGTGGAATACGTGTTCCTAGTCTAGATGCAGGACCAATTATCGTTCGTGAGATTTATGAAATCATGCCTTTTGATAATGAACTCGTGATTATTGAAGCTAAAGGACTTGTAATCAACAGACTTTTCGAAAGAATTGCAGGAAGTGGAGGATGTCCTATTAGTGATCAAGTACGTCTGATAATTAAAGATGACAAGGTTGAAAGTCTGTTTATCAATGGTAAAAATGTAGATCCAACTAAAGACTATAGGTTCGCATTGCCTGATTACATAGCAAATGGAGGTGACGGAAGCGACTATCTTATCAATCAAAACCGAGAGAATCTGGGTGTCAGGATAAGAGACTTACTTATTGAGCATCTAGAGAATGAACCGGACAAAGTACAAAGTGCGGAATTAACCGGTAGAATTATTATCAAACCCTAAACGTGCAGCAATGAAACGAAGATCATTTATCAAGAATATTGGATATTCAGCTGTAATGGGATCAGTCACAAGCCCACTTTGGAATCCCCTTTCAAGCACATTTTTAAAAGAAGAACTAGCTTATCTTACAATCTTACACACCAACGACGTGCATTCGCGAATTGAGCCATTTCCCGATAACGGAAGCCGAAATGGCGGCAAAGGAGGAGCAGCTCGCAGAGCATCCTTAATCCAGTCAATCCGAGATGTCGAAGAGCATGTTTTGCTTCTGGATAGTGGAGATATTTTTCAAGGGACACCTTATTTTAATTTTTTCGGTGGAGAACTTGAATTTCAGCTAATGGATGAGATGGGCTATGACGCTGCGACGATGGGAAATCATGATTTCGATGCCGGAATAGATGTCCTAGCTGAAAGATGCGACAAGGCCAAATTTGATATGCTCAACTACAACTATGATTTGAAGGATACTCCCTTAAAGGATGTCGTTAAACCTTATAAGATATTTACTAAAGGTGAAATGCGTATTGGAGTCTTTGGAATAGGTATAGAATTAAATGGGCTCGTGCCCAAAAACCTAACAGGTAACGTACAGTACAATGAGCCGTATGAAAGAGCGGAAAAAATCGCTACTCATCTAAAAAAGGAGGAAAAATGCGACTTAGTGATCTGTCTATCTCATCTCGGCTATTTGTACGAAACGAATCGACCATCAGATGTGAGGATGGCAAGAACAACAAGAAATATTGATATAATCCTTGGTGGACATACGCACACATTCTTGAGAGATATTGATCAAAGAAAGAACAAGGATGGAGAAACTGTTCTCATTAATCAAGTAGGATGGGCTGGCTTAATGCTAGGAAGAATTGATGTAATACTAGAAAAGAACCAAAAAAACAAATGTTTCAGTTGTAAAAATGAATTTTTACAAGAGCCTATTGATAATTCTAACATTAAACATAACTGAAAAAAATATATATGAATTAGAGGTAGATGAGGCTTTTAACTGCATTCTATTTCTATATATTTGCATGCGGAGACGATAACCGACCGAGCAAATCTATTTCCTTAAAAATATTGATGAGATATTTTTAGATGTGAGTTAGATTTGTCTATTTTTAATCCCATGGATATAGTCATCCACGCATAGATTTTGGAAACCTGAGAACTTTCCAAAAGAACCAAATTATACCGATAAGTAATTTTTCAAAACCAACTGGTATTTCCATTGAGCCGGAAATGTCGAAAACTGTTTTTGTTTACTATCAAGTAGCCAAAAAACTGTTAAAACCAAGCTAAAGATGAAAAAAGATTACTTAGGTGCGTGGGAGAGGTGCCTGACTGTCATTAAAGAACATGTCAATAACCAAACCTTCAAAACCTGGTTTGAACCTATAAAAGCTGTTAAATTAGATGGTGATATACTAACTATAGAAGTCCCTAATAAATTCTTTTATGAGTGGCTAGAAGAGAATCACCTTCAAGTATTAAAATTAGCCCTTAGAGAAGTTTTAGGAAAAGGCGGCAGATTAGAATATAGATTCAAAGTAGAAAGCCATAAAAATGGCGCACCTCAAAATCATTCAGATGATGAACTGGAAGATGCCATTGGCGTCTCGCCTGATCAGATACAAAACCCTTTTGTAATACCCGGAATTAAGCGAGTAAAATTCAGCCCACAGCTAAATACAGCTTACAGACTTGACAATTACATAGAAGGCGATTGTAACACTCTTGCACGTTCAGCTGGAAAAGCGATTGCCAACAAACCTGGAGAAACTGCATTCAACCCTCTATTCATATACGGTGATGTAGGATTAGGCAAAACCCATTTAGCTCAGGCTATTGGAAACGAAGTTATTGCTAGCCATCCAAACAAAAACGTTCTTTACGTTTCAACTGAGAAGTTTACGAATCAACTAATCCAGTCCATCAGAAATGGGTCCGTGAATGATTTTGTTAATTTTTATCAGCTAGTTGACGTGCTCATTGTAGATGATATTCAGTTTCTATCTGATAAACAAAAAACACAAGAAATCTTTTTTAATATCTTCAACCACTTGAAGCACTGCGGGAAGCAAATTATTCTGACCTCTGATTGTGCTCCCAATGAAATGAAAGGTGTACAAGACCGATTGTTATCGAGATTCAAATGGGGACTTGAAGCAGACCTTCATAGACCTGATCTTGAAACTCGTATTGCGATCATGGAGGCGAAAATGTCTCAAGAGAAGATAGATGTTCCGCGCGATGTAAGTCACTACATTTGTATGCATGTGAAGAATAATGTTCGAGAACTTGAAGGTATTCTTATTCAGTTGATTGCTCAAGCAACATTGAATCAACGTGCTATTGATATGACTTTGGCTCGCGAAGTAATTCAGCGATTCAATAACAACGATAATCGTGAAATAACGGTTGACCTGATCAAGGAGATGGTTGCTGAGCACTATAATATACCAGTTGACAAGCTTGGAAGTAAAACTCGAAAACAAGATATTGCATTAGCGAGACATTTGTCGATTTACTTCAGCAAAGAATACACTAAAAACAGCTTAAAATCCATTGGTAAGTATTTTGGTGGAAGGGACCACAGTACGATTTTACACTCATGTAAAACAATCAAGGATAGAATGGACACAGATGTAGCTTTTAAGGATACTGTCGCAAATCTTGAAAAGCGTATGCAGCTAAATTTAGCTTAAGCATAACAAAACGAACCACAAAGAAACGAAATGCCTTCTGTAAATTCAGGAGGCATTTTTTTTTGTTCCTGAGCCTTATAGATTTCTTATTGAAGTGCTGAGATCACATGTCTAGGCTCTAGTTGTAATAAAGAAATCAACTCATATATCAGTTTTTCTAAACTTTGAATCTAATTACTTAATGGCTATGTACCCATATTGATAGCATATCTTCTATTTTTACAACATCGCTGAAGTCTACTTCAAAAACTATTTTTGATTATCTCATGCAAATAAATCAAATACATTGTCACATCAATCAAGCAATCTTCAATTTTCTCCACTTATCATAGGTACTATGCGACTCGGTCAATGGGGAGCTCAAATGAACACCAAAGCCTACGAATCATTTATTGAGCAGTGCTTGGATATCGGAATTAGTGACTTTGATCATGCTGATATTTATGGTTCCTATACAACTGAAGCAGAATTCGGAGAGGTTCTAAGGTCAAGACCAGCCTTAAGGCAAAAGATGCAAATAACCACGAAATGTGGAATTAAACTTGTAAGTGAGAATCGGCCAGATCATAAATTGAAATCATATGATTCTAGTGCAAAACATTTCATTCAGTCAGCAGAACAAAGTCTCAGAAATTTCCACACAGATTATATCGACTTACTTTTAATTCATAGGCCAGACTTTCTAATGAATCCGCAAGAAATTGCAGAGGCAGTTGATCAATTGAAGCAATCTGGAAAAATCAGATACTTTGGAGTAAGTAATTTTACTCCTGGTCAAATAAAATTATTATCGAAGTACGTACACATCGACAATCATCAATATGAATTTAGTGTAACGCATCTCGATCCTTTTAATGACGATACCATAAATTTCTGCTATGAAAGTGGTATCAAGTCTACTGCATGGTCTCCACTTGCAGCTGGCGCTCTTTTCAAGGATAATATCAAGCAGGAACATCGTGCACTTAAAGAACTCTGTATATCACTTTGTAACAAGTACAACTGCAGTTTAGATGTTCTTCTCATAGCTTGGATACGTAAACATCCTTCCAGAATAACTCCTATCCTTGGCAGTACAAAAATTCTTAGGATTGCCTCCGTTTTGGAAGGACTAGAGACCGAGATTTCAAAAGAAGATTGGTATGCGATTTATCAAGCAAGTACTGGGCAAGAAATCGCATAATTCACCATGCAAGAACTAATTAACCATATCACCAATCTTGAACTACTATCTTTTTATGGATGGTGGCAATTTGGAGTATGTCTTTTCGCATCTTTAGCTTTACTTGCGATATGGCGCCATATTGGTCGTAAGCAAGGTGATCTTGGTCAAGTTTGGCTCGCAATGTCTGTTATGTGTTGGAGTGTATCAGGACTAGTAGACATGTATTACAGCACAAGTTTTCTTCGAAATTGGCAAAGCGTACTTGAAGGATTACCAGACGTTTCCGATTTAGTACTTTCCGAACAGATTTCCAAAGCGGAAATGAATGAGGAGGCTAGTTCTTTGAGCTGGAATATATGGAGGAGCGTTTTTTCATTACTGAATAGTCTTTTTATACTGCTAGCCTTGCCGTGGTTTAGATACATTCCCAAACAGATTGAAGGTCTCATCCATTCGAAGTTTTGGGTTTACATTGTGGGGCTACCTTTTGTTTTTGCCTTACTCCCCACATAAGTCATCTTATTTCGCCCAATGTATCGCCTTTAATTCGTGAAACCGACGTCTATTATTCAATCTTGACGCTCATATTTCTGGGAATGGTTATGTGGTCATCTTTTGCCAAAAGGCGTCTACCTATTCTTGCATGGCTTTCACTATTGTGCATTCTTATCACTTTTGTAGCGCAAGTCTACAAAGTAATTGGCTCTGAACAAGAAGTAATGCTCTTTTCAGCAATATTCAAAACGAGTCTTATAATGATATTCTTTGCTTTAGCGCTTAGTTGGGTCAAAGAATTATCAGAAAACACGATTGCTGATTTACATCAGATCAAATTCAAACTGGAAAAAATCCAACTCACTCCAACTCAAGTTTCCTACCAGGTTGAAATGACACTGGATCAAAAAACACAACAGTTCAAATTGACTGAAACGTATTATAGTATACTTGAGCAGTTTGTCGCCAAAAGAAGAGAAAACCAACAAGGTGGGTGGCTAGAAATCAAGCCTAAAAACGAAAGTCGTGATGGAAAAACATATGACATACAAGACTATAATCAACTCAAAAGACTTCTACATGCAATTCTAGATGGCGTCTATGGAAAGAATCAATGGAATCAAGAATTGTACTATGAATCTCTGAAAGATCAGCTACTAGAAAGGTCTGAAGAAGCTACAAGATTGGTAAGATTGAGACATATTCCCTGAAATACTACAGTATGATTTGAATCTCATCAGAAGAAGTACCGATAATCAGTATTTCATGGTCAGCTGTTGTTTGCAAACGCTCAAAAGCCTCTTAACGGTCAACTGTGTTACTACAATTTCGACACTAGGTGTCAAAACAAATCTTCTCTAATAGCGTCCGCTGGCAATATCGCCATACTCTCCTTACTTGAAAAACCGTTCTCGCTAACATCTCCATCCCGAACTAATGAATATCCTGCCTCCATCGCATCATCAATGATTGTCACCAGTCATTCAAGCGGAATATTCTCAAAAGATCCATTGTTATAGTTGTGTGGAATTTCCAAGATAAATGAAGCCACAAACGGATGATGTGTAAAGAGTGTAAAATGCCTATAGTCAGACGGAACAACGCCCAATGCTTTCGCAAATTCATGAAAACGACTATTTTTACATGACGCTAAACTACTGCAATTGATAAGACTTTTTAAAGCAATCCGATTTACTACTGTTCTGCCACTCTTGACCGTGCTAATTCTACTATCTTGCGCTGACGAAAATATAATTCCGAAAGTACAAGAAGATACATTCTCAGAAATTCAGTCACGATATCAAAAAATTGATCCTACCAAAATCGATTACCTCTTCAATGCAAAAAGAGCTAAAATGATGCAGGAACAAGTAAAAAACACAGCCTACCCTGCAAAGCTAAATGTCCAACTGCTCCTAATTAAAGAGTTATTGCGCTCAAATCAAATAGAACAAGCAATTAACGTAACTGAAGATGTTAAGCTAAATTTGATCAAACTAGCTATCGAATTACCGCCGCAAATTCAGCAGAAATTCCTCTTACTGGAAGCCACCATTTACTTACGACAAGGTGAACTTCAGAATTGTATCGAAAATCATAATAGTACTTCCTGCATTATCCCGTTCACTGCTGAGGCTCAGCATATAAACAAAACAGGTTCTGAAAAAGCCATACCTATTCTCTTGAAAGTACTGGACATAGACCCAAGTAACACTGAAGCAATTTGGTTGCTTTCAATAGCATATCAAACATTAGGCGTCGACAAGATTCAGCAGAAAAGTACAAAAGCGATAAACTTTCCCGTTATTGACGAAAAAAGTCGTTGGAACAATATTGCGGGGCAGCTAGGTGTGGATTTCAACGGCTTAGCTGGTGGTGTCGTTGCTGACGATTTCAACAATGATGGACTAATTGATATAATTTGCTCTGCCTGGGGAGAGAATGACCATTTGACATTCTATGCAAACATGGGAGAAGATGGCTTTATAGATCAGACAAAACAATCTGGTTTAGATCTAATATTTGGTGGGCTGAACATTAACCATACAGACTACAACAATGATGGCTTCCTTGACATCTTCGTTATGCGAGGTGGATGGTTTGAAACTCAAGGAAAACTACCCAACAGTCTTCTGAAGAACAATGGTGACGGGACATTTACGGATATTACTAAACAAGTTGGAATATATACTCTTGCTCCGACACAATCCTCTGTTTGGACAGATATCAATCAAGATGGATTCTTGGATCTCTTTGTAACGAATGAAAGTAGCAAACGCGCTTCTTTTTCCAATGAATTGTGGATCAATAATGGCGATGAAACTTTTACAAATCGTATTGAACAAAGTGGATTAGATGTCAAAGGCTTCTTTAAAGGAAGCACGGCCATTTGCCTTGACAAAAACTCTACAAAACCAAGTCTATTTCTGAGCGATTTTAGAGGCGGTAATCGGTTATTCGAGAACAAATGTACAATTGACAAAATTCTGTTTGAAGAGGTAACAGAAACATGGAACATCGAAGGACCAGAAGCTTCCTTTTCATGCTGGGCTTTTGATCACAATAACGACGGAAACGAAGACATTTTTGTATCTGCTTACGGCAAGACGGACGGATCAATTAATCCTAGCTCCGCTGCAGGAGCAAATTACCAAGACCAAAATATCGGAGCTAGTCCGATAATCTATCAAAATCAAGGTCAATCTATGATCAATCTGGATGCCAGAAATGGATTAGACAAAGCTGTTTATACAATGGGTTCAAACTTTGGTGATTTAGAGAACGACGGTGATTTGGATTTTTACCTTGCGACAGGAGATCCTGCAATTTCATCTATTGTACCAAATGTTGTCTATCAAAATACTAAAATAGATGGTAAGCCTTACTTTGATGAAATTAGCTTTCAAACAGGAATGGCACATTTACAAAAAGGACACGGTGTAGCTTTTGCTGATTTCGACCAAGATGGGAATCAAGATATTTACACCGTTCTTGGAGGCGCATATGAAGGTGATTTTTTTCAAAATGCCTACTTCAAAAATCCTGGATCAGAAAACAATTGGATTATTCTTGACCTAGAGGGTGTACAATCAAATCGTACTGCCATCGGTGCTCGAGTGGTAATCAATGTATTAGACATTGATGGGAATTCCAGAGCAATCCATCGAAAAGTTACGAGTGGTTCCAGTTTTGGTGGTAATAGTTTGAGGCTGGAAGTAGGATTAGGCAAGGTGAAATCTATAGAATCTTGCCAGATCGTTTGGCCTTTTCCAAATAGTTACTCAAATCTTAAGAATCTAAAAATCAACCGTGCATATAAGATAGTTGAAGGTAAAGAAGCCACTCCCTTTCAGTACAAGAGCTTCGAATTTCCAATGAAAGACCATATGCAACACCATCATGAATAACATTCACTTTTAGAATTAGGAAATAACATTCCTACTCCGACCACACAACCTTTCTTGTTACTGTCTCATCACCAAATTTAAGCGTGTACATGTACATTCCATAAGGGATTTCAGCTTCTTGTAACTTGAAAAAGTTAAAACCCGTAGTTGTTTCCGATGCCGCTATTTGACTCTGATGGATCAATTTTCCTTCAGCGTTTCGAATTTCGACGTCAATCGCAGTTGGCTGCTGCAGATTTACAGACATTTTTAGCACGTTCGATGCTGGATTGGGATAAAGCAGCAATTTAGAATACGTACTTGGTGTTTCCTCAGTTGCAACCGTCTGTGTTCTGGTTAAGTAGACTTTATAAATTGTGCTTGAAGCCTCACTTTGAGTACCATTATTCTCCCAAAATATATTGGCCTTAGAACTTCTGATTCCACCAAAGATATATCCTACAGCCAATTTATCGTCTCCCATCGCATCGCCATCAATTACCTCATCGCTATATTTAGGCACATCGTCGATATAAACAAATTCTGAACCTGCACCGAGATAATCTGGCATTTCAGCACTCAGTTTATGTTCGCTAAATCCTTCTTTTGATAGCTGGACATCAGCAATTGTCTGTACAAAAGGAATATCATTATCTTGTACTAACACATCATTGTCCATATAAAACTGAGCTATACCTCCAAAAAACAAGGTATGCATCACATCCGATTCTTGATTATAAATCGGCAAACTAGCAGAATGGTAGTGATTGAAATACTGTGTGAATGATTCATCTGCAGTAATTCCTTCTTCAGTAATCTTGACCGGATACAACCAAGGTACATCGCTTGTCGGTTGAAAAACACCAGAATACGCAATTATTCCTTTTTCACCGTCTTGAAAAAAAGGAACGACATTAAAGTCTCGTCTACGCATGTGCATTTCATCATGTAAAGGATCAATAAACTCTACAGCTAACTCACTAACTCCAACAATTGTAAACCTTCGCGCTTCGTAAGTATAGTCTTGTTCAAAACCAGGTCCGTGATCTGGCCCCATCGGATTGTATCGCCCCATAAAACGGTGACCACCAACTAAATAATACATATCATCCATTAGGAGTAATCTCCCACCTGTTACAGCGAACCTAGGGTCGGAAATCTGCTCAAAGTATTGCGCGTCCAAAGGATCATCGCTATTACCATTAATTATAGACTCCGTAAGTCCTTTGAGGTCAATTCGCGTTAAAAACGCGTACGTGACATGATCACCTGCGCTCGCAGAGTACCCATATCCACCTGTAATAATAAGCTCATCATCAGATTGAGTAAACTGCATGTTTGTAGATGACATTTGCTCTCTAAGTGAAGTTGGCAAAGTTAACACTGATTTCTTCCAAACTTCCTTTGATTCAGGATCTACCACAAATATCTGAGTGTTATGACCAGCTTCATCAAAAGATGCAAATGGCTGTCTTTGATGAAGACCATCTAGTCTACCGCCGATCAAGATCGAATACCCATCCCATGTACCAATTGCAAAAGACTGTAATCCTCCAAGATTCTCAATTTCTACCGCTTCTAATTCGATCTCGTACTCATAATTTTGGGCCTTGAGCCCAAAAGAAATCAGCATAAAAAAACTGAACAGAACGGAAAATCTTACTAAATACTTTTTCATTATCTACTTTTTAATCTACTCTTGAAGATGTTTTAGTTTCCAAATCATCTTGGCTATCAATCAATTCATCTCCCTTTCGTGGAGACAGCTTATACATTAACCATGCAAAGCCAGTCACCAAGTGGAGTACAATGATAATCAGGATAATATATATTGTAGTAGTCATGGCTAAATTTTAAGACAAATTTAGCTGAATAGAAAGCTATTCTGAGTGACACAAGTTACATACTATAATGATCTTTCTCAGGATTGAAAAATTTCCAAAATTATTACGTTTAGCCAACTAATACCGTTGTCAACTCCACCTTTTTAGATCGAGAGAATGTCATAAAACTGTGTAAAAACTGTCACAGAAATATCTAAGCTGTCAAACATTTGTAAAGATCAACATGAAGTCCTTTTGCCCTAGAACAAAAGCTCTTCTCAATTGCTATCCTTGCATATATTAACAACAAACAAATCAAATAAAAATGACAAGTAAATTTACTCTTACACTTTTTGGACTTGTGCTTTTCTTACTCTCAGCTCAAGCTCAATTACAAGATATTTCAATGGGAGTTTCGTATGGAAATCAGGCTTACTATTCTTTAGACTCCGATGAAGTAACGCAGATCAAGAACGAATCTTGGGATATTGCTTTTTCAAAATATCTGGGTCAAGAAGGTGGAATCTTTGTTAATGAATCAGTCACTTCCGGAGGTGTCGGTATCGAATTCTATTTAGCTCCTACCAATAACTGGGATGATCCTATTGAAGATATTTCGATCTACGATGATATTTTACCACTGCTAAATGATGAAGCCTCATGGTATGAAGGCGCTTTCAACCATATCAAAGCTGAAAATGACGATACAGACTATGGTTGGGGAGTCTACGATTCTGGAAATGATGTAATCAGCGGTACTGAGGTTTTCCTGATGAAAAATCGAGCGGCAGAATGGAGTAAGCTACAGATCGTGTCTTTAGAACAAGGCGTATATACATTACGAACTGCGCAGTTGGATGGTTCTGAGGAGACAATTTTCGAAATCTCAACGACAGACTACCCTGACGCTAATGTTATTCATTACTCATTTGCGACTAATGAAATCATAGACGTTCCTCAAGAATACGATTTTAGTATGCAACGATTTATCAATCCAGTAGCGACAAATACAGGCGAGCTATTTGAATATCCTGTGACTGGTGTGCTACTTGCACCAGGAACCCAAGCCGTTTCGATAGATAGTGTAGAGACTGATCAAGTAAGCTTTTCGGATTACGAAGATCAACTTACTGAAAGACTCGATGTCATCGGACATGATTGGAAATACTTTGATTTCAACAGCGGTTGGGTGGTTGATTTTGATCGTGCAAACTTTGTGAAAACACGAAATGACGATGTTTATAAAGTTTTACTCGTCGATTTCGCTGGATCTTTTAGTGGAAATACAACCATTGAGAAAACATTGATCACAACAGTCAAAGTTGAAAATTCACTAGCAGAATCCATTCAAGTATTCCCTAATCCCGTTTCGGACTACTTTGTCATCAAATCGGATTCCGAAGAAGTAATGCAGTTAGCTATTTACTCAATCGATGGTCAAAGAATCAAAAACTTGACGACTCAAAACGGAGCTTTAATTAATGTAAATTCCATGCAATCTGGAATCTATGTACTTCAGATCATTCAGGGAGGAAATCAATGGACACAGAGGTTGACAATTCGATAAGTAGACTTATTTAAAATCTAAAACGACGCGCCCCGTTAGCTATTTCATGGATGAATAAACTAACGGGGCGTTTCTTTTCCAACAACTAATCGGTAGTAAGTGCTGAACTAGTTTGAGTAAAAACCAACATATATCCTATCACTACTATCGCCAAGACACCAGTAAGAACAAAAAACGCCTTTGCTCCCAACGAATACCAGATCAATCCGCCCACCGCACTAGCGAGCATCGTCGCAATGCTATTTAATGCTTCATAATTTCCAATTGCAGATCCCATTTCCTTGCCATTTACAACCCGACTTATCCAAGCTTTCGAAATACCGTCCGTCCAACCAGCATACAGACCATATAATGCAAAGATTAAAATCACATAAAGAAGAAATGTTCCACCGATCAATCCTAGTGAAATATAAACGACACTGAATAACGCCATGCCTATCACAAAGATCGTCCTCATAGAAAATCGATCACCCAGAATACCAGCCGGATAAGCAGAAAGCGCAAATACAAGATTGTAGAACACGTAGATTCCGATGATATGAACATCTGAGAATCCAATAGTTTTCAGAAATAGTAGTAGAAAAAGATCTGTACTATTGATCAATGAAAAAAGCAGTAATCCGATGATAAGTCTGCGGTAGTCTTTGCTACTGTTTTTTAGATAGTCTAGTAGATCTCGTAATCGTGGTCTCGTTTTAGAAATCTGAAGCTCTTGAGCATTTTCACGGATTAGAAATGTACTTACAATGGCAAGTAGCCCAGGAATGAATGCAATAAGAAATAGATGCTTATAGTCTTCTGGATATAACCATAAATAAGCTAGTGCCATTAATGGGCCAAGCGCTGCTCCTAAAGAATCCATCGATCGATGAAATCCGAAAACTCTACCTTGTTTGTCTTGACTTGCCTCCTGCGACAATAATGCATCTCTCGCCCCAGTGCGCACGCCCTTCCCTAGCCGATCACCAAACCTTGCAGCAAGGACAGACCATCCTGAAGTCGCAAAAGCCAAAAGGGGCTTTGACATGGCGCTGAGTCCATATCCTATTTGCACAAAAGGTAATCGTCGAAGTGATAAATCCGACCATCGGCCAAAATAACTTTTGCTCAAACCTGCCGTTGCCTGTGCAATCCCCTCCAGCAAACCAATACCGATTACGGTAATACCAATATGATCAAGAAATAGTGGAAGCACCGGATAGATCATCTCGCTTGCCATATCTGTAAACAGACTGACTAGTCCTAGGAAGAATACTGTGCGTGTAATGGTGGGGGTAGTGGGCATTGTGTAATAAAGATACTTATACAAAGTATAGTTTTGGGAAATTGTGCAAATAATACTGTATATCGGAAAGCCCCCTCACTCCCACTCCGCGCATCCATGGTCAACATATGGTTTCGCTTCGGATGGAATGATTTCGCCGAAATTTAATACTTCGAGGTAATCAAGGGGAAACGACTTCAAATAGTGGAGTCCCAAATTACTACTGATATCAAAATCAGCGGGAAAGGCGTCCAAGGTAGTGGATTGCGGTGAAATAATTCTGATTGCGAGTCCTGCTCCATTCGTATCACCACAGTACATACCGTATTTCTGGATCGCTTTATATACGGTTCTTTCGACGCTACCAATACCTTGTATCGTATCGATGTCTATCTCAGGCATAATTCTCAGTTGTGCTCCTTGTGGAATGGCGAATTCATTGTTTGTCAGTGCTCCGTCGTTACTTGCTGCTGGTGGAACATATCCATTGGCATTCGTCACCGGAACAGAAAAAGAAAGAGCATGATTTATCTCACCTTCTAGCAGTTCATTTGGCCAAATGATCCCCTGTAATGAGCTCCAGCCTGCGGCAACCGCAGCTCTTCCGTCTTCATAGATCCCATTACGATCTAAAGACATGGCATTTCCACCTCCTGCTTTGGTATAATCAAACAACCAATAATCATAGACACATCTACTATCTTTTTGAATGATCGTGTAATGACTATCGCCTCCTCTAGCAGGTTGAGAACCAACAATAAATGGTACATTCAGCATTTTCGTTTTACCTGGCGGATGATATAAATTGAAATTAATATTTCGTGTTGCAGTCGTATCAGTTGCTATATATACAGGAATACTGAAATCTCCCGAACTGAGAAACGTATTCGAGAAAGTAGGACCCGTAGCTCCTTTTATCAATTCGATCATCTCTGCAGAATTGGGATGGACTTCATAACTCTCCGGAATTTCTTGCAGAAATGGATTGTCAGGATGGTTGTACACCATTGTTCCGTTCCATTCGCTTCCTACAGCTTCTTTGGATGCGTCCAGTTCGGTGGTATCTACTGGCGGGCCAGGTTCGGGGACGCAAGATGAAAAACTAAGGGCTACAACTGTAAATGCTAGAAATAATCTCATTTTCATAATATGAAGATAAGGAAAAAAGTGATTGAATTCTATTTAAACCTTTGATATGTCCATGAACAAGAAAACTAGACTGAACTGCGTACCACCTCATCGACCCTTCAAGAGCGTCTATTAACTTCTCTAGCTCGAAGCTAAAGCATCGAGTACATGCTGGCTGAACTATGATTGATAGCAAGAAGGTCAACTATTCAGTTGTTGATCAATCGAATTCTACTACAATAGGCCTTGAATTGCGAGCTACCGCAGGAAGAGCAACCAAGCGTTAGTTCTGAACATTAAAATAAAAAAGCAATGGCGCCAGCTCATTGCGGCACTAGAAAGTACCACCTGAAGAGCACCGTCAAAAAAACGCTCACAAGCCTAAAGGCTCAAAAGAAAACCCAAGAAGCAATGGCGCCAGCTCATTGCAACTACACTCTGTACTACGGGGGATGAGCACCGTAAAAAATCGACCTCAAGTCGATCGGTACACAATAAACATATGATAACCTGATTTATTTTGTCCTATTTGACCATCTACTTCCTTAAAAATATTCGCAAGAGCGCTGCTATTGCTGTGTTTTTTAAGTCGTCTATGACCAAATATATCCAAAATCAATTGACGGCATCACATATTTATCGTGCCCTGGGTGCGAACTGCGAACAACGGCTCGCAGCTACCAACTATGATCATGCAAAAAAACACAGCGCGAACTGCGAGCTCCCGCGAGCAGATGAGCCTAGCGTTCGATTCCCTTCTGGGGTAAACGAAAAAAGAGTAATAAGACAAATGTCTTATTACTCTTTTTGAGTACCCCGGGGGGGAATCGAACCCCCACTCCAAAGGAACTGGATTTTGAATCCAGCGCGTCTACCAGTTCCGCCACCGAGGCATTTTTACCTAAATTCACCGAACTGCTTTTGCCCGATTTTTAAGTGCGGCAAACATAAATCTTTTTAAACGAATATTCATCATTCTATTATAAGAACTTATACCGAAAATCTTCTTCACCACTTGACTTCTATGCTTCTTGCTTCTCGCAATTAGTAGCTAATCTTTGCAAGTAACTTCGTTTCATCAGGTAGTCTTGAGCTTTTGTTAGAACGTCTTGATCAAAATCTTCGCCAGCAGTATGCTCCTTCAATGATGCTTCAATCTCGTTCAATATCATAGTCTCTTGGTCAAAGATTTTGGATTTTAGTGCCTTTGCTGCCTCCTCCGTATGATCCATCTGAAGTTCCATGACTTCTTCGTTGATATCCATCATTTCCATAAGAAACATCTTATCCATTTCTTTGGACACATCCTCACCATAATTTTCGATAATATAGGAAAGTCGCTTATGGAAATCTCTCAATGTTTTGTAAGCGTCATTGTTCTTACTACTAAGTTGGAGTATCTCAGCCTTCTTACTTTCATCTGCCCCCACATGCATGTCGGGATGCAATTCGCGCATTTTCTGATAATAAGCCTGCTTCAACGCGGCTTCGTCAACATAGAAACTTGGCTTTATATCGTAGAATTCAAAAAAACTCATTAAAATAATCTAGAAATGTCAAGACCTAATGCGAAAATCATAAGTCCGATTAATAAGAAAAATCCAATAGTGTTGGCTATCTCCATCGTACGATCGGAAACCTTTCTTCCACTGATCATTTCCCATAACAAGAAAACGATATAGCCTCCATCAAGTGCCGGAATAGGAAGTAGATTCATTACTCCTAGAATCAACGATAACATAGCCGTCAAATTCCAAAAAGATCGCCAGTTCCAACTACTAGGGAATAGATTACCAATCGAAATAATCGACCCTAGACTATCTTTCGCCTTGATTTCACCTGTGAACATTTTCTTGAAAGCTTTTCCCTGACCAGCAAGGAAACCAGTTGCTTTATCCCATCCAGCAGGAATTGCCTCAGCCCAAGTATAATCTTGAGTCTTAGTTTCAAAGTACTTGCTTGTTGCTTCGCGTCGTACACCAAGCATACCATTCTCGTCTGGAGTAATCATCTTTTGAAGTACCTGACCATTTCGCAAAACAGTTATCGGAATCTCTTGATTTCGATGTGTACGGACAATATCCATCGTCTGGTCGTAGTATTCTATCTCTTGGTTGTTGAGGGCGATAATCTTATCTCCTGGCTCAATACCGGCTTTTGCTGCAGGACCGTCTTCCCCTTTGGACACGAGTCCTAGTATCTTTCTCGCTTTACTTACCGAACTTACTTCATAAGGAGTCCTCGCCTCAAAGAATACAGAACTCTTCATTTTTTGACCACTAAGTACTGCTGTAAATTTTGGATCAACTGGAATCACCAGTTTTTTACCATCACGTTCGACAGTTATATTATCCTCGCTGTCAATTACTATAGCTGAGATAACAGCACCAGGTGAAAACTTCGTGAACTCGGTGTCTCCGTACTTCAGAACTTTATCACCAGTTCTCAAACCGATATCGTAACCTATTGAGTCAACATAAATTCCGTTTGTCACTGAG
Source organism: Saprospiraceae bacterium (assembly GCA_965658745.1). Lineage (GTDB taxonomy): Bacteria > Bacteroidota > Bacteroidia > Chitinophagales > Saprospiraceae > JAHDFB01. The sequence continues at coordinate 241,810 of CBFHTK010000002.1, read as the reverse complement.
GCATTATCGATATAAGTAACTCCATAGACACCATAGATCATGATAAACAGAAGTACACCCAATATTAAATTGACTGTGACACCTCCAACCATAATGATGAATCTTTGCCACGCTGGCTTTGATCTAAACTCCCATGGTTGGGGTTCTCCTTGCATCTGCTCTTTATCAAAACTTTCATCGATCATTCCAGCAATCTTCACGTACCCTCCGAAAGGTAACCAGCCAATTCCGTACTCAGTTTCGCCAATCTTCTTTTTGAACAATTCAAAACCTGGATTGAAAAACAAATAGAACTTCTCTACTCTTGTCTTGAACCACTTTGCAGGTAGAAAGTGTCCTCCCTCATGTAAGACTACAAGAATCGAAAGACTGAGAATTACCTGTAACAATTTGATCAAAAAATCCATGAATATATGTTGTGGAGGTTTGCTACCTCGATGAATCAATATGAAGGGCTTTACAGCCAGCCGCAAAGGTAGTTAATCATTTAGTAATCAAAATTGTTTTCGAATGCCTTTATGCTTAGGGAGTATGTCCTACCAAATAGCTAACGCGAGGACTTTCAAAACTTATACAATTTTAGCCTTACTTTCGACCAAATAATTTTATTTGTAACGGCAACCATAAGCTCTCGAAAAAAGTACTGTTAAAATCGTCAATGCAATCATCAAAAAACTCGCACCTTTGAGTGAACAAGCTATACGAAATCATATAGCATAATCGATAATAAGAGCAAATGGTTCTTTTCTACACCGAAAATATTCAAGCTAATCAAGCAATTTTTGAATCTGATGAACTTAGGCATATTCAACATGCTTTGAGAAAACAAACAGGCGGTGAAATATTCTTCACAGATGGAAAAGGATCTATATATCAGGGTGTCATAGTTTCGCAGAACAAAAAACGCGCTGTTGTTGAGTGGAGCTCTAAAACTTCGAAAGTAACTAAATATCCACAGATTCATTTGGCAGTAGCTCCAACCAAAAATATCGATCGCATCGAATGGCTTTTGGAAAAAAGTATAGAGCTAGGTATTGCAAGCTTCCATTGCATTAAATGCAAACATAGCGAACGAAAAAACGTCAAGTTTGATCGGCTTCAACGAATTGCTACCGCTGCAATGAAGCAGAGTCTAAAAGCAAAAAGACCAAGTATTCCAGAGCTTGAAAATTTTGATGATTGGATCAAAAAGGCTGAAGGAAAGAGATTCATCGCCACTTTGCACGACAAATCAGTCTCGTTAGCTCATGCATTAAGCGAGTTGAAAACTCAAGCAAACTCGTTTGGTGATCTAGAGTTAACAATAGCAATAGGACCTGAAGGAGGATTCAGACAAGATGAAGTTGAAGCTGCTATCACGGAAGGTTTTATACCAGTGCATCTTGGTTCTGAACGACTGCGCACAGAGACAGCGGGGATATTTTCAGTGTCAACTGTCCATGCAATCTATCAGCAAGATTCTGAATCTTAAACAGTGTTACTTAATACTGCTTTTAACGGAATTGAGCGTTTTTTCTAGATTTTCCAGTTTCGTAAATCCCCTGTTGAGCAAGAAATATTCGTCTTTAGCAAAAAGTACCGTACTCGGATAGCCTTGTATTCCAAACTGTTGAGCGACGCTAAAATCATCATAGGCATCCTTGCGATATTCATCTTGCGCCATCCTGCTCAAGAATTCATCGACGGAAACTTCATACTTTGAAGCTAGCTGAGCATATACAACTTCGTTATTTGGGTCAATACCATCGTAGTAAATCGCATACTGAATATCTGAAGCGTACGAAATTGCCTTTTCTTCGTCAAAGGATTTAAATACACTCAATGCAACAGAACCTGGAATCGAGCTAAAAACTGTAGTTCCTTCCTCCATTCGATCTTTAAATCCAGGACCAAACTCAACACCAGAAGTATCTTCAATTCGCTTATGAGCATCTTTTAAAAAATGAGCTAAGTCACCAATCGGTCTTTCACTTTCACCCTTGACCATCCCACCAGAAATAATTTCGAAATCCATTTCCGATTTATACTTTTCTTGAAATGCCTTGATAACAGGCGAAAAACCATAGCACCAGCTACAAAGCGGGTCATAAAAATAATGTAAAAGCATGCTGTTGAAAATTTTCTAAGACTCAGTAAAAACGTATTGGATAAGATTAGCGCCCATGCGTAGGGCTTTCAGACGGATGTCTTGCGGATCATTATGAACTTCTTGATCTTCCCATCCGTCACCGAGATCCGACTCAAAGCTGTAAAAGCACACCACTCTGCCTTCCCAAATAAGCCCGAAACCTTGCGCAGGCTTATCATCGTGCTTGTGTATTTTTGGTAAGCCGGTTTTAAATTCAAAATTCTGATTATAGATAGGATGCTCAAAAGGTAATTCAACAAACTCAAGCTCGGGGAATACCTTCTTCATAGCCACTCTGACATATGGATCCATACCAAAATTGTCGTCTATATGTAAGAAGCCGCCACCAATCAAGTAATTTCTCAAATTTTCTGCCTCTAGGTCGGAAAAGATAACATTTCCATGTCCCGTCATATGTAAAAATGGGTATTGGAAAAGTTCAACCGATCCAACTTCAACCGTTGCATAATCTGAGTTAAAATCTGTTCCTATCTGATCATTGCAAAACTTCGCCAGATTCGGCAAGGCAGTCGGATTTGCGTACCAATCTCCCCCACCCTGATATTTCAATAAAGCAAGTGTTAAACTAGGCTTTTGTGAAAAACTGGTGCTGACTAAGGCTACAAATGCAGCAAGAAATAAAAATTTAGATATCTTCATAATTTCACGGTAACATCAAAGGAACGCATTACTAAGGAAAAAGATTTAAATCCTAGGTCGACTTAAGCTTTTCTTAATAGCAACTTGAAATTCCTTTCTTACTTTTCTTCTTTCATTTTCTTAAACAGGTCGAACTCCAGAGATTCCACTTTTTCTTGGTATTCTGCAAATGGTCCAGTAAGGAATTTATTTACCTTAGCGACTGTCTCTTCAACTGCGTCTGATGTTTGACGCAGAATATTTTCCGTATTTTCTCCTACTTCATCCCATCTAGATCCCAGATACCATGACGCTGTTCCCAGTTGGCTATTTAGCTTCTTTGGATTTCGTTGAATCCCTTTTAAGCCTTCTGGCATTACATACAATTCAATTAACTCTTGAACCTGCTTAGACATTTCAGTATTCAGAGAATCTAATTCCTGCTTGGCATCATCTTCTAAGCCAAAACTTAGACCTTCCAAGGTCTCCACAGTCTTCTTGGCAGCTTTCAGCTTATCCAAGGCATCTGCTGCTGCTTCAACTCGCTGACTAAACTCTTGGTATCGATTTACAAGGGCACTTGCCTTTGTGTTGTCGACTTCAAGTCTCGGATCAGACTTAACTTCCACCATAGTGGAATCTTTATGTTGTTTGTATGTTGCAACCAGCTTATATGATCCAGGTAGAACGTCTGGACCTCCCGGTTCGTAATCTGCATCTCGTTTCCGATCGCGCACGCTAGGCCAATCAACGCCTTTCATGTCCATTCTCCATCCAAAATAATTGAAACCCTCTTTCGCTTTTACCGATTGTGTTCTCAGAGTGTCACCTTTTTGATCAATCACATAATAACGAATCTTATTATCGTAATCCTTTTCCTCTAAAGTATCTTTTACGGCAACTTCGGTATCGGCTTGTTGCTTTTCTGTCTTCTTTCTAGCCTTTTTTGATTTGTTCTTTTTGGACTTCTTCTTGTCCTTCACGTCTTTCTTCCGCTCAACGTCTTCATCTTCCTCGTCCACTGATTTTGGAATGTAATAATTAATTCGCGCAGACATACGTTTTGTAGGTGCTCGGAAATCACCTTGACCGCCGAAACGCACTCCTTGATAAGATGCCGTTACTATTTGAATTCCTGCAGGACTTGGCAGTAAACTAAATTCCTGCTTCATCAGCTCTTTATCTTTAGCAAGGGCCTGCAGAGGTCTTATATCATCTACCACCCAGAGTGCTCGTCCAAAAGTACCAAGTATTAGATCATGTTCCGTAGGGTGAATTTTAATATCTCTGATCTGAACTGGAGGCACGTCCTCTGACCATTTAGTCCAATTCATACCCTTGTCAATCGAAACATATAAGCCATTATCCGCTCCTGCAAAAAGCAAATTCTCTGCTTCATCGTCTTGAACTATTGAACATATAAAACTTCCAATTTTACTATCGTCGATAATCTGATTCCATGACTGACCATAATCAGTAGTGTGAAAAGCATATGCCTTCCAATTATTTCTTCGATAGTCATTAGCTACAACAAAAGCTTCACCAGCGTTTTTAGCTGAAACCTCAATCTGTGGAAGCCATGCACCTTTTGGCATTCCAGATAATCTCGACGAAACATCAACCCATGTCTTTCCAGCGTCTTTAGTGATGTGTAATCTTCCATCATCTGAACTAGCCCATACGACGGATTGATCAACTGGACTCGGAGCAACCGCAATCAAAGTGGTATAGTTTTCAGCATTCGTCGCATCAATCGTTAGACCACCACTTATATCCTGTTTCTGCTTAGTCGTATCATTGGTTGTCAAGTCCGGAGAAATCACATCCCAGCTAACACCGCAATCACTACTGTAATGTACAAACTGGCTTCCAAAATACAAGCCACATGGATCAAAAGGATCTTGAGAAATTGCCGCATTCCAATTGAATCTCAGCGGGATTCCATCGGGATGTACTGGTTTGACCATTTGTGTTCGGCCCGTTTCTCGGTCATACCTAGCTACATTTCCTCCTTGAGACATAGCATAACCATAGCGAGAATTCGTTGCATCAGGCACCACATCGAAGCCGTCTCCAAAAAAGAGCTCTTGCCAATCATAGTTATTAATACCTCCTCTCCTAAAAACCGTGTGAGGACCTCCCCAACTACCATTATCTTGCATACCTCCGTATACATTATATGGGAAATCTAAATCGTAATTTACATGATAAAACTGTCCCACCGGAATGTTTGTAATAAATCTCCACGTCTCTCCACCATCTCGACTTATGTTAAGTCCTCCGTCATTGCCATCAATAATAAAATCAGGGTTTTCTGGATGTATCCAAAAGGCATGATGATCGGGATGAACATCATTTCCATAATCCGCTATATTTCTGAATGTTTTTCCGCCGTCTTCACTTTTGGATAGGTATGTATATACATTGTAAATTCTATTCTCATTCTGAGGATCGACATATAATTCTGCGTAGTAAAATGGTCTATTTCCGATGTTCTCCGTCGAAACCAAATCCCAATTTGCCCCGCCATCAGTAGACTTATAAAGTCCGTTTTCAGTTGCTTCTACTAGCGCATAGACGATATTCGGTTTGTTGGTAGCAAAAGCAAGTCCTATTCGCCCCAAATCTCCCTCTGGTAGACCTTCCTCTTCCGTAATTTCTTTCCAGTTATCACCACCATCATAGGTTATATGCATTCCTGAGCCTTCACCTCCAGAGTTAAATGTCCATGGCTTACGCCCAAATTCCCATAAAGCTGCAATAATCTTTTTCGGATTGGAAGGATCCATGACCATATCAGCAACACCAGTTTCTTCATTGATATACAAAGATTTTGCCCACGTTTCGCCGCCATCAGTGGAGCGAAAAACACCACGATCAGGGCTCGCACCCCATGCACTTCCCAAAGCGCCAACATATATATTTTTGGAATTTGTAGGATCAACAATTATACGATGAATTAATCTCGTTTCTTTTAAACCCCTAAATGTCCACGAATTACCAGCATCGTTGCTGAAGAAAATGCCAGCACCAGAATTATGTGAATTCCTCGGATTTCCTTCTCCAGTTCCAACCCATATTTCAGCAGGATTTGAAGGATTTAATTCAATTGCACCTATTGAAAGTACTCCTGTTTCGTCAAATATAGGATCCCATGATATCCCACCATTTTTGGATTCCCATACACCACCACTTGCAGATCCTACATAAATATGATCATCATTTCTAGGATTAACATCAATCGCAGTTATTCTGCCGCTCATACCGGCAGGACCGATGTTTCGAGCATTAAATGATTCAAGAAGTTCTGAATCTAAATTTTGGGAGAAAAGAGCACCTGCGCACAATAGCATTAAGAATGCAAAAACCGAATATTTTTTAAAGACTTGTTCCATGTAAACTGACTATTTCTGCTAAAATACGCTTTAGGCCTATGATGGCGGTAGATTTTTGCGTGGTATTTTCATAGATACGAGCGAAAAAACACAGACGTACCAATAGCTACGACGAGTATTCTCTGCGAAGTAGATCTGGAAATAACTGGAAAAACACCTGCTAATTATGGGTCTAAATCGAATAAAAGCATTGAATGACAAAAAGTGCAAGCTAATAAAAAACAACAATAATAGAAGGGATAATAGAACGAAAAGTAAAAAATGACACCTTGGTTACAGTAGTAAATTGAGCCATTGATAAATTGACAACAAGAGTTATGCCTTCATACATAAGAAGTCAAGCTACGATACGTAACTCAAAAGCAAAAAACAAAGGTAGGAAAAGGGAGCTCCTATAAAGTAACTCATGGAGAGTTAAAAAAATGCAATAAGCATTCTCTTACATGATATCCATCGCCAAAACAGTGGATGTCAGGAAGAATGGAAGACAAATCCAAAACCACTCAGGTTTTATAAGTAGAAAACCAACCATAACGATCAATGAAACTAAAGATATGATCCAGTATAATCCTTTTGACTTTTTTACTTCGCTCATTATATTATAATTATCTTGAAGGAGGGTTTATAGTTCGTGCACAAAAGTAGTAATAAAAAAAGCAATATGCACTTGATACATATTAAAAATAGAACATATTTTTTGATGCTTAGTTTTTGAAAAATATAGGTCGATTGTCAAGTAGAACTCTTCCATCAAGTAATTTGAGTATTTCGACAGCGATTACTTGAACTTCTGAGAAAAACCCTGTATTTTACGTTAGACTAAGTAATGCTTATATCCACTGGCATAGTGAAATACAATAATCGCAAGCATTTTCAGTTACAGTATAATAAACAAAACATTCTTATATGAACAGGGAGCAAATGATTAAAGATCGTGACGCATATCTTGCTAAGATCAGACCAGATGTAGAGTCAAGATATCCTGATGCCTTCAACTTCTACGACAAACCTGCCAACTATGAAGCAGTAAAAGGTCCCGATTATAAAGTAAAAGAGAACAGTCGTAAGCCGCTTTCAAAATCTAAAGCAGTTCTTACTGATGCACAATTGCTCCACTTACTGAAAAGAGTAAAACCTGGCATCTCTCCTTCTGAATATAATACATTCAAGGACCTAGATGTAGCAGAAATTGTCGATATGCTTCTAACTGAGACGACACTTGAAGAGCCAATCAACAACTATAATAACGGAGCCGATATAATTGACCCTGAAGTTCCTTTTGGCGAAACATACGTCTATGCAGATTATAATAATAACTTAGAAGGAGAGCGAACAGCCTCCATGAAAGCATGGTTAGTCAAAAGTCTAGTTGAGCCGTCTACTTCAATGCAAGCTACAATGCGGTTATTTTGGCACAACCATATGCCTATCGAAATGTGGGGTATTTTCAACTCCAAGTTCAGCTACAAATACCACAAGTTGTTACACGACTACAGTTTCGGTAATTTCAAGGAGTTTGTATATGAAATGTGCATCAATCCAGCGATGATCATCTATCTCAACACTTTTGCAAATAGTAAGGAAGCCCCAGATGAAAACTTTGGAAGAGAATTACAGGAATTATTTACAATAGGAAAAGGTCCAGATGCTCAGTATACTGAATCAGATGTCCAAGCAGCCGCTAGAATCATGACTGGATGGAATCTCGATTGGGACAGTGGTGAACCTCAATTCTTTTGGTGGAATCACGAAGAATCTGATAAGCAGTTTTCAGAATTTTATGGAAACAAGCTTATCACAGGTAAATCAGGAGAAGCAGGAGCTGAAGAGCTACAGGAGATGATCGACATGATATTCGAAAACAATGAAGTCGCTCCGTACATTTGTAGAAAGCTCTATACTTATTTCTGCTTTGCGACGATTGATGAGTGGACTGAAGATAATATTATCCAGCCTCTAGCTGAAATATTCAGAGACAATGATTACAATATTAAGCCAGTTTTAGAAGCACTCTTAACAAGCGATCATTTTTATGACGAGGTAAACTATGGAGCCATCATCAAGACACCGGTAGATGTCCTACTTGGCTGGTGGCGTTCAATGGAAATTCAGATGCCTTTTGACTCAAGTGATATACATAACGATTTTCTTGTGTACAGAAGTGCATATTGGTCTATGTCATCATGGGGAATGGAGCTAGGAGATCCGCCAAATGTTGCGGGATGGCCAGCATTCTATCAATTCCCAACCTTTGATAAATCATGGGTCACGACTAGCACAATAGTGCGTCGTATCCAATTTGTCGATGCATTTATTTACTGGGGCTTTTGGTCTCCAAACCACGTAGTAACCTACGATATTCTTGATTATGTAAAAACAATGGATGCGCCATCTGACCCAAATGCTCTTATTCAGCAGATGGAGGATTGGTTTTTGGGTATCAGCCTGAATGAGAGCATTCGTATTGGTCTAAAATCCATACTCCTATCAGGACAAGCGGAAGATTATTATTGGACAAATGCATGGAATGCATACATTTCTGATGAAAATGACGAGGAAGCCAAAAGTGTTGTTTTCAATCGACTACGATACTTATTCCAACGAATTTTCAATCTTTCAGAATTCCAACTGAAGTAATCCCCTTTATCAAAATAAAATAGTAGCAAAATGCGCAGAAGAGACTTTCTAAAAAACACAGCGTCAGGTTTAGTACTTCCTACAATTGCTGGAGGGGTCGGTTTCAAATCTTTGGATATGACCAATATTGCTCATGCACTTCAGATGGCAACCGCAGAAGATAAAGTTGTTGTTTTGGTATACCTCTCAGGAGGAAATGACGGACTGAACACTGTAGTACCTATCGACCAATTATCTAGCCTAAATCAAGTACGACCTCATGTAGTGCTTCCTGAAAATAAACTTTTGAATCTTGAAGGAACTGACCTAGGTCTCCATCCAGCGATGACAGAAATGAAAGAACTGTATGATCAAGGTCGTTTATCAATAATACAAAATGTAGGTTACCCAAATCCAGATTTCTCACACTTTAGATCGACAGATATTTGGATGAGTGGATCTGCTTCAGATGTAGTTCTGAGCAGTGGGTGGACAGGTAGGTACCTTGATTATCAGTACCCCGGATACCCTGTAGATTATCCAAATGAGGCGAATCCTCATCCCCTAGCGATCGAAATTGGCTGGAACAGCTCCATGCTTTTTCAAGGCCCATCAAATAGCATGGGAATGGTCATCAGTGACCCTGCCGATTTTTATGAATTGATTGATGAAGAAGCTCCTCCCACACCGGATACACGCGCTGGTGAAAGACTAGAATATGTAAGACTAGTAGCTAAGCAATCTCAAGTCTATGGTGCGATCGTTCAAGAAGCAGCAGAAAATGTGCCTACGCAAGGTGCATATCCCGAAGACAATTGGTTAGCAGAGCAACTGAAAATTGTAGCAAGACTTGTTGCAGGTGGTCTGAAAACTAAACTATACCTAGTTGAGTACGGTGGATTTGATACACACGATAATCAAGTTGAGTCAGGAGACCATACGCAAGGAAATCATAATTACCTTCTTGGTCAAGTTTCAGAAGCAATTGGTGCTTTTGTCGACGATTGTGATGGATTAGGTGTTGGCGATCGAGTTCTTGGTATGACTTTTTCTGAGTTCGGAAGACGAGTTGTAAGTAATTCTTCAGGAGGAACAGACCATGGAACTTCAGCTCCATTGATCCTTTTTGGCAATAATGTCAATGGTGGAGTAATAGGAAGTAATCCAGTGATTCCAAGCAATGCTGAGTATTGGTACAATATGGACATGGAATTTGACTTCCGTCAAATATACTCGACTATATTTGGTCAGTTTTTATGTGTTCCTGAAGATGCTATTAACGATATGATGTACGATAATTTCGAGCAACTTCCTTTCGTGAAAAATAGCCCATGTGGCGTTGTAAATAATAACCAACAAGTAGTCCATGGTAATGATGTAATCAAACTATTTCCAAATCCAGTTGGAGACTATGCTCAAATCGAGTTCAAAGGAACTGGAGGACTTGTAACAATAGATGTATACGATCTTTCAGGTAAAAAAGTAGGTTCTCCAATTCGAGCAAAATTTGGAGTTGGAACCCATATTCAGGGATTCTCAGTTGCAGGACTAGTCAGTGGTAGTTACTTTGTGAAATACACTTCAGGTACAGTAACTCAAAGTGCTAGAATGATTAAAATGTAGAAAAGAAAATCTTCACGCAAAAATAAAGAGCCCCTTTACGGAATGTACAGAGGCTTTTTTAATGCTGTATGTACTCCTAGGGGTTCATTTCGCTTATGGATTTCAACAACTACTATAAATACTTGCATCTCCGAGATGCGTAAAAAACGGCCCCATCTTCTACCGATTATTGACGAAGCCTTGCAAGCTAAAAGTGCAGAAGTTAGCATACTTGACGAACTAAATATTGAAGTAATCATGAATTTAATTCAAAATCTACCAGATATCTATCGTCAGGTTTTCAACCTTGTAGAAGTTGATGGATATAGCCATCAGGAAGTCGGTGACATGTTAGGTATAGAAGCTGGAAGCAGCAGATCAAGGCTCGCAAGATCGAAAGCGTTATTGAGGCAACAAATTTTACAATTAGAAAAAAATGAATCATGGGTAAATCAGGCATAGGAGATTCGTTTAAAGAACGACTAGGACAACACGAGGCGCCTATTGATCACGATCAGCTTATCACTGACATGGGATTGGGATCCAAAGATCGTAAGCGACTAGTGATATGGGTTGTCTTGGCTTGCCTTTTACTAGGTTTAATCTCGGCAGTCTTGTTTTATGAATGGATCCAAAATAAATCCGAGCAGCTTTCTTCAGATTCTGATACTTCAACGCAATTAGCACAACTGGATTTTAACGAATCTAAAGAACTTGTAGCATTTGAGATTACTGAACAGAATGTAATAACTGATCAAGCAAATACGGAAACCAAAAATACTGCCAGTACAAATGGAGAAAAAGCAAGTGTCGACAATTCAAGTTACACGAACTCTACAACGAACACAACAATTGATAACGTGACGGTCTTAAAGAAGAATAGGCGAGATAATGACGTTTCTGAAATCAATGACGATTCTCAAAACAACATACCAGCTATTTTAGAAAGCGACCACTTATTTAGCGATCAGGATCTTTTGGAGGTAACTCCAAAAAAAGCAAGAGCAAAAACCGTCATAACGAAGCAGGAGGAACAGAAGTACGAATTTAAGAATTCACCACAAGAACCCACAAATACAGCTACTGGGAGCTCTAGAATTTCCAACTATGATTTAGATCGTGATCATTCTTCTCAAAAAGCATTGGACCCAGCCAATATAGCTTCTGTTATTGACAAAGACAGTGAAAGAATTAGCATTCCAGTAAAATATTTAGCCAAGTCAAGCTTAGAGCCCCTTGCTTTCCAATCCTCTTCGAAAGCGTCACATCCAAACATCATCCAACTAAAAAACAAAAAGATATCTCTTTGGTCAATTGCCGCACAATCTGAAGTTTTTGCCTTTAGTAACTCGTTTATTACCAGCACTAGTGAAGATACTGAATATGCTCAATTACGAAGTAATCTTGAAAACCCTCTTGAAGGTTTTAGACATGAAGTACTTTTTCAATACAACCTTACAGACTATTTATACCTAAAGTCTGGTTTGCAATACGCTCGATACAACCGATCATTCAATTATCACGAGAACTTTACACAAACTGTCGAAAAGATATAGTGACAGACATTAAAGTCAACTATTTCGGAGACACCATTACTACTTCTGAGCTAATGTCATCAGAAGAAAACATCAATCGTAATTGGACTAGGCATCAGCATCTTAATCAGATTAACATGCCACTCTACCTAGGAGTATGCAAACCAATTGGTAGATGGAATACCTATGTGGAAGCTGGTATACAAATAAATCTGTTCCAGTGGTTTGAAGGTTCAATTCTGGATGAAAACTTTGCAGCGGTAAGTAATGCAGATATCTATCGTTAAAACTTTGCAAATCAAGCGTCTTTAGCCGCTGGTTTCGTCTACACACTAAATCGGAGAGCTGGTATTAACTGCGGAATAAGGTATGGTCGAAGTCTGAACTCAACGACAAAAGATGGGTATAGTTTAAATGAAAATATTCAGCAACTTGGTTTAACAATGGGCGTTAATTACAAACTCTAAGACTTCGCTCGGGCTGCAGAGATATTTGTGATTGGCCTCGAAGATTTCTATAGCCGATTTGAGTTTTGGAATCTTATCGATTTACCTGAGTTGCATAGCCTGTCTCTGATTTTGCCTTATCTGAACTAAGTGCATCATTGATTGATAGATGAACCTGCTTTGGACTAATCTTCTCGAAAATACCTTCATTGGCGAATTGGTCTCTAACTACACCTATAAGATTTGTAAAATGCAGGGTAACGCCCTTAAGATTGCAATAGCTAATAAGATCATGTATTTTGACCATCGCTGATGAGTCGATATAATTTACTGGACCCAAATGTAGAATGCAAGTATCTACATCTTGGCTATTCTCTAAGCCTTCAATGACGACATTGTAGAAATGGTCAGCGTTTGCAAAAAATAGATCCATATCATATCTAAGTATAAATGTACCTGCAATCGTAGAGGCCTCGGGGTACCTTTTGATATTTCGATATGACTCCGCTTTCGGTAACTTACCTAAAATAGCAAAGTGTGGATTTGAAGATCTGATGACAACCGACAAGAGAGAAAGGATTATCCCTCCCATTATACCTGGCACTATACCTAAAATCAGCGTGAGAAAGAAGGTTACAATTAAAGTCCAGAAATCTCGGCGATTTATTTTCCATAGGCGTTTCATCTCCTTAAGATCTACAAAACCAAGTACTGAGCTCAAGATGATGGCCGAGAGAACTGCCATGGCTAGTTGAGAAAACAAACCAGTAAAGAAAAGAAGGCATATTCCTACGACAATAGCTGTAAATACACTTGACAAACCTGTTTTAGCGCCGCTCTGATTATTAACCGCAGAGCGAGAAAAACTACCGGAGCTAGGATAAGCGAGAAAAAAACTACCTACGATCTTTGCGAGACCTAGTGACAGAAGCTCTTTATTTGCCAAGACTTTATTTTGCTGTGAATATTGAAAAGAGGAAGCTATCGCAAAGGAACTGATAAAACAAATTATACTTACGATAAACGCTGTCGGTATGACTGCACGGATTTTGGAAAAACTTAGATCTTGAAGGAAGTTTATATCAAATGCTGAAAGTCCCGACTGAATTTCTCCGATGGTGGCAACAGAATACTTTTCAAGACCGAGAAAATAAAAAGCAAGAATGGCTATGATCGTCACAATCAAATGAGCGGGAATAGCTTTATGCAAGAACTTCAAAAAATATATCATCCCGATTGCAGCAGTACCAATCCCCAATGAATACAGGTTTACTTCTGGAATTTTCTGGAATAGATCCACTAACGTAAGAAATAGATTATCTCTTCTTTCCAATTGAATCCCCAGTAGATGCTTAAATTGGCTGATAGCTATAATCACTCCAGCTGCCGAAATAAATCCCGAAAGCACAGGTTTCGAAAGGAAATGGGAAAGCTTTCCCAAACGCAGAATTGCATAAAGCACTTGAAAAAGTCCCGCAAACAGCCCAGTCAAAAGTACAAGATTAATGTACTCAGGTGAGAAGGGAGTTGCATAAACAGAAATACCCGCCAATAAAATGATAGAAATCAATGCCACCGGTCCAATCGATAACGAAACAGAACTCGCGAATATCGGGTAGACAATCAATGGAATCAAAGAGGCGTATAAGCCATAGACTGCAGGCATACCTGCTAGAACAGCATAAGCCATCGCTTGCGGAATAAGAATTACAGCAACCGTAAGTCCGGCTATAAGATCAGTAAAAACTGATTTTAAATTTAAATTCCTGCTATTTATGGAGAACACCTAGCTTATGTTAAAACCTGAAGTGACGGGCACGAACCTTCTACTGGAAGTCCCGACTCCTTTAAATCATCAAATTGTCCAATAATCGTGGTTATGTTATGAATTCCTTTTTGCTTTAAAAATGAGGAGGCGACTGTCGCTCTATACCCACTTTTACAATGCAAAATATATTTCTCAGAAGGAACGAGCTCATTAGTGTTTCCTGACAGAAAGAAGTCCAAAGGTAAATTCAATGCTTTCGTAAGATGACTAGATTCATATTCAGAAGGTTTCCGTACGTCTATCACCTGTGCATTCTTATCACCTTTGATGAACTGCTCAACTGTAATAGTCTTGACTGAATCGACTTCTTCATCAGCATTCAGCCATGACTCAAATCCACCTTCAAGATATCCAATACAATTGTCATATCCAACTCTCGCCAATCTCCGTACGGTCTCTTCTTCTTTTCCGATCGGAGCAACAATAGCTATTTTTTGATTTATATCCTCTATCAATGCACCTACCCAAGGTGCAAAACTACCATTAAGACCAATAAACAAAGATCCAGGTATGTGAGATTTTGCAAATTCTCCTTTATCACGTACATCTAGTATTAGCACGTCAGATTGCTTGCTTACATTCTTAAAGTCTTCAAGACTAAAAGCATTTAATCCTTGAGACAAAACTTCATCAAAGGCTTCATATCCCTTCTTATTCATTGAAGCGTTCAAAGCAAAGTATTGCGGTGGCTCTTGCAGCCCAGCAGTTACCTCATCAATAAACTCGTCTCGCGTCATGTCTGCGCGCAAGGCATAGTTTGTTGCTTTTTGATTTCCTAAAGTATCAAATGTTTCTGCACTCATGTTTTTTCCGCAAGATGAACCAGCACCATGTGCGGGATAAACGATAACATCATCTGGTAATGTCATGATTTTGTTTCGTAAACTATCATACAACCAACCAGCTAAATCCTCTTGTGTTAGACCAGTGGCTTTCTGAGCTAAATCAGGTCTTCCAACGTCGCCAATAAATAATGTGTCACCAGTATAAATTGAATGTTCTTTTCCAGCTTCATCGAACAAAAGATATGTAGTACTTTCAGGGGTGTGCCCAGGAGTATGTAGTACTTTTATTGATAATGCACCTACTTTAAGAATCTCCCCGTCCTTGGCTTCATGCTTCTTGAAATTTGTTTCAGCACCAGGACCGAAAACAATTGTTGCACCAGTCTTTTTTGCTAGATCAACATGTCCCGAAACGAAATCCGCATGAAAATGAGTTTCTAAAATATATTTAATTTTTACACCGCTAGCTTTTGCTCTTTCAATGTAAGGATCTGGTTCTCGTAAAGGATCAATTACCACAGCTTCTCCCTGCGACTCTATAAAATAAGAACCTTGAGCAAGACAACTTGTGTATATCTGTTCAATCTGTTCATCTAAATTCATCATTCTGATTTATATTTTTTGCGATTTGTACCACAAATATCTATCAAAAATAAGAAATGAAGGTAACTGCGGTCACTTAGACATTGATTGTAGTTGCCTAGTCATTGAAATAATCACCCTCAACATGCTCTTGCAGTTCAGGATAATTATCGGCAGATCCTTTCAGAACGCTTATTACCAAAACAATCATTAATAAGCCACCTAATAACATAGCAATAAAGATTGTAGTTGGTGTCGGTAACCACATTGACAGCATGAGCGTCAAAAGCATCCCAAAGCTTACATAAGCTACTTTTGTTGATAGATTCATTCTAGTCTTTTTTGAGTAAACAATGAATCTCCTTAAATAGTTGGACTATGCTAATTTGATTTTCAATAGCTCTACCTTATTCCTCCCTTGTTTAATCAGACCTTGCTTTTCAAGTTTCTTCAAAATGCGAGAAATCACGACCCTCGACGAGTGCAATTCATTTGCAATATCAGAATGAGATACATTAAGAATAGAATCATTTGTAACCCACGCCTTGTCTTGCAGATACTTCTCGATCCGAGCTTCAAGACTATTGAAAACTAAATGGTCAATCGATTTGAGCAAATCGTTGACGCGATTATTATATGTATCAAGAACATAATTTCTCCAACTAGAAAACTCAATCATCCACTTTTCCATAAACTCCACAGGTACCATGATGATTTCGCAAGTTGTTTCTGTTATTGCTCTGATTGTTGATCTAGTCTTCTTCGTACAGCAATTGAGTGTTACTGCACAGGTTTCCCCAAACTCTAGGTAATGAAGTAACAATTCATCCCCTTCCGCATCCTCTGTCATCACCTTTAGTGAGCCAGATAGTACAATAGGCATATGCTTGATATCATCTCCTATTCCGATAATTTGCTTATCCGCATCAATTATCCTAATTCTACCATGATGACAGATACTTTTTATGAGCCCAGGCTCAAAAAGAAATTCAAATTTCTCTTTCATCCGTTCCGAACAGTTTCTTTCTACCTCATTTTGAATCATGCACCTAATAGTTTATATGTCAATGGATTACTTAGCGATTTCTTTTTCTCCAATTGCTTGTTTCAAAAAATTTTTCAACATACGCATTTGTCTGTTACCTCTTCGCTGCCCTAAATAGGAAAGCAAATATAGTGTTGAAAACAATAATATACACAGTGGAACAAGCCACAATATTCCGTAGGAGTTCCCCACAAACCAATTAGCCATTCCAATAATTGAAATGATACCTCCAGCAAAAACAATCAAAGCATAAAAAAAGAAAAACATTGTCCAAATATTGGGACTCGGGCCAAAATGTCCTCTGATAAATGTTTCATTATCATTCATTTCATCTAGCGCTAGACTTAAATGAGGTGACCAGTAATGTAAATCCTCATCTGCAGGACGCAATGAAATATACTGATCTGAAAAGCTGCTTTTTATCATAGCTGAATACTCTTTCTGATGAGAATTTATCAGATCTTGAATATCGCTAATGCTGCCATTAACGCTCATTTCAAATCTTGGTCTAATCTGGAATCTTTCAACGCTCATCGTGACACAGAATATTCATAGAAAAACATATTGGAATTTTTCTATATATTATCTATATGTTAAAAATCAAATAAAAATTAAGGTAGTCAGTAAAAATCTGAAACTCTATTCGATAAAGTTATAAATTTACTTCAGTAATAAGAATATTTGATCCTCAAAATAACTCTCAAACAATGAAACAATTACCTATTTTTTTCATGTTAGTTTTGTTTGCTATTTCATGTCAAAATGAAACAGAAACCGAATTAGATACGGCTTTAGAAGCTAGACTCATAAGCTCTTCAGATAATCAATCCTTATCTTTCTTCCAATTTCCAGAATCAGACGATCTAGAAGCAATTCCTCAAGATCCGCTGAATCCACTAACGATTGAAAAGATAGAACTAGGCAAATTACTTTTTCACGAAACAGCATTTGCAAACGAAGGGGAGTTCCCTATCACCCGAGGAACTTATTCTTGCGCAACCTGCCATCATTCAGAAGCTGGATTTCAAGCTGGATTAAGACAGGGTATCGGTGAAGGCGGTCAAGGTTTCGGCCACAATGGAGATCTGAGAACCAGAAATATGCAATGTGAACTTGATCTAGTTGATGTTCAACCAATCAGAACACCTACAGCAATGAACACCGCCTATCAAGAGCTAATGCTTTGGAATGGGCAGTTTGGAGCCGGAGGACTAAATTCAGGTACCGAAGCGCAATGGACAGATGACACTCCCAAAGAGTTCAATAATCTTGGATTCCAAGGAATTGAAACGCAAGCGATTGCTGGAATGGGTGTACACCGGCTTAAAGTTGATCAAACCGCAGTCGAAGAATATGGTTACAAAGGATTATTTGATGATGCCTTTAAGGCAGTTAACGAAGAAGAAAGATACACTAACACTACAGCTGGACTAGCGATTGCTGCATATGAAAGAACACTATTTTCTAATCAAGCTCCATTTCAAAGATATCTGGAAGGTGATCGAACTGCTCTAACTGACAATCAAAAGAAAGGGGCATTACTATTCTTCGGCGAAGCAGGCTGTGTTTCATGTCATTCGGGACCAGCCTTAAATGCAATGGAATTCCATGCTTTGGGTATGAAAGAATTTGACCCTAGCGAAGTATTCACATACAACACGGAAGATCCCACCAAATTCGGAAGATATTCATTTACAAAAGTTGAATCTGATAAATACAAATTCAAAACTCCGCAGCTTTATAACCTTCGTGATGTAACGTTTTATGGACACGGCGCATCATTTGAGAGTTTGACTGACCTACTATGGTATAAAAACAAAGGAATTCCTGAAAACTCAGAAGTGGACAGACAGCAATTAGCAGAGGAATTTACACCTTTGGGACTAACCCACGAGGAGATACTACAACTCGAAGATTTTATCCTTAATGGACTACATGATTCAAATTTGGCGCGTTATGTTCCGTCAGAATTACCTTCTGGCAACTGTTTTCCTAATAACGATATTCAAAGTCAAGTTGATCTTGGTTGCAAATAAGCACTAGCAAGAATGTCGTCAATAATCAGTGAACGGGCATCAGATCTTTTTGATTAATATTTCTGCAATCTCTCACTTTCATTTTTGATCAATACCAAAGAACCATTTAGAAACACAGCCGTTTATTTTGCATGAGCACAGCAATAAAACGTATAATACCACTTCAATTTCCTTGGCAAACGGAGGATCCATTTTTATTTTGTGTACATCACAGGGATGAATATCCAAAAGCTAAGGCAGACATGTCACCGGATGCGTCACTAACTGGACGTGTCATGGGTAATGATTTTGTTGTAAAAGATGGTTGGAGAATGTATCATGGACGAAAAGTACCTGGATTTCCACACCATCCTCACAGAGGTTTTGAGACTATAACGATTGCCGAGGAGGGTTTCGTGGATCATTCCGATTCACTTGGTGCAGCTGGGCGATTCAGTGAAGGTGATGTTCAATGGATGACAGCAGGCAAAGGAGTCTTGCACTCTGAGATGTTCCCCCTACTGCGAGAAGATCAAGAAAACACGCTTGAAATTTTTCAAATATGGCTTAATCTTCCAGCAAAAAGCAAAATGGTTGAACCCCATTTCAAAATGCTGTGGAACGAAAAGATTCCCGCTATCAAATACCATGACGAAAATGAAAAGACAACTTCAATTAAACTAATTGCGGGAACATTGGGAGATAACAGTGCACTAAAGCCAACCCCATCAAGTTGGGCCGCTGATCCAAAAAACCAAGTTCTAGTCGCCAGACTTGACATGGATGCAGGCGCAAACTACACACTACCTGCTGCGTCAGAAGGTATTAAACGAACAGTCTATTTCTATCATGGTTCTGGCCTAAAAATCGACGATCAAAATATACCTTTCTATCATGCTGTCGTAACAAGTGCTAATCAAGAAATTCAGCTTACGGCTGGTGCTGAGTCGTGTAAAGTACTGATTCTACAAGGAAAACCTATTAATGAACCCGTAGCTCAATACGGACCTTTTGTTATGAATACAAAAGCGGAAATCGAACAAGCTTTTGACGATTATCGGCAAACTGGATTTGGAGGCTGGCCATGGCCGGAAGATGAAATGGTCCATTCTAAGGAGAAAGGTAGATTTGCTCTACATGCTGATGGAACAGTAGAGGAACCCAAGTAAAATTAGCTCGATTTTTACAGTATTCATAAAGGTCTAGTTTAGCAGAAGAGAAATTACCAATTATTTGCTTCCCATTAATACAACCTAAAAACAACTTCTAGATTATCTATATAATCCCGATTGGTATCTAAAAACTTATAAATGTTCATAAAGTTATTTATTTGGTTAATGGGGAGATACCTTAATCTGATGTCTATCATTGCTCCTAAGTATGCGGCAAAAAAGGGATTCGAAGTTTTCTGTTCGCCATTCAAGATTAAACTAAAACCCAAACAAGAAGAATTTCTGGAAACAGCTGATAAATCTAGTTTTTCAGCAGCTGGAGTTGAGCATATACAGGTCTACAAATGGGGCAATGGTTCAAAGAAGCTTCTACTTCTCCATGGGTGGCAAAGTCATACATTCCGATGGATTAAGTATATTTTTGCATTGAAGGATCTTGACTACACAATCTACTGCTACGACGCCCCTGCTCATGGTAATTCCTCGGGAAAAATCATCAACGTACCGCTCTATGAGCAGACCCTTCAAGGGTTTATTCGTAACTACGGACCCATGGACTTCTACGGAGGTCATTCCTTAGGAGCCTTCACACTTTTGTACGCTTGCTATACTGGGACTATTGAGGAAGCTAAGGCTCTTCTCATTCTAGGTTGTCCAGGCAATGCACAGGATTTCGTGGATGTATATCAAAACATGCTAGGACTCTCCAAGAATACCTTACATCTCATCACTGAACGATTTAAAACCTTATACGACCAAACACCTGACTACTTCACTTCGGCAAGATTTGTTAGTAAAGTGCGTTTTCCAGGATTGATTATTCACGATAGAAACGACAAAGAAGCTCCTGTTCACTACGCAGAATCCCTAGCAAAGAGTTGGACTAACAGTAACTATATTGTAACTGAGAGATTGGGACATAAATTACGTTCACCAGAAGTTGTAGATAGAGCTGTTAGTTATCTCGAAAACCACTATTCTAAGGTTAATTTCAAAACTCCAAAGAAATAAAAAAGAAGTCCCTATTTCTAGAAACTTCTTTCTCAAACCCTAGATAAATGCTGATCTGCTTTATCTCCTAAAAGTAGATCAAAATCGGAGTCTTACTATATTTACTTATTGGACTATCAGTTTGATTGTACTCATTTTGTTGATCCCAGAAATTTGGATTGAATAAACTCCAGGAATTAAACCATTCTTGTCCATTTCATACCTCTCACCTCGAATCTTATCAGACTTCAGCAATTGTCCCAACTCGTTGTAGACTTTTAATTGCAGTGTTTCGTTTGATGGGTTTTGAATATCAATAATTGCAGATGTACTCATAGGATTCGGACTAACTGCCAAGCTAATTTCTTGAATTTCAATATTTTTATTGTTTACTGGAGATTCAAAAGGGTCACTCCATTTCTCATCAACAATAAATGACTCATCTGTCAAGGTCATCAAGAACGCTTTCAGTGCGTCTTTCTCATAACTATTGAAATTGAATCCATCAGCAGGAATCAAAAAGTTCCAATCTGTTGCAACAACGTCCTCAGAATAGAAATCAATCACATCATCCAGTGTTTCAAATCTTCCATCATGCATATATGGCGCGGTCAATGCAATATTTCTCATGGTCGGAAGTTTGTACAGTCCATCCATTCCTTCCAACCAGTCTCCTACTCCTTTATCTATGGGCTCGACTTCCAAACCATTATTGAAGAAAAATGGAACCTCCATAACTATGTGGTTAGAAAATGGATCTTCCGTTCCATTAATTCCGAAAAAATCACCTTCTACATGGCATGTAGCACATGACTGTTGGAATAATTGTAATCCATCAAACTCTTGCTGAGTGAAAGTACTAAAATTCGTATCAGCCGCTTTGTCGAATTTACTATCAAAAGTTACCATACTACTTATGAAATGGACCAAAGATTCTACAATCCGCTCTTCAGTGATCTCATAATCTCCGTATGCTTTAATGAATAGATCAGGATAGTAGTCTGTCATACTCATTTTCACTACGACATCTTCAATTACAGCTCCTACTTCATTTTCATCCTTAAGCGGAAGACCTATCATTTCGGTCATATCACCGAAAGACATATCCCAGAAAAACCCTGCGTTATTGGACCAACCTAAGTCATTCAAACTCATTGAATTTCGTTTTGTCAATGAACTGATACCTTCGCTAAAAGCTTTATTCTCTGCAAAAGAATTAGCTTGCTTGTGACAAGATGCACAAGAAATATTTTCCATAGCAGATAATGTCTTATCATAGAACAATACTCTACCTAATGTTGATTTATCGTCAGTCACGAAGTCGAGGATTGTTGTGTCAGTTTCTCCATCATATCCCGTCTCGATCGTATCATTACTAAAATGACTAGGAAAACTTATATCAGAATAGGCAAATGGTTCCTCAGGTAGATCAGGTAGATCATTAAACATCGTAAAAATAAAGTTACGAGATTGTGTCTTGCTTTCTTCGTCATAAGCCATACTTACGAAAAATAGCACGGATGCTGATATTAGCAATATTGGAGTTAGTTTCTTTAGCATAGTTTTAGCTTTTGTATGATCAGACGCACAAGACTTAGCAGAGGTTTGTGCTTTTTACAAAAGTATGACATAAGTTACCACTGCAATGCTGCGCGTATGGAGACAAAAAGCAAAGAATAGTTGGTTATAGTCCAAAAAGACAGCTTTTTTCTTACTAAAGTTGAAATATAAATCTTCAATGTTCTAATAATTGAACAAAAGACCAATTAGCATTGTGAAACTCGTACGTTTTAGAAAGAGCTATCAGTTTTCAGTTTTAAACTCTGAGTAAAAGACAGAATCATCCGCTTGAACTTTGCAAACATGTCTAGCATTTGAAAAACTACTTATCAAGTCCTCTCTATTTACATAAGTAATTGTAATTGGCCGTTCTAGATTGGCATCTAAAACATCTATTAAAAGTTGATTATGGGCACCTCTGTTGATATAGAATTCTAAATTTGAATTTGCCAACCTAAGCTGAATATCATTTGTAGTTGAGTCGACGTTGACACTCTTCAGTTCACATGTAAATATCTTGGTGGGTTCATTCTCAACTTCTGTAATAGGTCTAAAGCCAAATCCGAGAACCATGATGATAACTAGTATTAATATGCTCTTGGATATACTGATAAGTCCTTTTTTCATAATCACTTGATCATTTAGTTAGCTTTCAAAAAAACGAATCCTGAATAGACATATTGTCTTTTGGGCCAGAGAGCCCCTTAATCTCTCCCTTTAAACCAATAATAAACAGGTATACCGCCAAGCAGAATAATCAAACCTGCCCAAGACTCACTTGGAAGTGAGATTGCTGTATTCACAACGAAAATTCCAGTAATAATCACATAAAATGCTGGTAAAATTGGATAGCCCCATGCTTTGATTGGTGCATCAATCTTTCGACGTCTAAAAACAAAAATACAACTCGCTCCAAGCATCATAAAAAGGATATCCATAAAGGTCACAAATGTGATAATAGTCACAAATTTCTTCCAAATGAATATTAAAATTACTGCCCACACAGCTTGCAAAATCATCGCGTTTACAGGTGTACGAAATCTTGGGTGTACTTTGCTTAATTCCTTAAAAAAAATTCCATCCCTCGCCATTGCAAAATAAATCCTGGGAGCAGACATCGTATATATAGCAACTGTACCAGTGATTGATATAATAACTAAGATAGCAATGTATTTTCCACCTCCAGGAAAATACGCTTCAAGTGCATCGCCTGCAACGCGCTCACTTCTTGCTATTTCTGAAAGTGGCAATGCTTGCATATATGCATAATTGACAAGCACATAAGCAATTGTCACTATTGCTGTACCGATAATCATGGCAAGAGGAATGTTTCTAGAAGCATTCTTTGCCTCCTCCGAAAGATAACTCGTGTGATGCCAACCCCCGAAAGACCAAAAAACACCAATGAGGGAAAGAAAGAATGCGCTAAATAAGTTGGTGGGAACTGTTGACTCTTGAAGATCAATCAATTCTTTCATTTCCAATTGTGTAGTCGTCGCAAAGGCTATAAGAATGATCAATATTATTGCGACTAGTTTAGCTCCTGTAAATAAATTTGCTAGCCATTCGCTTACAGCTATCCCGAAAATATTGAGAATTGTCAAAAAGACCACCAATATGGCAGCTAGTACCGTTTGAAACCCAACACCAATGTCGAAAAATAGTCCAAGAAAATTCACCATCGCTATCGAAAGTGCAGCTAAGGCTCCTGTGTTTATCACTAATAGGATCACCCATCCGTACAGAAAAGCTGGTAGATCTCCAAAAGCTTCTTTAATGTAAACATATACACCACCGCTTTTGGGAAACTCACTACCTAGCTCGGCGAAAGTTAATGCTCCAAAAATCGAAATTATACCACCAAGTAGCCATACAGCAAGAATTAAGCCGACATGGGGCATGTTCTGAGTTACCACATTTGGAGTCAAAAAAATACCTGAACCTATACACGAACCGATTGCAATCATTGTCAATCCGTACAGACTTAATTTCTTCTTTAATTCGGACATCTAGAAATCTGTTTAGTTTGTTAGTTCTGAGAAATAGTCTATTTTGAAAAGATTCTAAAATACCAACAAACTTGGATTAGGACAAATCTTATTGTTTAGCTTTTCTGTTTAACTGAGATATGAAACATAGAAATTGCTGCTCCAAACTACTGAATTTTATCTACACTAGCCTAGCTTTTCTATGCTTTTGCTCAGTCACACATGCACAGTTTCACACAATAGATCTATTAGTTGATAAGAAAGAGATTGAACTCCCTATGAAATATGAGCAAGGATTCATAATTGTAAAAGTATTTCTTGATGGTGTTATTCCTCTTAACATGATTTTTGACACAGGAGCAGAAAATACAGTAATCTTTGATCGTATTATGCTTGATCTCTTAGATATTCCATTGAATGAGACTGTGCAAATTCTGGGTGCTGATCGAAATTCATATGAGCTTGGTCACATCGCGAGACGTGTCCCACTTCAGTTTGAAAAGGGTCAAAAGACAGCTATGGATCTTATAGTTCTCGACGATTTGGATCTGGAACTGAATAATCTAATTGGCGAAGATATTGATGGAATCTTGGGTGCAAACTTTCTTTTAGGTGCGGTAGTTCAAATAGATTATGTGGGAAAAGTACTGCGTATTATTCGACCAGATTTCTTTAAAAAACCTTGGAGATTCAAAAAACAAGATATTAGTATTGTTCGTCAAAGACCGTTCATAGAAGCAAAAATCTGTCTCAAGGACAGCGAACCAGTGGATATTAATCTCCTGCTGGATACAGGAGCATCTATTCATATGCTAATTGACGAGTACTCACATCCTGACCTGATTATGCCAGACACAGTGATTGATGGAAGGATTGGAACAGGCCTAGGAGGTGAGCTTGGCGGATTCTTAGGCACTATAGATCAAATTGACTTTCTTGATTATAGATTCCGAGAATTACCCGTCTATTTTCAAAAAACGGATTCAATTGCGCTCGCAAACGATTATGTCCTTAACAGTAGAAATGGAATTATTGGGAATATCTTTTGGGAAAGGAATAAACTGATAATCGACTACAATGAATCCAAATTATACTATAGATCACGAAAGAGAATGGATAAGCCTTACAGATTCAACAGAAGCGGATTTGTTGTATTTGCAGTGGGGCACGAGTTGGATGAATACATTGTAAAGCAAGTCTTTGAAGGTTCAGCAGCTGCAGAAGCCGGAGTACAAGCTGGAGATGTGATACGTCGAATTAATTGGGTTCCACATTTCTTCTTGAATATTGGTGTGATTAATCGTTTTCTAACTGGCAAAGAAGGTAAAAAAATCAAGCTGATAGTCAATAGGAGTGGTAAACGAGAGAAAATAGAATTTAAGTTAAGCCAGCGTAAAATTGATAAATCAAGGATTGTGAATAGGGAAAATTAATTGAGGAAGTCTGAATAAAGGCATCTCAAGCTGAAAAAGCACTGATATTATTTGTTTGAACGTCAAAGAGTTTCTACTTTTGCGCTCACATTTTTTATTAATTTTAACTCATATAAACATGTTTGCAATAGTATCAATAGCTGGTCAGCAATTTAAAGTTGAGGAAGGTCAAGAACTCTTCGTCCACCAGTTAGATGCGGAAGATGGTGCAAAGGTTACATTTGACCAAGTACATCTAATCGCTGACGGAAAAAACACACAAATCGGTGCTCCAACCTTAAAAGCTAGCGTTTCTGCTACAGTAATGGGTAAGCAAAAAGGAGACAAGGTTGTTGTTTTCAAAAAGAAAAGAAGAAAAGGTTACAAAGTGAAAAACGGTCACAGACAGTCTTTTACACAAATTAAAATTGATTCAATTTCAGCGTAAGCTGTTACAGTTTACCATTATTAAAATATTAAAATCGTTAAATCATGGCACATAAGAAAGGTGTAGGTAGTTCGGATAACGGAAGGGACAGTAACAGTAATAGACTTGGAGTGAAGCTTTTTGGAGGACAAGCAGCAATAGCTGGAAACATTCTTGTTCGTCAAAGGGGTACAAAATACCACTCTGGTTTCAATACTTACATGGGAAAAGATCACACAATCCACGCAAAAGTAGATGGTATGGTACAGTTCTCTAAAGGTAAAAAGAACAAAACAATCGTGAATATCGTTCCTGCAGAAGGCGGTGTTGCAACTGCTCCAAAAGCAGCTAAAGCACCAAAAGCAGAAGCAGTTCCAGCTCCTAAAGCAGCTAAACAAGAAGAGGAGTAAAATACATTTCACTAGAAATACAAAGCCCTTTTGAATTTATTTTCGAAAGGGCTTTTTTGTTGTCATCATATATTCCGCATTATTTATATCGAAACTATGAAAAGCGTTTCAACCAACCGATTATCTTTTGGACACGGGGGCTATAAGGTGGATAAATAAACTTTATAGACATGAAACTGCGCTTTACGACAGCTCGTTCATTGCTAAATTCTAAGAATCCGTGGTGACCATATGCTTTTCCAATTCCACTATTATTTACACCGCCAAAAGGAACACTAGGTATTGCAGCACCTAGTAGAAATTCATTTACAAGTGTACCTCCAGCTGATGTATTATTTGTGAAGTACTCAATATTCTTTCTCTTAGAACTAAGAATGTACATACTCAGTGGTTTTTCAAGACTATTAATCTGCTCAATAACTTCTTTATTACTCGAGTAGTAAATTACAGGGAGGATGGGTCCAAAAATCTCTTCTTGCATCAAAATCATGTTACTATCTACATTCGTCACGATTGTTGGACTGACATATTTTGACTCTACATCAACTTTCCCTCCCACGATAACTTTAGCCCCCTGAGTCACGGACTCATTGATCAACTGCTCAAGACGCTGAGTATGTTTTGTCGAAATAATCCGTGCTAAATCCTCTGATTGTTTTGGTTCTACTCCGTAAAACTTTTCAATAACACGCTTAATCTCTTTTTCAAAATCTGCGCGCTTACTTTCATGAACCATGATATAGTCAGGTGCGATGCAAGTTTGTCCCGCATTGACAAATTTTCCCCATGCAAGCCTTTCGACCAATGAAGAAATACTTGCCGATTCATCAAGGATGCAAGGTGATTTACCTCCCAGTTCCAGTGAAACAGAGGACAGTGTTTTACTTGCCGCTTTCATCACAATTTTACCAACAGCGGGCGAACCTGTAAAGAAAATATGCCCCCATTTCTTATCAAGCATTGCTGTCGTTATTGGTATTTCACCTTGAAAAACTCGAACTTCTGCTGGCTCAAACAACTCGTGAAACATTTTATTGATAAAAGCAGAAGTTGCTGGAGTTAACTCACTTGGTTTCAAAATCACTGAACAGCCAGCTGCAATAGCATACAAAGCAGGATAGATTGAAAGGAAGAACGGATAGTTCCATGGAGCAATTATAAGTGCCTGACCTTTGGGTTCAAAATGTGATTTCGCAGATAAGCCAATGAATTGAAGTGGTAGAGGGTGTGTGGAATTACGCATCCAGCGATGCAAATTTCGCTTAATCTCAGTAATATGCGAAAGCGTCGGGACTAGTTCAGTCACTCTGACTTCAGCGCTTGGTTTACCAAAGTCTTGATACATCGCTTTACATAAAAGCTCTTGATGCTCTTCGCTTGACAAATACACCCTAATTCTATCGATAGCCCGAATTCGCTCTCGCGCAGTACGATTCTTTAATCTTTGTAGATTGTCCTTCTGAAGTAAGTATATCTGATCGAGTTCTGGGAACTTACTTGAATTCGTATTGTGATCTTTCTGGGTTGGGGATTGAGCTATTTCTGACATGATAAAAGTAAGCTTTGGTAAAAAAGGAATGGCAGTTAATCACCATCGGTTCAAATCTAAACCCTAATACTAGGGATTTAGTTTGATCTGAAAGATAGAAAGATAATTTCAATGAGAATCATTGAATTCTATAGCACAGAAACACGGCGGAAGTTATTACTTACCTACGCCCAACCTTTTCGAGCAAATTTTTCAGTTCAAGATAAATGTCGGATTTCCCTGCAATAAGCTCTTGTGGTATAAC
The DNA here is from genome assembly GCA_965658745.1 of Saprospiraceae bacterium. Classification (GTDB taxonomy): domain Bacteria; phylum Bacteroidota; class Bacteroidia; order Chitinophagales; family Saprospiraceae; genus JAHDFB01. The sequence goes on along the minus strand of CBFHTK010000002.1, from coordinate 213,442 downwards.
GTGAACAACAACACCATCTTGATTAAGAGCAAATAGGCGTGGATAGCCTAGTTCGATACCATAAGCAGCCTCTCCAAGCATTCGCCCATTCGTTAAAACAAGAAATTCGATGCCATGGGTTTCTGCCAAAAAACTAGCTTCCGCTTTGTTTTCGTCAGCAAAACTGATGATCTGCAATCTGTCAGACTCTTCTTTGTGCAAAAGATTTAGAGAAGCTATTTGCCCCAGACAGCTAGGACACTCGCCATTCCAAAAGTAGACGAAGACTACCTTACCTTTGTAGTTTTTCAAAAAATGCTCGGTTCCATCGATATCATTTGCGAGAAATGGCATAGGCTCTTTGCCTTCAAAAGACATAATCATATCATTTGTCGGCGGACTGAAAGCATCAAATTCAACCTTAAAAAAAGATGATTCTTGTGCCTGTAAAGCGCCGATAAAACACACTGCAACAACGAATACTAAACTCTTGTATCATAGGTTGAAATTCATATTATATGTTACTTTTCTACAAAAACTAATCTACGTCTATTAGACTCAAGAAAGTGAACATTGAGTCAACTTTAACATCACAAATTTCCAGAATTCTTTCTCGATTATGATTCTCCATGGAATTATCTATCCACACCGTCTTCATACCTAGATTACTCCCAAATTCAATGTCAGAAAGTGTATCGCCGATCATAACCGACTTTCGAAATTCGATTTCTGGAAAATCATTCTGTGCATCAAGCGCCATTCCGATATTTGGTTTTCTTCGGGGTGATTCATACACTGCTAGTGATGGTTCATAATATACTGCATCAATCTTCCCATCATAATACTCCAACACATCAATCATTCTCTGATGAATATCCTTAAGATCTTCGTGTGTCATTAACTCTTTATCTATACCTTGCTGGTTCGTCACTATTATCAGTCGTCCAAAAAGCTTGGTGAATCCATGTATTGCTTCAATGGCTTGCGCCAAAAAACGAAACGACTCCCATTTTTCAATATAACCTATTGCACGCTCATTGATAGTCCCGTCCCTATCCAAGAATAAGGTCCAACTTGGATCTATGCCCCACTCTAGTATTTGCGCTCTATTGTTCACCGAAAATTTCTTGTTCTACTAATTCACATATTATATGTCCGATCAACATGTGCCCTTCCTGTATTCTTGGAGTATCAGTAGAAGGAACCTTTATCATATGATCGCAAAGTTCTTCCAATGGCGATTCTTTGCTACCTGTGAATCCCACGCAGATTATACCCATCGCTTTGGCCCGTTGACACGCATTAACTACGTTTTGAGAATTCCCACTCGTCGACATAGCGAAAAGTACATCACCAGAATGTCCTTTGGCCTCCACAGCTCGTTCGTAGATTGTATCGAAATCATAATCGTTTCCTACAGCAGTTAAATATGAAGTATTGACATGCAGTGCTTCTGCGTCTAGGGGTTTACGGTTGAGATAGAATCGCCCCGAGAATTCAGCCGCTAAATGCTGAGCATCAGCTGCGCTTCCTCCATTACCGCAGAGCAGAAGTTTCTTGCCAGATTGAAAACGCTCAGTTACCAGTGAGATCACTGCTTTGACTTCATCCATCAATTCAACATCATAAAGCAGATTATTGACCATCGCCTGATGTTCCTCTATTCGTTTTACAATCATAGACTCATTGATTTTGATAATAAAAGTAAAAGCGATTTGCTAAAAATGATCCAACAAACTACGCTCATAATTAATCGAACTCGATACCTTGCGTCAGTGATATGTAGCAGCAGGCGAAAGTATGTAGCCTGGCCCGATAGGGCTGAGCAGACTTTCGAACTGCGGAACGTAACGCCCCGATGCCTAAACCTTTTACCTTCTAAAAGAAATCTCTCCATTATTGAATTCCTAGTACCTTATGAGTCTGCACAGACAATTTCCATTTCGGATTGGTCCTTATATAACGGATAGCAGAAGAGGTATAGTCTTCAACTTCCTCGCAATCCATAGGTTGTAAAAAGTGATAATCGAATGCCCAGTCAGCAAATCTTTCTGGCTCCATACCAACCTGTGGATAAACTAATTTCAGTTCATTCCCAGACTGAACTATCAGATTGGTGCCAGCTTTTGGACTCATGCAAACCCAATCTATACCTTCAGGTAATTCTATTGTTCCATTGGTTTCAATAGCAATGTAACAGTTTTCTTTATGCAAGATATCAACCAGTTCTTTATCTAGCTGTAAAGCTGGTTCTCCGCCTGTAAATACAACAAAACATGTTGAGTCGTCGGGCCATAACGAACGAATCTGCTTCACAAGCTCTTCTCCGCTATATTTACCACCAAGCTCCCCGTCTGTTCCGACAAAATCTGTATCACAAAACTGACAAATAGCCTTGTGTCTGTCTTCCTCTCGACCACTCCATAGGTTACAACCAGTAAAGCGACAAAATACCGCCGCATGACCAGTGTGAAACCCCTCGCCTTGCAAGGTGTAATAAATTTCTTTGATTTTATAAGCCAACCTTAAGCAATTTTATGCCGCAAAGATAAGGCATAGAACCCTATCCAATGGATAAAACAAAGGTATGCCTTAAAAATCATCAAAATATTCAAGCATTTACCGCCGTTATGCTCATGAATGTAGAACTTATTTGAATTGTACACATTGTAAAAAGAGCTCTCATACTCAATAAGAATGGACAATTGATCAATTAAAAATCCATGTAAGCAAAAGTATCATCGTTCTTTGTCAATCATATCATAAAGAAGGTAGATGCAATACGTGAATTTTGCTAATTTTGCGAACTATGCAATTCATATATCCTCAATTATTATGGGCTCTTGGCTTGTTAGTCATCCCTATCATTATACATCTTTTTTTCTTTCGAAGATTCAAGAAGGTCTACTTCTCCAATGTTCGTTTTCTTCAAGAAATCAAACAAGAAACAAGTAGTAGAAATAAGATTAAGAATCTATTGATTTTATTGATGCGCTTACTAGCAGTGGCATGTTTGATCTTCGCTTTTGCGCAGCCGTTCATAGCCAGTAATGCTCAGACAAAGAGTGGCACGAAAGGAGTATCTATTTATGTAGATAATTCTTTTTCGATGAGTGCTGAATCGGATGATGAATCAATTCTTCAGTTGGCAAAGAAGAAGGCTATTCAGATTTCTGAAGCTTACGGAGAAACAGATAAAACCCAAGTGTTCACTTCAGATTTTGAGGGTCAGCATCAACGTTTTGTATCTCAAGAAGAAGCACGAAGTTTCATCGATCAGATCTCAAGTTCTCCTTCTGTTCGAAATCTGTCATCAGCAGTAAATCGGGCCAAACAGGCCATGAAAACAGAGGCCTTTGACAATAAAATAATCTATTTAATTTCTGATTTCCAAACTTCGATTTCTGATACTTGGGATGCCGATTCTGCCTACACAATCAATCTCATTCCACTACAAGCTGTAAAAGAATCAAACGTAAGCATAGATTCTGCATATATTGAATCAGGAGTGGCTATAATGAACCAAGCCAACATCATGAAAGTGGTCTTGAACAATCATAGCGATGAAGATACAGAAAATGTGCGTCTTACTATGAATATTAATGGCCAAGAAAAACCAATCGGTTCGTATGATATTAAGGCAAACAGAAAATTAATCGTCGATGCAAGTTTCTCTCCAAATAAGACAGGATGGCAACAAGGAGCTCTCAAGATCACGGACTTCCCAATAATATTTGATGATACCTACAACTTCAGTTACTATGTAAATGAAAACGTAAATATTCTTTCCATCAACCAATCTGGTCAAAACAAATATGTCGAAGCGGCATTAAGAAACATACCGAATTTCAACCTTCGTAATATGTCGATTGGGCAGGTAAAATACGATGTTTTTGCTGAGCAAGATCTAATCATTTTAAACGACGTTCAGAAGATTTCCTCGGGAATCAATAATGAGTTAAAACAGTTTGTAAACAATGGTGGAAATCTACTTATTTTCCCTTCCGCAAATGCTGACAAAAGCTCATTTAACAACCTACTAGCATCATTAAAAACCAACACTTTAAAGGAATTTACTACAGCTCGAAAAGAAGTAAAGTCAATAAACACAAATGAATTTGTTTTTGACGGTGTATTTGAAAGTCGACAATCATCAAACCTGAGGCTTCCGATTACCAATGGACAATATAATCTAAGTAGCTTTCAGAACACATTAAAGACTGCCCTTTTGAGCTATCGTGACGGTACTGACTATATTACCAAGTCTCAACTAGATCTTGGATATGTATATTTATGCGCCGCTCCTTTGGATCCTACCAAAAATGACCTAGTGAACAATGCTGAAATATTTGTACCTATGATCTACAAAATGGCTTTATCAAAAGCAGACGGATCTAGATTGGCATATACCGTGGGAAGAGATCAAGTACTTATGACTGATGCTGTCAGAAAATCTTCAGAACAAAATTTCACAATGAGTGGACCTCGTGAATTTATACCTGGACAGTTCAACAATGGGAAGCAGACTATGCTTGATCTTGGAAATCAAATTAAAGAATCAGGGTTCTACCAATTGGACCTTGATGGAGAAACTAAAGGTCTCTATGCATTTAATTACGACCTTCAAGAGTCGGCATTGGATTACTATTCAATTGACGAATTGGAAGAACAATATAGTGGACAAGTGAATATTTATACTGCTGGTTCAAATGCTGATTTTACGAAATTAATCAATGAAAAGGAATCAGGCGTTCGATTATGGCGCTGGTTTTTGTTAGCTTGCCTACTATTCTTACTTTTGGAACAAATATTCATCAGACTTCTAAAGTAGATGATATGGAATTGCTTGACAAATAAACGATAACGACTAACATAGCTCATGCGATACTTGATCAAAAATGCGAAAATTGTCACTCCTGATAAAGTGAGCCAACGAAAGGATATCTTAATTGTCAATGGAGTCATCCAACAAATTGACAGAAATATCGAAGATACGAAAGCACTTGTTATCAGTTCAAAAAATCTACACGTTGCTATCGGATTTTGCGATGTGGGTACATTTGTGGGAGAGCCCGGGTTAGAAGAGCGCGAATCTTCTGAATCAATCTCGCAGTCAGCTGCAAAAGGTGGTTATACAGTTTTAGCGCCATTTCCAAATCTACAGCCAGTGATAGATAGCAAGTCATCAGTGCGTTTTGTAAAGGAATGTTACGCAAATAGCCATCTCCAGGTATATCCTATTGGTGCAGTCAGCAAAGGATCAAAAGGGCAAGATATCGCCGAGATTCTTGATATGCACGAACATGGCGCCATTGCTTTTTCTGATGGAAATCAAAGCATACAAAATACTGGCCTATTACTTCGTGCCTTACAGTACGCAAAAAAGATAAACACTCCCATAATTCAATGCTCAGAAGAGCAAGCTTTATCTAAAGATACCTGCATGCATGAGGGTGCGACATCGACATCACTAGGGTTAGCAGGGATGCCATCAGATGCCGAGGCTATCATGGTGAAGCGTGACATTGACCTTGCTAAATATGCAGAAGCAGATATTTGCCTACATAATATTTCTAGTAAGGAAGCTGTTCAAAGCGTCAAAGACGCCAACAAGAAAGGCAAGTTCGTTTACGCTTCAGTGCCTGCAATGAACCTTATTCATATCGATGAAGAGCTTCACGATTTTGATACCAATCTAAAGGTAATTCCTCCTGTAAGAGCTAAGAAGGATCGAAAAGCACTAGTAAAAGCGGTAAATACTGACAGGATTGATTTTATTGCGAGTAATCACCAGCCTGTAGACCTAGAACATAAAGATCTCGAGTTTCTCAGGTCATCTTTTGGAGCAAGTACTTTAGATACCGTATTTTCCAGTCTTCTAACTTATTTAGCAGAAGAAATCTCACTCAGTAAGTTGATTGACAAACTATCTTATGGGAGTCGAAAAGTTTTGGGATTGCCAATCCCAAAAATCGAAGTTGGTGAAGTTGCTGACTTGGTAGTTTTTGACCCTTCATCTAGTTGGGACGTGACTACGTCCACTATTTTTTCAAAATCGAAGAATAATCCTTACATTGGAAAGACTTTAAACGGAATCGTACATGCCGTTTTTCAGAAGAAAAAAGTTGTACATCTAACTAAAACTTAAAGAGATGCTCGAAAAACCAGCTGTAAAAAACGGACTTCTATTAGCCGCTGTATGGATTGTAATATATGCAGCAATGTATTTCATTAATCCTGAATTGCTATTCAATACAGGAATAAGCTTTGCTATTTCTCTCTTAATACCAATCTATTTTATTCGTAAAGCTATTCTCGAAGAAAGAGAGATCAATGAGGGTATGTTAAGTCTAGGAGAAGGATTTGTTGCTGGAATTCTTGTATATTTCATCGGTGCTCTACTTTATTTTGCAGTTCAAGGTGTTCATATGTTTAACGATGCGAAGTTCAAAGCTGATGGTGAGAGAATATCCATGGAAATGGCTGAAAAAGGCATGCAAAAGGTCTTTCAATATACCAATATCCCAGAAGAAGAACAGGAAAAAGCGATCGCGGAATTAAAAGCGAACCCTCCAACAATCAGTCCTGCTCAAATGGTCATTGGCTTTCTTGTCTCACTGATTTTTCCTGGAGCAATCATTGCAGTTATAGCTGCAGCAGCACTTAAAAAAGGCTAACTATGCAAATTTCTCTTGTCATACCTTTACTCAACGAGGAAGAGTCATTGCCAGAGCTGCAAGCGTGGATTGATCGTGTTATGCAAGCAAATCAATTTACTTATGAGACGCTTTTCGTTGACGACGGAAGCACTGATAACTCGTGGGAAGTTATAAAGTCATTACAAGAGAAATACTCGTCTGTTCGTGGTATTAAGTTTCGGCGGAATTACGGTAAGTCCGCAGCTCTAAATCAAGGTTTCCTTGAATGCAAAGGAGATGTTGTTATTACTATGGATGCTGATTTACAAGACAGCCCTGATGAGATTCCTGAGTTGTATCGCATGATTACTGAAGATAATTTTGATTTAGTATCGGGCTGGAAGCAGAAAAGGTTTGACCCAATCACCAAGACACTTCCTACCAAACTATTCAATGCTGTAACTCGCAAAATGAGTGGAATAGAATTGAATGATTTCAATTGCGGATTAAAGGCATATAAAAAGAAAGTTGTAAAAAGTATAGAAGTATACGGAGAAATGCACCGCTATGTACCAGTCATTGCCAAATGGTCTGGGTTTAAAAATATAGGTGAAAAGGTGGTTCAACACCAAGCTCGTAAATACGGAACGACAAAGTTTGGTCTATCAAGATTCATCAACGGCTTTTTAGATCTAGTTTCGATATTCTTCATCGGAAAATTTGGAAAAAGACCTATGCATTTTTTTGGAGCAATCGGTACTATCCTTTTTGCTCTGGGATTTTGTAGTGCACTTTTTATCGGATTAATGAAAATCATCCGTTTAAACCAAGGCAACCCAACTACACTAGTTACTGACAATCCGTTTTTCTACATTTCCCTAACCTCGATTGTACTCGGAACTATGCTTTTTCTTGCGGGATTCTTAGGTGAACTGATAGCACGAAATTCAGGTGATAGAAATAAGTATCACGTAGAGGAAAGACTATAGCCCAGAATTCAATTTTTAGTTGTTATTATTTTATATATGTTCCTCTTGTAATAGCTCGGGATAATAGTTGATTTTCGTACATTTGTCATATAGTATTTTTATTTAATACTTTAGGCAAACAACATTCTGATCAACGCTAGTTTAAAGAGTATTCTGCTGCTTTGATCTCTCAACTTACACTTAATAACATGAAATATCATCTGATTTCTGGAGGCTGCGGATTTGTGGGAAGAAACATGGTCAAGCGACTATACAATACAACAGAAGATCGCATAATCTTCATAGACAATCTCTTGGTGGGTAAGCATCCTAGCGAATGGCTTCCTCAAAAAAAGACCGGAAACATAGAAGATATCGAAATTTTTGGTGATGACCATCGACTGTTCTTCATAAAGGACGATTTCCGAAACCTATTAAAAAAAATGACAGAAGATGATCGCTATCTTCAGAAAACATATGGTTTCGAATTTGACAAATTCAGTGATGTTTTCCACTTTGCTGCGATTGTAGGTGGCCGCGCTGTGATTGACGGTGATCCAATGATGGTAGCACAAGATTTAGCTATTGATGCAGAGTTCTTTTACTGGATTTGCAGACATAAACCTGGCAGAGCGCTCTATCCTAGCTCAAGTGCTGCATACCCGATTAATCTACAAACTGAATCTCACTCAATTGCATTAAGTGAGTCCGATATTGATTTCAATAACATGGGACAACCTGATATGACATATGGTTGGTCAAAGCTCACTGGAGAATTTCTGGCAAAAATTGCAGCAGAATACTATGGCGTTTCAGTCCTTTGTATTCGTCCATTCAGCGGTTATGGAGAAGATCAAGACCTTACTTATCCAATTCCTGCGATTGCGCAACGTGTAGCAAGACGCGAAGACCCCATGGAGGTTTGGGGAACTGGAAAACAAGGTAGGGATTTTGTCCACATTGAAGATGTAATGGATTGTATTTTCCTTGCAATGGATCATATTTCAGATGGATCAGCAATTAACATTGGGATGGGACGCCTGACAAGTTTTATTGAGATTATAGATGTATTGACAGATATTGCTGGTTACAAACCAGAGATCAAATGTCTTCTCGACAAACCAGTTGGTGTTCACTCAAGATATTCCAACATGGACTATGTACACAATAAACTAGGATGGACAGCAAAGATATCTATGGAAGAAGGCATGCGCAGAATGTATGAAGCAGCACTTGCTCGAGAAAAAAATGCATAAATGAGAAGAATTGTTTGTTTTGGCCCTGGCCCAAAGTTTAAAGGAGGTATATCGAATTACAATACATCTCTTGCAAAAGCACTTGACAAGAGGGGAGACTGTGAAGTCCATATAGTTTCATGGACCAACCAATATCCAGCGATTATTCCTCGTGAATTCGTCGATAAATCTAGTAAGACAGATCTTCTTGAAGGCACTAGCATTCAGGTCAAATACATCACTAATTATAACAACCCAGCTAGTTGGAGTGCTACCGCAAGATATATCGCTGACCTAAAACCTGAAATCGTCATCATACAATGGGCAATTGCAATTCAAGGTTTACCACTCTCACGTATAGCTAAAAAGCTTAACAAGTACTCTGACATCGAGGTAATTTTCGATCTACACTTTGTAATCCAAAAAGAAAACTCAAATATTGATCGATACTTTACCAAGCTTGCTATCAAGCATGCTGATACATATCTCGTGCATGCGCTCAAAACAAAGTATGAGCTTGATGAACTCTTCCCCGACAAAACTTTCAAGTTGAATGAAACTGGAGAAAGGGTAGGTAACTCTCAAGAGAAGCTGGTCATAAAGTTGTATCACCCAATTTATGATTTATTCAAACCAGACCCTACGTTTGATCCTGTAGCTTTCAAGAAAGACCACAATCTGAAAAAGCATGTTTTTTTATTTTTCGGATTTATAAGGAAGTATAAAGGCCTACATCACACTATTCGAGCGTTTGCTAAAGTAGCAGAAAAACGAGACGACGTAAGTTTGCTAATCTGTGGAGAATCCTTTTGGAACACACTTGATAATAAGAAACTATCTACCAAGGTCAAGTCCTTCTTATTCTCTCTAGCTAAAGGTGCGTTCTTAAAGAAAAAGGATGATGAAGGTGAGTATAATCCGCTTGCACTTATTGATGAATTAGGGATTACCGACCGTACTATGCTTGTGAATAAATTTGTACCTAACGAAGAAGTACCTCAGTATTTTCAAGTTAGTGATGCAGTAGTTCTCTTCTATGAATACGCAACACCTTCAGGAATCGAGTCTCTATCTTATAATTTCAAGAAACCATTACTAGCAACTGCGGTAGGACACTTTCCAGAAACAATTGACGATGGGTTCAACGGTTATTTGGCGAAAGCTGAGGACATCGATGATATGGCCGCTGTTATGGAGAAGTATCTAGACAAACCTCTTGACCCAGAAAATGTGAGCGTGAAGACGAAAGACATGAGTTGGGCGAACTACGCTAAAGCTATCTTGGCAGATCATACATAGTCCGTATTTTCAAAAATTTAATAATTATCAAATAATGGCGAATATTATCTATGCCAAAGCTGTCATAGATAATACCGCGTCATTCGCTGTTTCGCTATGCTCATCCCTCCCTCACAGTTCGGGAGCCTATAATTCTTCATAAGGTCTTCAGAATAATGGCCAGCTACTACCACTTTCGCAAAAAGGGACTCTCTAACTTTTACTATAAACGTTCTATGATACCTGCAATTCCTTGACCACCTCCAACACAAGCCGTTACCATTCCGTACTTCTTATCACGTCTTTCGAGTTCATCAATAACTTGCGTTGTTAATTTGGCTCCAGTACAGCCCAAAGGATGACCAAGTGCAATTGCACCTCCATTCACATTCACGATATCAGGATTCAATCCAGCTTCACGGATAACTGCTAAAGATTGAGATGCAAATGCTTCATTTAATTCTATAAGGTCTATATCTTCAAGCTTCATTCCCGCTTGACTTAGTGCCTTTGGAATTGCGGCACAAGGACCAATTCCCATGTAAAGTGGATCGACTCCCGCAACTGCGCAAGATACCATTCTCGCCAAGGGTTCTAGATTAAGCTGCTTAACTGCTTTCTCGCTCATAACCAAAGCAAAAGCTGCACCATCTGATGTCTGTGATGAATTTCCTGCAGTAACGCTTCCTCCAGCTGCAAAAACTGCTCTCAATCGACTTAATGCTTCGATTGAGGTGTCTTCTCGCACTCCTTCATCTGTATCCATAATCCACTTTTTCTCCTTCCGCTGATCATCTTCAACAAATATTTCATGTACCTCTATCGGCACAATACTTTTTTGGAAGTATCCTTGCTTAATAGCATTTGCTGCTTTCTGATGAGAATTGAATGCAAACGTATCTTGATCTTCTCGAGAAACCTTGTATTTATTGGCTACTGCTTCAGCTGTCAGACCCATACCTATCAGATAATTGGGATTCTCTACCGCTACCTCGTAACTCGGAGCCAATTTATATCCTGTCATTGGAATCATTGACATGGTCTCAGTACCTCCTGCGATATAGATATCTCCCATTCCGGCAGCTATTTTACCTGCAGCGATAGAAATAGTTTCAAGACCAGAAGCACAATATCTATTTACAGTCATTCCAGGCACTGACTTACCTAAAGCCCTCGCCGATACCTGTCTACCAATTTGTAAACCTTGCTCCCCCTCTGGGTTTGCACAGCCAACTATAACGTCATCCACCATTGCTGGATCTAGCCCTGGCGTTTGTTCTACTAAATGTTTTATTACCCGCACCGCAAGATCATCTGATCTGAAGTTCTTGAAAGATCCACGATTAGCTTTTCCAACTGCAGATCTATATGCCTTTACTATATACATGTTTGCTCTTTTTAAAGTTTTTGAAATAAATTAGGATGTTAGACTATCTCTAATTTCTCAAAGGTTTGTTCTTCTCCAACATATGTTGAATACGTTCCATAGTTTTAACTTCTCCACATAAACTTAGAAATGCTTCTCGTTCGATGTCAAGTAAATATTGCTCACTTACTTGTTGCTTTCCTGATAGGTCACCACCGCACAAAACAGACGCTACCTTTTTTGCGATTAATATATCATGTTCACTTGCGTAGTTACCAAGCTTCAAGCTATGAGCGGCTGCATATAACGCTGCCATACCTCCCTGTCCAAGGACAGTTACATCTTTTCTAGGTGTTGCTTGGACATATCCTTCGGACAGTCTAATAACATCCTTCTTTGCTTCAGAAATATTGCGATCAACATTTGTTACTATGCGATCACGACCTTTGGATAGATAACCTAATCCATAGGCTTCAGGACCAGAAGTCGCTACAGTTGCCATTGCAATAGTCTTGAAACGCTCAATGAGAGATGGTATCATAACGTCACCTTCAAAAAACCCGTCGCTCGCTCGCAAAGCAAATTCTTTGGTTCCACCTCCACCAGGGATAAGACCTACTCCAACCTCTACTAGTCCAATATAAGACTCAGCGGATACAACCGCAGCATCACAATGCATTAGAGTCTCACAACCTCCTCCGAATACATATCCTTGAGTTGCAACGACTACCGGCTTCGATGAATATCGACATCTCATAGTTGTATCTTGGAATAGTTTTACAGCCATATTAAGTTGATCCCACTGCTGTTGGAATGCCATCATCCCGATCAGCATCAAGTTAGCCCCAACGGTAAAATGCTGCGCATTATTTCCAATCACCATTCCAGTCCAATCACCCTCTTCCATGATCTCAATACATACTTGCATTCCTCTCAATACCCCTTCTCCTATTGAGTTCATTTTGGAAGTGAACTCCAAACAAAGCACACCATCTCCAATATCATGAAGTGTTACCTCATCATTTTGGAAAACAGCAGTTTTTTCGCGGTAAGCATCTAATACTACATTCAATTCTGAACCAGGAATGACTTCGTAGTCCTTAGTATGTGGATTATAACAAAGTCGCTGGCCATCTTCCAATTTATAAAATCGGTCATGCCCTGCTTCAATCATTTCCTTCACCCAGTCTGACACCTGCTCTCCTACCTCTTCTGCTTTCTCTACTCCCTCTTTCACACCAATCACGTCCCAATACTCAAAAGGACCCAGTTCCCAAGCAAATCCCGCTTTAAGGGCATCGTCAACTGGATATACAAAATCTGAAATCTCAGGTACTCGGTGAGAAACATAGGCAAACATCGATAGTGTGCTTCGTCTTACCAATTCACCACCTTTATCTTCTGCATTGAATATCACTTTAAATCTCCTCCGCAAATCATCAACTTGTTTGGCAAGACTTAAGGAAGGCAGTTTTGGTTTAGAAGTAGGCTCATGTTCTTTCGATTCTAAGTTGAGGCCATTAATAATTGACCGTCCATTTTCATCACGTTCTTTGGTCTTATGGTAGAAACCCTTGCCAGTCTTATCCCCGAGATAATTTTGTTCAACCAAATAGTTAAAGTAATCCGGCATACGCACATCTTGCACCATCGTATCGTCTGGAGCATTAGCCTTCAGACCTTTCATCACCTTATCAATCACATCAATACCAACGAGGTCCGCTAATCTGAATGTACCGGTCTTGGGTCTTCCAACTGGCGGTCCAGTAATCTTATCAACTTCAGAGATCGTCAAGCCAAGTTCTTCTGTCAATTCAAGTATCTTTGCTAGACCGAATACGCCTACCCTATTGGCTATAAATCCAGGTGTGTCCTTACAAAGAACTGTTTTCTTCCCTAATACTACATCTCCAAAGTGCATAAAGAAATCTGTCACCTCAGAAGAAGTGTCAGCAGTAGGAATAATCTCTAATAGTCTGAGATATCTAGGGGGATTAAAAAAGTGCGTTCCGCAAAAGTGCGCACGAAAATCATCAGAGCGTCCCTCTGCCATCATATGTATTGGTATACCTGATGTGTTACTAGTAACTAGTGAACCTTTACTTCTGTGTTCATCCACTTTGGCGAAAAGCGACTGCTTAATATCAAGTCTTTCGATTACAACTTCCAATATCCAATCGTAATCTTTTATCTTATGTAAATCATCATCTAGATTTCCTACAGCAATTCGCTTCGCATAGTCTTTTATATACAAAGGAGCGGGCTTTGATTTTAATGCAGCTTTTAATGAGGCCGCAGCAATCGAATCCCGTTTAGCTTTTGGCGCATCATCTGCAATATCGCGAGGTACAATATCTAGCATCAATACATCCATACCAACATTTGCAAGATGACAGGCTATGCCAGTACCCATTACTCCTGATCCCAAAACAGCTACCTTATTTACTTTTCTACTCATGTTTTTCAGTTTTTACGAACGTATTCGAACTATTCCTTTTGTCTTGATCACCTTTATTGGTTTTTGAACATTCGTCAAAATTGATATATCTTCAATTTCGTTCCATTTCTCATACTCTTAAAGGTAATTAGTTTTTACAATAAATTACATTTTTTTGACTTAAAGTCAAAAAAATATCTATTTTTAAATTGAACGAAGTTAGTACGTATATATTTTGTAGAAATGCGACTAACTAATTGTTCATAATTCTACTTTTACTTCAACAATACCAAGCAAATATGTCCAAATTATTATTGACTGACATTTTAGATATCCAGCATCCGATTATTATGGCGCCTATGTTCTTAGTCTCCAATACTGCTATGGTAAATGCTGCGCTTGATCATGGTATTACTGGTTGTTTTCCTGCGCTCAATTACAGAACGATTGACGAACTACGAGCTGCTATCAGAGAAATTAAGGCGTATAGTGACAAGCCTTTTGGTGTCAACCTAATTGTTAACAAATCAAATATCTATTACAAAAAACAGCTTCAAGCTTGCGTAGAGGAACAAGTCGATTACTTCATTACATCGTTGGGTTCACCCAAAGAGGTCATTGAAGTGAGTAAAAAACATGGAATCAAAGTGTTTTGCGACGTTATAAATGTTGCGATGGCTCAAAAAGTGGAAGCGATGGGCTGCGACGCTATTATTGCTGTTAATTCCGAAGCAGGTGGGCATAGTGGCAATATACCTGGTCATGAGTTGATTCCTCTACTTTCAAAGTCTGTTGACATCCCCGTAATTTCAGCTGGTGGTGTTGCCACCTATGAACAATATAAAGAGCGCATGAATATGGGTGCTGCAGGTTGTTCTATAGGAACAATATTCATCGCTTCAGACGAGGCGCCTGTTAGCAATGATTATAAACAAGCTTGCGTCGACTATAGAGCCAAAGACATAATCCATACAACGAAGTTATCAGGCACACCGTGCACTGTAATCAAGACACCTTATGTCGAAGAGGTAGGTACAAAACAGAACTTCCTTGAGCGGATCATGAACAAGAACAAAAAGCTCAAAAAGTATATTAAGATGTTGATTTCAAAAAGAGGTATTGATTCTCTACGAAAAGCGGCATTTAGTACGACTTATAAAACTGTGTGGTGTGCAGGACCAACTATTGAAGATGTACATTCTATCAGACCAGTTGGCCAAATTGTACAAGACTTAGTGCATCCACAAAAAGAGCTCGTTGAAAAATAATCCTATTTCTCGTCGATTATGCCAGAAGATGGTAAATTCTCTCCTTCTTCTTGAGGCACTTCACTTGGTTTCTCTTCGATTTCAGAAAGAGTACGTAGTTTAGGATGTAGTTCAGACTTGTCATTAGGTCTTAGCTCAGCATCCCATGAAAAGCCTTCCAATTTTATCTCATCATGGTTAATTTTTTCCATTGGGTAAAGATGGGCAACAGGTTCGGTCAAAAACTTGATATGGTCGAGTTGTTCATCAAAAAGAAAAACCATGGCCGTGCAGTCGGTTTTATTTACTCCGATATATCCTTTATTATCATCCTGTAAGTAATAGATAGATTGCGCATTTCCTGATACAATCATTGAATCAATCTTCCCTTCTGTAAAAAAAGCATTCGTGCGCTTACCTCGTATCTGATTATAAAAGACTTCATCAGTACTATTGATAATAAAACTCTTTGGAAAGAGATCTAGACGGTCTAATGATTCACCATTGAAATACATGACAATTGTATCACCCTTGAATTGGCTTGTATCGCTCCACATGATGGGATCCTTGTATAGAGTCAATATCGAGTCCTTTGTATTATAAGCTAGTGAATCGCATACTGCCTGAAAATCAGTATTATATACGCTCACTTTATAATATGCAGTCAAATAGTCAATTGTATCAGAAAGATAGGTATAAGAGAGGACTGAGTCCTGATCATAACTACTCAATGTGTCAAATGTAATATCTTGAAAACTATAGAGAGTATCAGCTACAATGTATAAGCTATCACCGCCGTCCATCTTTGCTCGCAGCAAGGCAGGTCCTTCTAGATTGTATGCTTTATTGTAAGAACTTTGGGCCTGATCAAACTCTAGAATATCAGAATCTATTCGCACGCCTCCAGATGTGTCTTGGAAAATCACATCGCCTGTTGCTCTTCCTGTCTTATCTAGAGATTCAATATTATCAGCTTGTAGTTGATTAGAAGCACTATTAATCGTCGATCGACCTTCGCTACTAAAAAGCTTTGTCTTTTTGTTGTAAAAAATGACATCTGAACGTAGACGCTGCTCTCCGTCAAGAACAAATGCATTGCCTCTAACTTCTACGTCACCATTTCTTTGGTTGTACTTTATATAGTCTCCTTCCGCGTAGGCGGTTTCGCCCTGGTAATAAGCATTCCCGATTAATTCAACAATCTTACCAACTCCGTCGGCCTTAATTGTATCAGCAATTGCCGTATCTTTTTCTCCCACATATCGTGCATTCTGCTTAAAGACGCCGTAATCCTCGTCTAAAAGAAAGTAACCCGCTTCACAATATACATCTGCGGAATCAAGAACGATATTAGTCGGACCTTTAAAAATTGCCTTGTTCAAATCTGTTCGATACAAAAGTGTATCCGCAAATAGCTGAAAAGCCGAATCAACAACGCTTACTTTTTTCGAGAAAATAGCAAGATCTTCTGTGGTTCTAAATTCACCACGTTTACTTTTAAGTTCAACCTCCTTGCTTCTTAGAATTGCCTTATCTGTGTAGTAAGCGATATCAGTTCGATCATTATAATGTATATAATCGGAAAATAAAATCTCATCCTTACTTTGTACGTAAACTGATCCATAAATATCTGCTTCTTCAGTTTCAAGGTCATAGACCATACTATCCGCAAAAACTTCCAAACTATCGTTTTTCAACATACTGACGTCGCCCCAAGCTTTCAAAAAATCATCATTTATTCGAGCTGTATCGCAATAGAAGTAGCTCGAATCTTTTATTATCTGTACCCTTCCCTCTAGATAACGATCAAATCCAGAAGATGTCTTTATGGTTCTCTGAAGATCGGCATAAACAATTTTGATTTTTTCGGAAGCTGAGGTATCCACATCTTGGGCTTTCGCCAAAAAGGGCAAGACAAATACCAATAATAATGTAGCAATGAAATACTTCATAAAACTTTACTAAGCTATCCGAATCAATGGATTCAATGACTTAACGAAACCAACTGCGAAATTGATTCAAAAATATCGAATATTATAGTATTCTGAGATTTCTTTACTTGTTCAATGAACCTACTTCGAAAAGAGAATTTGTTGTGCGCTCTTTTGTCCTACCTCCATACCAATAGCAACACCCATACCACCAAGACGTACTGCAGCAAATAATCCCTTCTCTATTTCCTTGACAAGTGGCCCTTTTGCATCTCCTACCCCAAGAATACCGCTCCACCATTGATCAATATCATATGATTGATCAATCAAAATGCGCTCTTTCAACAAACTTGACAAGTAATCTTGAATCTCAACGGTTTGACCGTAGGACGAGGTGTTTTCTTTGTCTGAGATAAAACGAGCTCCACCTAGCAATAATCGATTATCCACATGGCGGAAGTATATATAACCTTTTTTATAATGATAATTACCCTTTATCTGAAGGTCCTGTAATGGCTTGGTTATTAGCACCTGATTTCGAGCTGGCTTTACATCCAAGTCAGGAAGCAATTTGCTTGTGAAACCATTGGTTGCGACTAGAAGTTTTTTTGACCTAAAACTATGTGATCCCTTGTCTGAGATCTCAAATACATTGTTCTTTTTTGACCATGTATCAACATCAATACCTCTCAAGATAGTTATTCCCTCAGAAATAGCTTTCCGATAGAGATACTGTATCGCTTTCATTGGGTTCAATTGGCCTTCATACGGATTATAGATTGACATTGAATGGAAATTCATTTTCTCAAGAGCTTGGGCTTGAAAAACACCTTTACCTATAATTGGTCGGAGCAAATCATTCCACTTCTTGATACTCAGAGCTGCAGCTTCATATTGATCTTTATCTTGAAACACTTCCCATCCGCCTGTCTCAATGTAGTCCATTTCTGCATCTGGAATATTTGCTCGCAAGATACCAAGGCCTTCCCACCTTCTTTTTACAGTTTCTAAAACTGAATCAATTGGATTTATTAATACATCATCTTCCAATTCACCGACGGAGCCAAAGCAACTAAAACCAGCATTTTTAGTGCTTGCACCTTGACCGACAATTCCCTTCTCCAGTAATACAACCTTTGCTTGCGGTAGCAATCTTTTGTACTCTAATGCGGCTGACAAGCCTACGAAGCCAGCCCCCACTACCGCTAAATCAAATATTTCATTGAAAAAAGAACCTTCCCAAAAACTTAATGGTATTTTCATTTTTAGAACTTAGAAGCATAAATATCAACTTCTTTTTCCAAATCTCTTAAATTTGCCCTGGAATCCTGCTGAACTGCACGCTGTAGTCACTTTGGAATTAGAAATAAACAATTATGATACAACGTATTCAATCCATTTTCTTACTTCTAGCTAGTCTTTCGCTACTGGCTCTTTTTATCATTCCATTTGCAACTAGTACGACTGCAGATACAAGCCTTTTTGCAGATAAAGTATTTGATGTTTTTGACAATCCGATATTGATGGTAGTAGTTGGATTAGGAGGTGTACTTGCTTTAGTAAACATATTCCTATTTAAAAATCGTCCACTTCAGATGCGACTCGATTATTTAGTAATTACGTTGAGTATATTACTATCAATTATTGCTATTTTATTAGTATTTCGAAGTGGAGGAGAAACGTCAGGTGATATAGGTATTCAAGAGAACTATTTCGGATTAGCTATGCCTATCCTAGCCATTATCTTCACTGCTTTGGCAAACCGATTTATCAAAAAGGATAATAAATTGGTAAAGAGTATGGACCGACTTCGGTAATCTTACTTGTTTAGCTGATTTTCTATCAAAAGAACAGGAAGGTCTTTTGATCTCCAAACACTTGCAACATCTGCTGGCACATCAGGAGTTTTTATATTCATGGCCGTTAAAAGGATGTCCATATCGTCATCCGAATCGATATCTTCTACCATGAATCGCATCCACCGAGCATGATTGTACTGACTCACTGTATAACTTTCAAATTGATTTTGTTTATTTTCAAAGTATTGGAAACTACTTCGAGGCGAATTAATAAAGTCAGGATGAAAAGCAACTGCTACAATATCCAAATCTCCGTCTTGATCAAAATCTTGAGCTTCGGCTTGATAAACTCCGTTCATTGGTAGGAAAAGAGATTGCTTGAATATCGGCCCTTCAGAGAGATAAATGTAGATACCATGATAGGGTTTGTTAATTGGTGTGTAATCTCCATTGTCACCACTACAGTAAAGTATATCCAACTTTCCATCTTGATTGTAATCAACTAGATTCATATGTGTAGAACCACTCGTAGGTTGAAATATCAGAACACGTTCTCTTCGAAATTGCAAATCTCCTTCATTCCAAAAAATATCAATTCCTTCATTGCTATTACCCTGCAATGCAACGATATCAACCTTTCCATCTTGATTCATATCTGCCAATTCAACGGAAACATAACCATCGTCCACATTTAAACTGATAAGCTTTAAAGATTTTTGCTCTGGATCATATACTGCAATCTGACCAAGCAAATTACCAAACTCACAAATAACGATTTCTTGATCATCGTCATCATCAAGCTGACCTTCAACGGCCGCAACCGGTCGCATTAAACTGCTAATTCGACTCTCTTCTGTCATTACCTTACCTTCCAAGTCGTAATCAAGGTAACTACCTTTTGGGTTATCTGATGCAATTCTAGATCCCATGTCAAGTGCTTTTAAGGTGGTACCTTCTACTCGCATATCAACAATGAATCGCTCTCCTCTAAAAGTATTTACTAAGCGACCTTCAGAGCTATAGGTAAATAAGCTACCTTCCATTTCAGCTAAATATATCCGCTTGGATTTGGAATCAAAAGTTACTGACTGTATCAGTGGTGATATGACTGAATTAGTAAGAAAGGGTTTACTTTCAAATCCAGGAATTCCGAGCTTAATTTCTGATCTATAAGTTCTTGATAACTTACTAGGTGCTTTTTGTACATAGTAATCAAAAATCTTAGTCCATTCCTCTTTGTTCAAGATAGGCTTCTCTGGATAGATATGCGCTCTCCTTACGCGTTCTCCTCCTTCTCCTGGCTCAATCCATTGATCTGGCATTTTATCAAAGTACTGGCGACCATCAGTATAAATCCCCATAAAAGCAGCCATTCTAGGTAAGACAAATTGATGCCAAGTATTCTTATCTAGCTGATCTGGCTGGGGATATAAATGACAACTAGCACAGTATCTCTTTGATAACTCTTTTCCAGTCAGCTGTTCAATTTCTTCATTAGACCTCTGTACATCAGATTTGCATTGCAGCAAAACTACTAGAGCCAAAAGACAACATAACCACGCTAATAATTTCACAATTCGATTTTAATGGATATTCGGATCAGATATTTCTCAAAAACAAAAAAGGCACGTTCTCGATAAGAGAAAATGCCATATAATATTGATGCAAATCATTTGCAATTACTCCATAACCGCAGGTTTTGCAGAGTAATTGACTTTTAGTTGATTTGCCTTTCTTAGTTGCGTTTTAACATCAGTTATGATTCCCATGGTTGTTTTTCCATCTACTTTCAAAGATGAAATAACAGCAGGACGTTCCTTCTCAGAAACTGTTAAGCGATGTTCTTCAACAAACTTTGGAATCTCTTCCGCCTCTGCAAACTTATCACCGAGCTGAATTCTAGGAGAAGTTCCATAAGTCGCTTGATATTTCTTAGTTGGTGTACCAATAAAAATATAGTTAACCAATGACTTTTTCTCTAGCTTGGTAAGCTCACTCGCAGAAGGAGTATTAACATTAACTTTCAACTCAGAATCCCTCAATTTAGTAACAACCATAAAGAAGAATAGAAGCATGAAAATAATGTCTGGAAGTGACGCTGTGGACACCTCTGGCTTTGCTTTTCCACGTTTTTTTGCAAACATTGACATATTCTATCTATTTTTTATTCGTTAGCTAAATCTGTTGGCTCTGCTTCAGAGATTACCAATGGTATAGAACTTCTGATAGCACGTTGTTGGTCTTTTGTTAAAAACTCAAAAGATTTATTGTGTCTCTTCCTAGCTTCCTCTTCCCTCAACTCGTTATATGCAGCTTTCAACTCATTATAAACTTCGATATAAGTTTTATACTCTGTACCTCTATCATTTTTCAATGAGATAATTGCTTTCTTTGGATTTTCTGCCATATCTGGACGACGTGTTGGATTCATAATAAAATCCTTAGCGTCATCACGTAACTTCGAGATATTCATAGGTCTCTTGCGCACCAACAACTGATTCTGCGCATTAACCAATACTGAATAAACATTACGTTCATTCAATCTAAGTTCTGGTGGTGGCTCATTAGACCAAGGTGGTAATTTCACCAACACACCTTTATCTTCAGCAATTGTTGTTGTTACAAGGAAGAAAATCAAAAGTAAGAAAGCTATATCAGCCATCGAACCCGCGTTAATCTCTGGTGCTTGTCTTAAACTTCTTGGCATTTCTTATTTATTTGAATGCATTTCTAATTTCAGCAAGTAATACTGTTGCAAATGCAAGACCCAAAAGAATTACAGTTGCTAGTATACCACCGCTTATCAATCTTGTTGTAGTACCTTGAATGTCATACTCCTCATTTAGAGCTCTTACTGGACCTGAAGTTTCTTCAGGTGAGATTGCAAAAAGAATACCAACCATAACAGCCAAAACTGCCCCGCCAATAACAAACTTTATTGCTGACTTAGGGTTTGTCACCAAACCATATATGCCACCAACAGCAATCGCTATCAGAC
Source organism: Saprospiraceae bacterium (assembly GCA_965658745.1). Classification (GTDB taxonomy): domain Bacteria; phylum Bacteroidota; class Bacteroidia; order Chitinophagales; family Saprospiraceae; genus JAHDFB01. The sequence goes on along the minus strand of CBFHTK010000002.1, from coordinate 191,566 downwards.
CTAAGACGACGAAAGCTACTCCGATTTTCACAGCAGTGCCGAAAGCACCTACACCATAAAGATTTACGTGATCATCATAAGCATACTCACTTCCACCGCCTACTACTGCTACCACAAGTACAACGGCAGCTATAAACCCGACAACGAAAGCGATAGTAGTACCATTTCTTAATAAAAAATTATACATATATAATCGGATTTAAAGGTTTATTTAAAAGCTTTATTCTTACTCAAGATATCGATAATTGCCAATGATGACTCTTCCATTCTGTTAGTAATTGAATCAATTTTAGCAACAATATAGTTGTAAAATATTTGAAGAATAATCGCCGTAATAAGACCGAATACCGTTGTCAATAGTGCTACCTTAATACCACCGGCAACAACTGATGGAGATAAATCTCCCGCCGCTTGGATGTCATTAAAGGCACCAATCATACCGATTACCGTTCCCATAAATCCTAGCATCGGAGCAATTGCGATAAATAGGGATATCCATACAAGGCCTTTTTCAAGAAGTCCCATCTGGACTGATCCGTTTGATATAATCGCTTTTTCCACTGCAGCAGGACCTTCACTGAGGTGTTTCAATCCTTCGTGGATTACACTTGCAGTTGGACCAGGCGTAGATTTAGCAACCTCAACTGCACCATCAACATCACCGTCAGCTAGACGATCGTCAATACTAGTTAAGAGCTTATCCGTATTGGTTGAAGCTATATTCAATGTAATGATTCGCTCGATACAAAGAGCTAATCCAATAATGAGGCAGACCAAAACGAGCGTCATGAATCGCCAGTCACCATCGATAAAGTTCTTTTTCAAAACTTGAAGCCCACTTTGTGATGCTTCAGGTTCTTGAGCCATAACACTTGTTGCCCCTACTATGGAAACAACTGCAAATACTACGAAGCGTAGAAAAAATTTCCGCATAATTTAGAAAATTTGTTGGTTTACTAATTTTTGAAGTCTGATTAGATGCTAAAATTATGAAAATATACAGAAGTACAAAGTTTATATTCATTTTTTTAATGTTAAGTACTTCCCATTGACAATAGCCTATTTCATTAGTTTTTAGCTTCATCAGCTCCTTTTATTGTGATGAAAAATATATCAATTTTTATACATAAATAGTTGAAAGACAAACTAGTTTCTATTAGATATTTTTACAATATACAATAACGAGTGTAAGAGAAACTTCTTTTAACTACTTAGTGTTTCCGCTTTCGGAACTACTTAAATCAACCTATGCTCTGCGCAATAATAAAACATTTCACTTAGCTTAGATGCAGATTCTTTAGAATTTGGTGTAAATCACTTTCTACCAAAGTCTGCTGGTATCTCTCCCCAGCTTTTTGTTTCCCATTTAATGATAGGGTTTGTAACTGGATTAGCATGAAGCCAATTCTCTCCCCTCTCCATCAATTCAAATAGGATTTCATTCTGATCATTCCGAACTAAAGTTGTTTTAACCTTCCTCTTACGGACCCATGAAATAGCTGTTCTAGAATCGCTATATATTGGCAGATTAGGTAAATTAAGCTGCTTGAGAAATGCCAAACCATGCACTAATGCCAGAAACTCACCGATATTATTCGTCCCATCTCTGAAAGGACCTTTTCGAAACAGTTCTTTACCATCGGAAGTTCTTACCCCCCGATATTCCATGATACCTGGATTGCCGCTACAAGCAGCGTCGACACTTAATGAGTTCGAAATAATATTACTTCTTGAAATAGCGGGCGATTTCGATTTCTTCTGCGCATAAGACACATGCTTCGCTCCTCCCCTGAAAGCTTTTTGAGCTTCCTGCATCGTCTCAAAAGATTTGTACTTGGCATTCGGATATCCTTGAATTTGGGCCTTACACTCAGCCCACGTCTCATAAATTCCAGGATTAGCTCCTACCCAGACCACATACCATTTTTGCTTCTTTGCCATTTTACATTATCTATCGCAAACATAATATTTTTCAAACTAGCTAAATTCCAGAGATTCATCATTTCCAAGTATTATTTGTTCTATTTAGTAACTTTGTGCTCGAATTCAAACATATTTTAATGAGATTTATCGATACACATGCCCATATTTATCTACCAGAATTTCAAGAAGATCTTGATGAAATTTTGGGTCAAGCCCAAAAGGTGGGAGTTGAGAAAATTTATATGCCCAATATTGATTCTTCGACTATAAACGCCATGCTAGAGGTAGAGCGCCGTTATCCTTTAAGTTGTCATTCCATGATGGGGTTGCATCCTTGTTATGTTAAAGATAATATGCAAGAAGAACTCAAAATAATTGAGCAACACTTAAAGGAGCGAGATTACATTGCCGTAGGAGAAATCGGGATTGATCTTTACTGGGACAAGACTACCTTTGAAATTCAAAAAACTGCTTTTGCAACTCAGATACAATGGGCTCTTGATCTTGGAATTCCTATCGCTATACATAGTAGAGATTCATTGGACATAACTATCGAAATGGTAGAAAAATATCAAAATGGCAGTCTTACTGGTGTTTTCCATTGTTTTAATGGCACCTCTGAGCAAGCACTGCGAATTGCTGATGTGGGTTTTAAGATGGGAATAGGTGGAGTTGCGACATTTAAGAAAGCAGGCGTAGATAAAGTTGTAGCTGATATACCTCTAGAACATCTGATTCTTGAGACGGATGCACCTTACTTGGCACCGACTCCTCACCGAGGAAAAAGAAATGAGCCTTCTTACATTCCAATTATTGCCCATAAAATTGCCGAAGTACAAAATGTGACGCTTGATCAAGTTTCTAAACTTACAACTCAAAACGCTGAATTACTATTCAAAGTAGATAAGAAATCGTGATTATAGAATTTTGTACAGAATCGATTGTAGATGCCAATAAAGCAGAAAGCAACGGCGCAAATAGAATTGAATTATGCGCCAATCTAGATGTAGGTGGCCTAACTCCGAATTTGGAAATTATCAGCAATCTCTTGGACACAATTAAAATTCCAGTACGGATTATTTTACGACCTACGGATTCATTTACGTTAACCAAAGAAGACTTTAAATCTATTGAGAAGAGTATTGATTCATTTACAAATCTAGATATTGAAGGTTTTGTCTTCGGTTATTTGAATGCTGACAATACTATCGATATCGAAGCAACTAAAAAAATCCTAGCATTGGCCCCAACAAAAAAATGGACCTTTCATAAAGCGATTGACAGCACTCGAGATATACTGGAGGCCACGAAATCTTTGGAGCCGTACAAACAGATAGATACCATTCTGAGCTCAGGAGGGCAAGAAAAGGCACATGACGGCCTTAATACTTTGTTGGCAATGCAATCCGCTAGTAGCAAGACAATCATGCCTGGAGGTTCAATCACTTGGAAAAACTGTGACACATTCAAATTAACAAAGGGATTTCAAGCTCTACACGGTCGAAGAATTGTAAGAATTTAAAAGTAAATAGTCTTTTTCAAGAACTTAGTGTTCACTGGAAATTTAAAAGAAACTTCTATCATTAAAAGTATTAAACGTTGCTACTTCATGGGTGAGGGATAGTAGGTGTTGTTTGAACGAACGCAGTGAAGAGAGTGCCGGATAGCCCGACCCGCAGGGGCACCCCCAAACCAAAAATATTAAACTAGCAATAAGCATTCAACACTCAAAACTATATCTGTTTTCTAAAGACTTTATTCGCTATAATTCCTGCAAATTGAATTATTCTAAGCAGATTTGAGTTAGTAAATGAGAATTACTAACTAACACCCATCAATAAGAAGTTTGGCAAGGATACTAGGAATAGACTACGGAGGAAAACGCACTGGCTTGGCGGTCACCGATGAAATGCAAATTATCGTTTCTCCTTTGGATAAAGTATCCACATCTGATTTACTTCAATATGTTGAGACGTATCTCTCAGCGAATTCTGTAGAGAAAATCGTATTTGGCTATCCGCGTCATAAAGATGGAAACAACACTTATCTTTGCGCTGAAATTGACGGTATGATTGCTAAACTGCTAAAGCTTTATCCTGCAATTACAATCGACACTTGTGACGAGGAATTCTCTTCAAGAGACGGGATGCGTTTGATGCAGCAATCAATAAAAAGTCGTAAAAAACGACAAGAGAAAGGAAACCTAGATATGTATAGCGCTGTTATAATTTTGCGTCGCTATCTAGGACATGAATAACATTAAGAATATTATGATTTTACCAGTTTACACATACGGACAGCCTGTACTTCGTAAGAAATGTCAACAAATAACTCCTGATTACCCAGAACTTCAGGATTTAATATCTAACATGTGGGAGACTATGTATCAAGCAAGCGGTGTTGGCATTGCGGCTCCACAAGTGGGAAAAAGTGTCAGACTTTTTGTAATTGATTCTGAACAGATTTTACAGGAAGATTCCGAAGAAACAGGCTTTAAGAAAGTCTTTATCAACGCCGAAATTCTAGAAGAAGATGGTGAAGAATGGGCTTATGAGGAAGGTTGTTTGAGTATTCCGCATGTGCGTGGAGATGTGGAAAGACAAGAGTCAATTAAGATTCGGTATCAAGATGAAAATTTTAATGAATTTATTGAAACTTACTCAGGGATCAACGCGCGAGTTATACAACATGAATACGATCATATAGAGGGCGTTTTATTCACTGAGAAACTTAAGCCCATAAAGAAACGAATGGTTCAACGTAAACTTGATGCGATTCGAAAAGGAAATGTGAGCGCAGACTATAAGCTCAAGGTCGCAAGGTCGAAAAGGTAGTATTCGTCTGTAAATGCTGACAGTCAAAAGTAATCTTAAGTTGATGAAGAATGGGGTACTACGGCCATCCCAGATGGCGGTAAAGCGCAACAAACCATCTATTTCTTTTTTGTAATTACTACCTCCATCAAAACTTCGTTTTGTGAAGCTAGCTCAGATTCAACTCACAATTGCTGAGGAACTACTTTATTGGAAATTGGGATTGGCTGCGCCCATCCCAGAGGGGAGTAAAACGCAACAAATCATCTATTCCTTTTTTGTTACTACTACCTTCATCAAAACTTCGTTTTGTGAAGCTAGGTACCAACAAAAAAGCCGCTTGCGCGGCTTAGATGATTTGTTGCGGAGGATGAGGGATTCGAACCCTCGATACGTTTCTCACGCATACACGCTTTCCAAGCGTGCGCCTTAAGCCACTCGGCCAATCCTCCGTTTCCATATCTCAGGAGCGCAAATCTGCTATAATTTATCAGCTTAAACAAAGAAAAAGAATAAAGCTTCATCATTAGTTCACACATAGTAGCTTTCTGTATTGATCAATACCAGAAAATCAATGCTTAGTGCTTCTTCAATCTTATTCTCGTAACTCTAATCTCGTATAGTGTGTCCAAGAATATATTTCATCTTTCTACTATTCTTTTTCCATAGCAGCGTCCTACTTATCTCTAATCTTGTCCATTTCTGCTTTGAATGTTGCAACCTTATTACACTCCACATAAAAAGGATCATTTTGTAATTTTACCATTTTGATTATGAGCTTACGGTCTTTGGACTTCGCAAATTCTTCGACAATTCAACCCCAGGCCCATGTGGTGGTATAGGAAGTGGAGTGCTGCACATGTGAATAATCGCCATTGCTCCCAATCTGGAAATCGTACTTCCCATGCTTGCTAAAGCAGCTGCCTTACCAGCATTTTCTGCCGCAATTGCGACTAGCGCTGCAGGAGTACCTGATGCTGCCTTAGACGCAGATTCTAGGCCCTTTATGACACCATCACTAACCTTTTGGCAGTATGTAATCCTGGGATCCCAGCTGCCGGAATTCCCTTCTAAACTGGTTTTTTCCCTATAAAAACATGTAAACTTCCCATTCCGGTCAATACAGGAGGTAATGGATCTGCAACTGAATCTCCCACTGTGGCTGCTGACTTTCCCATATAATCTAGATTTTCATCACAGATAATGATATTGCCAATCTTTGTCAAGTAATAAATACAAAAATCACTGACTGGAGAGTCTCTACCTCTAGCTTGAGGAAAAATCGAGTACTCAATAGTGTTGTTGAGATACAAAGCCTAATCCCATTTAGGCAAAAAAAAGGACCCGATCCAACTTTATGGATCGGGATCCCATCCCAAAAACAGTAAACAATCTTTTACCTATTAGGTATTATTTTAAGACAACCATTTTACGAGTTGCTGTTTGCTCTTTTGTTTCTATCTGGTAGTAAAGTACTCCAGTAGTTGCTAAATCAGCTACATTCAATTCAATTGAATTCATTCCTTTAGAATAAAGTCCTGTTGTATTGTATACTAACTTACCTGCTACGTCAAATACTGAGAAATTCACAGTAGTAGACTTAGGTAAATTAAAGCTGATGTTTGTAGTTACACCAAATGGATTCGGTACGTTTTGATACAGTACAAACGGAGATGAAGTAACTTCTTCACCTTCATTGTTCCTGAATTCAACATTCATGTCCATTACTTCTAGATTTTCATCGTAAGCTTCTGCCGTAGTTACATCTGAGTTCAATGTTACATTTCCACTCAATTGTCCAGCTCTATTTGCTGTGAAGTATACATTAAACAATACTTCATCAGAATCAATATCTATCAATCTAGAATCTGAAACAGATACAGAAACAATACCTTGATCGATTCTATTCAATCCAATGTTTACGTTTGGTGTCATATCAAATCTTGTAGATTCAATTCGATCAAATGCCAAGTACATATCGTTGAACTTCATTGTATATTGCATTCCATACAGCTCAGAAGCTTCTGAAGCAGTCAATTCCAATACAACTTCTTCATTTACTTCAAATGCCTTGTCATTTGCACTCATAGTAAATACTTCAGCTGATCTAGTGTCAGCATTCTGACTATCGAAATTCACTTTCGCAGTGCTATTTACATCACCCACTTTAATAGAAACAAAATCAATTTCCATATCTGCATTAAGTGACTGGATCTCATAAGTTTCAGTGAAGTCCTCATTCAAAGGATTCTCTGAATTAAGGAAAGTATATGCCTTGTCAACAAATCTCCAATCATCATTGGCAGGGAACTGTTCGTATACTCCTAAGATTAGCTTTCTTAGTCCGATTATATCTGCACCAGATACTTTCTCATCGTTATTTACATCAGCTGCAATCACCTTATAAGGAGAATCTAGAATCTCTAGACCTAAAATATGCTTCTGAATTACTATAATATCCAAAGTCGTGATACCATTTAGGTGATCATCTTCTGGCTTGTTAGGAATCAATTCATATGCTCCACCAATTGGCATTGCAGGGAAAGAGTAAGCGCCATCTGTATTTGTGGTAGTAACAAACTCGCTTCCTATCAAAGAAAGATTTACATCGCTAGCCTTCTCACTCATTTCATTTTCAATATCTCCTTCTATTACAACTACTGTACTACTTGTGGCACCGTCACAAATTCCATTATTCGCTTGAATATCAAGTGATGCAATACAGAAATCTTGTAAGATATCTCCGTTTGGTAAAAATGCATGCGCCCAAATTTCAACTGTATTCTCACCTAAATCATCACACGTGTAGGTTCTACTCGTATCCAATGGTTCAGCAGAGAAAGAAACTGTCACTGGAAGTCCACACTGGTGGAAAGAACCAGCGTCAAAATCACTTGCCAACACATCAACCATTCCAAAATCAGCTTCACCGTCATCATCTGTGTCAACTGGCATAAGCTCGATAGCTAAACCATCAAGGCAGAATGGTGTAGGTGTTAAACAATTTACTATAGAGAACAACTGAGTTTGTGAAACTTGATTTCCACATCCATCTTCAGCTATATATACAATTCTGTGATTTCCTATTGGATATGTACCCGAAGCATCAACTGACTCGCCAATTGAAACATCTGAGATAATATCAAAACTTCCGTCATTGAATGCGTCAATTTGATAAGACCAAATCAATTCATCTGTACATGCATCACCTGCTTCTGCACCTAGTGCGATGAATCCGTCAAGACATTCTTCATCAAATGTACACTCCATTAAATCTTCATATGTACCAGTAAATACAGGATCATCCGTATTAGTAACTTTAATTGTCTGCTGGTAAGTCCAAGTTTGGTAATTACCATTGTTATTTTGACACCAGTCAAGTACTTCCCAAGTTCTGATTATTTTGAAACATGCATTGTCCCCATTAACAACTGTAAATGTCTTATCATCCCAATCGAAACCTACAGCATCGCAAGCATCTTCTGTAAATGCAGGATAACCTGTCTGATCTGGATGAAGAGTAGAAGGATCAACACAATCGTTAATCGTTACATCACTTGGCCATGTTATATCAGATTCAACAAAAGGCTCATTGTTTACAAATGTTATAATTTGTGTACATTGTACAGAACCATTAGGATCAGTTGCTGTAAATATTCTGACAATCGTACCAACACCACATTGATCAAGATTGATAGATGAAGTTTCAGTCATTGTGAAAGAACAATTATCCGCTGCATCCGCAGATCCAAAATCAATTGCTAAATCTTCAGGATCAAAAGGAGTACCACAGTCTACTGTAAGGTTCGGTGGACAAGTAATTGCTGGAGGTAATTTATCTTGTACCTCAACGTTTACCATACATTCATTCAGGTTACCATACTCATCAACTACTCGTAAGATAACCATAACATCTGATCCAATGTCAGCACAGCAAAACGTTACCGTTGGGCTAAATGTATCATCAAAATCACAAGAGCCGCCATTGTCCATTCTTCTTACAGAAAACTCAACGTCCGTACAATCATCATAAGAACCATCATCAAAAGAAAAAGCGTTAACAATCGCTGTACCGTCAATCGAAAGACTCACAACTGTATTTTGATCACAAACTACAACGGGTGGAGTATTGTCTTCAACAGTAACATTGAACGTGCAAGTCGAAGTATTATTATGGTTATCATACAATGTGTAAGTAACCGCATTCACACCGAGAGGCAAGACAACTAACCCGCCATTACTATTATTTAGAAATCCACCAGGATAGACTACATCCACAGCGCTTACAGTACCACAAGCATCTGTTGCAGTAAGAGATGGAAGAATAATGATTGCCTCACAATTCGTCCCAGCTGATGTTGAAACCGTATAATCATCTGGACAATCAGATACAACGGGGCCTTCATCATCAACAATCTCAATTATTTGAATATATGTAACCATATTGCTGGTATTACAAAACCACTCATTCACAATCCACTCTCTCATAATTTTTTGAACACCCTCAATTGTAGGTAATACTAAATCATTATATGATACCACAGTGTTACAAGATAAGTCGGTATTAGGAAATATACTTGCACCATTTATAGTGGGAACTCCAGTAAACGACGGATCAGGATTTCCTTCTGAATCGACAGGATAAGATTCGTCACATTGTATTGGATTACCGCCACCTTGCGACAAATCATCAGGAAAAGCTAATGTTGTAAAGTCAACTCTCTCCACTGTAATAACTTGAGAACAAGTCGCTGAAACATTACCACTTGCATCAGTTGCCTGATACACGCGTGTAATTTCCTTGATATAGTCAGGGTCACAATTTAAAACAACTTCCGACTGTGATAATAACATTACTGTCGGGTTAGGGTCACATCCGTCACTAACATTTGGTACAAAACTTGCAACGTCAGAGCAACCAACCGTAACGTCCACACAATCAAATACTGGAGCAAGTTTATCCTCGATTAGAAGATAGCCCCATGCTGTATTACCACTAACCTCATCAGTGATTTCCACAATAAGTGTCTGATCGATGTAATCGCTAGTAACAATTGGTGAAGACGGAATTGGCACCTCGTTAAGGTCTGTAACCACTGCACTAAAAATCCCTCCAGGGCAAGAGGTACTTTGATCGTTTAATACCATTTCAGGTGTTATTTCTGCCTGACAATCTTGGTCAAGCGATACTTGTGTTTCTAGATTGACACCAAGGGCACATTGAGCATAAATGCTCGAGTTACCAACCAAAAGGAACAAAAACAATAAGCTGCTCAAACTTTTGATTGCATAATTTAATTTAAGATTTGATTTTTCCATAAGATCCATCTTTTAGATTTAAAATACTGTTTGGGGAATATGAGTCTTGTCAAATCCCTTGTTATAAAAATTAATACTGATTTCAAATTACTTGCGCCGAGATCGGTGCATTGGATCTATTACTACTTGGATGGTTCAGGACGAACTTCTGGTTAAGAAGTCCATAATGCCAAACGGTTCAATTCTTGGCACGATTTTGGTTGCTTTATACAACTTGCCTCAAATATAAGACTTTCTTTTAATATGTTCATATACCTATTTTTTGGTATTTTAAAAATATAAAATTTTAAATACATTATAACTTATTGATATTCAGATTTTTACTTATAAAAATACTATATATTTAAATATAAATTTTTTGACTTCTTGCATATTATAAGGACGTTAATCATCTAATGAAAGCAGTATCTCCTTATTGAACAACGTATTAAACAAGATTTCACTCCTTTAAGAAGATTATAAAGAATAACTTGTGGATGTCTCAAATATCATATGATGCCCGCATAAATGAAGAAGATCAACAATGACTAGGTCTTAAAATACATACAATAATTCTGACCAATACCGATTGACGTTTCTTCCTTCAAGGCTGGTGATGGCTTACAGAATAACTATCACCTATCCACCTGAAGACTACCTTTGTGTGCATGTCTTTTACTCCACAATCCCAGGAATACTGCACACTCGTCCAATCTGAATTAGACTAATTCCTACCTTCCCAGATAAGCTTAATTGACTTATACTAAGTCCTAATAATAGAAATACCTAAGCTAAATATCATCTACTTCATCACAACTGTCAAGACTAGAACTCTTACACAGTAATCATATAACAAAACCCCTATCTAGTTTACTAGATAGGGGTCTAAAACTTAAAAGGTAAATACAAGCAACAGTTATGTCATTTACAGACTACGAGATACAATGCTACCAATGTAGTTAACCAGAAAGGATGTAATACCTAAATATATCCTAAGAATATCACAAATTGTGAGTCACCTGCTGTGCAGCAATAATGACAATAAAAAAGCCCCCCTCCAAATAACTTGGAGAGAGGCCATCCCAAAAACCGATTTTATTTCCGGCTACTTAGAATTTGATCTATTGACTAGTCAATAATGATCATCTTCATCGTAGCGACATTATTTCCGCTTTCTAGCTTGTAGTAAAGAACACCAGTTGAAGCCAACTCATCTCTCGTAAGAGTTACAGTATTGTAACCTTTAGAGAAAGTGTTAACTCTTGTGTATAGTACTTTACCAGTTACGTCATAAACGCTTAGAGTCGCTTCTGCAGTTGCAGGCAATTCAAATCCAATTACAGTCGCTCCATTAAATGGATTCGGCTCGTTTTGGAATAATGAGAATGCGTTTGCAGCAACATCACCTTCGTTCGTTCTAAACACGATGTCAGAACCTAGAACTTCTAAGTTTCTTCCGATGTAAGCTTCAGCAGCTACACCATTTGAATTCATAGAAATTGCATCGCTAACTAATGTGTTATTAGAAGCATTAACAACAATTGTAAACAATACTGCATCATCAGCAACACTAACACCGTTAGCATTATCGAAGCTTACAAGTAAGTTTCCATTTGCATTAAGACCAAAGTTATTCTCCGTTACGTTTAGTGCGCCTGCCTCAACACTTACAAACTCAGCACCGCTGAAGCTCATTGTGTATTGGAATCCGTATACTTCATTGAAGTCTTTTGCAAGTACATCAACTCTGTTAGTTCCAGCAGATAAAGTTTGATCAACAACTACAAAATCAAGGTTATCAGCAGATCTCGTTTCAGCTGTCATTGTAGCATTAGCAACTGCAGTAGCATTTACATCAGCAACTTTGATAGCAACGAAATCATTGATTTCCTCAGCACTTAAGTTAAAGATCTCAGCAACTTCAGAGAAGTTACAAGGAGCTTCAGGGTTAGTGAAGTTGTAATCACCCTCAACAAATCTCCAAGAGTCATTACTTGGGAATTGCTCGTTTGGATATTTACCTAAGATCAACTTTCTAACTTGAACTAGGTCAGAACCAGTTACATTACAATCGTTGTTCACATCAGCAGCAATCAATTGGTAAGGAGAATCTAATAGATCCAATCCTAAGATATGCTTCTGAATCATAACGATATCTAGTGTAGTAACACCGTTCAAGTGATTATCATTCTTAGCTGGAATTATGCTGTAATCAACTAACTCAACTAGATCGAAAGAATAACCTCCTGTTACAGTTTCCGTCATAGGGAACTCAGGGAAATTAGCTTCAACAGTTACGTCAGTATCAGCAACATCATCACCAGATTCAGTTTGTAATTTACCAGTTACATTGTATGTAACAGTACCTGCACCGTCCTCACATGCATCGAAATTATCATCTAATCTCAAGCTTGCAGTACAGTAATCCCAGTTACCATCAACATCAGTTACATAAACTCTTACTTCGATAACAGCACTAATACCGTTTTCAATATAAGAACAGTCAAATTCCCAACCGTAGTCGCCATTTGGCTGCTGAGTACCTGTGAAAGATAGGTCATAAGCTTCGTCTGCAGTTAAATCAACTACATCTTGCTCAGGAACCATAGAGAATACTAATTCACCAGGACAATTGTCGAAAGAACCTGCATCGAAATCATTTGCCCAAAGAGCAACTGTTCCAGTACTTGGCATAACTGCAGTAGCTAAACCATCAAAGCAATAAGGTGTAGGTTCCTTTTCATTCGCAGTAATTGTAACTAATTGGCTACAAGTCGCATCGTTTCCACAACCATCAGAGATGATCCAGAAAACTCTGTGTGTTCCGATAGGGAACTCAGAAAGACCAACTTGACCAGGAGTAACGCTAGAAGAAGCATACCATCCTGAAGCAGGGAAGTCAATTGTATTGTTAGCTCCTACATCCAGTCTCCATTGGAAACCAAAGAATTCAGGATCTGTACAATTATCTGTAGCAGTAACTGTGATTTCAGCATTAATACCAGTACAACTACCAGCAGCAACAGTGATATCTTCACATGCTGGAACTGGATCTTCATTATCGAATGCATCGATTTCCAAGTAGAACTCGAAGTATCCGTTATCTGAGTTGTAAGGATCAGTCTGACCTGTTACTGGATCAACATAGTTCTCATCAAATAAACACTGATCGATAACTTCGTAGTGTACTAAGTACTTCTGACATGCACCACCAGCGAACTGGAATGTGTCAACTTCAATACTTACACCAGCTTCAGTACAAAGACCATTGATGTCGATATCCAATTCAGGAACATCAAGACTACCTTGACATTCAATCTGAACAGCAGGAAGATCGTCATCATTATCATTGATACCGTCATTCACAGCACACCAGTTGTAAGTACCGTTATTCAAGCCAGCAAAACTAATTCTGTCACAAGTCAAAGTGTTTGTAGTACCTGCAGTTACAGTAATAATTTGTTGACAAGAACTACTTCCAGCAGCATTTGTAGCTGTAAAGTTTCTGAAGATTACTCCAGCTCCACAGTTTTCATTACCAACAGCAACTTGAGTGATTTCAACATCACAAGTTCCTGCACCTTGTGCAGCACCAAATAAACCATCTAGTAAATCAGTGTCAGTTAAATCAATTCCAGCAAGATCGATACAAGAGATCTCTGTGTTTGGAGGACATACGATAACTGGAGCCAACTTATCCTGAACAACTACTTCTACCATTGCAGTATTACAGTTGTCACCGAATGAGCCAGTGATTCCATTCATATCAGCATCATCACAAACTCTGAACTGAACCATTACTGGATCTGTATCAGCACAACAGAAAAATACTTTATCTGTAAAGTTTGCATTATCAAAATTCTCAGCAGATGTAAAAACAGACGTACATGGAGAACCGTTATCCATTCTCTTAACAGAGAATCCGATTGGTCCACATCCATCGTGAGATCCATCATCAAAACTTTCAGCAAAAATCTTAGCAGTTCCGTCAGTTGTTAAAGAAACTGTTCTTGTAGTTTCAGCAACAACAACTGGTGGTACTAAATCAGCAACAGTTACTTCGAAAGAAGTTGTTGAGCTATTTCCACAACAATCAGAAGCTGTAGCAGTAATTACAACTGGAGCACCAGGTGCAGTTTGTGCAGGATCAGCTAATACGAAAGTATTGTTTTGTGCATTGTATGTACCAGCAGAAGAAGACCAAACATATGAGATGCTTTCATCAGCAGTACAGTTATCAGTAGCAGCAGCAACTGGTAATTCGATAGTTGCACCGCAACCCCAAATATCAGTAGATACTGTAATATCATTCAATTCACTCAATACTGGAGCAGTTGTATCAACAACTTTCAAGATTTGAGTTGGCTCAAGAATTTCTCCTGTACACCAGTCTAAAATAGTCCATTTTCTAACTACTTTGTAAGTGCTATTGCTATAAGAGCAAGCATCGTCACAAATTGGTAGAACTACATCAGTATAGTAAGATATAATTGTTCCACATGCACCAGCTCCTGATGGAGAACCATAGAATCCTGGATCCAATTCACCAGCACCATTCAACACTGTAGCATCACATTCGATTACTGGATTATTACCAGGTAGTCCATCCCAATTTGAAGGAAGAGTGATTGTAGCAAGAGTTTCTCTTGTAACAGAGATAGTCTGAACACATGATTCAGCAACATTACCTGCAGCATCAACCGCAGTCCATGTTCTAGTAATTACACTTGCAAAATCAGAAGTACAGTCACCATCTTCAACTACATCAGAGTACTCAACTGTTACAGCTGAACAATCATCAGAAACAATAGCCGGAGTACTAGGTAGTACAACTTCCCATGCAACATTAATTGCAAAAGAGTTCAATGTACCTTCATCACCTCCAACATCATCACTAACAGTTAAAGAGAAATCTCCAACTGCAGAAGATCCAACTAAAGCAGCAAAAGGATCAGCAGGCTCAACTGTACCAGTTACAGAAGGATTATTTGCTGTACATGCCAAAGGATCTCCTCCATCAATGAAAGTTGCATCAATATTATCATTTGCACAACCGAAAGACTGAGGAATAACAACGAAATCACCACTTGGAGTATTTAGAGTTACATTTAAATCTCCAATCCAAGTATGTGAAATATCAAGATCTAAAGAGATCTCTGTAATTACTGCACCAGCAGGTAAACCAGCTATACTAATAGGATCAGTTGTGAATTCAGGAGCATTACTAACGATAGCCGTACCAGGTTCTGCACCCAAGCTTAAAGCACCTGAAGGGTTTGTAGCCGTTGACGGCGCATTATCAGTAGTACAAGCAATTGTTACATCATTATCACATTCAAATACAGGAGCTAACTTATCTTCTAACATGAAATCTCCATGCCAGCAAGAATTATTCATTGCTTCTGGATCAAAAACAGATATTTCGAAAGGTCCATACACACCGTTTGCAACGAATTCAGCGATTAGATCAGCACTGATCTCAACAGCATTTGTTCCGTTGCCAGTCATAGCACCTGCAGGAATTCCAGAAATTTCAAGAACGAAATCTTCGTAACATCCGTAAGGTCCACCTTCTAATACCATATCAGCAGTAATTACTGCAGTACAAGATGCATCAACAGAGAAGTTAATTCCACCGTTACATGCAAGAACGCTTGTTTGCAATTCTTCTGGATACTCTTCAACAGTTACATTGAATGAACAAACAGTAGTATTTCCAGAACCGTCAATAGCAGTATATTGAACAACTGTAGTTCCGATTGGGAATACATCTCCATTACCTAGTTCAGAATCTTGCACAACTTCAGTTCCTCCTCCAGCATATAATACTGCGAAAGAAGCATCTAAAGCAAATCCAATTCCTGATGCTAATGTAGGTGTATTAATGCCACATGCAGGTCCTACTAAGTAAGACAACATACCTGTTGCAGAGTTACCATCGCACGTAGGAGGTGTTTGCACAGCTCTACCAGATGTAGTATAAACCTCTAACCATAAACTTGCTACAGTAACTTCAACATCTTCAGCGAACTCAAGAGTTACACAAGATCCATCATTACCTGCATCCAGTGCAAAAGTCTCTGAGTATAAAGGAGTAAATCCACCACCTTCGTAAGGAACATTACCAGAACCATCATTTTCGTACACATTGATAGTTACATTTGGAGCCGTACCAAAAGATTCTTGATTAAAAACAAATCCACTTACTATACCTGCATTTGGCAAAGTAATTGCTTGAATGAATGAGTTAGTACCACCACTACATGCTAACGCAGAACCACCTGTTGGATCAGCACATGGATCACAAAAAGGACCAGCTACTGTTCCTACAGTTGGAGGACAGTTATCAGTTGCAGTAGTATCAAAATTTAATGTATAATTACAGTCACCTGGATCTAAAGTAATAGTTAAATCACTCAGGCAGTTAGCAAATACAGGACCTTCAAGGTCTTCTATCGTTACTGTATGACATTCAACTACCTCTAAACCAGAGACATCTGCAGAAGTCCAGCATACTACAGTCTCACCCAATGGATAAATGTCTGATGCATCTTCAGTACCATTGTAATCATTAACTGCAATTGCAGTACACTCAGGTACAGCGAAGTTCAATTCGATAGTATTTGAAGCACAGAAGTTGTTTACATCAGAATCAGCACCAATCGTGATACTAAGTGTACCATCTGCTGCTGCAGTATTGTAATCAGCAGCACTCATTGACAAGAAAATATCTGTTGCAGCACAATCAGCACCACCAAAATTCAGTGTTCCGATAAAGATACCATCAACAAAAACGTCAGGAGTTTCTGTTTGGAAACTATTATCAGAATTCCAATTACCAGTAATTGCAACTTCTGCAGCTGCAAAAGTAGGAACACCTGTAATATCAAAATCTGTTTGCGCAAGAGTAGTCTGCATATTTAATTGCTGAACTCCAGAAGACACATCAACAAGACATGCCGGGACACCAAGACAATCCTCATTAGCTGTAGGCAATGCGAATTCCACGAAACCACCTTCACATGTTCCAGGTAGAGTCGAAGCTGTTATATCCGCAGGAACAGTCAGCTGACAATTTGGAAGAGCAATTACGCCAGAAAAGGCAATAGCGCCTTGTCCTGCTGCTGCATTGCCACATGAGGCTGCACCATTACCAGATGCGCCTGTATTGCCGTCATACAATTCGATTGAACCACCACCTGGTAGATTCAAAGACAAATTGATATTAGCAGGAGGACACCATCCATCTCCAAAAGTTTCATAACCTTGAAGTTCAAATTCGTTACCATCTGTGATTGTGTATGTATTAGCAACGCCTGGAGGGTTGTTAAAACATGCAATCTCTGTACCAGCGGTAACATCGACAAGTTTCCAACCGTTCTCACCATTGAATCCACCTGTAGTGTAATCCACCGTGACGGTTGTTTGACTCATACCAACCTGTACAGAGAACATAGCGATCGCTAATACAAGTAGGTAAGAATATTTAGGAAAAAATTTTTTCATAAGATTGAGTTTTAATTTTAAAACTGAGTTATTGGATTAATTAGTTGCTAAGCATGTCAGCATAATAAGTAAGAATAGCGTCGTTGTCCACACTAACAGCCATGTTTGAGCTTACAGCTACAGCTTTGTGATAAGCTGTTGTTAATGCAGTTTCAACAGTACCATCCATCTTAAGTGTCATTACTGCACTTAGAATGAATTCTTTCTTCACAGAGTGAGTAGCTTCTGCGATACCACCGTTAGGAACACTTGAATTCAATCCATCGAACTCAGCTTGAAATGCAATGACTGCATCAGCTTTGTCTAGAAATGAACCAGAGTACTCTTTAAGGGCAGGTATACTCTGCGAACCATCCGTATTGAATGACTGTGCAGACACATTACTACCAACGCATACGAAGAAAAGAAGTAAGAAAGCAGAGAGAACTGCATTCTTGATAAAAGAAAATTTCATCTTCATCATGAGATTGAGTTTAGGTTAATAAATAAATATAGTTTCAAGTTTAAAAAATCAAACTAGCAACCCCTTACACATTGCAAGGGGAATAATATAACCTCATGTCGAAAGGAATGACTTGCGTTTCTTAAGCGCTTGTCTGTGTAGTTGTAGTTGGGCTGTAAGGGCCCAGAGTTTCTTATTCTGCTGAATTTGCTCTAAGTAATCTTAATTCGTCTTTTACTTTAATGAGCTTTCAACAACACAAAGATACGTTTTAGCTTTTGTGTATATATACATAACAAATGGTATTTTTTATATTATATAATATCTTAATATCTAAAATATACCGTTTGAACATCTTGTAAAACTTAGTAAGTTTATTTTTCTGCAGGCATTTTTTCAGCCTCTTTTTGCTGTCCCAGCTTTAGAGCTAAGCCTATCTCGTGACCTCCATTATTGAATTGTTGGAAATCATGAAATGATATATTGTATGAGTAATTAAATGCCAAGGTATTAATCTGTGTTCCTATTAAAAAGCCCAATCTATTATCGGCTCCGTTTGAATAAGTAATGCCACTTAGTAGCTTTCCATCCATAAACTTCATGAGCGCATTGAAATCAACGTGCAATGGTACGTTTCTGAATTTCTTCACATAAAAGCTAGGCTCTACGACCATGTCATAGTCGCGAATCTGCAATGGGTACCCTAGGCCGAAAAAGTAATTGAAAGAAGCGCTGCTCTCTACGATGTCATCAGGATTATTTAATTGTGATCTTACCAGACTTGGAAAAGCTAAATCAAAAAATAACCCATTGCTGAGCAAACCATGAAAACCTAGACTTGTTTCGAAAAACTGTCCATCATTCAAACGATCCAATAACATCTCGTCACTTTCGTCTACAAGTGGATTCCCTAGATCTACACCAGAGACTCGATATTGTTGAAACCTAGTTGAAATACCAGCACCTATCTTGTAACTCTCTCCCTTTATCATATAAGCGAAAGACAAATCTGCTCGTACTGATCCCAAATTAGCGAATTGATCGCTCAGGAGATTTGCACCTAGACCAACATTTGGAGCAACTTCACCATTATAGTTAGCTTGGTACGATTGTGGTGAATCAGGAAATCCACTCCAATTGTTTCTGTAATTGAAAAGAATATTGTTTGTTCCTTCAAAACCTGTTGCTCCTGGATTAATAGTAGCAGGGTTTAGAAAATACTGGGTAAAAATATATTCTTCCTGTGCTTGTGCAACTAAGGCGAAAAAGCAAAATGTTAATAATATGTATAGTTTTTTCATCACTTACTTTATAAAAGTTATGTAAGAACGCTATGATTAGTGTTTCTTATAGTTAGTATGTTGATCTTAGAATAGTAACGGTACCTTTATATATCTCTCGTCCTCCATCATCTGTGATTACTTCTAGTACCCACATGTAGCCATTCTCTATCAAATCTGATCCGGAGTTATTTGTACCCATCCACGTGTTATCGTAGTTGGATTGTTCGTAAACACTTCGTCCGTATCTATCATAAATGAACAATGTGTTGTTTGTATTATCAATACAAGATATTATAAATAGATCATTTTTATTATCCCCGTTAGGTGTCAAGACTGGAATAGCCTCATAACAAGGACCATCAGGAGCACATTCATCCATGGTACCATTCAGCATAAACTGACAATCATTGTCGTCAGTCAATACAACGGTGTATGGACCGCTCTCTAGGTTTGCAACTTCCACACTTGTCTCGTTAGTTGTACTCCATGCGTATTCAAAACTTCCAGTTCCTCCAGTTGCGGTAACAAGAGCTCCACCATCACTGTCTTCGCTACACTCAGTAGTATTTTCAACGGAAGCGGTGATCGGATCTGCATCAAAAATTGTGATTGTTTGTGCACCTGTCAGACCGTCTTCGTCGGTAAAAGCAACTTCGTAAGTTCCAGGGCACAAGTCCGTTATAGGTAAAGAAGTAGGACTTCCATCCAAAGTAAATGTAACTTCTCCGTTTGCTACTATTATTTCACCACCAATAATCCCATTACAATCACCTGCACATGCAACATCAAACCCATTGTACAAATTGTCAGGATTAGATTCTAGCATTACTTCGATGAATAAAGTTGGTACAACAAAATCTTGACTTGTTATGCAACCATTCGCATCCGTAACAACGAGTGTATAAGTTCCAGGAAACAGCATATTAATATCCTGCGTTGCTAGATTACCAGGAGTCCACATATATGTGTACTGTTCTGTACCTCCTTGCACAGTGACATCAATTGAACCATTACTACCATCAGACGCAACAATTATCGGAGAAACTATAAGAAGCTCATCTGGTTGATTGATAGGATATGTTTGAGTAATTACGTTTGGATTTGGTACTGTTGAATCAGTTATTGTAACAGTATATGAACCTGCTGAAAGATTGGTAGGTCCTGCAGACCAATTAGAAGTGTACGGTTCACAGCCTCCTTGTATTGTTAGCATTATTGATCCGTCATTCCCTCCAAAACAAGATACATCGTTTATCACAACATCAACAACTTGTAGAGGTGCAGCCTCAATTGTAAAAGTACTAGTTTGAGTACATCCATTGGCGTCAGTTACAGTAACAGAATACTCTCCTTTACACAAGTTAGATCTGTTTGGACTAGTAATAGATCCATCATCAGACCAAGAAAAAGTGAGATTGCCTGTACCTCCTGTTGCCATAGAAGCTATCGATCCATCACAATTCACAGATTCATCTGTTGCTGTTCCAGTTATCACTATTTGATCTGGCTGAGTTACCTCATATGTAGCCGATGTATTACAATTCTCCCCATCTGAAACGGTCACAGTATAAAGACCGGCTGGAACATTACTAAGTACAGGACCTGTTTGATCATTACTCCAGTCATATGTATAATTACCATTTCCACCTTCAGCTACTACCGTTACATTACCATCACTACCTCCAAAACACGAAACATTATTTGATTCAGCATCTACTTGCATGATATTACAAGGACAGATAATAGTCAAAGTTCCAGATTCAAAAACAACTGGTAAAATTGCGTTTGTTATATCTGTTACCTCAATTCCATTTGGTACATTGTCAGTGAAATCTAAATCTGTTGTTTGGTCACAGTCTCCCCCTACATCAAAACATACGGAAAATGCTGTTACTTCGTTGGCGAGATCAACTCCAGCTCCGCTTAAGTCTGCCCAACTTACTCTAAAATTATCTACGTCGTTAAGATTGAAGTCTCCTTGGGATATTGACAAGTCACTATTGAGATCACTAACACCAGTATATGTTAAATCCGACGCATTAAAATCCATCGCGTACTGAAAAGACTGAATGTCGTCAAAATTTCTAACTTTTACAGGTATACATACATTAGCTCCAAGGACCAATTCCGTATCTTCGTAGTAAAAAGTTACATCTGAGGATCCACCTTGCACAAAGGCGCATCCACCGTCATCAATTGTAAAAGGAATTGACTCTTCATCTTCATTGAGAAAGGCAATTGAAAAATTAGGTGGAACATCTACAATATCTTCTATGGTCATGCATGCACTCACTCCAGAATTTGCAGTAACATCGAAGCAAACATCAAACAACTTGGTACCATTATCTAGATTAGCAGGATTTTCAAATGTAAAATCTTGCCACAAATATCGGATAGTTCCTTCTGTATCATTAATCGCCACAATTGCACCATTTAATACTTCATTTTCTACGGAGGCATTTGTTAGCTGCGCCGTATTCCATTGAATTGGAATTTCTGCTGAGTTAACATTTAGAAAATCGTCAACAGTCACCTCAAAACAAACTGACCCACCTGAAGTAGCGATTTCATTTGATATCATGATATCAATTTCTCCATCGGTGTTACCACAATTAGAACCATTGATCGAAGCTGTTCCGTCATTTGAAGCTGTACCGACAAGGTTACCATCGCCATCAATGAATTCTATTACTCTCGGCACATTACTAAGAACTACATCAGTCTCATCACAAGGGTCACCGGTTAAATCACACACTAATGTAAAAAGCAAGTGGTTTTGCTCAGGAATAGTAAATCCTTCCGTACTGGTTTGATTCCAAGTGACTGAAAGCTCTCCTTCGTCGATACTCGGTTGATCTGGCGTTCCAAAAAAGTTAATGTTAAATTGCGGCACAACTGTAGAAATATTTTCTATCGTTGAATACTCCATTACTGTAGGATCCCAGTTTATAGAAAACTGCATTGATGATATGTCAACGAAGTCGGAGACTCGAACATCTATGGAAACAGACTGACCGCTATTTCCAGAATCGTCAGAAATATTGAATTGTACTTGCGAGAATGCCATTTGGAACATGAAAATTCCAAAAATGAACGTACTTATTTTTTTCATACAAAAATTCGTTATGAGCAATATGGTTTTCAGCCTTCCAAAAAGCAGGGGGGGGCCAAAGGTCAAAATTAATAATAAATAAGCGGTTGCAGTGTATATATTAAATAAATTTCTATATAATACACCAAAACATAAAACGATCTGCCTTTTGAACTATATCAAATGGCAGACCGCAAAAGCACCTATGTTCTTCAAGTTTCTTCAACTTGAGGGTTTGAATCAATTACTAACACTCCGATAGCAAAAATCGTAGGCACTGCAAACTCAATCTAACACAATGAGTACAGTTTTATCCAAAAAGCTGCTTGAGCATGCTTTTGCAAAAAAAAATAACTTAAGTGTTTGAGCAAGGTTTCACCGCAGTTTGATTCAAGATGTAAGTAATTACCATCAGACTATTCAGCATTCTGACAGTCATTTACAAAACAAATCTTTTGGGCAAAAGCCCTTCTTCTAGACTAAGCCATTATCGTAGGCAAATTTTATTAAGGCATTCGTATTCCTCAAAGAAAGCTTCCGCATAATATTTTTTCTATGTACTCCAACTGTTTGATCTGAAATGAATAGTTGTTTACCTATCTCTCCATTTGTTTTTGCTTGCGCAATCTGCTGGAGTACCTGCATTTCTCTTTTTGTCAGTTTTTCTATTAATTGAAATTCATCAATAAATGAATTCTTGTTTTCATTATCATTGGACGGATTTTTTTGAAGAGAAGGTGTCATTTGAAGCCCCTCAGACAAGAAAGTCTTACCATTGGATATCGTAGCAAGTGCCCGTAGGAGTTCTTTGATATCATTATACTTTGATACAAATCCGTCCGCTCCATTAACAAATGCTCCACGTACAAATTTATCAGCCGTGTAAGAGCTTAATACACATATGCTTAAATCTTTGTTATTCTTCCGGATATCTTTCAAAAAATCGGTTGATTCATTGTCTCCGAGGTTAATCTCTGTAATGAGCAAATTGACATCAGTATAATCCAACTTCTCCATAAGTTCACTACTCGAGTTGCATCTGCCAACTATTCTGTAGAAGAATTGCTCGCCTGAAGTCAATAACGACTCAAGACCATCTAAAAAAATCGTTTCCCGATCTGCCAGGATGGTTTTAACTAACATGTATTACATTATGGTTTGTTAATAGCTTTCTAACTGCAAAAAAAATGCCAATCTTAAGATAAGCTATTCATATTCATAAAAATAGTCGCATTCGTACAGCGAAGTTTTCTTCTGATCTGCATGCGCATATTGAAAGCCATTAAATATAGAAAATCCTCCATGACCACCCTTCTTATCAATAGCAATTAAGCCAACTTGAAAGTCCGGTTTAGCAACTTCCTTCTGAATTATTCTCTCCAAAGCTTTTTTGCATGCAGCTGATGGACTTAAACCTTGTCTAATGAACTCTACCACTAGAAATGCTGAAAGCGAAGTCAAGACTTTCTCACCTAGTCCAGTTGCAACGCAAGCACCCACTTCATTATCCACGTACAATCCCGCGCCAATTATGGGAGAGTCTCCTACTCTACCATGCATTTTATATGAGAGACCACTTGTTGAACAACCTCCACTGAGCCTGCCATCATCAGAGAAACCAAGCATTCCTATAGTATCGTGATTCTCAATATTTATAATCGGTTTATATTCCTTTTCCTCTAGCCAAGTTTCGTACTGCTTCTTTGCTGAATCTGTCAACATTTGAGTTTCACTATAACCTCGAGAAAGTGCAAACTGTCTAGCTCCTTCCCCTGCTAGAATAACATGTGGTGTGTACTTAAGAACATCATGCGCAAGTGAAATAGCATATTTAATATTTTGAAGAAATACCACAGAACCGGCATTCCCTTCATGATCCATCACACAAGCATCCAAAGTAACTTTACCTTCCCGATCAGGTCTTCCACCATAGCCGACCGATTGATCTAGAGGATTATCTTCGACCGTATTGATTCCCTTGACAATAGAATCTAGCAGAGGCAGAGATTTAGAATAATGACTTTGGGCAGTCTTAACAGCTTCTTGATTATTCCAAGTAGCGATAAAAAATGACTTTCTTGCTGGCAAGACACAGTCTTCGAGATTAATAGCTGCACCTACAGCTGTAACCGCACCCAATTTACCTATAAATCCTCTTCTATTCATATTACTTATATATTTGCACCCGCAATGAAGATAATCAACTATTTTTTCTTTCGGTTTTTTGTATTTGGCTTCAAGTTTGTACCATTCTGGATGATGTACAAACTAAGTGATTTTGTAGCGTTTCTACTTCATCGAGTGCTAAGATACCGCTATCAAGTAATAAAAGAAAATCTAGATTTGATAAAAGACTCGATTTATTCTGACAAGATTGGACCTGACATAAGAGAAATTTATAGAAATCTTGCGGATATTATGCTGGAGAGTATCAAGGGATTTTCAATGTCCAAAGATACACTTCAGAAGCGACATAAATGGGTAAATCCTGAAATCCTAGAAGATACTTTTAAGCAACAAAAAAGTGTCATACTAGTAACTGGGCACTTCAACAATTGGGAATGGGGAGCATTTTCACCCAATTATTTCTTGAAGCACAAGATCATTGGTTTATACAAGCCTTTGACTAACGAATACATAAATAGGTATATGTTGCGCAAGAGAGCTTCGTCAGGGACCGTGCTTGCAGACATCAATGACACGTCTCAATACTTCAAGAATTACCATGACAAAAATGCTATCTTTTTAATGGCGGCCGACCAATCACCTACAAAGCCAGAATTAGCTATCTGGACGAGATTTCTAGGCGTTGAAACACCTTGTCTTCACGGCATCGAGAAGTACTATCAACAATACAAACTACCTGTAATTTATTGCGATATTCAAAGGGTAGATAGAGGCTACTACACAATTAGCTTAGAGTGGGTACATGAGGACATTGCAATCGAAGTTGAGAAAGGCGAGATTACCAAATCCTTCATGAAAAAGCTTGAAAAAAGAATCGAAATTAACCCAGAAAGTTGGCTATGGTCTCACAGAAGATGGAAACACGCTGATCGAGCATTTGAGCGGAGAAATACAACATTAAGCAACTAAGACTATCAGTTGTTCAATTTATTTTATGGATCATATTTTGACCAATCGCGAAATCGAGTAATTAGATCCTGACTCTAAGTAAATCTGATATATACCAGTTTCTAAGTTTTCGTCGAGATAGATCAACTCATTGTTGATTCCTTCATTCAATTTAAAATTCAACTCTTTGACTATTTGCCCACTCATATCGTAGACACGCAGATTTGCTTCGGATGCTTCCTCGCTAAAAACTTTGAGATAAAAGTGGTCAACAATAGGATTTGGATAAACAGCCATGTTCAGATTTTCATAGGCTACTTCCGGGCCGGTCGGTATATCATCATGATCCATCGCAACAAATAGATTATTTTGCATAAGATCGATAGATGAATTCCTCATAACAATACTATTCAATGTGGAATTTCTAACTATACCTTTCCACTCTTCTGACAAATCATTATCATTTTCGAAGTAGAATCTGTCACCATCTCTCAATACTCGAAATTGTGATTCTAGAATTTTCATGACCAGCTCTCCAAATAACGAATTTGGAAGATGATCTTCGGCTAGCATACCAACCCATGGATCAATATTATCGATAGAACCATAAATCTCTTCAAGAAGATTGGCGATCTCTGGAATCGAACAGAGGTCTGAGAAATCTGAAATTCTTGGCAAACCGAAATCTGCTCGAACTGTATTATAATCTGGCAATCCTCTTTCTCTACCACGATTGATATTAATCGCTGCTAAGTCAAGTCCGCCAGCACTAGGAATGCCAAATAAAAAATTTCGAACATCATTTACTACCTTACAATCAAAGTCTTGTTGTATTTGGGTTCCCATACCCTTAATAAAAGGATCTACTCCGCCAGCAAGATTAACTGCGATAGGATTAAAGAAAGCATCTCTGAGCGATATATTTCCAGCAGCAATAAGTTCGCCATCATTTTTCATCCGAATGATATTGCTATTAATCAGAGTATGCCCCATTCTGAATGCGGCTGCTGAAAAAACATTTGAAATTGTAGGATTAATTTGATCCACATATCCAGAGTACTCTGGAATACTCAGATTCATCGATGGCAACCATTCATTATAGACTATCGCTTGTAATTTGCCTGATACAATCTTTCGAGCTTGCAGATAAATCTCTTCGTCCGACAAGTTTGAATCTTGAGCAATAATTTCGTCACAAACGAGATTATGCTCACGTACAAAAATCGTATGCATTGAAATCAAGAGCGGATTCTCGTTAGCTCTAGTATCGCCCGCTACATAGGATTTCGTCGTCAAACCAGAAGTTTCCATAAATGGTGCATCCTGATCAATCGGACTATTGAACTCACCATCTATCGTATTCCATGGTAACATATCACCACTTGAAGTCCTAAGTTTACCGTCTTGAAAAGACCTAAGCCACAAAGCTCTACTTTTATCACTTCCATAGATGCTGGAAGCATCTATAAACGAAGTTATTGCATTATCATGCTGTCTTGGGTTATCAATGTCTGTCCCACTACCAGGACTCTCAAGTGAGCGCATCATCGGAATGAAGTCTCCCGGTCCAAAAAATGGGTCACCAACCGGTGGCACAATAATTAATGCTTCCTCTGGGTTTTCGTCAAAGCTGAAGTTCTCAACAAGCGTGATATCATGGTCAATGAATTGTCCAAAAACCCACACAAAATCACTTAGCGCAAGTTTATCGTCAATTCGATCTTGCTGTGCAAAAAGTATATTGCTGACTTCTCTTGGATTGAGTCTATCTTGTCCAGCTGGAGAAGATATTCCGTCGGTGTAATCGACTGTTGTTAATCGTGCAAGAGGTGTATGAGTGGCACCCCATTCAGGATTCGAAATGTTATTACTTCTTCCATCTATTGATCTGTATTCCTGTGCTGTAATCAAACAAGGAAGACCTAAGAGAATAAATAAAAATATATTCCTTAAATGGTTCATGAGTAGAAATTATATCGGCAAAGCCGAGTACAAAGTTAAGCAAAGATTCCAATAGTTAGACGGTAAAAACATCCTAAACCTTCAGGAATAATGTAGATTTCTCAAAAAAATATAGCAATTAACAACTACTATATTGACAACCACATTAGTACATATCATGATAGCATGCATATATATATTCACAATATGGAAAAAATAAACAACCTTGTCTTTTGAATTAGAATTTTAAACAAAAATCACGACGTTCGATTGTTCTATTCATTGTCAATCTGAATAGAAGATTTGAGTCTTCACTGTCCCAGAACACGAAAAAAACATAAGGATACGTTCAAAGGATTTACTTAATTCGTGAAATGTGAGATTTATCTCAAATAGTAGCTTCTATTAAATTGAATTTCAGGAACTGGAAGCCTATAATGCTGTAGTCCACTTTCAAGTTGTAATTGAGTATTTTTGCACGTTAACGCGTATTAGGAGCTGTTAATCATAGCTCTTTCAAAACAATTCCAAGTAGTACAAAGTGCCACATTAAAAAGTGATAAAGCGTAATTTTACTTTAGTTTTTATTTTGTGTCTAATCTATGCAGCAAATGGGTTATCACAATCCGATACAATAGCGCGAGTAAAAAGTGATACGCTCATAGGTTTTCGAACGAATTATTCTCTAAGCGAAGCATTTTATATCCCTAGCAGTCTGGAAATAAAAGGATTTCCAAGCAGACGTAATGTAGCATTTCAAATTAACAGCAGTAATCAATTGATTGCCTTACTCATTGATTCTACAACAAGCAACGATTCCTTCTACGTCGCTAGATACCGTTACTATGCAGATAACTACCCTGATAGTATTGGTCGCAGCTACAAAACAGGCATTGAAAATAAAGTTGTCTATATCTCCCTAGACATTCCCAAGTCGGAGGAAAACACTGCTCTTTTGCCTCAAGGCTTAAATTATAATGGCTCTTTCGGTAGAGGTCTTACAGCTGGAAATAGTCAATCTTTAGTTTTGAACTCAACATTCAACATGCAGCTTGGTGGACAGATCGGAAATGACATTGGAATCCGTGCAGTTCTCTCCGATGCTAACATCCCTATTCAAGCGGAAGGAACTACACAGCAACTCCGAGAATTTGATCAGGTTTTTATTGAATTATCAAAGGACGAACAGAAACTGGTAGCAGGTGATTTTCGATTAGAGCGACCAACGGGACACTTTTTGAACTACTCAAAAAAACTAAAAGGAATACAGTATTCGAATACGGATATATCAAATCAAATTGGAAATCTTTCTGTTAACGGCTCCTTTGCAATATCTGGAGGGAAATTTTCTAGACAAATCCTTGATATTACTGAAGGAAACCAAGGGCCATATAAGTTACAAGGAGCAGATAATGAACAATTTATAATCGTCCAAAGTGGCACTGAAAAAGTATATATAGATGGTGAGTTACTTGTTCGAGGAGAAACCCAAGACTATATTATTTTGTACGATCGAGCGGAACTTCAGTTTACTGAGAAAAGACCTATTACAAAAGATATAAGAGTTATTGTGGAATTTGAATATCTAGCTCAAAATTACGCACGAACAATAACTACCGCAAATGCAGACTGGAAGCTAAGTAACCATGAAATTGCATTACGTTTATATCAAGAAGGTGATCAGAAAAATTCAGCTGGATTGTTTGAACTGACAGCAGAGGATAGAGAGTTCTTAGCGGAGGTTGGAGATCAAGCCAGCACCCAGTTTCAATCTGCAATTTTCCTAAATACTGACTACGATCCATCTGATATTTTCTACCAATTGGAGATAAGCCCAGAGGGTGATAGTATTCTAAATTACTCAACCGATCCAGCATTGGCTCGATATCAGGCTTTCTTTACGGATTTGGGTAGTAATAATGGGAGTTACAACATTGCTGCAGATGTTAACACAAATGGAAGAGTATATGAATATGTCGGTGAGGGAAATGGAAGATACTCGCCCATACGTAAACTCTTACCTCCAGAAAGCAAGCAAATGTACAGTCTGTCTGACAGATTCAACTACAGTAAAAATGGTGAACTTAGGGCTGAAGTTTCATTAAGCAACTTCGATAGAAATCTATTCTCAAACGTAGATGCTACTGACGATTTAGGCCTTGCTGGTAGAATGGATTGGGGACACAATCTTGAAATAGGAAGCAAAAGAAATCATAGCGTTAAACTCGGAGCCTACGCTGAGATACTTTCAACAGATTTTCGTTTTTTGAATCCCTATCGAAATGCTGAATTCATAAGAGATTGGAATCTTGACCAAAATCCAGAAAGAGCTCGAGAAATCCTTGCTGGATCATCAATAAGTTGGCGACAAAAATGCGATGTCTGTCCAGGAAAGCAGAACACTTCTTTATATGAATTTAGTACATTCAGAAGAGGAACCATTTATCAAGGAAATCGACATAATATTTTGAGTAGTCTATATTTCAAAGGCATTCAATTCAAGACAAACAGTAGTTTTCTTACTAGTTCATCTAGCACCATTGCTACCCAATTTTTGAGACCTAGAGGAAGCATCGATAAGCGTTGGGACGCACTACAAAAAATTCATACAGGTATAGAATATGATGGAGAATTGAATATTCGTGATGATGTGGAAGCAGACAGCTTACTGGCAATCAGTAATGCCTATGATGTGATGAAAGCATATGTAAAAACAGACGACACAAAACCAATAAAAGCATCCGTATATTACTCAAAAAGATATGACCGGATCGCCTCTGAAGATATCTTAGCTACGTATGGAAATGCCGATAACTATGGTTCAAGTCTGGAATGGCAAGGAAAGACGCAGTCTGTCAATTTCACCGTGAATTACCGGCGGTTACAAGTTGATCAAAATCTTAGAAGTGACGTAAA
Source organism: Saprospiraceae bacterium (assembly GCA_965658745.1). Classification (GTDB taxonomy): domain Bacteria; phylum Bacteroidota; class Bacteroidia; order Chitinophagales; family Saprospiraceae; genus JAHDFB01. The sequence continues at coordinate 161,278 of CBFHTK010000002.1, read as the reverse complement.
AGGTGCGGAAAACCTACTTGGAGGGCTGGACTATCAATACAGTCTATGGAATGGAATTGTGCGAGGTGTCAGTAATTTCAACTTCAATACTGGACAAGAACCACAGCGAGAATTTGATTATCGAGAAGTCGCTCCTGGAGAAGGTAATTTCATATGGCTAGATGACGGCGATGGTGTACAAGAAAAGAATGAGTTTCAACCCGCTCCGTTTTCTGACCAAGGTAATTTTATCCAAGTAAGCTTATTCAATAACGAGTTTATACAAGTATATCAGCAGGACTATCTCCAAACACTGCGAATAGAACCGATCACATGGAAAATCAGCAAGGTTAAATGGAAAAAAGTCTTGTCTCCGCTTTCCTCTCAAACTAGTTGGAAACTCAGCAGAAAAGACTTGCAAGATGACGGTTTACCTACCTTTGAATTTTTCGGGATTGACGATCAAAATCCACAGCTCGTTAGTTTTCTGTCCAGTGTAAACCAAAATTTATTTTGGAACAGAGGAAATCCCGCCTATGATATTCAATTGAACTATCTTCTCAACAATTCCAGCATCTTACTAACTACAGGGAATGAAATTCGAAACGATGAACAGATTAGTCTAAGAGGCCGAATTAATATTCAAAAGAAAGCAGACATTGAATTAGAAATTGCAAGTAAAAATCGCGGAAACAGAAATGTGAATTTCCCAAACAATGATTTCTATATCTCGGGTTGGGAAAGCACTATAGGACTGGAATACCGATTAAAGCAGAATCTACAATACCGCTTTACGAGTAGCTATGGTGGCAAGAACAATCTACTTGGTAACGAACAAGCTCAATTCATTGATCTCGAAACTAGTGCAGGTTATGCAGGTAAATCAAAGTTCAGAATTGATGCTAGTTTACGATACAATCGCATACTTTATCAATCCTCAGATAACCCCACTATAGAGCTAATCATGCTCGAAGGGCTTAGAAATGGAAACAACTTTCTATGGGAATTACGCTTTACAAAACGTCTGATTAATAACTTCGACCTCAGCATTAATTACAACGGAAGGAAAACACCTGATATCAGGACCGTACATGTAGGAAGTGCTCAAATTCGAGCGACTTTCTAAGTAACTTTTACAACTCCAATCATCTCTTCGATCAGCTTTTTTGTTATAGAAATCATCCCGTTAATCCATAAAGGGGGCGGAAAATCTTGCCTTGGCACATATTTGTTGTATTTTTCGCAGCAAGGCCTATCCTTTTGTAAGTCCTACCTTCTTTAGAAGTATCTGACTTAATAAGTCGCGAAGGATACAAGATTATGGGAGCTATTCAGTAAACTAAATGCTTTGTGAAACCTTATATTTGGGATCGGGTTTGCCCTTTCGCAAATCACAACGTAATAAATCTATTTTAAAAATATAGCATATGATTAACAAACGAATTTTGCAATGTTTCCTATTTGTATTGTTGGGTTTCATTTCTTTTGGGCTTCAAGCCCAAAATTTCTGGTCTCAAAGTAGTCCAGAGAAATCCAACCAGACACCTGATGAGATCATTCCTTACATCAGTGAATACAGTCTTTTCCAGTTGGATTATGAGAACATTCAGAAGGCTTTAAAGAAATCGCCCGAAGAATTCAGCAAAAAAACTGGTAAATATGTGAAATTTCCAATGCCAAATGGCGACATCGAGGGATTCTATGTGTATCACTCTCCTATCATGGAACCAGGCTTACAAGCCAAGTACCCAAATATGAGAAACTACAAAGTAATCGGTAAAGACAATCCAAAATTACAAGGTAGAATTGGAGTAAGCATCAGTGGTTTCCACGCAAGTATAAATACACCAGAGGGAAGATTCTATATCGATAGATATTCTTCCGATAGTGATAGCGAATATGCAGTTTATTACACTAAGAATTACACCAAAGATCAATCTTCACTTCCTGCTTGCGGCGTAAGTGGAACTGAATCTGAGAAGTATCTTGAAGAATTTGATCTAGAAAACATTGAAGCAGAGAGTGGACAAATAAGAACGCGAACACCAGAAGGTGATGTAACCCTAAGAACATACAGATGTGCAATCGCTTGCACAGGAGAATGGGGAACTGTAAAAGGCGGTACAGTTGAATCTGCTTTAGCTGCAGTCAATCAATCGGTTTCGAAAATCAACGAGATTTTTGAGTACGAAGTAGCTATACGAATGATTCTTGTAGAAGATAATGATAAATTAATGCACCTAAATGGAGCAACAGATCCTTATCAAAATCCAACACAAGGAGCAGAACTAATTGGACAAAATACTGCCGCTGTAAGTCAAATAATTGGATTTGGTAGTTTTGATATTGGTCACGTATATACTGTAGGATGTTCTGATGTAGGAGGTATTGCTTCGCTATCAAGTGTATGTGGTGCAGGGAAAGGCAACGGTGTGACATGTCATTACAGCTCAAATATTGATTTGATATCAGTAAGAGTAGCTTGTCATGAAATGGGACATCAATTTAGTGCTCCTCATACTTTCAATCACTGTGATGGTGAGAACGAATCGACTTCATCCGGATATGAGCCTGGTAGTGGTCACACAATCATGTCATACGCGGGAGGCTGTGGTTCAGCATTAAATGTTGCAGATGCACCGTATCCATATTTTCATGGACATAGTGTGATGAGAATGGTTAATTTCTCACAAGAAGGAAACGGAGATCAGTGTGCAAGTTATATTGAAACTTCCAACACACACCCTGTGATAACCCTTCCTTATACGGATGGATTTTATGTGCCAATCTCAACTCCACTCTTACTAGAAGCCTCAGCTGAAGATGCTGAGAATGATGCTTTGACATATTCTTGGGAGCAGTTTGATTTAGGTCCTCTGACAACACCGGGAGAACCTGTTCTAGAGGCACCACAATTCGTTTCAGAAGTTCCAAACGAAACTCCTGAAAGATTTCTACCTGCATTGACAAAAATTCTGCAGAATCAGTATGACAAAACTGAAGTTCTACCATTTTATGATAGAGAATTCAACTTCAGACTAACTGTCCGAGATAATAATGACGAAGCTGGTGGAAGTGACTGGGAAGAAGTCCAGTTTTTCTCAACTACAACAGCGGGGCCATTTTTAGTGATGTATCCGAATTCAACTGAGGATTTCGTTGCTGGACAGAAATATAACATTGAATGGGACGTAGCTAATACTGATCAAGGGTTAGTAAATTCAAAATTCGTAACAATATTACTCTCTGTTGATGGTGGTTTAACGTATCCAAAAGTACTTAAATCATTTACTGAAAATGATGGTATCGAAGAAGTTGTAATACCAAATTCTGTCACATCATTTGCACGCGTTATGGTACGTTCAGCGGATAATATCTTCTTGGATATCAGTAATACTAATTTCAAGATATCAGAAGCTACTGAAGCAGGCTATTCTGCTGTAGCAAATCCAGGTTACCAACAAGTTTGTTTGCCAAACGATGCGATCGTAGAAATTTCGACCGAACAGTATCTAGGATATAACGAAAGTATTGAATTCGAAGTGTTGGAAGGGCTGCCGGAAGGGGCAGTTGCTAGTTTTACAAGTAACAACATTCAACCTGGCGAAATTACAGAACTTGTAATCAATGGAGATAATGTTGTTGAATCTGGAGTTTATGAGATATTGGTAAGAGGAATTGCAGGTACAGATACTGTGTTGTTCAATACCAAAGTCGATATGACAAGCAGCGACTACTCTGACTTAGCAGTTGTATATCCTGCAAAAGGTGAAAGTTCAATCCCAGCTTCTCCTGCATTCGAATGGGCACTAGATAATGATGCTGAGACCTATATTTTCGAATTAAGTGATGATCCTTCATTCTCTGGAAATGGAGATACAAATGTATATGAAGATGACCTTACAAGTAATTCGTTTACACCAGATGAGCCGTTGTTTAAAAACAAGGTTTATTTCTGGAGAGTAACTGGCGTCAACAGATGTGGTGTCGGTTTCACAACTGAACTTTCAACATTTGCGACAGAAGCATTAAGTTGTAGAGAATACGCAGAAAATGCTGTTCCCGTAAACTTACCAAGTTCTGGAACTCCAACAACGGAACTAAACTCAGTAGTAGTTACAGGCGGTCAAGTTTCAGACATTAATGTCCGAAGACTAAAAGGGACGCACAACAACTTCAAAGAGTTGACTGCTACGCTTGTAAGTCCATCAGGTACTGAAGTTGTATTATTTGACAAACGATGTGCTGGTGCGACTAGTTTTAATGGAGGTTTTGACAGTGAGTCCCCTATTGATATTCAGTGTCCTATAACAAACGGTACCATGTTTAATCCTGAAGGAGATCTTACTGTATTCAATGGAGAGGACTTGATTGGAACTTGGATTCTTAAAATTGATGATTCTGCAAGTGGAAACGGAGGAAAGGTTAATGAGTATGTATTAGATATCTGCTCAAATGCATCGTTAAGTGCTCCTTACTTAGTTACAAATACAGGTCTGAAAACTGGACCAAATCAAATTCGACTGATTAATCAAGGAAGATTGTTAGTTGGAGATGATGATTCTGATCCAGACGAGTTGACATACACGGTTGTTGAAGCTCCAGAATACGGAGATATGTTGCTGTTTACTGAAGTTTTAGAAGTTGGTTCTACATTTACTCAAGCTGACTTGAATGGAAATGACATTTTCTATCAAAGTGGCGCTGATGGCGGTCCTGTTGTAGATAAATTCGTTTTCGTAGTAGACGACGGCGAAGGTGGATGGGTTGATTTAACTACATTCGAAATCGAGCTAGATATCGCAAATGGTGTTGGCGAGACTGAGAACTTCGCCTATGATGTCGCTATCTTCCCTAACCCATCAAAAGACATCGTGAACGTTCAAATCAACAATCTAGATGTACCGGCTTTCTCATTACAAGTTACTGATGTTTTAGGGCAAGTAATTGCGCAAGAAACATACAAATCAACGAATTCGATTGCAATGGACATGCAATCTTATCCTAAAGGCAATTACTTCTTTAGAGTGATTGTAAATGAGAGCAGTAAAGTCTACAAAGTATCTATACAGTAGAGAGGATAGCTTCTTTAGTTATAAAAGTTAAAAAAGGCTTTCAGAAACATGTTTCTGAAAGCCTTTCTTATGTCAATTTCACAAGTAAACTACCTTAGTAGTCTTAGCTACAGAGAAAAATTATTCCTAGTATTGTTATAAATAGAATTACTTAAACTAATTCAAAAAAAAAGCCAGCTTGCATCTGCAAACTGGCTTTCATATTTACTATTTATCTAGAAGTGCAAAACATTTCTATTCTTCTGTCGCATAAGATTCAATCGGTGGACAAGTACAGATTAGGTTCCTATCGCCAAATGCATTATCAACTCGTCCAACACTACTCCAGAATTTAGATCCTGACTTAAGATATGGCAATGGATAAGCAGCTTTCTCTCGGCTGTAAGGGAAATCCCATTCATTCTTAGTTAATAAAGCAAGACTGTGAGGTGCATTATGTAGCACATTATTCTCAGCATCAGCCTCACCTCTTGCGATTTCATCAATTTCATCATGTATTGAAAGCATAGCTTCACAGAATCTGTCAAGTTCATCTTTACTTTCACTCTCTGTAGGTTCGATCATCAAAGTTCCAGCTACTGGAAATGATAAAGTAGGTGAGTGAAATCCATAGTCAATCAGTCGTTTAGCGATATCTTCTGCTGAAACATCAAGGGCTTTGAATTTTCTCAAATCAAGAATTAACTCATGTGCTGACCTACCCTTTTCTCCTGTATATAGAATATCATACTTTGTTTCAAGTACGCTTTTCATGTAGTTTGCATTCAATATTGCATACTTTGTAGAATTCAGCATTCCTTTATGACCCAACATTCTTATATAACCGTAAGAGATCAAAAGAATAGAAGCACTACCATACGGAGCGGCAGAAACTGCACCAGCTCGAATTCCATCTGCATTACCTAATATTGGATGTGAAGGAAGGTATGGCTTCAATCTTTCATTTACGCAGATTGGTCCCATTCCAGGCCCACCTCCTCCGTGAGGTATTGCAAATGTTTTATGTAAGTTAAGGTGACAAACATCAGCGTCGATATGACCTGGACTTGTTAAGCCAACTTGAGCATTCATATTGGCACCATCCATATACACTAAACCACCATTATCGTGAATAATCTGACAAATCTCCTTGATTGCAGTTTCGAAGACGCCATGTGTAGATGGATATGTGATCATCAAACCAGCTAGTGTCTCAGAGTGTTTGTTGCATTTCTCTCTAAGATCTTCCACATCAATGTTACCTTCGTCATCGCATTTCACTAGCACAACTTTAGTTCCCGCCATTACTGCTGAAGCCGGATTTGTACCGTGTGCTGAAGTAGGAATCAAAATCTTATCTCTGTGACTTCCATTGTTAGCTTTATGATAAGCCATAATCGTCAACAGTCCAGAATACTCCCCTTGCGCTCCTGAATTCGGTTGCAACGAACAAGCTGCAAAACCAGTAATATCGCTCAGATAATCTTCAAGCTCACTGATCATTTGTAAATAGCCTTCCGCTTGATCAACTGGAACAAACGGGTGGATATTTGCAAATTCTGGCCAAGAAACAGGCATAAGCTCAGCGGCTGCATTGAGTTTCATTGTACAAGAACCTAAGGCAATCATTGAATGCGTCAATGACAAATCTTTATTTTCTAAGCGCTTAATATAGCGCATCATATTAGTTTCAGTATGATAGCTATTAAACACTTCATGAGTTAGGTAATCTGAAGATCTTGAAACAGGATTGGAAGGATGACTTTTATCAAAAGTAACATCCACACCAAAAACGGATGCAACATCTTGGAGATCAGTATCTGATACAGTTTCGTCTAGTGAAATTCTCACGTAGTCTTCTCCGTAGAAGAAATTTATCCCAAGATTTAAGGCTTTTGACTTTAAGTCTTGAATCTTTTCATTTCCAGTTTCTACTGTGATTGTATCAAAAAAGTGCTTATTAATAACGTTATAACCACCTTTCTTCAATCCATTCACTAAGGCATTTGACTTGCTTTGGATGGACTGAGCGATAGACTGTATTCCTTTTGGTCCATGGTAAACAGCATACATACCTGCCATTATTGCAAGTAGTGCTTGCGCTGTACAAATGTTTGAAGTTGCTTTCTCTCTCCTAATATGCTGCTCCCGAGTTTGTAGAGCCATTCTTAATGCTCTTTCTCCTTGTGAATCAACTGATAATCCGATGATTCGACCTGGAATCTGGCGCTTAAAATTCTCTAAGGTTGCAAAATATGCAGCATGTGGTCCACCGTATCCCATAGGCACACCAAAACGTTGTGTATTTCCTACAACAGCGTGAGCGCCAATTTCTCCTGGAGGAGTAAATAGTGCTAAACTCAATAAATCAGCAGCAACAGTAATATATATATTCTTTTCGTTCAAATCGTCAAACCATGTCTTGTAATCTTCAACCTCACCCGTAGTATTTGGAAATTGAACCAAAACACCACAATATTGAGCTCCGTCCAGATCTGCTTGTTTCCAATCTCCTCTTACTATTTCAATATTTAACGGTGTAGCTCTTGTCTCCAAAACAGCTACTGTGTGATCATAAACATGATTATCAACGAAGAACTTTGATGCAGGGTCATTTTTGGCCCTTTTGTTCTTTTGAGCATAGAACATGGTCATCGCCTCTGCCGCTGCGGTAGCTTCATCCAAAAGTGAAGCATTTGCTATAGGCATTCCAGTAAGGTCTGAAACCATTGTTTGGTAGTTCAATAGTGCTTCTAATCGACCTTGTGCTATTTCTGCTTGATAAGGAGTATATTGCGTGTACCAACCTGGATTCTGAAAAATATTTCTAGATATTACAGCAGGAGTAATTGTTCCCGAATATCCTCTTCCGATGTAAGAACGATACTCCTTATTCTTTGCTGCAATCTTAGCAAGCATTCGGTGGTACTCATATTCACTTAATGCAGGAGGAACGTTCATTGCTGAAGTCCTCTTAATGTCATTAGGAACAGTTTGATCGATCAATTCGTCAAGGCTACTAGCATTGACTACTTTTAGCATTTCCGTCAATTCTTCTTCAGAAATACCAATATGCCGTTGTTCAAATGTAAACATACGTTGATTATGATTAGGTTAAGGTAAATTCGCTCATTCCTAAAGAACGACACGAACATTCAAAAAAATAAAACCAAAAAACTATAAAAAAGTTAACTATCTTCTCTTTTATGATTGTGTAGTTTTCCTAATCGAACAGATAGTAGAAATACATCCGATAGATGCAGTATAGTTATATTCCGAAAGCTCTTTTAATATCGTCTTGTCTGTTGAGTTTTTCCCATGGAAAAGTTTCAACTTCGATAGACTTTTCATTACCTGCTCCATCGGTGAATGTCACCGTTTTCTTTTCAGACTCCCTTCCCATGTGGCCATATGCAGCTGCGTCGGAATAAATAGGAGTTCTTAAGTTTAAAGACTGTTCAATATGATATGGACGCAAATCAAAAAGTTCTTTGACTTTATCGGCAATCTGAGCATCAGTCATATCGACTTTTGAAGTGTTATAAGTCTGAACATAAATATTGGTAGGTTCTGCTACACCGATAGCGTATGAAACTTGCACTAATACCTCGTCACAAACTCCAGCAGCAACTAAGTTTTTAGCTATATGCCGTGTTGCATAAGCAGCTGATCGATCTACTTTTGAAGGATCTTTACCTGAAAATGCTCCACCACCATGTGCACCCTTACCGCCATAAGTATCAACAATAATTTTTCGTCCTGTCAAACCAGCATCACCGTGCGGTCCACCTATTACGAATTTTCCAGTAGGATTTACATGATATGTGATCTCATCGTTGAATAGTGCCTGAATATTAGCTGGCATTTTAGCCTTTACTGTTGGTACTACAATATCTATTACATCTTGTTTAATCTTAGCGAGCATTTTTTCATCTTCGTCAAAATCATCATGTTGAGTTGACACAACGATTGTATCTATACGAGAAGGCTTTCCATCATCGTTATATTCGATGGTAACCTGAGCCTTTGAATCCGGTCTTAGATATGTCATTTGCTTCCCACCTCTGCGAACCTCAGCAAGTTCTTGAAGAATCTTATGAGACAAATCCAATGCCAAAGGCATATAATTTGCTGTTTCATTTGTTGCATAACCAAACATCATACCTTGATCTCCTGCTCCTTGATCTTCAAGATTAGCACGCTCAACTCCTTGATTGATATCTGGAGATTGTTCGTGAATCGCAGAAAGCACACCGCAAGAATTTGCCTCAAACATATATTCTGACTTAGTATATCCAATCTTAGAAATAACGTCACGCGCGATCTTCTGAACGTCGAGATATGTTTCAGTTTTAACCTCTCCAGCAAGCACAACTTGACCTGTAGTAACAAGTGTTTCACAGGCAATTTTTGAAGTTGGGTCAAAAGCTAGAAAGTGATCAACCAAGGCATCAGAAATCTGATCCGCTATTTTATCTGGATGTCCTTCTGAAACAGATTCTGAAGTAAATAAATAAGGCATATTTTGTTTATTTTCTAAGGCTTAAAAAAACCCTCTTTCACAAATAAATTAAAACAGGGCAAAGGTATTAAATACAAACAGAAAACATATGATTAATGGCTATATTCTAGCGCCTTTTGACTTATTTATGATGAAAATGACGAAAGAAGAAATAAAGACTAAAAACAGAGTATAAAACATCACAACTGAGGTTACAACAACACCCAACCGACGACTAGACTTTGAAGCCTTAAGTAGACTTCCCTTCTTTATCTTTCCTTCCACTTTTTCTTTTGAAGTTCTTCCTCAGCATGAAAGCTAAAAATATTGCGCTCAAGAGATATCCTAGCCTACCGAGCTGGTCTCCATTTCTAGCATAAAATGTCAGTTCGGGATTAGCTTGAATTTTCGTATTTATAAATCCTTCGTTTCCGTATTCTAGTGTGTTAAAAACTCGACCATGCTGGTCAATGACACAACTAATTCCGGTGTTAGCAGAACGTGCAATTGACTTACGAAGTTCGATAGCCCGAAGTATTGAATAGGCCAAATGTTGTCGATGACCGGGTGTGTTGTCCCACCAACCATCATTAGTAATTACAAAAATAAGATCTGCACCTTTCTGCATATACTTTCTCATCCAATAACCATAAATAGATTCGTAGCAAATAGAAGGAGCGATATTAGCTTTTGGACTTCTGAAAACAGTGGGATCTTTACTTCGTTGATGTCCAGCGGTCGAACCTCCAGCCTTCTTCACAATTGGCTCAAGGAAGAATAGCAATTTCGAATATGGAAAGATTTCTGCTCCAGGAACCAATTTTCCTTTGACATGAACATCGTAGGGTATACCACTACCGTGAAGTTGGACAGCTGAATTCTGTACAACCATATATTTTTTCTCACCTCCCCTACTGATTTCTCTTAGATTATCAACTCCTGCTTCCTTATCGTCGTAAATTTTATAACTAACCAAACCTGTTACAAGACTCAAATCCGGAAACGAATCTAGAAACGTGTTGAGTTTTCCGATTGTCCTAGATGATTCTAAATCATCTATTGGAAAGGCACCAAAACTAGTTTCAGGGAAAACCAAATAATCAGTGCTATCCCCTACCGATTCGGACGCTAGACGAAGAAACCGATCTAATTGAACCTGTGACGGAATATCAAATTTTTCGTAATGTGGTTCAAAATTCGGTTGTATAATTGATACGTCGACTAGATCACCTTTTTCTTGATACCCAAAGAAAACAAAGAATGATGCAAAAATGGGGATCACCAAACCAAACATAGGAAAGAGAAGGGTTGTTACCTTCATTTGCTTTTCTTTCTGTACTTCCATAAGTACGAAAAAGATTAGTGCATTCATCACTAGAACCCATACACTCCCTCCTAGATGACCTGTATATTCATACCATTGTATCCATAGACTTCTACTAGAGAATACGTTTCCCAGAGTAAGCCACGGCCACGAGATTTCCCAACGTAAATGAATCATTTCGAAGCTTAACCAAAATGCAGCAAATGCAACTAAACTAATGACAAATGGAAAGCGCTTCCGAAAATAAAAATACAGCATAAACGGTATCGTCATAAAAAGACTATTCAAGGTAAATGCGACCGTTGCTGGAGCAAATGATGTATTGGCAACCCAGAAGGTTGTAAGTATGTTCCACAATAAAAAACCAGAATACGAATATCTGAAGACTCTCCAAGCGCCTCCCTTTTTTTTGAGCTCTTTTTCCGCAATATAGAGTAGCGGTAGAAACGCCGTAAATATCAAGGGTGTAATCGATGGATCTGGAAACGACAAATGAAATAACACTCCTGACAAACTAGAAAGTAAGAGATACTTCCTCGACCTCGTTTTTTGGGCCACCGAGCCCACGATCACCTGACTTAATAGCCAACATGAAAGAAAGAAATACAAAGGATAATATCCCCATAAATCCATACCCAACATAGCGTTACCAGTATAGAAAACTCCAATAAGAGCAATAACAGCTAACAAGAAATTAACTAGAATATAGAAGCGAGGGTGCTTGTGAAGTTTCTTAGCGAATTGTGGCACCATTGTCCCAAGTTTTTTCAGGACTCACAAAACAGAGTTTACCCGATTTGTCTTCTGCCATCAGGATCATACCTTGCGACAGTACACCTCTTATCTTACGAGGCTCAAGATTTGTAACCATGCTGACTTGCTTACCTACAACGTCGGCAGGCACATAATGCTCAGCAATTCCACTTACAACAGTTCTTTTATGATCGCCCAAGTCGACCTCCAATTTGAGTAGTTTGTCTGCTTTAGGCACTGCCTCAGCAGAAGTTATTGTAGCGGTCTGAATCTTTAATTTTTGAAAGTCATCAAATCCAATAAATTCAGTTTCATTCTTGACCTCCTTTTTAGGTGTTTTATCTACAAAGGCCATATCATGAAGCTTCTCAATCTGCTTCTCGATTACTTTATCATCAATTCGACTAAAAATGTGAGAAGACGTCCCGATCTTATGGCCAGCTTCAATTACTGGAAAACCTTCCGCTAAGTTATCTAACATCGTCAGAAGTTCATCTTTATCTTCCAAAGCGGGTAAACCTAGAAGGTCACTAATCTTATCTGATGTAAAAGGTAAAAATGGTCTACAAACCACTCGAATAGCTGCAACAATCTGCAGAGAAAGGTTCATAACAACTTTCACAAGTTCTTCGTCTTCCTTAATCGCTTTCCACGGCTCATTAAACTGTAAAATTTGATTACCTCTAGTTGATATATCCATCAGTATTTTCAAACCGTCGCGGAAATTGTAAGATCGAATATGCTGTGATAATTCTTGCACTAAATCGTGCAATGCCATCAATTCTGAATCGTGAAAACCCGGAAATCCCTCTTCATCAGGCGTCTCAAAATCAATCGACTCGTCAAACTCTGGTACGATACCATCATAGTACTTATTCGTAAGTACCACAACTCTGTTAATGAAATTAGCAAGATTATTTACTAGTTCGTTATTGTTCGCTTCTTGAAATCCTTTCCATGTAAATTCGCTGTCCTTACTTTCGGGCATACACTTAATCATGTAATAGCGCAATTCATCCTCCATTCCAGGAAAATCCTGAAGATATTCATGAACCCAAACTGCCCAGTTTTTGGACGTCGAAATCTTACGACCCTCAAGATTCATAAATTGATTAGCAGGAACGTTCTCAGGGAGAATATAAGCTCCATGGGTTTTCAGAATCGCAGGGAAAATAATACAGTGAAAAACGATATTGTCTTTTCCAATAAAATGAACCAACTTAGTATCTTCGGATTTCCAGTACGGTTCCCAAGATTTTTCATTATCCGTTGCCCACTGCTTAGTCGCAGAAATATATCCGATGGGAGCATCCATCCAAACATATAGTTTTTTACCCTCGCTACCAGCGATATCTTGCGGAACATCCACACCCCAAGTAAGATCACGTGTCATCGATCTTTCGTGAAGTCCGTTATCTAACCATGATTTACATTGTCCTACCACATGATTTTTCCAGTCTGAAGGGTCATGCAATTCTTTGCCCTCAATTGTACCCTTCTCGATCCATTCCTTCAGCCACTCTTCATGTTCATTTAGAGGTAAGTACCAATGCTTCGTTTTTCTAAGTTCTGGGATATTTCCAGATAATGTAGACTTTGGGTTTATAAGTTCAGTAGGGCTTAAGCTCGAACCGCAGTTCTCACACTGATCTCCATAGGCTTCTTCGTGACCACATTTTGGACAGGTACCGACGATATATCGATCCGCCAAAAATTGGTCAGCTGACACGTCATAATATTGCTCCGACTCTCTTTCTCTAAATGCTCCCTTTTCGTATAGGTCCTTAAAAAACTGCTGAGCGGTTGCATGATGTAAATCCGAAGATGTTCTATGGTACACATCAAACGACAACCCAACTTTTCGGAACGTATCTTCAAATAAACTATGATACTTGTCTACAATTTCTTGCGGCTCTACCCGATCTTTTTTAGCTCGAATAGTGATCGCTGCACCGTTTTCGTCAGACCCGCAGACAAACAGAACATCTTTGTCCATCAATCTTAAAAATCTGACGTAGATATCAGCTGACAAATAAGCACCTGAAAGATGTCCTATATGTAAAGGGCCGTTAGCGTATGGAAGCGCTGAAGTGACAAGAATTCGTTCAAATTGACGCATAGTAAAAATTAATGCACGAAGATATTCTGATTTTTATAATAAGTAATACTTATATATGAAAAATATGGGATTTGAATGATTCTTTATCTAAATACAGCAATTTGGAATCAAAATAGCTATTCAATTCGACTCTAAAACACCTTATATCTTCATCTGACGACAAATAAGATAGCAAGACTTTAAGGTCTACTACTTACCTTTGCAGAATGATAGAATTTTCGACATTCGATTTGCCAAATGGACTTCAATTAATCGTGCATCAAGATGAGTCTACTCCTCTAGTTGCATTAAATATTCTCTATAAAGTTGGGTCAAAGCATGAGCACGAAGATAATACAGGATTTGCTCATCTTTTTGAGCATTTGATGTTCAGCGGAAGTAAACATGTCAAAGACTTTGACATACCGATTCAAATGGCGGGTGGCGAAAATAATGCGTTCACCAATTCCGATATGACCAATTTCTACAATGTTGTTCCTCGTGAAAATATAGAAACAGTGTTGTGGCTCGAATCGGATAGAATGGCATATTTAGACATAAGTCAGGAAAGCTTAGATGTTCAAAAAAAAGTTGTCGTAGAAGAATTCAAAGAAGTTTGCTTAAATCAGCCTTACGGTGACATGTGGCATCATATGAGCGATCTTGCTTACAAAGTACATTCGTATAAATGGCCAACTATTGGAAAGGATTTTTCACATATAGAAAAAGCTGACCTACAGCAGGTGAAGGCATTTTACAATCGTTTTTACAACCCTGAAAATGCCATTATCACAATTGCTGGAAATATTCGTCCCGATGAGGCACATAGGCTTGTTGAAAAATATTTTGGGTGGATTGAAAATACACCTAGCTCAATCGAAAATGAACTAATTCAAACCGAACCGCCACAGATTGAAGTTGCCGTAAAGCGATTGCACGCCAAGGTGCCAGCGAAAGCTATTTATCTTGGTTTTCACATGGCAGACAGAATGGATAGAGAGTATTACGTTGCTGATTTAATCACAGACATACTTAGCAATGGTCGTTCTTCTCGCTTTTATCAAGAATTGTACAAAAAAACAAAACTCTTCTCAACGATTGATGCGTACATCAGTGGAACACTTGACCCGGGTCTATTGCTCATAGAAGCAAAATTGCATCAAGATGCTGATTTAGACCTTGCAAAAGAATCTATTTGGAATGAGCTAAATCGACTTAAAGAAACTGAAATCGATGAAAAGGAGCTGACCAAATTGATCAACAAGCTTGAAAGCGCTCATGTATATGGAGAAATCAGTGTACTAAACAAAGCATTGAATCTTGCTTATTATACCTATTTGGGTGACCCCAAAATGATTAACACGCAAATGGAAGTTTATCAATCTATAACATCTGCAGAAATTCGTGAAATTGCAGCCAAATTACTCACTGAAGCCAATTGCTCTGAACTGGTATATGAACCTGTAATGGATGAAGTTCACTAATCCAAGAATCTGGTATTGGATAGCAGGTCTTCTATTACTTCCTGCTTTTTTGATCAATTTGAATTTGATCACTTTAAATGACGATGAAGCTATCCGCACGCTGGTTGCGATGGAAATGGAGTTGTCAGGTAACTACATCGTGCCAACCCTAAATGGTGAACTCTATCGAGCCAAGCCTCCATTATTCAATTGGATACTTATTCAATCATTTCGATTATTTGGAGGTGTTTCGGAGTTTGCTGCGAGAATTCCAAACATTCTTTTTCTAGGTGTCTTTGGATTTATAATATTTCACTACTCCAAGAAACAACTCTCAAAAGAATACAGTGTCTTAAGTGCCTTACTATTTGTCACATGCGGTCGAATTCTCTTTTGGGATAGCATGTTAGCCTACATCGACATTCTATATTCCATGATCACTTATACGAGCTTCATGCTGATTTATCATGAGTTCAAAAAGCAGCGTTTTTGGCGGCTATTTGTTTTCTCGTATATCCTTTGTTCATTAGGATTTCTCCTAAAAGGATTTCCGACATTAGCTTTTCAGGGAATAACACTTCTCACTTATTTTATTTACAAGAAATCTTGGAAAAAGCTATTCTCGCTTCCGCACTTTATCGGGATCGGGATTTTCGTTGCAATTGTAGGTTCGTACTATCTGGCTTACTTCAACCAAGCTGATGGTTGGACTACTGTAGCTGGTTTACTGGACCAATCAACCAGGCGCACGGCATTGCATGAACAATATGATTACTTGCAGTTTTTTCAACACTTGATTACCTATCCGTTTGAGAATATTTACCATTTCCTTCCTTGGTCAATCATGGCTATTTACTTACTGAGTTCGAAATCAGCCAAGCTTATCAGCAATCAACCGTTTCTCGTATTCTGTAGTCTGACATTTCTTGCTAATATAATCATCTACTGGGTCAGTGTAGAAGTATACCCTAGATACATACTCATGCTGATACCACTAGTTTTCAGCATTTTTCTCTATCTGCATCAAATTCACTACAGAAAGAACAGCTATCTGTATAAAATATACTTCAGAACGCATCAATTTCTGCTTATAGGAATCATACTGACTTGCTTGATTGCATTAAGACAAACACTACATATCGACATTCCCTTTCGCTATCTAAAAATGTTCAGTGGAATAGCTGCCCTAGGTGTTATTTTCTACTTTTTTAGTAAGTATCGTAATATCCGTTTGATCACATTTGTTTGCGCAATACTTGTACTCAGGATTCTATTCAATTGGTTTGTTATTCCAGAAAGACATCAGACATCTAAGCCACTAGTTTGTAAGGAGCAAGCAATAGCTCTCGGTAAAGAATATCAAGATATTCCGATCAATATTTACGAAGGTTCAAATATCGATTTGACAAGCTCAGTGTACATCACTAGAGAGCGTCAGAAAATCACGCCTAGATCTGGAGAAATTCAGAAAGAGGGCTTAACAATTCTAGATACTGTAAAATATGACATTCCTGTAAACACAGAAGTTATTGGTAAAATATGCGTTAGAGGTGGCTCGCAAACCTTATTCTTGATTCAAGCTAAAGACTAGATAAGAAATTATCAATTTTGGGGCGATCAGCCCATTCGCTTTTTCTGTTAGCATTTCCTCGTAATTCTATTTTGATTCAAATTTAGAAGTCTTTCAAGTGATCTTGGAATACATGGTCTGCGTTACGTTTCCATGCTCGCTCTTCGCTCGGCCCTACAGGCTTTCCTTGCACAAATGTTAACTTATCTAGCAGATCCTTCACTGCACATTAAAGTAGCAAGCATCAATATCGGACCATGTTTCATGCATACATCAACGTCGCTAATAATGTATTGCTTTACGGTTCGATTGTAGAGTTACTTTTTCTTTAGCTTATCGATTCGCTCTTTATAGTACTCGTCCCCACTGATTTCAAATGCTTTCTCAACATTTCTTAGTGCTTTTTCAAAATCGCCATTTCTTTCGTAATAATCCGCCATAGAATCATACACATTTGCGTTCTCAGGATAAAACTCAATTGCAAATTCAAAGAACATCTTGGCTTTCTCCATCTGCTCCGTGTCCATACTCATATAGCCCAGAATGTTTAGGAGATAATCGGGATGAGGAGGCACAACATAACCGAAATGCTCCTCAAGTTTAGTAGCCCTATATTGCACCAATGACTGCAGCTCTTTTGTTGTGGATTCCGGATCATTAAACTTCTGAACATCTTCCATCTGAAACCATTCAAAAACTGAAATTAAACCATCCATGATGGAAGGAAATGGAATCGTACCATGTAAATCTCGAGGATAAAACTTCCATTCATACTGCAATCCATTATCTGCATGCTCTTTTATAAGCTCTGAAAAGGCCAGATTAGCTCGTGAAAATGAGGTGAAATCAGTTGTATCTTTCATCACATTAGCAATCGTCATTTCTGGCTTTTGCATATGTAGTTGGCCGCCCAAAGACACGAATAAGGATTTATTACTGAAGTCTACTGAAGGCAGTATTTCCCTTGCTTCATTCAACAGATTCCGATTATTCCAGTCCAAACTAGGATCAATTGCAATATAGTTGTCAAATAAATCTGCATAATGAAACAGCACATGCATCGTAAATAGCCCACCATATGAATGACCTATCAAGGTTCTGTACTTTGTCACTCGATATTTACTTTCCACCATAGGAATCAACTCCTCTTGAATAAATCTAACAAAATTGTCGCCTTCTCCATTCTGAGTTGTGGCCTGAATTCTTATCGGCTGCTCATCTTTTGAAGTAGTTAAGTCACGAGTCCTATTTTCTGCATTTGATATACCAACTAGAATCATTTCTGGTGTGAATCCACCGCTATAATAATCTTGAACAATGCTAAGAGTGGGTAAAAGCACATCTCCATCTAAGATATATACCACAGGATAGCTTGTCTCGCCACTTTGGTCATAGCTAGCTGGAAGTTGAACGTAAAACTTTCGAGATTCCTTTAGAACATCCGAGTACGTACTATCGAGTATACCTACTTGCTGTAAGAATTGGATCTTACTATTGGACTGAGCATACGTCAGCTGGCTCAATAAGATCAGGGTTACACTTAGTGAGAATATTTTTAATCTTTTCATACGGTCGAGGTTTTAAAAGGATGTTTCATTTTGAATGCCACTAAGCTAAGTCAAATAAATGATCTACTTAACCCGCATTATGCATTAGATAATCTATTCCGACCTAAAACGTCTGCAAAATAAGGCGCAAGCCGCATTTTGCTCACTCACCATAGTGGTGACTATGGATCCTTCGCAAAATCCCTTATTTTATTGACCTTTTAGCTCTCATTACAAAGATCTAATGCATAATGCGGGTTTAATCTGGAGCTAACTTAGGCAATAAAGATGCCGATGATCTTCATTTTGACGTTTACAATTTTGAAAATCATGCGTCAGCTAGGCATTTGACTAGAAATTGGAATCTCTACAATTCTGGCTTGTGATCAACTCCCTAGGAATTTCATCTAGATCTGCTTGAGGTATGTCCGCATAAAAGAATCTTCATACGCTACACAATTCTTGTCCCGTAGATAAATTGCATGCTCACTTATATCCCAATAGAGGCTTGTTCTTTAGATCATGATACTGTAATGCCATTCCGATACACATTTTCAATTCCTCAGTCGGTACTTTTTCATCGATCTCAAAAACGATAGCCCTATTCTTTTCGTATTTGAATAGGTCACCAAAGATGACTTTGAATGTCTCCACAAGACTAGAAGTGCATTTAAAATAGATGGCATACTGATTTGGAGCTCTTGATTTCCAATCAATCCTAATAGTGCTACCATTCTTAACTAAATAACTTGGTTCTCCCCATTTAAGCGTCTCTTCCATCTCGGAAATACTATCTATCTCTTCTGCTGTTTGAAGAATCAGACTTCTTAAGTTATCCATCTGAGGTTTTACCTTATTAGGGTAATTGTCAAATTTCGAGACCACAAGCTGGTTTTGAACTATTGATATAATTGAAACCTTATTGAGTCAGTTTACATGAAATATACTACAAAAATATCTTGGTGACAAGTGTCTTCAAGTCTGATATTTTGCAGAAATACTTAATGCCTTAGATCTGCTTACTGAACCACAAAAGCTCGAATCTTAATTCCATCAGGAGTTTGAACTCGTAGGAAATATGCTCCACTGTTTAGTTGTGCATCAATGAGTAAACTTTTTTGTGAACTTGCAACCACTTGTGTGTGCTTGACTGAACCCTGTAAATCTATGATTTCGACTTGCTCAATGTACTCAAGATTAGAAAATTCGATTTCAAATAATCCCGAATTTGGATTTGGGAATAATTGCCAAGGCGTATCCTCAAATTCTTTATTGGAGATAACAATAACAACCTCGACCGTTATATTTTCCAATTGAAAATCCGTACAACCTTGATTATCGCACGTAAGTGAAACTATATAATCGCCTTCCGGCAAAATGAGAACTGTATCCCCTGCAATACCTAGTAAATCATCGTTGATCATCCACTGGCATTCTCCTATTTCTGTCGAATTATCAAAGAGAAACAAGGTATCTTGTGTTATACTGTAACTAAAGTCCACCACTGGAACTTCTATCACTTCAATTTCAAAACTAAAGCTGTCGAGGCATCCTAGATTATCGGTAACATATACACTTTCTTCTCCGCCGTAGCTAAGATAAGCAGAACTGTCAGAAGAGTCTATCCATAAATAGTTGTAAGAATCATCTTCTGCAGTATTAATCCAAACCGAGTCACCATCACAGATCATATCTACGAAGCTAAACGTAGGATTCGGTAGCGCTTGACTATCTACTGATATTTCAAAGAAGTCTTTACATCCGTCAGGATTGCTCACTGTGACTTGATACTCACCTGACGGAAGCTTTTCTTCTGAACTAAAGTTACCTGTAGACCAAACAAAAATATTATTAGGATTACTGAAAGCAACTATGGTAGAATCCCCTTCACATACAATTTCATCATAAGTTAGATCGGTATTTACGTCAGGATAATGACTAAGGTCAAAAGTTTCTGTATTACTGCAATCTAATGTCCCATCTTGATATCCTGATAAGATTGTATAAGTTCCAGGTGTAGAAATAAAATAAGACTCAGTCACAATAGTACCTTCTGGTGTAGACCACACAGGATCATATGTATTTGTGCTCAATTCAACTTCCAGTAGCAAACTATCATACGAACATACTCCTAGGCCAAAAGTATCTTGATTAAAAGTAAATTCTGGCACTCTATAAATCTCGATTGTATCATAGTCATAAAAAGGGCATCCTTCTTCTGTAAATAAATGAAATTCAAGGTAATTGGTTCCATCCTGAAATAATTCAGCTGGTCTTGCAATTCCCTCTGAATAAAGTGTATCGCCATTTGGATATATCCAAAATTTCTCATGTGGAAGATCGAAACTATAGCCTGCCGAAATAGAAACTGTGTCCGTTGAACAATATCGATTCTTGCCCAAAACTGTTACATCAACAAATGGAACAGTAATCTCTAGAACATCGCTATATTGACAGCCATTTTCTCCAGTTAAGACGAAAGGAATGTCAGTCGAAGCCATAAATGAGGTATCGGGATTTGTAACATCTTCAAGATTACCATAGTCCCAATCAACTGTAAATGGATCGTCGATTAGGCTATTTAAGTCAATCACGTCTTGCAGATTTAGCTGGTCATCGCGACATACTGTGTAAGGAAAAACCTCCCCCTCGACGATCACATCTTCAACGTGTATCGCAATCGTGTCTTGAGAAAAACATCCCGCAGCTGAAATAACTTGATATGGAATAATCGTATCAGCACTGCCTGCCCAGTAAGCATTTGGTAAATCTTCCAATATCGGACTATTCCAATCAACATAGAAATCCCCGATTATATAGTCTTGAAGAGGCAGAATATCTTGCATCGAAACACTGTCGCGTTGACATATTGTAAATAAATCTGGCCTTGGAATATCCAATGCTGGATAAACATCTATCAGTATTTCATAGTTGGCAAGATGACAGCCGTTACTGCTGTACGCCTGCACAAAATACTGTGCAGTTGAGACAGTCAAATCATCCGTCGACAACGAAATCGTAAGTTCCGAACCCGAACCTGTGGTTTCTCCCTGAACTCGTGGGTTGTCTATGTAAAACCA
Source organism: Saprospiraceae bacterium (assembly GCA_965658745.1). Lineage (GTDB taxonomy): Bacteria > Bacteroidota > Bacteroidia > Chitinophagales > Saprospiraceae > JAHDFB01. Next base: position 139,909 of record CBFHTK010000002.1, on the reverse strand, counting down.
GAAGAAGAATTGATCTTCTGGAAGATTAATTGTTGTTGTTATACCGGAACAAGTTGAAATCTGCATCAAACTATCTAAAGGAGTTTGATCACACTGTATGTAGTATGAGTTCACTATAGGAAAATCTGCCATGCAAGATGTATCGGGAGTTCCTCCTAAACCAATTTCACCATCGGAGAAAGTATGGATATCTACCGATAAATCAACATCGGTAGTGAGATCTCCTACTAGCAGGTCGAAACAGACGTTCCACGGACCATTATTTTGATTACAAAATATACCATCGCCATATGTACTATCTGGATGCATAAAACCTTGGCTGTAATTCCACGCATACCAACCAGCCGGTAATTCATCACCTGCGTGTAACTCCACGCCTTCACATTCTGATTGATCACTGTGGCATATCTGAAGACCTTGATTACTCATAGAAAGCCTTCGATATTCACTATCCATTTTAGAATGCACGTCATTTCTCCAACCCCATTCCGTTTCATTATTGAGTGGAACTATATTGGTACTTGAAATTGGTTTACCCAAAGAATCAAAAGAAACTTGATCCCAAGAATGTCCAAAAGTTGGAACAATTCCTTGCAGCCACTGACAACTAAACTCAGATATTACATCGAATGATTCAATAGTGTAACAAAAACTAACCTGCTCACCTTCTTGAAATGGACCTGAAAAAGGGGACCCCATCGAAGTATTGACTACCGACAATTTATCATCTATAGGACATCTATTTGACGCAAGTCCATCAAGACAAATATTTGCTGTAGCTCCTAATTCAGAAATTGCGCAGATAGCTAACAAATACTCTGTATCAGAATCAACATCTATACTCCAATCTGAATGATCAGTGATTTGGATATATCGAAATACATCAAAACCATCTTCTGCACAATCATCGGCTTTCTTAAGTCCGATAAAAAAGCTAGGAAACGTCGGTTGCTCCAAAGTTAAATTAAGCAAATCCACCCCTTCACCAGTTGTGAACTTATACCATGATGTTGGAAATCTCGAGGTAAAATTGTTTGTGGAATTTTCTCGTGTAGCACCAAAAGTACATACTTCCCAGCAGTTTGTTGAATCTAGCTCAATCTCACCTTGATCTAATGCAGTTTGACAGAAATCACCGTCAAAACACAGCTGTGCTAAATCAAGAGGGTTGATACAAAGTGAGTAGAAGTATTCCTGATTTGCTGGTAGTCCTACATTTATATAAGCAAACTCTATTGAGTCAGGAAAACTTGCTGACAGGCTTGACTCTTGCGGAATATTACAAAATTCACTTTGGACTTGGAAAGAATCCAAGCAACCATTCTCGAAATACCCTATTTGAAGCCGATGAACAGGAATAGTATTGATAGCGGTATAGCTCACATCAATACTGTGGTCATATCTTTCTAGTGGTACTTTATACCAATTCTCAGTGATTGGCGCAATTCCATAGCATAAAGTATCTTGTGAATTCGTCTGTCCATAAATATTCGACCCGCTAACACATCCAGCAAAATCATCAATCTGATAAGCGGTACAGGGTGAACCATTTGTATATGGCGAATTATAATCTCCATTAACACAAAGTTCAAATTCACCGGTAAAACCGTAGTTGGTACCGATGACAATATGATAGATTTGGAAGGGAAGTAAATCATCATAAACTAAAGATGCATCTTCCACATTTCCACAGTATGAATCAACCCAAACAAAGGTATTTTCGCAGAAATTTCCCTGAAAATAACCTAGGCCAATAAATACACTCTCATCATCTTCTAGTTTAGAAAGAGAGATATTAATATCATCAAGATGTTCACCTGTATAAAACTGATACCAAAGTTTTTGATTAGAAAAATCACATGATGGTAGGTCATACTCAAATAGGCTATAGTAGGTATCAAACGTGATACATTCCTGATTTGGAGATATTTCCGTCGCTTGACAAGGATCTGTATTGGGGTCGGCATACATTTGCTTTAGACAAATCTCAAAATCACCCTGCGTTTCCTCATCTGAAGCAACAGCTACGTAATATTCATGGTTTGGCTCTAACGTAACGTACTCTAAAACTAAGCCGAATTCACTTCCACAATATTGTTGTCGAATAACGGATTCTTGGGTACAGTCTTGAAAACCGAATTCCATAAGTTTAACGCGGAAATCGCCAGTCATACTAACATTATGTAAAAATACTTGTACACCAAAAACAAGAGAATCTCCAGTTGTGAACTTGTACCAGACCTCATTTTCCATAGCAGGTGCACAATGAAAGACATTTTCATCTGGTTCAGCGTAAGTAGTCGTTCCAATTACACAAGTGCTGTCTGGGATCAATTCAATTGCGGCACATGGCAAGTCATTTACCGGGGCAGGTGTAATGTCTGGATTATATACACAGACTTCAGTCTCTCCTCCTACATTACCTTCTACGTGCACAATGACATGATAGAGTTCTCCTATAGTAAGGATATCAATTTCATTAATCTGATTTATTCCACAAGCTATTTCTTCATACTTCACTGGATCACAATCTTGGCCAGTAAATCTGACGAGTGTAAAGAGTACATTTGCATTTGATGCATGTGAGCTAGTTATGTTCATATCAGGACCATCTGCTGTGAATGCTAGCCATGCATTGTAATTGCTTTCCTCTGGGATGCAACTACCTAGGACCGTCTCATAAGTCACTAGATCCATATCGATAGCTACGCAAGTAGTTGGGTCACCATCTACAATGAGCGTCTCATTACAATTCACTTGTCCACTCAGCATAAAATTTATGCAGAACAACCCCCAAAATATTAGTACAATTCTCATACTTACTATTCTTTCATCTACTTTTTGTCAACTTCTAAAGAAAAGTTCACAAACACAAGACCCTGTTAATCAATATATTATAACTTAATGGCATATATAAATTCACCACTCAGTTCTACTACTGCATGAATCGTACCAAGTCTTGAATCATATCATGATTTTTATATTCGTAGTGCTTGAACTACTAGATATTTATAAAAGAAAGATGTAGACCTAGTCAGAGAAATCAATTTGGGGTATCGATAGTACGGATTCTTCTATTGGGTAAAATGACTAGAAACCTTAGCTTTGAAGTCTAAAAAGTATATCATGAAAATTTTCTGCATTGGAAGAAATTATGTTGATCACGCAAAGGAACTAGGAAATCAAGTTCCTTCGGAGCCTCTTGTTTTCATGAAACCACCAACCGCTCTACTTAAGGATAATAAGGATTTCTACCATCCTTCTTTCAGTGAAAACATTCATTTTGAAGTTGAGCTAGTGATCAAGATTAAGAAGAATGGCCGATCGATACAACCGCAATTTGCACGCGGATACTATGATGAAATCGGTTTAGGAATTGACTTTACAGCAAGAGATATTCAGGAAAAAGCCAAAGCAAAAGGACATCCATGGGAAAAAGCAAAGGCATTTGACTTTTCAGCTGTGATATCCGATTTCATTCCTCTTGAAACATCAGCTTTAGAAACTGGAATTGAGTTCCATCTTGAAAAGAATGGCGAAGAAGTGCAAGTTGGAACCTCAAAGGATATGCTTTTTGACATTGACACATTGATTTGTCATCTTTCGCAGTATTTTACATTGCAAACTGGTGACTTAATATATACTGGTACTCCTGCTGGTGTTGGGTCAATTAAGATTGGAGACAAACTAGAAGGCTTCATACAAAAAAAATCCATGTTCACTTGCCAAATAAAGTAAACATGGATTTGTATTTATAATCTGCCTATAAGTACTTCGGATTCGCTCTTACTTAACATTCATAAGCCCTATCAATTCCTTTACCTCTCTCAATGTCTCTTGTGCCTTCTTTCTTATCTCAGCTGAAGACTGCTTAATCTGATATTTCACCGCTCGCTTATCAGCTGTGATTTCATTCCGCTTTTCAATGAATGCCTGAGACAGTTCAACTAGTGCATCTGCAGTTGCTTCTTTCAAATCTACATACTTGAGTGTACCATGATTGAATGAATCAACGAGACTATCATGAGCTTCCATTTTTTCGCAAGCTTTGAGAAGTTCAAATAAATTTGCCACTCCGTCACTCATTTTACCTTCTTCTGTTCCCACGTCCGTGACTGCAGATTTTATCTGCTTGCGAAGTCGTGCTTCCTCTGCGAAAACATTAATGTAGTGCTTCTCACCTGCTGACTTACTCATTTTCTTGGAAGGATCAGCAGTTGATTTAATCTTTGGTGTTTCAGTATGCAATGTTTCTGGCATTTTGAAGTACTCCTTACCGACTACATGATTGAATCTCTGTGCGATTGCTCTAGATAGCTCGAGATGTTGATCTTGATCTTTTCCTACAGGTACAAAATCAGCCTTATATATCAAAATATCTGCTGCTTGTAATACTGGGTAGTCAAACAAGCCCGCTGAAATAAAACTCTCAGCACCTTTTTCCTTCACATCCTTACCTTTGTCCTTAAACTGAGTCATTCGACTTAAATGGCCATATGAACAAAAGCAGTTAAATATCCAAGAAAGCTCCGTATGCTCAGGCACCAACGATTGAACAAATAGATTTTCGGTTTTCACACCAACAGCCATCAAATTATATATTAATTCCCAGCTATTGTTTCTTAGCTTCTTGATATCAAACGGCATCGTCATTGCGTGATAATCTACCACACCATAGACGCAGTCATATGACTCCTGTAAACTTACCCAATTCTTGATGGCACCAAAATAGTTGCCAAAATGCATGTACCCGGTTGGCTGAATACATGATAATACGGTTTTAGTTGGTTGACTCATAATATTTTACTTTACGGATATACAACTTATTTCAACATTTACATACTTAGGTAAATTTGCCACTTCGACTAATTCTCTAGCAGGAGCAGTTTCTTCGTCAAAATAAGAAGCGTAGACAGCATTAATCCTACTATACATTTCCATATCAGAAACAAAAACAGAGCACTTGACTATATTTTCGTAGCTCATTCCCGCTTCCTCAAGCACAGAACCCAAGTTCTTCATCACTTGATGTGTCTCACCCTCAATTGAATCTAAAACCAAAGAACCAGTAGTAGGATCGATAGCTATCTGTCCAGAAACGTAAAGTGTTCCAGATGCTAAAACAGCTTGATTATAGGCTCCTACGGCACTAGGAGCTTTACTCGTTGAAATGATTGTTTTCATAATTTTACCTAAGATTAGCTAATGAAACGAATAGAAATAAGAAAAGCTCCATCACTTGAGTTATCATGTGCGGAGCTTACTTATTTTATTTTTGAGAAATCTACTTACTCGAACTCTTCTGCTTCAGCTTCTATCACAACTTGGCCTTTGTAATACATATTACCTTCATGCCAGTATGCGCGATGCATTTGGTGAGCTACACCAGTAGTTTTACAAATAGAAATCTGAGCAGGAGTCGCTTTTTTATGCGTTCTTCTCTTGCGCTTTCTTTGTTTTGATATACGACTCTTCGGATGTGCCATAATGGACTATTTTTACTTATCTAAATTCAGTTTATTTAATGCGTCCCAAACGCTATTCTTGTCTTCTTCTTTTTCACTTAGCTTAGTTTCCTGCTCCCACTTCTTCAATAATTTAGTGTTGCAAGGTCTAGGCTCGAGATCATCACAGTCTATTGTCTTGATCCATGGAAAAGACAAAACTGCATACTCATATATATAAGTCGCGATATTCAACTCATCGTCAAATGACTCAAGGAATATCAGATCAGCTTCATCCTCACTGGTACCCTGCTTAATAAAGAACTCATATTTACCTTCAATAGGAATAGGAATTGTCTCTAAGCAGCGATCGCAAGTGTCTATGACATCACCTTTGATTTCAATGTTCAAGATATACATCGATGAACGTTTATCAAAAATAACGACAGCCTCGAGATCAGGATTTATATTACTTTCCGGATTAACAGCTTTGAAAAAATCAGCGTCTAGTTTCCAACTAAACTCATGCTGACCCATTTTTAGGCCTTTAACCGGTATTGTAAATGATCTTAAAAGATTCATGACAAAGAACTTCTTCGTATTAGGAGCGCAAAGGTAAGGATTTATTTAAAATCTTATATATCTAAACTAAAAAAAATCAGTTGTCTAGATAAATTTCAACAAAAAGATCTTTTCTTACTCTTTTAATGCTGCAATGTGCTTTAGAGCCCCCCTATTAATTGTATTTGTTTCCACCTTCTTAGCTTTCAATTTGCTACGTAAATATTCGATGGCTTCAAATGGATTTAGACTTTCTCCACAAGAGAATATGTCAACCGCCGCGTAACCGTACTCGGGCCATGTGTGTATGTTGATATGTGATTCCGCAATTACGACTGTACCACTTACACCGTATGGTGAAAATTCATGGAAAAATTGCTGAACTACAGTGGCGTTGGCATGCTTAGCTGCTTCAACCATATGATGACCGATGTAATTACTATCATTTAGATCCGATTCATCGCAATCATAAAATTCCACAAATATCTGCTTGCCTAAAAATTCCATTGTAATCTTAAATTAAAATATTGCCGACTAACGCAACATAAAATGGGGCATATATTCTGCATCATCATTGACGATCATCCCCTCACTTCTTCTAAATGAAAGGGCGGATGATTTTCCATTTACAACAAATACTCCAGCCTGATAAAAATTAGCTTCTTCGTCTTTGTACAGTGGGGTAAACTTTTGAAACATACTCGGAAAATCTCCAAAATCACCTGTTTGTCTTTCTACCGAGTCACCGACTACATCGTGAATCTTTACATTTTCTCCCATCCTTCCAATTGTGACCTTTTCGACGTGAGATTGGTTTTCAAAGTCATTTTTATCAAATGAGGCAGGCAATACAAACGGCGCATTTGTTGAAAATTCCTTGTATAGCTCTACTAAAGTCGCTTTAGATTGCATAATGATAGAGTAGGCTGGATTAAGTATGTAAAGATCTATCACGACGACGCTTTTCGCTGGTTACTGGATCACAAAAATAAATACGATTTAATAGTTGCCGATCTACCTGATCCAAACAATGAGGCTTTGAGCAAACTTTACAGTGTTGCATTCTATCAGCTTGTGCAAGAAAGCTTGAATCTAGGTGGAGTTTTCTGTACCCAAGCCACCGGTCCCGATCTATCTCCATTGGCATTTTGGAGCGTAGAAAAGTCCGTTCAAGAAGCAGGATTAAAGCATGTTAGGCCATTTGAAATCAATATACCTTCTTTTGGAAATTGGGGATTTGTCATGGCTACAAATCAAGCTAGTGGTTTCAATTTATCTCAAATTAGGACTGATATCAATACAAAATTCATTGACAATGAGATTCTACCTCGCATTTTTCACTTTTCAAAAGATATCGAAAAGAAAAGAAATATGGTTGAAGCCAATCAATTGGATAGACCAGTTATTCTACAGTATTATTTAACGCACTGGCGAGAGTTAAATGAAGGCGGAAAAAAATAGTGCCTACTTGGTGATCAACTTACCTTCATGACCAACCATATTTCAGAAATCCTCATCTATATGGCAAAAGAATAATAATCTATGAAATATCTATTCCTCTCCTCGATCGTCTTTCTATTTTTCTCTTGTGATCCAGTAACTTCTTGTGATAGCTGCGATTTCACATGCTTAGATGAAATTACGAATGAAGTAATTACCAACAAATGCCCTAAAGATTATGATTGCACCTTCGAAATTATAACAGGCATGAAACTTACTCAAGATTCAATCGGCACATTGGTTAATGACGACGGGTCTACTATATTTTCTATCTATACGTATACAGAGGGAGATCCTAACATTGCAGATGACGAATTTTCTAATTTGATTTACATCCAAGTGGATAACAACTCTACTTCTTTTAGTTATGAAAATATAGACTTAACACAAAATGTAAGTATTAGCCGAACCTGCTTCTGCTGGTATAGCAGCCAATTTCGCACGACAGATCAGGGATGTATTCAAGGCGAAAAAATAGACAATGATTGGTTTATTCAAGGCAATATCGAAATGGAACTAGGACCGATTTATCAGTTTGATCTTACATTTTAGTAAAAAAACTCATCGGAAAATAATTCCGACAAGTTCTTCTACTTTTATAGCTTTGGCATTACTTATTCTTCTCTTAAGTAAAATGGTGTACGAGTAACTGTTGCTTTTAGATTTTTTCGGCCTGTATTGATCAATATTGAAGTACCTAAAGTCGAATACTCCTTCTCAACATATCCCATTCCAATAGGTCCCTCTAGACTAGGCGACAAGGTACCGGATGTCACAAACCCAATCTTTTCTTCTTTATCATTGAGAATTTCATAGTCATGTCTTGGCACTCTCCGATCATCGACCTTAAAACCAACCAATTTTCGAGTTACACCTTCAGATCTTTGCTTTTTGAAAATTTTTGATGAGTTGAACTCTCCCTTTTTTGTCTTTGTAATCCAACCTAAACCGGCCTCAATTGGAGAAGTATCGTCTGTAATATCGTTACCATAGAGGCAATAGCCCATTTCTAGTCGAAGCGTATCTCTTGCGCCTAATCCCGCAGGTACAAGCCCTTTAGGAGCACCTACTTCCATTATCTTCTCCCACAAATCAATCAAATAAACATTATCTACGTATAATTCGAATCCACCACTACCAGTATAGCCAGTCGCTGAAATAATAACATCTTCGATTCCCGCAAAAGTGCCTACTTTGAAATGATAGAAACTAATCTCTTTAAGATTGATCTCTGTCAAAGACTGCAGAATTTCTGAAGCCTTTGGCCCTTGGACCGCCAATAATCCAGAGCTATCGGAAACATCGGCCATATGAACATCATCAGGTTTAAATTTGGATATCCAATTCCAGTCTTTTTCGATATTACTTGCATTCACTACAAGCATATATTCTTCCTCATCTAGCCTGTAGACCAAAAAATCGTCTACGATCCCACCGCTTTGGTTTGGTATGCACGAATACTGAGCTTGCCCTATTTCTAATTTTGAAACATCATTGCTACTAATCTTTTGCAGAAAATCAAGTGCGTTAGCTCCTCTAACCAAAAATTCTCCCATGTGAGAAACATCAAAGATTCCTGCATTTTCACGTACAGCCATGTGCTCTTCCTTAATAGAAGAATATACAATCGGCATTTCATAGCCAGCAAATTCAGCCATTTTTGCACCCAGTTCATGATGCATTTTTGTCAAACTAGTTATTTTCATCTGTTTCTTGTTCTGTTTCTAATGGCACATTTACCATATCTTTAATAATGTTTATTCCCTGAATTTGGTCTCCCACTCGTATAGAATTAGCTACATCCATACCACCTTCGACTTTACCAAAAATGGTATAATTTCCACTAAGATGTGGCGTCGGGCTATGAGTAATAAACCACTGTGTACTTTCTGTATGCTTACCCGCAGAGGCCATGCCAATATAACCAGATTCTAAATAATTTAAAGGAGATAATTCACTTCGAATTGTATAATCTTCACTTCCATATCCATCGCCTCGTGGACAGCCAGTTTGAAGGACAAAATTTGAAACAACTCGATGAACTACCTTGTCAACGTAATAGCCTTGTTGAGCAAGATCAACAAAATTCATTACTGTTGCAGGTGCATGATTTGTGAATAACTTTACTCGTATATCTCCTTGAGAAGTTGATATTACCGCAATGGGGTCTCTGCCTAAAACTTCCAGTGTATTCATATCAAATGTTCTCAAATTATCAGAAATTTTCAAAGGTATTGCAGCCCCAGGAATATGCTTATTGATCGCCTGAATACAATAGTTAATAGCCTCTATATCTGCTGGCATTGACAATTCACTATATGCCTGAGCAAGCAAAGCACTATCAATTCTAGCTTTGACTAACTCATTATCGGCAGCGTATATTGAATATGCACTTGCTGCTATCATTCCTATATCCCTTGATTGAAGAGCTTCATTCAAGAAGTTCATAATAATCGGAGCGTAGTAACGCTGTACTCCTCTCGATTGCGAAGGCAAATAATCTGTTAAAATGGATCCAAGAATCTCAACACCTTTACTTTTTACTACCAGCGCAGAATCGGGAAAAGCAAGATCATAAACTGTTTGGTAGAGATAGGGGTTTGCCCCTAAAGATTGTAAAATAAATGCCTTCTCGTACGGATTACTCGTACTTTCAAAAGCAGTCTTGAGTTCACTTACAATTTTACCCTTTGTATTTGGATAATTTTGACCTAGGAGTTTCAGGACTGATCCTTTGATAGCTATTTTGACGTTCGCATCATTAACTTTATCCACGTAGTCTACATAAAATCGATAATCGGCAGGTTTTCCATTCCGACCAATCCAATTGGCAGCCTCAATAGCAACTTGATCATTTTTATGATTAAGTAAAGCTAAGATATGATCGATCATTTCTATATAAGGAAAATCATTGGATTGTCTTAGGCCGTTAATGATTACACGAGGATCTGATTCTTTTTTCAAGAAACCTATGTATGTTGAAAGTACATCGGTAGAACCAGACTTTCCCAAAGCTGAAGCCAAGCACATCCTTACATTCGGATCTTCAGACCTAATCATTGCCTGTAGAAGTTGAAATTTATGTGAATCAATATCGATGTTCTTAGCTCTTTGGAGATAATGCGCAGCTATCAGCGTTGCGGAACCACCGTATTCTTCCGTTAGAAAACGGACCATTTCAGCAGTGCCTTTCTCAGTTGTCATACCTCTCAAAGCAAACTGATAAATTGCATGTGCCTTTCCTTCGTTAAGAAGCACGTACTTTTTGGGATAGGGACTGGAATTAGTCAAATAATTCAGATGAACTTCCGAACCAATTTTACCTACAGCTTCTAGAATATTTCTATTCAAAAGATGGTCAACCTCTTTACTTTTATTTGTCTCAAATGCATCAAGCAGAGCATCTACTAAACTGCTATCCCTTTGCTGTCCAGCAACATAAGCTGCCTCTGCTCTAATCTCAAAAACTGAATCTTGCAATGCCCGAGCGATCGGAGCTATTGCCTGTTTATCAATTATTGAACCAAATGCTCTCACTGCACAAAAACGTGCCATCGGATCTGGATGAGCCATGTAGTATTTTAGACTATCAAGATCTTGTCTGTTTTGAAGATTATAAATGACTTTTGTCAATGGAACAGAGAAGTCCTGCACTGGATCATGATAATTATTCTCTCCACTTGGCGGCACACACGAGCTTAGAGCAAGTCCAAAAAACATAACTGCCAAAAAGTATCCAATAAGAAATTTCTTTCTTTCAATTCTGTGAATACCTTCATTTTGTTCCATACTAAATATCATTAGTTTACTCAAATTCCTCATCAAACTCTTCGTCAAATTCGTCTTCATCAAACAGTACCTCAACTTCCTCTTGCTCCCTTTCGCTGGCTTCTTCTTCTGGCTCAAGTTGTTTATACCTCTCACAGTTTATCAAATCAAAGACCGCCATATTCTTTTCTGGAAATTGCTTCTCCTCATCGTAGTCAATCTCAGGATCAGCTTCTAGCTTCTGTATAAATTTCTGAAAAACTGGTCTTGCCATCACGAATCCTTGCCCTTCTTGCAATGTAAAGAATCGAATCCACTTATCATCTCCTCCTACCCAAGTTCCCACAACTAAACTGGGAGTGATACCCATAAACCAACCATCTGCATAGTCATTGGTCGTTCCAGTTTTTCCACCGGCTTGGCTTTTGATACCAAGCTTGTAATTTCCACCTACATTATTCTGCAGCATATCAACCATAACTTGATTGTAAGTAGGATTGATTGCCAATTTCTTCTTTGGTGCTGCCGCATAAAGCCCCTTACCATTCTTATCTTCTATCCGTTGCACGAAAACTGGTTCGACATATGTTCCATTATTTGCCCACGTTCCATATGCTCCTACCATTTCCATCACAGTAAGATCTAGTGCTCCCAAACACAAAGAAGGAACGTAGGGAACAATCGGCTCGCCATTAGGATGTTTTTTCTCTTTATCGATTCCGACATTATCCAATAAGTCACGCACCAAAGTAACAGTCCCCATTTCCTTAAGTATGCGAACGGAGATACTATTCTTGGAGTAAAGAAGTCCTTGATACAAATTGTAAGGATTACCTGAGAATTTCTCATTTGCATTTCCTGGTGACCATTCGTCTGTGACGTCAAAATCATCATCTCCTGGTGCAATGGTATATTGAATATCTTCAAAAGTCTGACAAGGAGAAACATTAGAAAATGCGATTGCTGAAGCGTAGACAAAAGGCTTAATTGTGGAACCAACCTGTCGTCTAGAGTTAACATGGTCGTATTTGAAATACCTATGATTAACACCACCAACCCATGACTTCACATATCCAGTTCCAGGCTCCATACTTACCATCCCAATTTGCATATGTTGATAATGATATAGAACACTATCTAAAGGTGTCATTTCACGTTCTTCTTCTCCAGCATCATTGTATGCAAATACTTTCATTTTTATCGGAGTATTGAACTCTTCTTCATATTTTGCATCAAAAAGAGCATAATCTTCTTTCACTTTCGCAAACTGTTTTGAATCGAGAACACTTTTCAGAAAGTCTATTTCACTAGTGTTAACGATAGTCTTTCGCACCAATTGTCTCAAGTCTCTATCTGGATTTTTGACATTGACTAGTGATCTGATCATTAGTGGTCCTGTCCTAATATCTGGATATTTATTCTTGAGTGCATCTAGGGAAGGCTTCATCATTCTAAAATATAAATTCTTATATCTCTCTGAATTTCGCACATGTCTATCAAATGATTCTCTCCTTATTTCTTCTTGATTGTCCTCCGTATCATAAGTGAAGATGTTTTTCCCTTTCCACCGTTCGAAGTATCTTTCCTGCAATCCTTTCATATGCTCATTTACAGCCTCTTCAGCAGCTTGTTGATAATCAAGATCTATTGTAGTGTATATCTTCAAGCCGTCTGTATAGATATTATATTCTGTTCCGTCTATTTTACGATACTCTTCTTTAGCTAGTAGACTTTTCAACCATTTTGTCAACTCAGATCGAAAATAAGGACCTACACCTTCAGATTGAGTCTCGCGATTGAAATCAGACATGTCAATTTCTATCAGCTTCAAGGAATCATATTCAGCAGTAGTGAGCTCGCCGTATCTTTCCATTTGCTTCAGCACTACATTACGGCGCTTTTGCGCTTTCTCGGGAAATCTTATCGGATTATAGAGACTCGGGTTCTTTAGCATACCTACAAGAACTGCGTTCTCCTCAATTCTCATTGAATCAAGGGACTTATTAAAATAAGTTTCAGCTGCTGCGTACACACCGTGTGCTCCATTTATGAATTCGAACTTGTTGAGATACATTGTCATGATCTCCTCCTTCGTGTACTGCTTTTCAAGCCTCACTGCCGTTAACCATTCCTTAAATTTTACCTGCACAAGCGCTATAATCCGGCTAAGCTTATTCTTACCGCGAAGATTGGGACGTTTAAAAAGTAGTTTGGCAAGCTGCTGAGTGATTGTAGAACCACCACCACCCGAATCTTGTCCAAGTAGAACAGTTTTTACCGCAACACGACCTAGTGCTCGAATATCTATTCCATTATGTTCATGAAACCTTGCATCTTCTGTTGATACCAGTGCCGAAATCATTGAAGGTGGCAAATCATCATACTCAACAGGCAATCTATTTTCAATATAGTAAGTTCCAAATATGGTCTCATCATTTGAATAAATAACCGATGCAGAATCATATTCAGGATTCTCGAGCGCTTCGAAAGATGGTATATCCCAACTAGCGGCTACTAAAAAAAACGCAAGAATGGCTATTCCAGATAACATTCCTATCCACAACAATTTGATCAACAGCGACTTGTATTTTTCCCAGTATTTCTTCATATTAAAAGCTACTCAGTACTCGAGAGTAGAGAAACAAATGTACAAGTATTAATTGAATTTTTGAAGTTGATAAAAAGGCCTCGAATGACCCGCGTTTCGCGAAACAAAGCGCAGTATGTTGGTACCCAATATAATGTAAGAGATATAGATTTAAGCTATACCTTTGCGTCATGAAAGTAGCTCAGATAGCCGTTATCACGTTGGTACTATGCTTAAGTACCATGCCTTTAAATGGTCAAAAGCTAACGAACTATGATGTCGATACTATAGAAATTGCGGCCTCAAGAATAGGACAATCTGCTCCATTTACAGATGTGACACGTGACCGAGCAGGTATTAGCACCGAGTCTTCTCTACTTCTAAACAGTGGCGCATATGTTCGAAACTATGCTCCAGGTCAATCTTCCACGATGCAAATTATGGGTGCAACTTCAAATCAATCCAGCGTCCTTTGGAAGGGAATACAGATCTCTAATCCCATGCTTGGTATATCAGACATTTCACTTTTAGCATTACCCCTTTTTGACGAAAGTCACATCCTCTATATTTCTAGTCTCGAGCAGACTGCGATAGGAGGTCAAATCTCTTTAGAAAACAAGACTCCAGATGAACAGCTGCTTGGCATCACATATCGATATAACAGCATGCAAAACCACGAAATTTCTGGAAGTTGGGCCGAATCCAGAAAAAATTATAGTCATAAAATATCTTGGAGTGTGCTCAGGGCACAAAATGAATACGAAGTCGATTTAGGAAGTTCTAGTTACAACATGCAATACGCTCAACGAAACTCTGGACAAGCAATTTACGATGGATTCTTTCAAGCTAACAACTGGCTTATCCAGCCATCAGTTTGGTATGTTCAATCATTTCGTGAAATACCTGCATCTTTTGGAGGAAATGGAAACAATGACGTTCAAAATGATCGACAACTAAGAACTCAAATTGGTCTAGAAAGAAGTTTCCGACACATTGATTTTAAGCAACAATTTGCCCACTTACTTGATGAAATAAGATTCACCAACAACTTTGTTGACGATCTTGGCCTTGCTCATAGCTTCATTTCCCAAACAACTACTAAGATAAAATTGTCCAAAAGCCTAAGCTTTAATAGCTGGTGGCAAATTAAATCAACAAACGGTTCCCATCCTAGTTTTACGGAATCTACTGCATCGCTTACACAATCAAATCTCAGCAATTCGATCAAGTTTCAAAATAAACTTCATCAGTTCATCCTTGGTGGAAATTATGTTTATCAAAATAGCTTTTTACCATCGATAGAATGGAAATACCAATCAAATAAATACAATTTTCATTTTCAACTTCAAAGAGCTGTGAGATTCCCAACTCTAAATGATCTATACTGGTCACCAGGGGGAAATAGTAGTTTACTTCCAGAAGACGCATGGAAATTGACGAGTGGATACAGCAGAAGAATAGGTGCAATCGATTTTAGGACTCTAGCATTTTACAGGGAAACCGAAAATTTAATTCAATGGGTTCAGAAAGGTAGCTTTTGGGGACCAGAAAATGTATCACAAGTTCGGTCGTACGGAGCACAATTAATAATTGATTATAAATTAGCACTCACCAAGAAACTAGGACTAAATTTATCTCAACACTACTATTACAATCGTTCGATCAATTCAAGTTCTAGCAGTCCCTTTTTTGGAAAACAATTGATATATACACCTATTCATAAAATCACAAGTTCGATCCGCTTCGAAGGCTTAAGGTGGAGTTGGACCAACTCAGCAATAATCTCAAGTGCTCGCTTCACTAATCAAGAAAACTCGCAATCCTTGAATTCCTTCTTTCTGTGGGATAGTCAGTTAAGATATGAACTTTTCAATGAAGGCAATCGAAAATTATTAGCCACTTTTGCTATCCAAAATATAACTAATACTATTTACCAACATCAAGCCGGTTTTTATCAACCCCAAAGACAAATAGAAATTGGCTTATCATTCCAATTATAAAGAATAAACGATGAAAATTCCTGTGAAGTACCCTTTACTGTTTTTGCTAACAGTACTTTTTATTACTTCTTGTGATCCTGAGCCCATGGAACAAGTTGAATTTGAAACGCTTGCAGATAGAGACCTATTGGTTTCATGCGAGGGGCAATTCCAAAACGCGAACGGTAATATCACATATATAAATACCGATGCAGATACTACCGATCTCGAAGCATATACGCGCTTCAACTCGGAACCTGTAGGCGATGTCTTACAACAACTTATTCAAAAAGACGACAAAATCTATATGTTAACAAACCTACCGGGATCAGTTAAAGTGCTCAACACCTCAAACCTGCAAAGGAGTAGCACGGTAGATATTGCAGGTAATCCAAAAAATGGGATAATCATAGGGACTGAAATGTGGATAAATGACGCTTTCAATGGTCTACATCTAATGAATCTCATTGATAACACCAGCGAACGAATTGACTCCAGTGGCCCTACTACCGAATTGGTTCACCACAACAATCAAGTTTTCGTAGCACATGCAGGAGAATTTACAGCACCCGATAATAAGGTATACGTTTACGATGTTGAAACCCAAGAACGAACTCAAGAAATTGAAGTTGTCGATTCCCCGAATTCATTAGTGATAAACGGTAACAAACTTTACATCGCAGGAGGGGGAGGATTCAATGAACCTATACAAATTGGTGCGATTGATCTTATTGATTTTAGTGTAGAAACATATTCTCTTCCATTATCAGAAATTTCGGGTTTTGGACCAAAAATACGAGCTCATGACGGCCACCTATTCCTACTGGCGGATGGATTATATACCTACGATCCAAATACTCAAGAAGTTAACAAAATATTCAGCGAAGTTACATCTCCTTATGGACTAGATATAGATGAACTAACTGGAGATATTTTTGTGTGCGATGCTGTAGACTTCCAAAGTCAGGGAACACTCTACATTCTAGACCAAAACGGAACTGAGAAAAAGAGCTATAGGACTGGCGTAGTTCCCAACTCGGTCATAAGAATCAACTAAGCTTCCAAATTATGGCAAACTCTTATTTTTTTTGAAGATAGTCCCCTCCAGCATACTTGAAAAAGTAAATGAATAAAGAGAAATAAGCAAAGCTTGATAGTTACTCTTTTTCGTTTATTTTTACGTTCTAAACAAAATTAAACATGTCAGATAACAAAGTGATTTTTGCAATGGAGGGTGTAACTAAGACCTTCCCTCCTTCAAAAACTGTTCTCAAGAATATATGGCTCTCCTTCTACTATGGAGCAAAAATTGGTGTTTTAGGTCTTAATGGCTCTGGAAAATCTAGTTTGCTAAAGATCATCGCGGGATTAGACAACAACTATCAAGGAAAAGTCTTTTTTGATGGAGAATATAAGATAGGATTTCTTGAGCAAGAACCAGAATTAGATGAAACGAAGACTGTCAGAGAAGTGGTCGAGGAAGGAGTTCAACACATAGTAGATGTAATCAAGGAATACGATGCTATCAACTTGAAGCTAGCTGAGCCGATGAGTGATGACGAAATGATGAAAACGATCGAGGTTCAAGGAGCGTTGATGGAGAAAATGGACCACTTCAATGCATGGGAACTAGACCATAAATTAGGTACGGCTATGGAATCACTGCGTTGTCCACCAGAAGATGCTAAAATAAATGTCTTATCAGGTGGAGAGCGACGAAGAGTTGCATTATGTAGACTCCTTCTAAGCCAACCCGATATATTGCTTCTTGATGAGCCAACTAACCACTTAGACGCTGAAAGTGTACACTGGCTAGAGCAATATTTGGCAAACTTTCCTGGAACAGTTATCGCGGTTACACACGATCGTTATTTCTTGGACAATGTTGCCGGATGGATACTGGAACTTGATCGAGGAGAGGGGATCCCTTATCAAGGAAACTATAGTAGTTGGCTAGAGCAAAAAACGAAACGTTTGGCTCAAGAAGAAAAGACGGAGTCCAAACGAAAAAAAGCATTAGATCGGGAGCTTGAATGGATACGTATGGGACAAAAAGCCCGTCAATCCAAAGGTAAAGCCCGACTAAACGCATACGATAAAATGGCTTCACAAGAATCGAAAGAGCGTGAAGCTAAACTCGAGCTTTTCATACCACCAGGCCCTCGATTGGGTGATAAAGTAATCGAAATCGAAGGGGTTACAAAAGGCTATGGTGATCGCATTCTCATTGATAATCTCACCTGCTCAATTCCAAAAAATGCAATAGTTGGAATAGTAGGACCAAATGGGGTTGGTAAGTCTACCCTTTTCAGAATGATTATGGGCAAAGAACAACCCGATTCAGGAAGTGTATCAATTGGTGAAACTGTTCAAATAGCATATGTTGACCAATCACATGAAGACTTAGTACCTGACAAAACAATATATGAAGTAATAAGTGGTGGCAATGAGCTTATAACGATTGGAAACAAAGAACTTAACGCGCGAGCGTACATTAGTCGATTCAATTTTGCTGGGGGAGACCAGCAAAAGAAAATTGGTGTCTTATCTGGTGGAGAACGTAATAGGGTTCACCTAGCAATCACGCTAAAATCTGGTGGAAATGTTCTGCTTTTAGATGAGCCTACTAATGATATCGATGTCAATACACTAAGGGCACTTGAGGAAGCAATAGAATCTTTTGCTGGTTGTGTGCTTGTAATTTCGCATGATAGATGGTTTATTGATCGACTTGCGACGCATATTTTAGCCTACGAAGACGATTCTCAAGTAGTATTTTTTGAAGGAAACTTCTCAGATTATGAGAAAAACAAAAAAGAACGACTAGGAGATCAAGCTCCAAAACGTCCTAGATTCAAAAAGATGATATAATGCAAGATTTTCCAGACATTTCATATGAATCTTGGTTAAATCAACTTCAGAAAGAGCTAAAAACAAGCGATTTATCGGAAAAGCACGTGAAGATCGACGAGAATCTTCATACCGATCCATTTTTTGAGCGTAGCATAAAACAAGAAACTGGTAGTAGAGCAACTAGTTCTTGGACAGTTGCCGACCGATTTTCCCTTAAAGAGCACGATCAAGCTGATATTTTGGAAGCCCTAAATGGAGGTATTGCTGGTCTAATTTTGGATCACGCCGAAAAATTGAATGATGGTTCTATGTTTGATGGTGTATTCTTTGAATATCTCAAGACTTATTTCCACTTTTCGATGCAACCTACAGAAAATCAATTAGATAATTTACTTAAATTCATTGAAGATAAAGGAAAGCAACATTTCTACATTTCAACTGATAAGCTCAGTTCGACACAGATCGACCAACTGGATAAACAAAAAATTCCACTTCTTAGATATTACAATCTTGATGCTCACCATGTTGTTGAACAATTAGGCAATATCACGAATAAGATCGTCGATTATCTTGATAGTCTCAAAAGCAATTTAGAACGTCAAAAGGCAGCTGCTAAAATCGTAATCAATAGAAAGTTGTCCACAGACATTATTCGAGAAATCGCAATAAAGCAAGCACTAGATATTATTTGGGCACAAATTATTAAGGGATTTTCATTGGACACAACACCCCTAAAAGTACACTCAACGTGTCATACCGTAGCTGATGAAACGTTAGAACGTCAATACATTGCACTTGCCAGCAAAGGTCTTACAGCTGTAACAGCAAGTTATGATTTAGTGCATATCGCACCGGCAGATACCAAGAATAGAAGTTTTCACAGAAGGATCAGTAGAAATATTCAGCACCTACTCAAGATGGAAAGTCTAATGGAAAACTATCGTAGTGCCTATTTAGGAAGTCATCAGATATCTAAAATCAGTAAAGAAATAGCTACTGCAGTGTGGAAAAAAGTAGGCCAGGTTTGATCGAGAGAGTCATTTTCTAAAAAATGTGATCATCCAGGCCTACATTAACCGCGCTAGTTTTTCAAAGTGTCAAATGGGTGGTGCGGGGTTCTTTTTTCTTAAAGTTTCAATTTCACATAGTGTGCGCTAGTATTGATTGGCTATCATCCTATAGCGAATAGTTTCCGGGCCCCAATCAATTTTATAGTCTAACTGGAGATAACCGTTGATCCATATGCCATCACCCCATAGTCTTGGACCACCATAAACCTGCTGAGAGCGAATGTCAAAATCTATTGTTCCATCTCCCCTATCATCAAGGTCTGCTCGGACAAACTCCGAATCGTAATCATCCCAAAGTCCCTCTATCGTGACATCGTCATTTCCATCTAGTGATATCGTCAATTCAAAATCATAATTTCCATTGACGACATAACTGTCATATACTCCGGATACTGCAATTGCCTTTTCGTCATAGTCACTACAAGCGCTTAAAACAAACACACATATCCCAAGTAATATGAATATCCTACTAGTGTACTGTTTCATAATTTTGTATTTATGTGTTACAATCTGTGCATGAAGATCGAAAGGAATACCAATAATTACACAGAATTAATATTGATTTAAACAAACATTATGATAAAACCTTGCAATTGTTAAGATTCTTTGCAAAATTTGATATGGTTTTCAGATACTCACTGGTGGATTCAGTCTTATAAAATTTAGTCAATTGAGCAAGAAATTTATAAATCCAAATCTTCAAAAACGAGCACTCAAGCAGCAGTCTACTCTAGACATTGACCAGCTAGCAGCGCAGCTAGTAAAAGGAGATAGGAACGCATTATCGGTATCTATCACTCTGATAGAAAGTGAATTGTCTGAGCATCGATCGCTAAGTAGAAGATTGTTGACTTTAGTTGAACCAGCAGCTAGGAAGAATCCCAGTTTACGTATCGGCATTTCAGGATCTCCAGGTGTGGGTAAAAGTACTTTTATTGAAGCTTTGTCAAAATATCGACCCGAGCAATCCATAGCTGTCCTAGCAGTCGACCCTTCATCAGGAGAATCACATGGTAGCATCCTTGGCGATAAAACACGCATGGAACAACTTGTACAACGCGAAAATGCCTTTATAAGACCTTCACCTGCAGGTAAAACTCTTGGAGGTGTGACTGCAAAAACTCGTGAAACAATCCGATTATGTGAGGCAGCAGGCTTTGATAGAATATTTGTGGAAACAGTGGGTGTTGGTCAATCTGAGACCGCTGTTTCTCAGATGGTTGATTTCTTCTTGTTACTGATACTACCTGGTTCGGGTGATGAAGTACAAGGTATCAAACGTGGAATTGTGGAACTTGCCGATATGGTTTGTATCACTAAAACAGATGGGGACAGGGAGAAACTGGCTAGAAGTTCAAGGCAATCGTACAAGAACGCATTACATCTCTTTAGAACGAAGTACCAAGGATGGGAAATTCCGGTGATTAACACATCCTCTGAAACTGGAAGAAATATGGATAAAGTCTGGAAGTCCATTGATGACTTTGGGGCTTTCGCCCAAAAGAAAAGCTCCGAAAATCACCCTTCATGGATTAACTTACATCGTCGAAAACAAAACCTGCAATGGTATGAAGCTGCATTAAAAGAAGTTGCATGGCAAAACTTTGTTGCAGACACTGAAACACAGAATCTCGTGCAATCACATCGTGCTCTACTTCAAAATGAACAGGCTAACATATGGCAGCTTATTGAAGAGTTAAGAAAGTAATGCCTGGTTATTCGTGGTCGTTTTACTTGAATTAATCTTCAACAATAAACATGTGCCACACTAGTCGTAATAGATTGGTTATTAGTCTGATATAAAAACAAAATCCAAACGTTTTCCTAATTTCTCAATACGGATTTAGTGAATAAATACTCCGGAATATCAACATTGAGCTTTAGCGTTACAATTTCATAATCAGTACCTTTTCCAGATCGAAGTACATCGCGATAATTAATTTTCATCGGATACCATCGTCCCTGAATTTGCTGAACATCAGATAGTGTAACTTGCTTTAAGAGAGTTCCGCTCTTCGCAAACAAGTCTTCCTTCAACGGTACAAATCGTTCTGAATCTACCCACATCTTTCTTTTGACGTAAGTCACATCTTCCACGATGGCATTGAGTTCTAGAACATAGCAATCGCGCCCATCAATCATTTCATTCCCAACAAGCTTGACATCATAAATGTCGACGAGTTCTCGTTGCTCCATCATATCTTCATAAGAAAGATCTGACCCCATGACTGATTGCTTCAGCAAATGTCCAGAAATCTTAATCGTCCGCTCTGACTGCGGCGAAAATATCCATAGTTGATCTTCTAACTTAAGCATTTTTGTGCCCTTCTCTCGAGAAGGTGCAGTATACTCCGTATAAGAATCGTTACTTCCTCGACTATAAGATTTTGATTCTACTGTCCGATCCCTGCGATTTCCATAGACAATCATCTTCGATTCTACGATTCGGTTTTCGGACACCATATTTGCGTCAATTTTCTCGATAATCTCCAGTGGACTAATTTCACTCTGTGCTGCAACAAAAACAACGAACAAACTAAAAAAAATGGTTTTTATAATTTTCATATTTTATACTTCTAAATCTTTGAACAAATTGGCTGTCTCACGGCGATAAATTGCATAACCTGAAAGTAGATTACCCAAAACCATTGCAAAAACACCAGGTATAAATCCTATGTAGAGCAAGTTAGGTGTATACTTAGCTCGCAAGGTAGTGGGCATCAAAATGGTAATACTTTCCATCATCGAACTTATATCAATTCCCACCTTTTCCATATACATAACACCTGCCAAACCTAGAAGCGTTCCAACCACTGAACCAATAATTCCAATCAGAACCGCTTCAAAGAAAAGACTTCTGTAAATGGCTGGCTTAGACTCACCTAGAGCAAGACGAATTCCAAACTCCTGATATCTGCGGAGTCCGCCAAGCAAACCAGTATTCCACAGTACTATAGACATCGCGAAAACGAATATCGAGACAAAAATAAAACTGAAGTAATCGACTATATCGATCAATGCTGCCATATCATTTTGACTTCGGAGAGCAAACATTTCTGCTGCGTAAGGGTCCTCTTCATAATTATAAGACGCACTAAACTCATCAGCAATCGCAACTGCTTGCGCATCTTTATAAGATGACTGCTTGAAATAGCCTACAATTTCGCTTGCCCCGTCCTGCATGTCAAGTAGAGATTGTGCATCTGGTAGATTTACTACCAGTGCTCCCTGATCCAACATCGGATTTCCAAAATTCAGTGTTCCGGATATTTTAAAATTTTGAAAACTCATACTCCCCTCCATAGTTGTTCCGAAGTATGTTATCTCATCACCTATTTCGAGCTCTGCTTTTTCAAAAAAAGCTTGACTTACTAGTACTTCGAAGGGTTCTTTTGCGATGGCTCCCAAAACAAGAGCTTGTTCGATATTGTACCGTTTCAATTCTTGCTGATCTTCAAGATCTAGTCCTAAACCTGCTACCGGACCCTGACCGGTTGATTGCCCATTTTCATCTGGAATATCTATCAATCCGCCAAATCGTATTCGAGGAACAAACTCCATATTCTCGTACTTCAATTTTAGCTTACTCTGGACTTCTCCGATACCCAGTAGTGCCAAATCATTGGGAGTCTGTTGGGATTGTTCGGCATAGGAATGGCTCATAATCTTTACATGACCTGTATCGTAGATTGCTGTTGTTTCGATCATGTCTCCCATAACACCGCGAATATATCCACTTAGTAAAATGGTAAGTGCTACTCCAATTGCGACTACAACAATGGGCAATACACTTCTATTCTTATCTCTTAATATGCCTTTTAGTATGAATCGTATCATTGTAATTTTCCTTTTAGAGCATCCACCGGATCCATGTGAACAATTTTTCTTGAGGGTAGAAAAGAGACGAGAGTCGCTGAAACAACCAATAAAAGAATAGTGCCAATAAACAATGCTAGACCATAACTTGGATACATACGATCAGTCATAGCTACTCCTAGATTTTGGTCACCCATTGGCATCGGGATACCGTAGTGGTTCAGAAAGTACATCAAAGGAAAACCTATTACTGTTCCGATAATCGAAGCAAATAGACTATACATTGCTCCTTCAATAGTGAATATTTTCAATACTTGCCAACGCGTCATACCTAGTGCGATATAGGTTCCTATTTCCCTTTGTCGTCTGAAAATTGCCAGAACCTGCGTATCAAAAAGTGCTAGTAACGCGATACCTAGAAGGAATATATACATGAAAGCACCTCCAGCTCTTTTGGAGTTAATAAGATCCGTAATCGATTGCAACAACTCCTGCAGAGATACCCAAGTCCATCCGCTGTTATCACTTTCAGGAGTAAAACCCTTCTCCGCAACTAGATAGCTTGCATGATTATCATAGCCCGTCAATTCTTGAAGTTTCTCCAGCGAAATCCAAACTTGTCCTGCATCTACAGTAGGAACAGACGTATCAAATATATGTGCAATTTTTATCGGTCGAGCATCAAACGCTCCGTTGCTATCCCTCCATCGAATTATCACTTCATCTCCTTCTTCTAGACCAGCTGCTTTAGCCATTTTCATACCTATCAGGCCTTGCAACTCATCTGAATTATTCTCGAGTTTATAGGAAGGTATTTCTAAAAGTTGTTGATCAACTGGAATTCCTTTGAGCAGAATACTTATCATCCGATTGTCCGGAAATATGGAAGCCTGCTGAAGAAAAATAGGAACTGCATCATTAACTTTTGGAACCTCCCCATGTCCATCTGCTATGGAAAATGGATCTAAAGGATTAAATTCTGGATGACGCAATTCACCAAATCCATACTCCCATTTGATTGAGTCGGACTTTGCTTGATTGTTCCATCCACTGTAAATTCCATTGAAAAATACAATGATTATGAAGCAAAAAGCGAGTACACCGACATTTAACCAGGTTCTTAAACCAGCACCAATGAGATTTTTGTAAGCTAGTTGGAATGCTAATTTCATGACTGATATTTTTCTGCATGAATAATTTCATCTTCTTCGATTCGTCCATCTTTTAGATGGATAATTCGATCAAGGTATTTCATCACTTTCTCATCGTGTGTACTAAATAAAAAAGTTGTCCCCAAATTTTCATTTAGCTTCTTCATAGTCTGTAAAATTGCGTGTGCATTAGCTGCATCTAGATTTGCAGTTGGCTCATCGGCCAAAACAAGATGCGGACGTTTGACCATTGCTCGTGCTATTGCAACTCGCTGACCTTCACCGCCAGATAGTTTGGCAGGCTTCTTTTGGGCGAGCGAAGTAAGACCCACCCAATCGAGTGCCTCCATCACTGCTTGCTTTCGTTCACTTGCGCTATACCCCTGCAAAATCAGTGGAAATTCTACGTTCTCATATACCGTGTAGACAGGGAGTAAATTGAATACTTGGAAGATAAAGCCGATATGCTCATTTCTCAATTTTGCCGACTCAACATGTGAAAGTTTGGCAATATCTTGCTCCATTACTAAAGCCTGTCCCTCCGTGGGAGAATCAAGCGAACCGATAATATTGAGCAATGTCGTTTTCCCCGAACCACTTGGTCCAACGAATCCAGCAAATTCACCCTTTCTGATCTGCAGCTCAATATTCTTCAAGGCAGTAAATTCTCCTTCTCCAACCTTGAACCTTTTGGTTACTTTTTGGATATCAATGATAAGGTCTGACTTCATAATAGCTTAGTTATTAAAGTTGAGTAAAAGACGGACTCCAGGCCCAGAGGATAAGACCGCCAAATCATTATTTACGACACCACTTGTTGCTGGTGGATTATAAAACGCAATGATATATGATGAAAATCTAGGAAAATCGTGACTATATTGGAAAGCTACAATTGGACTATTATTTGCCCAGCTATAATACGCTATGAGTTGGATAGCATCATAGAAGCCTAGCGAATAAGCTGCTGTCACAGCTGTTAGATTTACTGTTTCTTGAAAACCAAACGGATCAAGATCAAGCGCAATCAGTAGATTTTCCAGCATCATATTTAAGCCATTACCTACTCCAAAGGTATAGTCAACCCCGATATTACAGTACTTTTGGTAAGTTAGTAATCCAACGGATTCTTGCTTCATAGAAAAAACAAGTTCGCTCCATAAGCCAATTCCAAGATCCCACTTCCCGTCGATTCCAAATTTGTGTTCCGGTACCGATTCAAATGGTAATCCAAGTGTCCTCAAATCAGTGTCTCGATGATGATAGGTTAATGCCACTTCTCCTTTCGCCACTGGCAATTGCAATCTTCCTCCAAATTCAACACCTCCAGTTGACGCTTCAGCATCTAGTCCGCGTCTCCTTTCGTTTCCATATAGACCCCAAAGCCATATATTCGCATTATTTAGAAAAACATAACGACCTACTACACCGTAGACACCCCTTGTAAGTCCTATGGGATCTCTAGGATCAATCTCATTAAACCATTGTAGCGGTCTTAGTATTGATGAAGAGCCAAAATCTATCTTCTGCAAGCCTGCTGTGACCTGCCATTGAGGAGCTGCGTAGCGAACCCACAATCGATACGTAAAAATATCTATGTTTGCCGGACCAAAATTGTATGGAATAAACATATTTCCTGACACAATACCACTAAATTCCAAATCTACAAATCGACTGCTGTCAACCCTATATTCCGCATTAAAATCAGCTTTTAGTTGCAGAGCAACTTGACCAAAATGCTCTTCATCATAACCATATTGACCTGAGATAATTTGCTGACCGGAAATATCCTTACTAAACTGAGGAAAACTCAATTGTGACCAAAGTATTAGCATTAAGATTAGTAGTTGCTTCATCTCTCTTCTTCTTGTTCTACTATTCCATGAAGAAAGAATTGTGCAAAATCTTTTACGACATCTACCGGAGTGTCGTATTGACTCAATAGTTGAGGATTCTGCATTTGTTGAGCAAATGTGATGAGCATGTGCATCAAGAAATCAATTCGTAAATCAGATCTTATCTCACGACGCTGCTGAGCATCTATTAAGTCATTTCTAAGTCGAGCAAAATTAATTTCTTGCTGTTCTTGCACAAAGTCCCTGATGTTCTTGTTCTCAGGATTATCTAAATAAAGATCTTGAATCAGCTCCATGCTCATCATTTTGGCCTGTGAAGCTTTATATATCATGAGATCAGAAAACCGCTCCTTGAAAGGTCTCGATGTATGCATGATTTCATCATAGTGCTTAACTCCTTCTGAAATCTCTGCCAAAAGGATTTCACGTGCAAGATGATATTTGTTATCGTAGTACCGATAAAATGTCATTTTGCTTATACCTGCGTGCGAACAAAGCTCTTCTACCGAAATCCGAGAGATTCCATGTTTCCAGAAAAGCGTCTTACCTGAAACAAAGAGTGCTTTTTGACTTTTTTTCATTCTAGTAATAGTTCTAGAACAAATATATACAAATATTACAAAATGTTACTAAATATAAACATTAGTAGCCAAATAGTAATATTACAATTTTTATAAACACCAGCGGAATTTTGATTTACTTTAGAGAAGCTTCATTGTATATATAATTATAAATTCAAGCGTTGCACACTACCTACAAGCTCCTCTATATCAGATACTTGCAACACTGATTATTCGTCCAAAATTCTTGAATTGGCGTACTAAATACACTAGGCATTTACTAAATCACCAGCATTCGGATGTGACTAAAAATTGTCTATTGGTGACTATTGAGAGTGTGCCACACTACTTATAAAACTCTATATATCAATACTTTATGAAATATAAAACTTAGAAAATGATAGTGGTCACAAATTAGTATAAACACGATGAACTTCTGCTAATACTAATTCTGCTCTTCGCCCTTATTCTGTTGACTGGGATTTCGAACATCATAGTAAATCAATTTCCAACCGTCTGATAGTTCTGCAAACCTCCTTTCCATTTCGAAAAAACCATTGGCATCAATAATCTTCTCAATGACTAAAGGGCCTAATGGAGTCAAGTCTCTCTTGAACATGCCACCCATATCAGAAAATTGATTGTGAATTATCCAATTTTCTTCGTCCCATTTTTCACCAAATAGTCCTTGGCTATTTTTCTTAAGAGGAAATTGAATATGCTCAAGTTGATAGAGCGAGTCACTATGGAAACGATTATAGAATTTTATAAATGTACTATCCAATTCTACAACTTCATCGGATTGTAGAATCTCGCCTTGCACTTCGGTTGTTGGAGCTTTGCAAGAAAACAAAGCAACACACATGAACACTGTCAATAATCTAAGGATATACATTTCTTAATCTTTCTTTTGCGTACACTAAAATAAAGTTATCCAACTTCCTAGCTATGACGTCAAAAACCATTTCGATATTGCCCTTTCGTAGAACACCCTTAAACTGAGCTACATTATTTAACCATCGAAATTCTTCAGTCCGCATTTCTTTACGAAAATCAATTCTCTTTCTGCCCCATGCTTTATACATAGCCTCCTTTGCGCCCCAAATCACATGTAAGTACTCCAGTGAATCTTCATCAGGAATGTGACTCCATTCCTCGTCAGATACAAATTTCTTGGCGATACGCTGCATTTTACCCACAATTTCCTGAATATCAATACCTACATTGTATGGTGATGCTACACATGCTGTCATATCAAGCGAATGACTAATACTGATATTGAACTTGGAATCCTCCAAGTATGGCTTTCCAAATTCATCTTTAAGGCATTTTGCACGCTTAGTCCTTCCGGAAAGTTGGTGTATTAACCACCTTGCTGCCATCCACTCTTTTTGTCGACGCTCGCTCATACGCTGCATATTCTCCAGCTCGACCTCTTCCATGGACATAAATGTTTCCAGTTCACTTTTATCCTCAGTAATATGCCATATCCCAATTTCTCCTTCAGGCTTTAAAGCAATATGATCTATTAGTGGCATCTTAGTCTACAATAATGAATGATATATCTAACAAGCAAGTATCTAGTCAGACATGTAAATATACGAGTTACAGATGGTTCTAGACTTTTTTTACTGTCAAAAGCAAACCTGTCTTCTGCTTTCAAATACTATGATTACATTTGCGCTTCTCTAAAAATGACAAATAACATGATACTTTCTGATAAAAAAATACTAGCAGCAATTCAAGCGGGTGACATAGTTATTGAGCCATATGACCGCTCATGTCTTGGGACAAATTCTTACGATGTACATTTAAGTAAGCATCTCGCCGTTTACAATGACGAAGTTCTCGATGCAAAAAAACACAACACGATCAGAGAAATAGTCATGCCGGAAGAGGGCTACGTTCTTGAACCTGGTGTTCTTTATCTAGGAGTAACTGAAGAATATACTGAAACGCACAACAGTGTCCCTTTCTTAGAAGGTAAATCTTCCGTAGGTAGACTGGGAATTGACATTCATGCTACAGCAGGTAAAGGTGATGTAGGGTTTTGTAATACTTGGACTTTAGAAATCTCTTGCACTCAGCCGGTAAGGGTTTACCCAGGCATGCCAATTGGGCAACTGATCTATTTTATGGTAGATGGAGATATTGAAAACTACTACAATAAAAAGGCTAATGCTAAATATACCACTAGAACCACGAAGCCTGTTGAGTCCATGATGTGGAAAAACAAGTTTTAATCACCTACGCTCACCATAATTCTAAAACCTCCTTATTTCGAAGAAGCAAATCTTCTTTGCCACTCTAACATTCCACCAACAAGATTTCTCACATTGGTGTAGCCATGTTGCTCGAGAAATTGCTTAGCCATACCGCTTCTACCTCCACTGCGACAGTACATAACAATCTCTACATCTTTATCAGATGGCATCTTCGATAGATTTGCCGGTAGACTTCCAAGTGGTATTAACTCGCCGCCTATATTAAATTCTTCATGCTCATAAGGCTCTCGCACATCGCACAAAAAAACCTGCTCTTTCACCTCCAATCGCTCTTGGAGCTCATCAACCATAATATCCATATCGGGTACTCTCTTTTTATTAAAAATTTATTACACTAAAGACTATCATTGACAATCCTCTGGTTTTTCAGCAGTGACTATCAAATCGATTGCATTTCCAATCTGCATTGTCGCATCCTCCTCATAGGGAGGATATTGCTGAATAATGTATGCTGAAGAAACATCATCTATTTCTCCCTCTTCTCTTACAACTCCAACGCGAAGCCTAGCTCCGTCCTCCAATAGAAACTGAGCAGCAGCTAATGTTTGACATCTTAGGTCAGGAATCTGAATAGAAAGTCCAGATCGTTTACTTAGAACAAAGTCTAAAGTTCCTCCCTTTTCTATCTTGAGATCATTGTCTCTGCCCTCTCCGCTTACAATCAATTTATCTTTATAGTATACTTCCAAAACATGATCTGGTTCGCCCGGATCATATTTATAATCTTTAACTCTTGTGTTTATTTTTAAATGAGATAACTCTTTTCTCTTTTGCTCATACTCTCTACCATATAATTCCGGCAAAGACTTCATTCTTATCAAATCCGATTGATACTTCGTAGCTGTTACGTAAATCTTTCGATTTTCCTTCACTTGAGATCCAGCTTTCGGATTTTGATTTATAATAACTCCCCCAGGCATTCCCACAATATGTGTTGAATCATTTACAATAATCTGAAACGTTTTTTCGGTTGCTAATCTTGACGCATCTCGAAGGTGCATATCATTGAAATCTGGCAAAGTTAGCTTTTGACCGTGGTTAGTATAACTCCGTAAATAGAGATTCAATGCGATCAACAGAATCAACATAAAGATGCCCATGAAGAGCAGGTTCTTAAAGAATATCTTATTAGTCAAAAATCGAAATAGTTTAATAACAAAATTTGGTTCAGTACTTGGTTGCTTCTTGCTCATTCATTGCAAATTGTATGATCTGATCTATAAATTCATATGGCTTATAACCATTTATCGCACATTGGTGAAAGATACAAGTTGCCGGTGTCATTCCAGGTAGTGAGTTCACCTCAATTATAATAGTTTCTACTTGATTATCCTTGAATATCCTAACAAATGCATCAATCCTCGCATATCCTTTAACTTTTAATATGCGCGCTGCACGCTCAAGATCATTCTTGACGCGGCTTGCTATTATTTCATAATCCTCTTTGCGAGCCGCAAATCTTGCTGGAGTAATGTTTTGTCCTTCACCAGCAAGAAACTTCTCTTCCAATGATAGGATCTCACCACTCGCGAGGGCTTCAGACGGTTCAAACATTTCGTATTGAATGTTACCACTTTCATCGATATGAGTCAAAAGTCCACCAGTCACTTCAAGGAAATGTGAGGAATCTTCACGAGAAATCAAAGACTCCGCTAGCACTCTTGGCTTTGAAGGAAATTCTTCATTCTGAGCTAGAGATAGTTTTTCTCGCCAATTCGATGACGTATCATCTTCAGACCTAAAAATCCCTTCTAGATATGCCGCTAGATAGTCTCTATTTTTAATCATCTTAACGGCAGAACTACAACCATCATCAATTGGTTTCAATATAAATGGATACTCATACTGTTGCTCCAGTTCATTTATCGCTATATCCTCCTCTTTGCGCTCAAGAATATGCTGATCCGCAACTGAGAATCCGTGTTTCTTTAATTTTTGTAAGGTTGCGAACTTATCTATTGTAATATGACTTGATTCCCAATCTGATCCGTTGTAGGGTAAGTTTACGCGCTTCAGCTCTTCTTGCAAACTTCCATCCTCGCCCGGCCTTCCATGTAAAGCTATAAACGCAACGTCTACTTTTTCAGCTAGTGTTTCTAAACTAAGAACTATAGGAATGCTTGTTGAGTCTTGGGAAACGTACTTATTTGTAATATCTGTGCATCTTTCTTGAATTTGCTCAACAACTGTGTGCTTTTTATACTCACTTATCTTTTCCTTTATGTCGTCTGCATTATCCTTTAAGAGTAGTGGAATCGGCACTTGAACCAATTCATAAATAGTTTCATCACCATATAGGAAGACAGGAATAGGCTCGTACTTATCTGAAGAACTTAGTTTTTCATAAATATTCCTACCACTTTCAACGCTTATATGACGCTCAAAAGAGTATCCTCCAAAAATAACAGCCACTTTAACCTTTGTTGAACTTTCTGTTCTTAATGCATCAATATTGCTGTCCAATTGATTAAGCAAGTGTTGGGTTTGCCCCAAATACAGTGCGTTATCAAGTCGTTCTTGTAAGCTATTTCGTAGTATAAATGTTAGAAATTGAGAAGGATTCAACCCTATCTCAGCTGCTTGATGAAAGAAGAAAGAAGATGGCAGCATACCCGAAGTCGTATTGGGATCATTCAAGTAAATTAGTCCATCGTCACCGTAAAATCCATCAATACGCGCATATGTCTGAAAATCCAAGAAATCAAAGAGTTTTTCTGTTTCCTCTAGTATTGCATTGATTTGTTTATCTGGCAACTCAATAGGTGTTATTTTTCTAGATCTTCCGGGAAGGTATTTGGATTTATAGTCATAAAGATTCGTTTGCTTGACGATTTCTGTGGGAGGTAAAGCCGTAACTCGACCATCTTCTTGCCTTAAAACAATACAAGAAAACTCTTTTCCATGGATGAATGACTCGACAACCACAGTACACTCACTTTGAACACTTTCCATCAAGACATCTTTTCCATCAATGCATTGGCTATCAAGAAATTTCCATAAGCTTTCGGGATGATATATTTTTTCTCCATTGGCAAAGAGAGGGAAGCCTAATCCACTGCGGATGTCCGCCATATCTCGGACTTCTTCACGACGCTCTTGCGCATCCAGACTATTCCATTCTGAAGCTATGATAGTCCGTTTAAAAAAGGCAGCATCAATCTTTTGGACGAAAGTCCTTTCTCCCTCGTCTTTCATCAGAATGGATACGCCAATAGAGGATCCTTGATTGGCTGGCCTAACAACAAGAGGGAAGCCAATCTCCTCTTTTACTTGCCTGTAAAAAACAAGTTGATTCTCTTTCTCCCAATTTCTTCTCTTGATCGACACCATTTTAGGAACATGAAATCCTGCTGCAGACATCATCTTCTTCTGAATAGATTTATCCATTCCCAATGCACTCGAACGAATACCACTCCCCGTATATGGCATGGATATGTTGTCAAGAATTCCCTGAATCAAACCATCCTCTCCATATTGACCATGCAAAGCGAGAAAGGCAACATCAAAGTATTTATGAAAATCTGTAGGTTCAATTCTTTTACCAACTGAGTCAGCAATCTTGTTTAATTCTTCACTAGTTAGATTTGCCAGGGATTCGATATATATCTGGAAATCATGATCAGATTTAGGATGAGATTCTATTGGTGGATAGAAATCACGGATAGTTCCCTTGTATACATACTCCCAATCCAACAATATAAATTGCTTCAAACTATCAATAAACACCGGAATTGGAGTGAATAAGGACTTGTTTAGATTATCATACACCGTGCGACCACCTGCGAAGGAAATCTCGCGCTCACGTGAAGGGCCACCAAACAGAATTCCAACTTTCATACTTGTGTTAATCTTTATTTATGTGCTATAACAGCAATTAGACATAAAACATTTTGGTACATGAGTACAAAATGTTTCATTGGCAAGTCATCTTTACGGATATCCACCAATAGACAAAGATAAGAATTTCATATTAAGATAAAACATAATCTATGAAGATATGACTATGTGTGATTTACAACACAACCTACTTTTAATCAGAATACCTCTTAAATTAAACTTTATTGGATTCGTTACTCAACCACAATAAGTAGAATTTTGTGCCAATGAAAAGATATCGCGAAGTTTTTAGACTTGCCATTCCAAACATCTTGAGTAACATCTCTGTTCCTCTGATCGCATCAGTCGATACTGGATTAATGGGGCACTTATCATCTGCTCACCTTGCGGCTGTAGGTTCTTCAGCGATGATATTCAACTTCCTCTATTGGAATTTCGGTTTCCTTCGTATGGGAACGACGGGCTTTGTGGCCCAAGCCTATGGTCGAAAGGACCAGCAAGGCATGACCAAAAGCTTTATGCAAGCGGTAATTGTTGCCATGGTAATCAGCCTTTTCCTATTAATTCTTCAAAGCCCTTTATCGCAAATATCTTTTCAATTACTAAACCTAGACGGTGAGCTTCAGAGTCTTGCATCCTCTTACTTCAACACGCGCATATGGGATGCGCCTGCGACGCTTTTACTATACATAATGATGGCTTGGTTTTTTGGCAATCAAAATGCCATAATTCCACTCATTCTGACTGTTTGTATTAACATCAGCAATATTTCGTTAAGCATACTATTTGTGAAACAAATGGATATGGGTATTCACGGAGTTGCTTTAGGAAGTGTTATAGCCAACTACATCGGCGTTACAATCGGATTGATTTTCATGTGGTATAAATTCCCACTAATACGTATGAAGTGGCAAGTTCTTAAAACAGACTACTCCAAGTTCTTTGCTGTCAATCGAGATATATTTCTACGAACCTTTTTACTCTCGATCACTTTTGCATTCTTGTACAGTCAAGCTGCACAATTTGGTACAATTATCTTAGCTACTAATGTTATAGTTCTTCAGTTCACGAATTGGATGTCATACGCAATAGATGGTTTTGCATACGCTGCTGAAGCTTTGGTTGGGAAATACAAAGGAGCCAAAGATAAATTGAAAAACTCAGATACGATTAGAGCTTGCTTCATTTCTGGGGCTGTTTTTGCAATTCTATTTAGTTTAGTGTATGCTATTTGGTTAAATGAAATCACAGCTCTTTTTACTGATAGAATTGAGGTACAGGAATCAATCCAAAACTATAAATATTGGATTATCTTCTTTCCGATCTTAGGATTTGCGTCCTATATTTGGGATGGTATATTCGTAGGGCTTACAGCTTCACGTGCAATGAGAAACACAATGATTATTGCATTTGTTATGTTTATAGCGACCCATTATCTTACAATTTCATCTTGGGGATACCACGGTTTACTATGCGCACTAGCAGTATATTTGTTTGGAAGAGGTTTAGCACAAACCTACGTCTTCTGGAAAGCTGGTTTTGAACTTCGATAGAGCATTCACTTAATAAGCTATATAGCATGCAATATTATGTTTTCTTTATTTTATCATTATTAATTGTTGGAGAAATGAATCAAGATAGCTCACAAGTAAAAAATGTTCTTGGAACAAGTTTACAGTCTTGTTGTACAGACCCTATGACGGGATTCTACAGAGATGGTTTTTGCCATACAGGGCCCACTGACACCGGTATTCACGTAGTTTGTGCTGTTGTAACCCAAGAATTTCTTGATTATACGCTTGCATGTGGTAATGACCTTTGTACTCCCAATCCTCGATACCACTTTCCTGGCCTGAAGCCAGGTGATAATTGGTGTCTTTGTGCCTCTCGCTGGTATGATGCTCACAAAGCTGGATTTGCACCTCCTGTTAAACTTGAGTCATCTCATGAGAATGCTTTGAAGATTGTTAGCATTGAGCTACTTAAACAATATGCAATTGAATAGAATCTCGTTTTAGCATTTGACTTATTGAAATTTGTGGGCTCGGAGGCCCAAAAAGATAATAGAACAAATTTAAAGAGAGGGCACATTATACGTCCAACATGCCCTCCTTAGAATATTCTTCATTCTAAATAAAATCATATCACAACTATCCTATCATTGAGATATGTTCTTCCAAAGAATCGATGACACGATCTATAATCAAATCGTACAAAGGAATGTGATCGCCTTCAACCTGCATTTTCTGAAGAACATCAAAATAACGAAGTTTAGATGAAGTATCACCTTTCAAAATCAAAGTAGTATATCCATGTGAAAGTAGAATAAAATTCAAGATCAATCGGGACAACCTACCATTACCATCAAGAAAGGGATGGATGGTGACCAAACGCTCTTTCATTTCTGTCGCAAGAATTACAGGATGAAGAGTATCCTTATTAGCTTCATAGAATAGAAAGTAGTCTTCCATTAGCTTTTCGAGAAGGTAGGGTTCAGGCGGTTTGTGCTCACTACCAGATATATATACTGGAACTGACCTGAAAACACCGGCATGTTTCGAATCAATGCCACTAAGAATCAGTTGATGGAGCTGGAGTAAAACGTGTCTATCAAGTGGCATTTTATCGCTCACAAGAGATTTCATAAAGTCGATCGCATGCGCATGATTAATAACCTCGAGGTGTTCTCTCATTGTCTTTCCACCTATTGTAACACCCTCCTCAACAACGAGATGAGTTTCGCTCATAGTCAAGGTATTTCCCTCAATTCTATTACTCTCATAAGAATACTTAATCCGCATATAGGATTGTAATTTGTCCCATTGTAATCCAACATGCGGCTTGCTCGAATTCCACATCTTATGTAAGTTATCAATCCTATCTAACTTACCCTTGACCTCATCCGACAGCTCAAGTTCTAAACTATGATTTGCAGCTTTTAGATAAGCAATTCTCTCTTCCGCAGCGATCAGTATTGCACTTGATTCTGGATATCTATGAATCATTTTTGAAACTTGATCAACTAGATATGCTTTCCGTACTACATGTCCTTTTAGTTCTAGGCATTCAGCTAATTGTGATAAATGTGCTTCTCTGATAGTTCTTTTATCTGTCTCATATTTCGACAACACAGCAGGATCAATACAGCTACAAACGCTAAGCTCTTGCAAGGAGTACCCTTTTACTTTCCGCCATTCCCTCAACTGCTGTCCAAAACTTAAGATTGACATTTCTGACATTACTACTTACACTAAAAAGACACTAAGTTACACTTTTGACAATTAATGTCAAAATTAATAATACTTTTTGTCAATTAACATCAAAAATATATCATGACATACAAAAGGCGCATCATAATTTGATACGCCTTCTGTTTTATCAACTGCTTCTATGATACTTGATAAAATAATTGAGCAGGAATTCCGACTATATCATATCTTCAGGACGAACCCAAGCATCGAATTCTTGATCTGTTAAGTATTGTAATTTCAGTGCTGCCTCTTTTAGAGTCGTACCATCTTTATAGGCAGTTTTGGCGATATCCGCTGCTTTATCGTAACCTATTTTAGTGTTCAGAGCAGTAACAAGCATAAGTGAATTATTCAAATTATCCTTAATCCGTTGCTTATTTGGCTCAATTCCTTTAGCACAGTTTTCAGTGAAGCTATTACATGCATCACCAATTAATTGAGCTGACATTAGGAAATTAAAAATCATCATTGGCTTAAATACATTTAGCTCAAAATGGCCATTCATACCACCGATATTTATTGCAACATCGTTACCGAGGACTTGGGCCATTGCCATAGTCAATGCCTCTGACTGCGTTGGATTAACCTTTCCAGGCATAATACTACTGCCTGGCTCATTGGCAGGAATAATAATCTCTCCTATTCCACATCTCGGACCAGATGAAAGCATACGAATATCATTACCAATTTTGCTTAAAGAAACTGCAACAGTCTTTAGTGCTCCGTGGGCTTCAACAATCGCATCGTGTGCTGCTAAACCTTCGAATTTGTTCTTGCCTGTCACAAAAGGCAATCCACTTATTTTGGCAATTTCCTGAGCAACATTCTTGGCGTAGCCTTTCGGTGTGTTCAACCCTGTTCCTACTGCTGTTCCACCTAAAGCTAGTTCACTAAGGTGTTTCAAAGAATTCTTAATTGCCTGGATACCATGGTCCAACTGACTAACATAGCCAGAAAACTCTTGTCCTAAAGTCAAAGGAGTTGCATCCATGAAGTGTGTCCGTCCAATTTTTACAATCTTCTTAAATGACTTTGCCTTAGCATCAAGTGTATCCCTTAGATTTTTAACGGCTGGAAGTGTAAGATCAATAAGCTTCTTGTATGCTGCAATATGCATTGCAGTTGGAAAAGTATCATTTGAAGATTGCGACTTATTTACATCATCATTTGGATGAAGCTCTTTAATCTCGTCTTCCAGACTGCCACCTGCAATTACGTGACCTCTATTGGCAATAACCTCATTTACATTCATATTGGACTGTGTCCCAGAACCCGTCTGCCAAACAACAAGAGGAAATTGATCTTCAAGTTTTCCCTTCAAGATTTCATTACACACTTTTTCAATAAGTTTAGCTTTCTTTTTGGAAAGAACACCTGCCTCGGCATTTGTTCTCGCAGCAGCCATTTTCAATATAGCAAATGCCTCGATAACTTCGTTTGGCATTCTTTGACCACCTATCTTAAAATTTTCGGAAGAACGCTGAGTTTGAGCTGCCCAGTACTTATCTGATGGTACATCGATATACCCAATACTGTCTTTTTCTTTTCTATATTTTGCCATCTTGTTGTTTTTACAACAAAATTACAATCTCTTATACTTCTTGCAGCATTTAAGTCAATAGGAAATACTCTGAAAACTGTATTTAGAAAGTTCTAAATGAATCAACATCAAGGAAAATCAAAGATTTTCAAAAGTCTTAACGTATCAACGTAATTGATCCTGAATACGGAACTGTCTTACCATCAATAAAACTAATCTCCGCACGATAAGTATAAACACCAGGATCGAGACCTTGATCATTAAACTTACCGTCCCAGCCAAGTGTACCTCCAGGATTCGGTGCAACGTCGACTGCTTCAAACATTTTATTACCCCAACGATCGTAAACTTGGAAGATAACTATCTCTTCGACACCACGACCTGTGAAAAGCTGAAATACATCGTTGATTCCATCACCGTTGGGTGTAAATGCATTCGGAATAAAAACGCGTCGCTCGTCATCAATTCTAACAACTACTTCATCTGTTACGGCACAACCTTCAACACTAACTGCAGTTACAGTGTAAACTGCATCAACTGCGGGATAAACATAGATTTGGTCACAATCATCATTAAAACACTCATAAGGTTGAGTTCCACTCCAAATTAGCGTATCAATAACAAAATCTGAGTTCAATTGAACTCCAACTACTGTAGTGCTATCTCCCAATTCTACCAACAAATCTCCGCCCAAACTTACGAGATATTCACTCGGTTGATTAATAAGTATTGTTGTATCGTAAGCGCAACCATCTGAGTCAAAAATTGATATCGTGTATTCCCCTGCAAAGACTTGTACACATGAATCAATTGGAAAGAGGTTACTATTATTAATACTAAAACGATAACCAGTGCCCGTGCCGCCAGAAGGGTTCTCAACTGAAATACATGTCTGGTCACCAAAACAAAGTGGCTCAACTGGACTAGGTACGTCGCCAAAAACGGGAGGAGCCGAAAGTAACGAATAACTTGTCGTATCTGTACATCCATTGATGTCCGTAATCGTAATACCGTAAGTTCCGTTTGAAAGATCAATCGCCGTCGCATCATCACTTACTCCATCTGTCCATGTATAAGTCACAGGACCTGTATTACCACCTATGTAGTCAACTGTGATTACCCCGTCTCCTTCGTTACTACAAGCAGGATTAAAAGTATTAAATATATCTACAAATAAATCTAGAGAATCAGGCTCAGAAACAAATACACTATCTGCTACGACACAGCCGTTTTCATCGATTATTTCAACAACATGGAAACCACTACACAAATTAGTTATCAGAGCATTATTAACTCCTGTATCAACCCACGTGAAGTCAAGAACTCCTGTCCCACCGCTAGCTGACACCTCTGCAGTTCCGTCACAGACTCCGAAACACGAAGCTGGAGTGACTACTGTGTTATTGATATCAAGAGTTATTGGCGAAGGCTCCATCACTTGAAATTCTAGAGTATCAGCGCACTCTTGATCAAAGACAATAATACTGTTCGTTCCAGCTCCCGTCAGAAATGAGGTATCTGTTGCTATTATACCTAACCCCTCGGTTTCGCCACTTGACCATACTGTACCATAATTTCCATTATCCACTTTTCCTCCGCTGAACTCTACCTCAACGATAGCATTGTTCTCGCCATTACAGAGAATCTCCTGCAAGATATTCACATTTATATCGATCACTTCTTGATCAGGCATCACGATCGTAGTATCCTTACTACACCCAGCCGAATCAAAGACACGAACATCATAGCTTCCAGGACCAACATTGTTTAGTACTGGCCCAAAAACAGTGGGAAAATCATTCCAAGAGTACACGTACCCAACCGAATTGTCCCCGCCACTCACTACGAGGGCTATAGTTCCGTTACTTTCACCATTACAAACCGGTAATGTAATATCAGGACTTAGTAATATGGTGTCGGGTGCTATAATTTCAACTGAATCAATCGCCAAACAGTTAGAATTATCTTCCACTGTAACATAATACCATCCTGCCCCTAAATCAGTAATTGTTTCGGTATCCGGGTAAATCATACCGAGCGGACCATCCCATAAATAAGTGTATGGACCACCACCTATAACATCGGCTGTAATTA
Organism: Saprospiraceae bacterium; assembly: GCA_965658745.1. GTDB lineage: Bacteria > Bacteroidota > Bacteroidia > Chitinophagales > Saprospiraceae > JAHDFB01. Next base: position 99,760 of record CBFHTK010000002.1, on the reverse strand, counting down.
TTCCATTTTCATCACCAGCACATTCAACTGGCGTTACAAAAAGTGAATCAATGACTACTGCCGTACCTTCACCTAAATCTACTGACACAGAAGTCGTACATCCATTTGCATCAGTTGCAGTAATACCATAAGTTCCTGGCAATAAACCGCATCTTATAGAATTCGTAGCAGTCGCATCATCGCTCCAAGAGAGAGTAATTGGATTTTGACCACCGCCAGGAAAAACCGATATACAGCCGGTTGGGCTGCTACAATCGAAATCTACTATTGTAGGCAAAGTAAGTGGCGCAGGACTGTCAATAGTGATTAATGTATCAATAAAGCATCCATCACAATCTGTTATCGTTACCGTATAATCACCAGGCATCAAATCATTTGCAAAACTAGTTGTTTGATTATTTGCCGTGACGATGCCTCCAGACCAATCAAAAGTAAATTGACCACATGTACCATTCGTAGTTCCACCCGTTACAACAATACTTCCTAAGCTGTCCGCACATTGCGGCTGAACGATCGTAATGTCAGCAGTCACTTCTTTTTCGAAAGGCATATCATATTCAATAGTCACTGAACATCCATTATCATCTGTAACTCTTACGGTCCCAAGGCCTGTTGGAATATCAACATTCTCGGATATAACAACATTCGGCTCAATCAAACTAGGGCTACTCCATTGGTAAGTATATCTATTTCCATTCACTGGAGTACCTCCTGAGGCATCGGCAGTAATTATTCCGTCGTTTGAAGTCACGCACGATGTCGTATCAACGATATTAATATCAACTAAAATTGGATCAGTACCCACTACCACAGCCTCTTTAACTTCACAACCGTTTTCATCCTCTATGGTTACGAAATAGATTCCGCCAGGTAGACTCATGATACTATCTACACCATAAAAACCATTTGACCAACTTAGATAATAATCTGGATCACCTCCATTTATATCTCGAATGGCAATTCTTGCATTAGGTTGACCGTAACATGTTGGATCCTTGGTGAAAACTTCATATTCAATAGGAGCATCGTTAGTTACGTCAATCATGATGCTTGCCGTATTTCCCGCTGCATCGATAACATCAATTGTACAAGCTCCAGCAGTTAACCCGCCAATATTGACTTGCTGTCCAGAAGTTGCAATTGTCCCATTAGCAAAACAATTACTGCCATACTGATAAGGTGGTGTGCCTCCAACTATTGTAAGGTTGATAGAACCTTCATCACCATTGTTGGCTCCACAAGAACCTGCATAAATCTCAATATCAGATGGCTCTTCTATACATATCTCACCGTTAGTGTAAGTAAGTTCTACAGGGAGGTCCTGCTCGCAGCAGCCGACGTTAATCGCAGTCGGAGTACCATCTAGAAATACATCGCTACACTCGCCTGGATTTCCAACCACGGTGAAGCATATATCAAAGATGCACGTCCCATCAACAAGATCAACTCCTGTGGCTGCATTTTGAAACCATGAAAACGGCATTTGACCAGCATCGGCAAAGACTGTCACAATATTTCCAGTCGAAAGATCTTCTAAAGGTCCAATAACCGAGGCATCGTATTCCAATAACGTTGGATCAAAATTGATCGTAAACTCCATACTGGTAATGCTATCAAAATCCGCTACACAAAATGAAGCACAAACATTGTCTCCAGGATTAAAAGGACCTGGCGGAATATTTACGCTAATCGACATCTCTTTGTCTTCTTGTAGAATAGGTAGAATCTTCGATGCACCACAACTAACTGCATCTTCAACCAGAAGTGAGTAGTTGCCAGGTGTTGATGTCACAAAATTCACTACATCACCGTGCATAAAAGGTCCATTTATAATTTCAGCTTGGTTGTTGAAATTATTATTTCTTACAACAGAGACACTTGGATACGTTGAACCATTATATTCAGAAATACCACCTGTAATCGTGAAAGATCCCTCAAATTGATTGTTTACAAAATCGACTTGACAATTTGTGATCTCAATAGGATTCAGATAAACGACAGGGAAAGCTTCACTAGCATTCATATTAACACAGTCACCTCCGTCTTCATCTAGATTATTACCAAAGTCATCGAATGTTATTGGAGAAAAATAGATCTGAACTGGATCTCCACCGTTAAAGAACTCAGGTATTGTTTGTCCTCCTAGCTGATTTCCATTCTGAAACAACGCACTCCCATTTGGTTGGTCTGTATAAACCCATACATCATAAGCTGCTGTCGCAGGTGGTGCAGGATTATCAAGAACACAAGGATCTGATTCAATAGCACTAAGCATTGGGCCAGTAGCAGTTGGAGGACAATCGAAAAATGCATAACCTACTCCAGGCTGCGTTGTCGCATCTGGATCTCCTGTCAGATCAGCGTTACTATTTTCAACCACAAAACGGTCTAGATAACACAAAAATATGGGACCAGGTAAGCTGACGGTCGAACTTTGCGCATCAACCTCTCCTATGGAAACATTTCCCGCAAACTGATCAGCACATGCCATGCTTGACAATGTCTTTATTTCAGAATCAACTTGAATAATTTCAGCAACTTGCCCGAAGGACTGACTGATGAAAAGTAAACAAAAAAAAGCTGTATAAACTAAATGTTTGATCATTCGAATCTTTCACTAATTGCAGGTTCAAATCTTTTGACTGTCTGCAAAGGGATTATTATTTGAAAAGGAGACAAATCCATGTTTTGATTGTTTCCTTGCACTTGTCTTATTTTAAGATCGCAAATATATTACAATTTATATACATACAACGAATGTGATTGTAGAAGGCAAAACACAACTTAAGACCACTTTACTAATGAGTATTGATCGTAAATTATTGCTTTCGATGTTAAGTAAAATAACTATAATCTTCCGTTTGCTGTTTATCTTCAAAAGCTACTTGAGCAAATTCTCAATTAGTTATATGGCTGTAGAATCGACTAAAATTGTAAGCTTTCGAATTCAGCAAATAAGACACAATATTGATGCAAGACGATGCTTCAAACTCAAAAAACATTTGTTCCAATCACGACCTGCTTGATGGGAGATTTTCCATAGAAGTACATTATCTCACTCAGGTCGCGTAATCCATCAAGTACTATAAAGTTACTTTTGAATCCTACTTGTAGAGCACCAACGGTGTCTTCTAGCTCCAAAGCACAAGCTCCATTGATTGTGACAGCTTGAATTGCCTCTTCAGGGAGTAACTTCATCCGAATGCAAGCAAGTGAAAGTAGGAAAGGAATATTACCAGAGGGCGTTGAACCTGGGTTATAGTCACTTGCAAGACAAATTCCCAATCCCGAATCAATCATTTCTCTGGCTGGTGCATAAGGTATACCAAGAAAGAAAGATGTACCAGGAAGTAGTGTTGGAATTGTATTGTGCTGTTTTAAGTATTCGATTTCAACTGGAGTAACAGATTCGAGATGATCACAAGAAATAGCATTCATGTCACAAGCAAGCTGGACGCCACCACTTACAGCAAGTTCGTTTGCATGAATTTTTGCTTTCATGCCATATTTGTAAGCTGCTTCAAGAATTCTTCGAGATTCTTCGATTGTGAAAAATCCCTTATCGCAAAACACATCGCAATAATCTGCCAGTCCCTCTTTAGAAACATGCGGAATCATTTCATTTATAATCTGGTCTATATAACCCGTTCGATTGTTTATAAAAGCTTTTGGAATTGCATGTGCCCCAAGAAAAGTCGCTTTTATATCTATAGGAAAGTTTGATTTCAAGCGCTGTATTACCCGAAGCATTTTGTATTCACTTTTGGGCGTAAGCCCATAACCACTCTTAATTTCCAATGCTCCTACTCCATTGTAAATAAGTTCTTTGACACGTTCAGCAGCTGACAAATACAAATCGTCCTCTGATGCTACACCTAGCTTTGCTGCCGAATTCAAAATACCACCACCTGCTTCTGCAATTTCTTCATATGACTTACCTTGCAAACGCATCCTGAATTCTTGATACCTTGACTCGGCAAAGACGACATGAGTATGTGAATCACACCAAGCTGGAAGTACAAGGTTGCCTTCGCAATCTATCTCGTGATCGACGGTACCTTGAAGATCCGCCATTTTCCCAATTTCAACAATTATTCCATCTTCCTCTAGTAGAAAAGCGTCTTCAATATGAGGTAAAAATGACAAGTCCTCCCCTTTTCTCAAAGCAGGAGGACCATTATATGTTCCATATAGTTTGCCAATATTGCTATATCTAGTGCGCATCCTTTTGTTTTGGATGCAAATTACTTTACTATTGCAGAAATGCCAAACTCTTGTTTCAATATTTCTACAAAACTTGATGCTTCATTTTTAGTTTTGAACTCACCCATCATTATTCGATAGACAATTTTACCCTCGGCATAATCATTTAAAACGATTATTGGCTCAGCAAAAACTTCCTTTAGTTCATTCACATAGTTAAAAGTATTCTTAAAATCAGTGTAAGTACCAACTTGCACTCTGTAGCTATCTTTGGTAGGAATCATTTTCTCTTCGGAAGCTGTCATTCTGTATGGAGTACGAGTCTTGGAAGGTGATTGATTTACCTTTGTTACTTTCTTTGTACCAGCATTCTTGCTGTGATGTCCCTCAAGAAATTTAAGCATCTTACGAGGTGACATAGTCTCTTCCATCCGATCGATCAATTCACCTTTGGAATTGAATATTAAGATCGTAGGTAGATATTTTATCTTATATTGCTGCTTCAATGAAAAACCGTCGAAGTCATCAATATCAACTTTCATCGACACAAAATTTTCATTAAGCATGGCAGTAACCTCCGCATCTGAGAAGGTCGTTTCATCCATCCATTTGCAAGGTGCACACCATTTGGCATAAAACTCTACAAAAAACAGCTTTCCTTCAGATTTTGCCTTCGCTTTTGCATCAGTCAAACTTCCATTATAAAAGTCAATTGCTGCAGTGCCTCCATTGTTTGCCGTCAACATATTTATTGTAAATAATAAACATAGAGGTAGTAGAAACTTCTTCATTCTCATAGCTTCAAGATTTTGAATACAGTAAAGCGGATTTCTCCACGAGGTTTAATAACCATCAATTTGATAAATGCAAAAAGAGTACCAACTATGCCAAAATCAGCTAACAACATATGCCAAAATATACATATGTAATTATTAATTAATATATATTTATATATGCTACAGCATGAAACACTTATATTACTGAACTAATTTATTTTTTACTTTTTTTTGATAAGTTTATCTTTTTCGAAGATTTGGGCTTAAGCCCAAAGAATTATTTGACTATTTTCATACCTTCGCCGTTTGTAATCGATTCTAAGACAAGACAATTTTATAAAGAATTGGCTAATACACTGAATTGAGTAAGTTTCAAAAATGCAGATATGTCCAAAAAATATGCAGCAATAACAGGTGTTCAAGGAGCACTACCGTCTTACGTTTTGACAAATAGCGAGCTCGAAACAATGGTGGATACGAATGACGAATGGATTACGTCACGGACTGGAATCCAAGAAAGAAGAATTCTCAAAGAAACTGACAAAGCTGCTTCAGATTTGGCGGCAGAAGCGGTCGAAAAGCTATTGGCGAAAACTGGCACTCCCAAAGATGAGATCGAATTAGTCATTGTCGCTACAGTTACCGGAGACCATGTATTTCCCGACACTGCGAATATCACTTGCGATAAAGTTGGCATCAAGAATGCGTTTGGATTTGATATCAATGCTGCGTGCTCAGGCTTTTTATTCGCCCTAACTACTGGTGCTCAATATATTGAAACAGGAAGGTTAAAAAAGGTAATCGTTGTTGGTGTTGACATTATGAGCTCCATAATTGACTACTCAGATCGCGCAACTTGTATAATATTTGGTGACGGTTGTGGAGCTGTTCTTCTGGAAGCCTCTACTGATTATGGGGTTATTGATTCTGTATTCAGAGGCGATGGTTCGGGTAGAGAATTTCTACATATGAAGGCAGGTGGATCTTTGAAACCGGCTTCACAAGAATCTTTAGACAATAGAGAGCACTTTGTTTATCAAGAAGGACGTACGGTTTTTAAGAGCGCAGTAAAAGGAATGGTAAGTACCGTTCAAGCTGTAATGAAACGTAACAACTTAAGTGCTGATGATGTTACGTGGGTTGTACCTCATCAAGCTAACATCAGAATTATCCAATCTGTGGCAGACATGATGGACTTTCCAATGGAACGAGTCATGTTAAACATAGCAAAATACGGAAACACTACCGCTGCAACGTTACCACTATGTTTATGGGACTATGAGTCAAAGCTCAAAAAAGGTGACAATGTCATACTGACAGCATTTGGAGGTGGATTTACATGGGGTGCAACATATATCAAATGGGGATACGGGGCGGCAGAATAAGATTTTCACGGTCAATTCCCCGATCAAGAAAATAAAATCACTTGCATAATGTATCTTTAGAGGTATATTTGTGTTCCAAAAAAAGTAATTTAATGGCGAGTACATCTGATATCAAGAACGGCTTCTGTTTCAAGCATAACCATGACATTTACACTGTCATTGAGTTTTTGCATGTAAAACCAGGAAAAGGACCAGCTTTCGTTCGTACCAAAATGAAATCTTTAACCACAGGCAAAGTTATTGACAATACCTTTCCTTCTGGTCACAAGTTAGAAGCTGTTCGGGTTGAAAGGAGAGTATTTCAATACTTGTACAAAGATGACATGGGCTACCATTTCATGAATACAGAAACATATGCTCAAATTAACCTGCCCGCAGAGCTTCTTGACAAAGCGGAACTAATGAAAGAAGGTTCAAACATTGAAGTTCTCTTCAATGCAGATGACGATCAACCATTGACAGTCGAAATGCCACAGTACATCGTACTAGAAGTTACTTACACAGAACCAGGTTTGAAAGGTGATACTGCAACAAATGCGAATAAACCAGCGACGGTTGAAACCGGCGCAGAAGTAAGAGTGCCTTTGTTTATTAATCAAGGTGACTTAATAAAAATTGATACCCGAACAGGGTCTTATGTAGAACGTGCAAAAAACTAATTATGAATAATAAGGAAATTCAAGACCTGGTCAAGTTAGTGAACAAGTCGAACATTACTGAACTAAAAATAAAGAATGGAGATTTCGTAATCTCGCTTCGTACAAAGGATTTCAGTAAGCAGAAAAAAATTAGCTACGAGACGCCTCCGATAATGTCTGTACCGGCACCTCAACAATCAAGTCAACCAGCACCAGCGCCAGCACCGGCTGAAAGCAAACCAGCTAAAGCAGAAGCACCAGCTCCTGCTCCTGCTCCAGCAAGTAATCTGATTGAAATTAAAAGCCCTATCGTAGGTACATTCTATCGATCTTCTTCTCCGGATAAACCTGCATTCATGAAGGTAGATGACGAAGTTAAAGTGGGTGACGTCGTATGCATTGTGGAAGCTATGAAGCTTTTCAACGAAATTGAATCAGAAATTGCAGGAAAAATTGTGAAGGTAATGGTGGAGGATGCATCTCCAGTGCAGTATGATCAAGTTTTATTTTTAGTGGAACCTGCTTAGGTTTAGACAAATCAAGATTTTATGTTCAATAAGATATTAATCGCTAATCGTGGCGAAATAGCTCTTCGTATCATCCGTACATGTAAAGAAATGGGTATTCTTACTGTTGCGGTTTACAGCACAGCTGATAAAGACAGTCTTCACGTTCGATTTGCAGACGAAGCAGTCTGTATAGGGCCTCCTTCTAGTTCAGAATCATATCTCAGTATTCCAAAGATAATGGCTGCTGTAGAAATCACCAATGCGGATGCAGTCCATCCTGGTTATGGTTTTCTTGCGGAAAATGCAGATTTCGCAGAAGTTTGCGCTGAATATAATGTTAAGTTTATCGGCCCATCACCTGACATGATTAGGAAAATGGGTGATAAAATTACTGCTAAGGAAACTATGATTAAGGCAAATGTACCCGTAGTACCTGGTTCTGGTGGGCTTATCAAAGATATTCCAGATGGCAAGAAAACAGCTGAAACGATCGGTTACCCAGTAATGCTCAAAGCGACTGCAGGTGGAGGTGGAAAAGGAATGCGTATTGTGTGGAGTGAAGACGAGTTTGAGGCTAATTATAATAATGCACAAAAAGAAGCACGAGCGTCTTTCAGCAATGATGGTATATATGTCGAAAAATTCATTGAAGAACCTCGCCATATTGAAATACAGATTGTTGGGGACCAATTTGGAAAAGTTGTTCACTTATCTGAAAGAGATTGTTCAATCCAGCGTCGCCACCAAAAATTAGTTGAAGAGTCTCCGTCTCCTTTCATGACAGATGAGTTGCGAGACCAAATGGGAGCAGCAGCAATACGAGCTGGTGAGGCTATTAAGTACGAGGGAGTTGGAACAGTTGAGTTTCTAGTAGACAAATTCAGAAATTTCTATTTCATGGAAATGAACACAAGAATTCAAGTTGAACATTGTGTTACTGAAGAAGTTATTGATCACGATCTTATCAAAGAACAAATTAAAGTTGCTGCTGGAGAAAAAATAGAAGGTGGAAATTATATTCCGACCATGCATGCTATCGAGTGCAGAATTAATGCTGAAGATGTATTTAATGATTTTCGACCTAGTCCCGGAAACATAACATCATTTCACAGTCCAAAAGGCCATGGAGTAAGAGTTGATACACATGTTTACGCTGGCTACAGTGTGCCACCTTACTATGATTCAATGATAGCAAAACTTATTTGTAGAGCAAGAACTAGAGAAGAGTGTATATTAAAGATGGAACGCGCTTTAGATGAGTTTATAATCGAAGGAATAAAAACAACCGTTCCGTTCCATCAAAAACTGATGAACGACAAAAAATTTATCGAAGGTGACTTTAATACTGGTTTCTTGGCTTCATTTGATATGAACGAGGACTAAGCACAAGCACTAGCCCATGAAAAGATTCTGGTCATTGATGCAGTACGTTTCTGCTTACCGATACCAGGTTTGGATGACGATTCTATCGCATTCCCTATCCGCAGTATTTACTGTCGTTAGTTTGCCACTTATCATTCCGTTTTTTCAAATACTTTTCGACGTTCAAGAAACCGTTGTTGAGCAACCCACTTCCGCAATGGATATTGATGGCCACCTAAAGTATTACTTTGCCAATATTCTCAATACCTATGATAAACAAGATGCACTGCTGATAGTCTGTCTAGCTATCATTGTGGTGTTCTTTTTCAAAAACCTATTTCGCTATTTGGCAAGCTATTTTATAACTCCAGTGAGAAATAGTCTTGTAGCGGATATTAGGAAAGGGTTGTTTAAAAAGTACCTTTCACTTCCAATGTCTTTCTTTACTGACGAGAAGAAAGGTAATTTGATAGCGCGGATGAGTAATGATGTAACTGAAATTGAACATTCAATACTCAATGTGTTAGAAGGAGCAATAAAAGCACCATTCATTATGATTGGTTGTCTTGCATTCATGATCTATGTTAGTCCACATTTAACTCTGTTTGTCTTCGGATTACTATTTGTTGTTGTTTTTGTAATCGGATCAATTTCAAGAACACTTAGAAAGCATAGTGGAGAAGCACAAGAATCGGTTTCTAGAATCATATCTCATCTAGAAGAAAGTATTGGTGGAATGAAAGTCATTAAAGCTTTCCAAGGTGAAAGCTTTCAATTAGATCGATTTAATAAAGAAAATATCTACTATCGAGATAAGCTTACATCAATTCTTCGTAGAAGAGATCTATCATCTCCAATGTCAGAATTCTTAGGAGTATCCGTTGTGGCTGTTTTGCTGTATTACGGATCAAGACTTGTGTTCTCAGACGCTTTGAATCCTGGTACATTCTTTGCCTTCATATTTGCGTTCTACTCCATAATTGAGCCATCTAAGCTCATAGCAAATGCATATTATAATGTGCAAAAAGGTATGGCATCAGTTGATAGAATTCAGCAAATACAGGATATCAATAATGACATTTCAGATATCCAAGGATCTGCAAAACTGGGCGAACTGAAAAATGGCATAGATTTCAAAAAAGTTTCTTTTAGATACCCTGGTTCAGAGACTGATGTCCTCTCTGATATCACACTTAAGATCGCTGCAAATAAGGTAACTGCTTTAGTTGGTTTGTCCGGTGCTGGAAAAACTAGCTTAGTCGATCTAATACCTCGCTTTTATGATATAACGGACGGAACAATTTTGCTTGATAATAGAACGATTCAAGAATACTCGATCGAGTCTTTAAGAAAGAGTATCGGACTGGTTACACAAGAACCTATTTTGTTTAATGATACCATAAAGAATAATGTAATCTTTGGCATGTCTGATGTCAGCGATCAAGACCTAGAGAATGCGTTGCAAGCCGCACACGCCGCTAGCTTTATAAAAGAGAGTGAGCATGGATTGGAAACAATCATTGGTGATCGTGGTGTTAAACTCAGTGGTGGACAACGACAGAGAATAACACTTGCCAGAGCAATACTTCAAAATGCTCCTATTCTTATCCTTGACGAAGCTACATCTGCTCTTGATGCAGAATCAGAAAAACTTGTACAAGCCGCTCTTGACAAGTTCATGCAAAACCGCACTACAATCGCCATTGCACATAGATTAAGTACTATAAAAAAAGCCGACCATATTTACGTTTTAAGAGATGGTCAAGTCGTTGAGCAAGGTACTCATGACTCTCTGATAGAAGAAAATGGCGAGTACTATCGCTTTGTGCAATTGCAAGAACTTCAATAAAAAATTACTAAGATTTGATCGAGTATATCGATGCCACTTGTCTAGTTTTCTAGATAATTCTTCAAAATTTTATCGATTTACTCATCAGAAATGGTATTTTTATAAAATCACATTAGCACAAAGAATCTATGCAGCATGTTCTTTTACGATAATGAGCTGCTAAAAGATAAGATATATGAAGCAAATTTTACTATTCCTACTTACTCCACTATGCACCGGACTTTTTGGTCAGATTTCTATTTCGAAATTCTCGCTTCCCTATAAAGGTGCTACTCTCAAGACTTACGTAAACATTTCCCCTGAAATTGATTTCTCTGCAAACGGAGGACCACAGACCTGGGATTTCAGTAATCTGACTACAACAAATCCAAATGAAGTCGAATTGCTTGACCCTTCCGAAGGTAGTGTAGATGTTTCAGATGCTACTTTCTTAATCAAGACAACAGATTTCGTTGAGCAGTATTATAACAATACTGGAGAGTTCATTGAGGAAACTTATATAAAGACTCTCGATCCTATATTCAACTCGTTTGAAATATCAAATTCATATGCAAAGAATCCCGTGTATCGAAAAGGAACGATAATCTTTGGGCAAAGTTACGCTTATGAAGGTCGTATAGAAGCTCCTTTTGCTTGGGATGATTTACCTGATACTCTGACTGGAGGTATAGGTTTGCAATTAGACTCAATACGATTCAATACTAACTGGGTTCGCACAGATGAGATTACCGGTTGGGGTACTGTGATTTTACCTGATGCCTCTTGGCCTGCTTTGAAAGAAGAATCAAGTCTTGAGCGATTTGTCACAATAGATGTATTTTTTCTTGGGACGTGGATTGAAGCACCGGTATCTTTACTCGAAGCTTTCTTAGGTGATTTTGCTGATGCTCTTCAACCAGATACCTCGTATTCCGTAAACTTCTATACCGATGAAGCTATAGAAGTTTTAGCTGCTATTCAATTATCCGAACAAAATGGAGAAGCAAATAGCATCGAATACAAACAAGGCTCCGAGATCACAGAAATATTCAATGCGACAGCTCTAAGAAAGCCTGAGGTCTCTACATACCCTAATCCCAGCTACGGAATCACCTCATTTAAATTTGATAACTGTCGAGCTGGTACTTACAATGTTCAAATACATAATATTCTCGGTTCCAAAATCTGGAGTAAAGAGTATCAGATAAAACAGAACCAAAAACCAATAGAAGAGGATTTATCGATGCTGACAAAAGGTACCTACCTATACTCAGTATACGACCCTCTAGGAAAGAAAATAGCAACTAAACGACTTGTGATCATTAACCCCTAGCGTTTACTCATCAGTTTATACCTTATTAACTTAGACTTTTACCAGACTTTATAACTAATGTAAATTGTCATTGGCTCTGCTACGATCGAAAATTGTTTTTAGGGAAGGATTTCAACTCCAATACAACGTGCAAAGTATAATCTAACTACTTTCTATACAATGCCTTCTCTTGCTAAGTTGCCAACAAAACGAATTAGCAGGCAGCTGTTCTAGGGTGCAACGAATCTAGAAGAACCAATTAAAGGCTAGATTCATCGGCAACTATCAACTAAATTCTAGAGGATTACCAAATCTATTCACAAGAGCATTTAGTGCACACAAAAAAAGGTTCAGCAAGTTAATGCTGAACCTCTGATACTTGAAATTAGATAATTCTATCTACCCCAAGACCACCCAAATTTCAACTTTAGTCCGGCATAAGGGCCAGATAAATCTTGAGAAGTGATTCCTGTAAGATTACTTTCTGTAACAAATCGATAACCTCCATCAAACCCGAGCTTAAACCATCTGAAAATATTCGCTTCAAGTGTCACACTAGGTTGCCATACATATATGTTATCGTCTATATCGTCATTTGTAATTTTACCTCTACCTCCATATAGATTGATTACGGGATGAATAGGCTTGCTTGCTAATGGAGAATATCCAAAAGTGAAGCCATTTGAATTCAAATCAAGGTCTCCCATAGTACTAGTATTGTACTGCGCATTTAGCCCATCCCATCCAATCAGTACTTTTTTGTTTATTTCAAAAACAAAGAAGCTATTTCGTGACATGGAAAAGTCATCTTGAAAAGTACTTATGTTTTGCATATATCCTCCCCATACACCAGTCAGTCGAAGGCCACTATTTCCAAAAATAGTTTCGTCCTTTTGTCCAAAAACTAACATCGTTGAAGTCATCATAAATAATGCGAATAATAGTAATGTCTTTTTCATATTGTTAAGTATTTATTAGATAAAAAATAGACCCATAAAATCATCTTGATAATCCAAAGAGTTTTTTGGGTGGGTTGTTGCTAAGTCTTTGAAATTTAGAAGGCTCAGATTTGATATTAGATCTACATTTCTAAATACATGTTAAAGACACAATCTTGACGAGAGGGTTGCATATGAAGTTTCAGAAATAGTTGGAAAGCAGATGGAATGCCAATTTTTATCGACAAAACATCAATAATTCGACATTAGAGTTCAATTAAGCCTCAGAATTATTATCCTCGAGTACGTATTCATTGAGGCGATCCAAGTCGACCACTGTTGAATACTGTCCGTAAGATGTTATGGGAACAAACTTAGCTCCTTGAATTATATCAGTTTCTACATAAGAAGTTCGGACCTTGATCTTTTGATCAAATATTTCATCGAAAGCCGAAACAAACACCATAAACTCGAGGCCTGTAAATGCTGAGTCATTATTTAGAATATTACAAGGGGAGTCATCATCTATGTCATGTACAACCGTCCAAGATGTTGTAAGCAAGTTGATATGGTCTAGCTCCAATGACAAGGTACGATACCTCCTTATCGGCCTACCAAACTTGGATTCTTCAATCCATGACATGATAATCTGCGCATCCAGATCGCTCAATTCTGTAGCACTTAGATTAGCCATTCTCAACATCAGAACATCTTGGCCATCAAAATTGGAAAACAATATCTTACTACTAAAGCGAATATCTGCTCTCGAAGTACTAAATCGACCGTAAACAAGACCAGTTGCTAATGCAAAATACAAAAGTCCTGCAAATGCTTCTACACTCGCTACGGTGCTAGCAATAATCGAACTTGGACTTATATGACCATATCCAACTGTTGTAAATGTCTGAGTGCTGAAAAAAAACGCATCCAACATAGTTATTTCGCCTGAATCAGCGGTCAATCCATCAAGACCAATGGCATAATAGAAGCAGGCAAATATTATATTGATGAAAATATATAGTAGCAACATTGAAAGATAAAAAGTAGGGGTCGACAGAGATATTAATTGGGTAAAGAGATTGAAGTGCTTCAATCTCTTAATACCTTTCATCCTGACATTAAGCGAACCATCTCGATTCATTAAGCGAATATCGGAAGAGGTAAACGAGTCGCCAAAACCTGAATCATTCCTATCTTCCAGGCCTTCTGCATAGATAGTACTCGAGCGCCTTATAAGTTCTAATAATTCCTTTTCTTCCTTCAGCAAATCACCTAATTTTTATTATCGGAAAGATAATTACTTTTTTACGATTTTTGCACATCCACAAATTTATTGTCTATAATGGCGCATCCCGAACTAAACCTACCATCTCCTCTACAAAAGATACATCCACACGGCTTTGAAGATATCAATCTATATATAAAAAGAGATGACTTGATTCACCCACATATCTCAGGTAACAAGTGGCGAAAATTACAGAAAACTGTTGTCAATTTCAATACCGAGAAATACGATAGAATTGTAACCTTTGGAGGAGCGTTCTCAAATCATCTTATAGCCACAGCTGTGGCGTGTTCGCTTTATGGTATTAGCTGTATAGCATACGTTAGAACAGATTCGATCGATCAACAGAATCCAACACTAGCTCTTTGTCTTAAATACGGAATGAAACTAATCCCTCTTAATAGAAATACATACTCAAGAAAAACGGATGAAGAATTTCTCGCGGAGCTACTTAATACTAATCCGCGTTCACTAATTATTCCAGAGGGAGGTTTTCACCCCAATGCAATGGAGGGTCTGAGTGAAATGATGGCAGAAATTCACGCTGAAATAAGTCCTAATCTCTTCGTAGTCAGTCTAGGTAGTGGCTGCACTGCTATCGGAGTAATTGAAAATCTAAAAGATTCAAACGCATGGATTAGTCCTGCGATCAAGCAATTTACAATTGAAGCTATGGGGAAAGCTCATCGGAGTATATGTCAGTCCCATATCCCAGAAAAACAGGTTAAAATCATTTATCATAAGGATGACCGCGCTTACGCCAAGAAAGATATTGAGCTCTTCCTCGAAATAGAGTCCTTCCTTAAAGAAACAGGTATTCTTTTGGATCCTATCTACACTGGTAAAGCTTGGAGAATGCTCAAGTCAAAAATTTCGGATATTGAAAAAGGTAGTAATGTAGTTTTGATTCATACAGGTGGCTTACAAGCGTGGAAGGGCTATTTTTACCGATTTCCGGCGTTGAAAAACCAGTTACCTGAAATATTCAAAATAATGAGAGACGAGATTTAGAGTTTCTTCAAGACTCCATGTATCACATTTGGAAAATGCTCAAATTCTAATTTATGAATTTTTGTTGCTATATCCTCTACTTCATCATCAGAGCTCAGCCCTACTTTTGTCTGATAAATGATTGCTCCCTCATCATATGCATCATTAACATAGTGAATTGTTATTCCTGTCTCAGTTTCTTGATTGTCTTTTACCGCCGCATGAACATGATTTCCATACATACCTTTACCTCCATATTTTGGTAATAATGCAGGATGCACATTAATAATTCGTTTTGGAAAGGATTCAACAAGACTTGAAGGTACTAACCATAAGAAGCCTGCAAGCACTATAAGATCAACTGATAGTGATTTGAGGATATTAATCACATCTGTAGACTTATAGAATTGCTTTCTAGTGATATATAAAAAAGGAATTCCGAGTCTTCTGGCTCTCTGAAATACAAAAGCGTCTGACTTGTTACTGATAATCAGACAAACCTCAACATTATCAACCTTCTCAAAGTAATTTATGATATTCTCTGCATTGGAACCAGAGCCGCTAGCAAAAATGGCTATTCGCTTCATTAGTTTTGCTTAAGAACGGCAAATTTACTTGCTCTATATGGATCAATTGATACTAAGATATCATAGACTCTTAATTTTTCGGCTCGATCTGCTCCCAAAAAAATCTCAATTAATTCATCGTTTTTACTATCGGTAAATAATTGAACCATCATGGAATTTGGATATGCATTATTGGCTTTTTCTACGGACTTCAATGCAGAGAGCAATACAGCTTTTCCTTTCCCAACATCTTCGTACATCGCATCAAGTCCTTTACGGTGATAAATATACATCGCTTCTCGCATACCTCTCATCCTAGGATTAAATACATTCTCGATAATGTAATATCGACCCCTCTTAGTTGCAACCCCTTGGGCTGGTGACCAACCACCTGATAATGCAACGTTACTTGGTAGAGCCTGTATCATATTATTTGCAATTGAATAATACTTCTCACCGCCTAATTTACTGAAGGTGTCATAATCAAGTCCTAAAATGACATAGGCGTAGAAAGTCAAAACGGAAGAAAGATTATCAAAATATTTTTGACTACTGTTCTGAATTGGTTGATTCTCTATGTAGGTAAAACTTATACCCGGGTCCTTATAATTAAGAAGTTTTGATCTATAAGTTGAGTTAAACACTGGCCTAATAGACTGAATCGTAAAGTCAGCAATGAAATTACTTGCATCAATTTCCCGTGTTACCGTAATTAACAAATTACCTTCGATTCGCTCTTCCGGTTCAAATTCATCTGTTGTCCATTGTGTAGTATTGAGAAACTCTTCTATCTGACTCTCCATTGTCTTGAAAACCCTAGGATCAGTAATACTGCTATTTGGTGCTTGAACAGTAACAGAAATATTCAATTCTTGCGACATACCTTTTTGGGCGAAAGCCCCAAGAAAAAAGGATACCAAGACGCTATAAAAGATCCAATCAATCCGCATATTCTAGTATTTCTATATATTGATGTGTTCTAATCCCAATTAAACTGCTGAGCAGCCGTTTCTATTATATCAAAAGCCGTTTTTTTCTTTGACTGTAAGGGAACATTTGCAATCAACCCTTCATGCGCATAAATCTTGATCTTGTTAGTATCGTGAGCAAAACCAGCTCCAGGATCATTTAAAGAATTCAAAACAATCAAATCAAAATTCTTCTTTTCTAGTTTTCTTTTGGCATTATCCTCTTCATGCTCTGTTTCCAATGCAAAACCGATATGAATTTGATGTTCGTTCTTAGAATTTCCGAGCGTAGCTGCGATATCAGGTGTCCGCTCTAATTCAATCGACATATCTCCAGCCTTCTTCTTGATTTTCTGACTATTTATTTCTGCTGGTCGATAATCAGCAACTGCCGCAGCAAAAATAGCCACATCACAATCACCATGGACTTCTGAGCATGCATCCATCATTTCTTGAGCTGAACGTACTCTAACTGTGTTCTGGATCGCAACAGGTATAAATTCTGTACTTGGTCCCAAAATAAGATGGACTCTCGCACCCATTTGTACACAAGTCGAAGCTAGAGCTATTCCCATTTTTCCAGAACTTCTATTACCAATATACCGAACCGGATCCAAATCTTCATAAGTAGGCCCAGCTGTAATCAGAACTGTTTTCCCGCTTAGTACTTTTGAATATTCGTTACTGTCTGGAAGGTTTTTCTCAAGAATTTCAGTAATATTTTCAGGCTCTTCCATTCTCCCCTCCCCCATCAGGCCGCTTGCCAATTCACCTGTTCCTACAGAAATAATCGCATTTCCATAAGACTCCAAAAGTGACAAATTACGTTTAGTTGATGGGTGCTTCCACATATCTAGATCCATAGCTGGAGCAACATAAACTGGACATTTTGCCGATAAGTAGCAGGCCACTACCATATTATCAGCTATCCCATTTGCCATCTTAGCTAAGGTGGTAGCTGTACAAGGAGCAACTAGCATGACATCTGCCCACAATCCTAGCTCTACATGGTTATTCCATGAGGATTCACTACTGACATCAGTAAAAACTTCATGCTTGGAGAGTGTTGAAAAACTTAGGGGGCTTACAAAATCACAAGAGGCCTTCGTCATGATTACTCTGACATTGGCCCCTTTTTTAATTAATAGACGAGTAAGAAGTAAACTCTTGTAAGCAGCAATAGAACCGGTTACAGCAAGTAGAACATTCTTTCCCTCTAGTATTTTCATTTAGATTACTCTGACTTATCAGAATTGCGATATTCGTAGTCAAGTTCATCATTTAGGAACTCATTCATCGCAATTAGAACAGGATTAGGTAAACGCTCGTAGAACTTAGAAATTTCGATTTGTTCTTTGTTTTCCTGTACTTCCTCAATCGTTTCAGAAACTACTGCAAATTCTTCAAGCTTAGAATGTAATTCATTCTTAAGATCAACCGAAAGCTGGTTTGCACGCTTCGTAATAATGGACATAACCTCGTAAATATTTCCTGTCATTTCAGAAATACCACGCACGTCTCTAGGTGAAACGTTCGGATCTAAACCTTGTACTTTGCTCTTTATATCTGGCATAATTAATGTTGTTATAATACTTACTAAATAATAGACTTGATATTATCTTGTGAATTCTTTTTGATCACTTTAAGTTCCTTACCGAACTTCGATCGTGGATGTTTTTTTCTGAATTTTTCTATATACTTGAGTGTATCCTCATAGCGTTCAACTTGCTTGCTGAAAATACTATTTTTTGCCAAATCAAATGACGCTTGCACAATCCTAAACCGAGCTTCTTCCGCCAAATCTGAATCAGGAAATTCTTGTAGCATATTCTCAAAAGCCACTACCGCAGATTCGTATTGACGAATATCTTGATATAATTTACCCTGCATAAAGGCTTTCTTTTCAGCCTTATCACGCATTTCGTCAATTAGATTATTTGCCTCTTCTGCTCTTGGAGAATTTGGATATGTATTTATAAACAATTGAAATTCCTGAATTGCTACTTCCGAATAACTTTGATCTAACTTAGCATTAGGAGACAACTCATAATTGCTATAAGCTGCCATATATTGGGCCTCTTCCTTATTCTCACTAGAGTAATATGTACTAGCAAAATTGGTGAAATAATGATTCGCCAGAATATACTCTTTCAAATAATAGTGCGTATATGCATACTTGAAAAATATATCGGCCGCTTCTTCTTTACCTCTATAGAATGGAATTACTATTTCGTATAAAGTCTGAGCTTGCAAATACTTACCATCTTCGAAATACTGATCAGCCGTTTTTGCAACCAATTCAGGATCCCCACTTGCGCGAACGCGCTCGTATTCAGTTTTGCAAGAAACAGTTAATAATATTAATAGTAAAGACAGAAAATAGATGCTTTTCTTCATAGGGGCGCAAAGATAGTACTTTTAACTAACGAATCAAAAAATGATTTGTGTATGTAATCAGCTTACTTTTAGGGTATTATTGTTGCTTCTACCCAACATTCTTGTCTTCTAATTGAAACTGCGAAAGATCTTTAACCTTTGACAAAACTCTCAAAGCGTCTTCGTAGCCTTTCTCATAAACTTCCTTGATCTTAAACATATCGAAAGTGTTGTAGGAATTCAGCGATTCTGGAGCAAAAACTAAGTCACAATCTTGATATTTCGCAACAGAAGCGAAACGTGTTGAAATGAAATAAATTCTCTGAAAAACACTCAAGGTACTCTTCAATGACTTTTTGGTGGTTGCTTCAATATGCTGCACATTTATTCCGATAAGTTGATCACACTTCTGCCTGATAGGCTCTGTTGGGAAATTATTCAAAATACCGCCGTCAGCATAAATTCTATCTCCTATTTCGACAGGAGAAAAAACAACCGGAAAACAAGCAGATGCAAGTAAGGGTTTCACCAACTCTCCGCTTGAAAAGACCTTTTGTCGAGCTAGCGTTATATCAGTAGCAACAATGTGCAAGGGACGATGCAAGGCTTCAAACGAGTTCTCGGGAAAAATCTTAAGTAACACTTTTTCTAGCGCGTCAGTATTAATTAATCCAGGTTTTTTCCAAGTATAATTTACTGGATTGAAGATACTTGTTCCCGTAAAATACTCCAGCATAGCTTCCTCATCTATATTGGCAGCATACATCGCTCCCACAATAGCACCGGCACTTGTTCCCGAAACAATCGTTGGTTCAATATTGTGCTCCTTAAATGCCTTTAACATGCCTATATGTGCGGCTCCTTTTATCCCTCCTCCGCTTAATACTAAACCCACCTTATGTTGTCCTCCCATTTTTTATACTTTTACACAAAACTAAAGATTGGAAATTAATAAATACGACTTTATTATTATTGGTGGAGGAGCTGCAGGCTTCTTCACCGCAATTAATATAGCCGAGTTAAATCCTGAGAAGCGTATACTCATCCTCGAAAAATCAGGAAAATTTCTCGATAAAGTTAGAATATCCGGTGGCGGCCGATGTAATGTCACACATGCGTGTTGGGAACCGAAGGAACTTGTTAGGTACTATCCTAGAGGAAGTAAAGAATTGCTTGGTCCATTTCACAGGTTTATGTGCGGAGACATGTTGTCTTGGTTAGACGATCATGGTGTAGAAACTAAGATTGAATCCGACGGACGTATTTTTCCATCTAGTAATACTTCTCAAACAATTCTAGATTGTTTTTTGGGTCAAGCCCAAAATTTAGGGGTAAAAATGAAGTTGAGCGAAGGAATGAGAGATTTTACTCAGAATGAAGATCACACTTTTACAGTAAGTACAACCAAAGATCAGAACTACCTTTGTGACAAGCTAGTAATTGCAACAGGAGGTAGTAAATCTATTTGGAAGCTACTACAAGCCAAAAATATTAAAATCAATCCTCCAGTCCCTTCTCTTTTTACATTCAACATCGAAAATCCTATTATCAAAGATCTGCCTGGTGTAAGTGTTGAATTTGCGGAAGTGGAAATCGATGGCTTTAAAATGAAAACAACAGGGCCGATTATGATTACTCATTGGGGCCTAAGTGGGCCAGGAATCCTCAAGCTTTCAGCTTGGGCTGCAAGATGGCTTAACCAAGAAAACTACGAATTTACTATCAGGGTGGCTTGGAAGCAAATAAAGTTAGAAGAAGCGATGCGACTCATTCTCAGACAAAAAAAGAAACATGGTGCCAATAAAACCGTCACTGACAATATTTTCAACCTACCTAAAAGACTGTGGAAGAACATTACTCTACACTTAAAAATAAATAGTAAAAACTGGGCAGACTTATCAAAAGTAGAAATTCAAAAATTAATTGATACAGTCAGAAGTTGCACGTTTAGGGTATCGGGAAAAAGCACAAATAAAGACGAATTTGTCACAAGTGGCGGCATTGTTCTTAATCAAGTCAACTTCAAAACGATGGAATCAAAAAACATCAGAAATCTATTTTTCGCTGGAGAAATTCTAGACATTGACGCATTGACTGGTGGATTCAATTTCCAATCAGCATGGACTACTGGGTGGATTATATCTCAAAATTGCTACTAATTTTTCTCTTTTTTCTACTACAATTATGTACTTTTTTACTACAAAAAAAATATAAAACTTAATATTTAAAGTACTTTCAATAATTAAGAGTTATATTTTTTTTCTACAATATTTCATTTTTGTATTGGTTATGAACGATAAACGGCTCTATATTTACTTTGTAATTAGGGCAGAAGTGACCCAGAGAATTATCCAAAACAACAGAAATAGTCATAGTTGAGGAGAACAACTAACAAAAGAGTATAAATATTTTTATGAGTTTGAATATCTATACTTTTAGACTAGGATTAATTAGATTGAGTAAATAGATATAGTTATCCGTAGAAAACCGATATAAATTTGGATATGTTCATGGGATTATAATTTGCAAAGTTAGTCGACCCAATCGACTAACTTTTTTTTTGCCTTTCATTGAAACAATTTTTACGATTTGAAACGGAAACCCTCATTCAAAGAAGCATTTTGGTTTTGGTTAAAACTTGGATTTATCAGTTTTGGTGGTCCAGCTGGGCAGATTGCTATTATGCATGAATTTCTTGTAGAGAAAAAGAAGTGGATTTCAGAAAGTAGATTTCTTCATGCCTTAAATTATTCCATGATTCTCCCTGGACCAGAAGCTCAACAGCTAGCTACCTACACAGGCTGGCTAATTCATGGAACGCGTGGTGGTTTGGTAGCCGGTATTTTCTTCGTTTTACCTTCCATGTTTATTCTCCTCGTTCTTTCATCAATCTATGCTGTTTATGAAGAAGTACCAGTTGTATACTCGATATTTCAGGGGTTAAAACCAGCTATTATTGCAATCATTATTTTGGCGCTCATTAAGATTGGCAGAAGGTCCCTTAAAACCTGGCTGCATTTAGTCTTTGCAATTTTGGCATTTATTTTACTGTTCTTCTTCAGTGTGCCATTTCCAGCGATCGTACTAGGTGCATTATTTATCGGTTTCTTAATACAGTTTTTATCGACAGAAAAAGAATCTACAGTTCAACAGAACTCGGAAGCAGAAGTCAATGAAGCGGCCTACTACATAAACAGTAACAGCACAGCATCAAAAGGTTATTTTTCGTGGACAAAACTACTCAAGCAAATATTAATCTCAGCTATACTATGGTGTATTCCATTGGTTGCCTTCTATTTCCTTTCAAGCCACTTTGATTTTTGGAAAGACCTTATACTTTTTTTTACAAAAGCAGCTTTTGTCACATTTGGAGGGGCGTATGCCGTATTGCCATATGTTGCTCAAGTAAGCGTCGAAAAATTGCATTGGCTGACAGAATTACAAATGATCGATGGATTGGCTCTTGGAGAAACAACCCCTGGCCCACTTGTAATGGTATTAGTTTTTGTGGGATTTATGGCTGGATTCAATAGTAGTGGTGGTCTATTGAGTATGGGGGCTCTTGGCTTGATTACAACTACATTTTATACTTTTCTACCTTGCTTCTTTTTTATTTTTGCAGGTGCTCCTCTAATTGAAAAAACAAGGGATAACAAACTGATTAAGGAGGCTTTGAACTGGGTAACCGCAGCTGTTGTGGGTGTAATACTAAACTTAACTATCTATCTCGGTAGAGCGGTGCTTTTCCCAGAGGTTTTTTCCCTCAGATACATGAATTGGACAGCTATCGCCTGGCTTGTTACAAGTCTGATGGCTCTATACAAATTTAAAGTAAACATGATCGTTTGGATAGGAATCAGCGCTCTGTATGGAATTATTCTTTATATGATAGGGCTTTAAGCCCAAAAGCAATTTTTAGCAAAAAAATTAGAAGCTTAGTCAATTCGTAGGTCTTCTAAAGTGATTCCAGGATAATCACTTTGATTAAACTTGAAAGAATTGTCAGATATCGTTGGACGAAAATCTAGTTTTATCATCTTCAATGTATATTGTGTACCATCCTTATTGAAAATCTTGAAGTATATTGGCTTATCATTCGTCTTCTCTATTGCAATTCGCATCTTACTATAATCAGCATAGCGATCAAGAGGTTTGAACTCTACAAGAACTACGCGTTTTCCTTCAACGTCTTCTTCTCCCACAATCCCGTATTCATAATCCCCCGACTTGTACATTTTCATTAGTTCTCGAGGATTCATCAAATCAGCTTCTGAACTTTCCTCAGAACTACTTGCCGAATTAAGCTGAGCAATATTCTGATCTTTTAAAATCATGTAAATGTCTTCACCGTTATTTATGATTTCTTGATTGCCAATCTGCACCCTGAATCGTTCTTGATCCTGTAAGAGTTTTCCTTTCTGTATTTCCTGATTACTCTCTGAAAACCTGATAATCAATTCGAAATCAACTGACAATCTTTTTGCATCCTCAAAAGACTGTGAAACTCTATCTAGTAAATTCTTAGCATCTTGATCTACCAAAGTTTGCGCATTTAGCCCAGTAGCTACTAAAAGAAATAAAATAAGTATTCTCATAATTAATTTACATTTCATTAAAAGGATTGTCAAGATGTCCCATAAATGTCTAACTCATTACTAACTAACTACTGTACTAAGGAATTGTTAATTTAAGAAAAAAAACATTCTAGCGAGTCTTCACTATCAACGAATAATCTAGAGCCAACAAAAAGAAACGCGCTTTGCAATTGAAATCACAAAGCGCGTTTATCACATTAACATGCACTACTTATTGTGCGTCATTGTATCTTTTATTTACTTCATCCCAATTAATGACATTAAAAAATGCACTAACGTAATCAGGGCGCTTATTCTGGTAATTCAGGTAATATGCGTGCTCCCAAACATCTAATCCTAAAATCGGAGTTCCTCCACAACCAACACCTGGCATCATAGGATTGTCTTGATTTGCTGAACTACAAACTTCCAATTTACCATCTTTTACGCACAACCAAGCCCAACCTGAACCGAACTGTGTTTTTGCGGCATTGCTAAAGGCTTCTTTGAAATCCTCAAACGATCCTAAATCATCATCTATAGCCTTCGCTATATCACCAGTTGGATTGCCACCCCCATTTGGAGACATTACTTTCCAAAATAGATCGTGATTATAATATCCGCCACCATTATTACGTACTGCCTTATTTGACATGTCAAGGTTACTTAGGATATCTTCTATTGATTTGTCTGCAAGATCAGTACCTTCGATAGCCGCATTCAATTTTGATGTATAACCAGCATGATGTCTGTCATGATGAATCTCCATAGTACGAGCATCGATATGTGGTTCAAGTGCGTCAAATGCATAAGGTAAATCAGGTAATGTAAAAGCCATTTTCTAAAGTATTTAGTTGTTGCAGATTAATCTACAACGTCGTTAATTAAATTGATTCTTATTTGACCACGCGGTCTATATAATAAACTTACTAGTGCAAACTAAGTTTTCACAAAAAGCTAAAATTTATTTATTCGACTTTAATTTCAATGTTTCTTCTTCTTTATTCGCGAGCTTCATGTCCTCACCCATCTGATTTGCAGCCGTAAAAGATGTAATCATTTGAGAAAGCATATCACTTGCCTGTGAAGGAGAATTTGGAAGGAGAATAAGATTGCTATTATTGGTCTCCCCCATAGCTTGCAAAGTATCATAGTGCTGTGTAATTACAATTAATGCACTAGCCTCCTGGGAATTGATTCCAACTTTATTTAAGACTTCTACAGAATCTTCAAGCCCTTTAGCTATTTCACGACGCTGATCAGCTGTTCCTTGACCTTGCAGTCGCTTGCTTTCGGCCTCCGCTTTAGCTTTAGCTACAATTCTTATACGTTCTGCTTCTCCATCGTATTCAGCAGCAACTTTCTCTCTTTCAGCTGCATTAATTCGATTCATTGCATTCTTAACAGCAGCATCGGGGTCGATATCTGTTACTAGGGCTTTAATAATTCCATAGCCATATGTATTCATCGCTTCTTCAAGTTCTCTTCGGATGGCGATAGCTATATCATCCTTCCTTACAAAAACATCGTCCAACTTCAATTTAGGAACTTCAGCACGGACGGTATCAAATACATATGATGTTATCTGAGCATCTGGATTCTCTAATTTATAAAAGGCATCATATATATTATCCTTCAGAATAACATATTGGACAGAAACTTTCATTTTAACGAATACATCATCTCGAGTTTTAGTTTCAACGTTAACATCTAACTGCTGAATCTTCATTGTTACTTTACCAGCTATTCGATCTACTAATGGAACTTTCAATTGCAAGCCCGGAAGTCTTATGCTCTGAAACTTCCCAAATCGCTCTACAATTGCGGCTGTCTGCTGTTTAACTGTAAAAAAAGAGCTAAATAATACTAAAAGCCCTAGTATCATGGCACCGATAAGAATCTCCGACATCTGAAGTTTGTTTTAAATGAAGCTAATCTTTTAGCCAAAACCTACTGTGGCTTAAAGCAAGCAAAAGTGAATAAGATAAATCAATGTCCTAAAAGGAATCAACTGAGATTCAAACAAAAGTAACCTTGATGTATCTAGTTAAATATACTATTAGAATTCAATAAATCAAACAAAAGTTTCGCTAGTAATTAAAATCAGATTAATCTAGCAATTTCATAGACAAAACTAGAACCGAAAAAGCTAACGCGAAGATACCCCATCCTCAGATTGTCTCCAATTATTAATTACTCTAGAAATTCAGTACTAAATAAAAAAGCCGGATTGAAATCAATCCGGCTCTCAGTAATAGTATTATTATGTCAATTAATAACCACTGTTCCTATTTCCACTGTTGCTGGAACCCTTCATACCACTACTCTTCCCACTTCCTGCCTCAGGACCCTCAGGTCTATCCATGTCAAAATCAGAATCATTACAAACTCTAAATTCTACACGTCTGTTCATATACTGTTGAGATTCAACTTCTCTACCACCAGAATTAGAAACATTCTTTACAAGTGGATCTTCCTCTCCGCCATACATTAATTTAAGTCTATCTCTTGAAACACCATAGTTCATCACTAGATAATCTACCGCAGCTTTTCCTCTATTATATGACAACACTTTATTGTAGTCGTTTGAACTTCTCGAGTCTGTATGTCCAACTACAGTTACGCAAAGATCCGGACACTTCTCAAGAACCTGAGCAACGTGATGCAATTGCCCGAAATACTCAGGCTTGATATAGTATTTATCTAGATCAAAGTGAATCATTGGTAAAAACCACTCTCCACATCCTGTTCTTACTAAAGTTGATCGAAGAGCGCCCATTTTGGAATCAACTATTGTATTAACATCAGATTCATTCAATGGAGTAGGAACAGATGCAACACCATTTCCATCTACATTGTATCCTGGTGGTGAATATGGCTCTTTATCTTTACAGTCTGCAACTCCGTCACCATCGCTATCAAGAGTAACACCTCTTGTATCAACTGGACAGCCAGCTTCAGAACCTAATTCTTGATCCAACATATCAACAACGCCATCTGCGTCTGCATCAGTAAGATCAAGTACTGGTCTTTGTTTTAATGCTGCAATATCATTAAATGCTGCATCAATTGGATTCAACCAATAAAGTGGTTCTGTAACCTTATCGAAATTACCGATATTGATACCAAAACGTACACTAGTGTAGTAAGCATTATCACTGTTATTGGACTGATCAAATGTACTTCTATAAACGTGTCCATCCCATTTATCAAAGCTTTGAAGCCAAAACTGGTGCTCCAAAGAAACATTTACTCTTTTATTTATTTTTCTTGACAAAGCGATCGATCCAACAAGAGATGGGAAAATACCTCCATTATTATTAAGAAAACCAACTCCTCGATCATTCTCAAATTCAGATTCTTTATCGCCATCTAAAATATCTTTAATAGCATTTCTTTTATCAGCGTTGTTTTCATCACCCAAAACACTTGAGAAATCATAGGGAGTATTTTCACCACTGAAGTAATCCATCGTAACACTAGTAGATGTAATTCCCACACCCAAACCAGCATACAAATTCCACTTATTTCGCGGTTGGTGAAAAAGTAAATTTCCAACATTTGCAATCAATTCAACCGTACCCTGGTAATTAACCGCAGTAAAGTTTCTATATAATCTGTCATTATCGTCATAAGCAGAAAAATCAACAGTGCGATTGTCTTGACGTAACACAGCAACACTACTTTCTCGCCCATCAAGACCAGATGCAGTACTGTATTGCACACCTGCTCGCCACGAAAACGAATAATTGATAGCTTTACGAAGATGCAGACCCAATCCTAATCCAGCAGGGAACTGAGATGGTACATCACCATAAATTTGGAAAAAGCCAGCATGAAGACCTACTTCAAGTGCGCTATTTGGTTTTGCTGAATAACCGTATTCACCCATTTTCCACTTTTTATTCTGGTCAGGTGAATTGGTCATTTCATCTGTAATGCTTGGTTTTGACCAAGCATCTTCTTGTGCTTGACTTGAATACCCAATAAATAACAGAAAGGTAAGAATTAAACTGATTCGATTTAACATAAAACTTTTTTTATTTGACATAATAATGTAAAATTATCTATTTAATCACTACAAAGCAATATATAGTGCTTTTTTTATCTTTAATTTAAAATTGACTTACGAAGAGATCTACTAGATATTTCTTTTGGACTACTGCTTTCTTCATAAAGACTTTCCAAGTATAACTTAATGGTCTGCGAAACATCACTAAAGATTGCTTGGTCTGTAAGTTCAATATCATTTTGCATTAAATACGCAAAAACTCTTGCCATACCGCAATTTGCTACAAAATCAGGTATAATAGAGATCTCCAGATCCAATTCTGAAGCAGTTTTTCCAAAAAACA
The DNA here is from genome assembly GCA_965658745.1 of Saprospiraceae bacterium. Taxonomy (GTDB): domain Bacteria; phylum Bacteroidota; class Bacteroidia; order Chitinophagales; family Saprospiraceae; genus JAHDFB01. Next base: position 71,695 of record CBFHTK010000002.1, on the reverse strand, counting down.
CCTTATCATCAACAAATGGTACGTTTGCTCCACACGAAATTGTTTCAAGACCTTTGTCCATCAATCTCATTATTTGAGATCGCGAAACTATCTTAGATGCTGCCCCGGGAATAAAAATTTCTGCTTCGAGATCCCAAATCTTAACATTTGCCTCGTCGAAGCTTATCATATCTTCCGTATTCAATTTGTTACCTTTTTTGTTGCTGAAAAGCTCTTCTACTTGCCTCAGGCTCAATCCATCTTGATCAATTATTCCCCCATCACGATCTATGATTCCAACTATTTTAGCACCATTCAGAGCAAGATAATAAGCCGCTGCTGAGGCAACATTTCCCCATCCTTGAATTATCGTACGCTTACCTTCTAAACTCGTTGACTTGAAGATTTCGTAAAAATGCTTTACGGATTCACTAACCCCATAACCAGTAATCATATCTGCTACTGCATACTTCTGGTCATTTTCTGGAATATAGCGATTGTCTTCAATAATTTTGGCGCAGCCGTATCGAAGCTGACCAATCAAGTTAATTTTTTCACCCTTAGCACTTTTGAGGTGCCCGTTTACGACTCCTTCTTGCGGGTGCCAAAGCCCTAAGTCTTCTGTGATAGGAATTACATCTTTCAATTCATCCACATTTAAGTCACCTCCAGTTCCATAGTAGCTCTTCAATATCGGATATGCAACCTTGTACCATCTTTTTAAAACATCATCTCTTCTTGGATCTGCAGGATCAAAATCTATTCCAGATTTAGCGCCACCTATCGGTGGTCCACAAACGGAAAACTTTATTTCCATAACTTTTGCTAAAGAAACTACCTCATCTTTAGACAAGCCTCTCCTCATTCTTGTTCCGCCACCTGCAGCACCATTTTTTAGTGAATTTATCACAATCCAACCCTTGGCATATGTTTCAGGATCGTTCCACTCAAAAACTACTTCTGGTTCCTTGGCCTTATATGCTTCTAGTAAGTCCTCTAAATTCTTCATTACAATTGGAATTAAAATATATTATCACACTAAAGCACTTTTAATCAATACTTTTTATATTTGTAAAAAGTTTAATGTGTTATGTTAGAAAATTGGTTAAGCAAAGTAAACCCAGAGATCACAAGTCAAATTCCAAATTTGTCCCCAGATTCTATTGGTCAAGTAATAAAAGTTCATAAATCGATTTTCCCAGATATCGAAGATTGTCAAATTGTTTTATGCAGTGACAATCACGAGCACATGGACCAAATTCGACTGCAATTTTACGAAATGTATCACCATTTAGATAATTTATATCTGGCTGATTTAGGTGATCTTAGAAATAATGATGTAAACTTCATTATTTCACTATTTACCGAGCTTTTAGAAAGCAAGTTATTGCCAGTTTTGATAACTTCTGATCCAAAAATCATAAATACATTTCACTTTGCCCTAAATGCCTTTGAAAAATCTTTTGAAAGTTTATATTGCGGAAAAAGGACTTCTTTCTATTCACAGAATGATTTTGGTCTATGTAAAAGAGTCACTTCCTTGGGAGCTCAAGGGCATCTTAATCCGCTTAGCAAACTTAATCAAAGCGATATAGTGCGACTAGCGCAAGTAACAAGCCAAATTGAAGAGGCAGAACCGTATACACGAATAACTGATACAATTTGTTTTGATCTGAATATCATGCAACATTCTGATATCCCTGGTCATAAAGATGCCTCTCCAAATGGACTAAATGCGCAAGAGTTTACTCAGTTATTCAGATTTTTCGGATTCAACGAGCGCCTAAAATGCTTGTTTATTTACAACTACAATTCTGAGTACGATTTCAATCGCCAAACCGCTCAACTAATTGCCCAAGGAATATGGTATTTCACAGAAGCTAGGAATCAATGTATTCTTGACAATCTGGACCATTCTGAAGAATTCAACGAATTTCTAGTTGATATTGATGGGCTGACTGAACCTCTTGTATTCCTAAAAGCAAAAAAATCAGGAAGATGGTGGATCAAAGAAGCAGGTGCAGCTGAAATGATACCTTGTACTCACAACGATTATCTCGTCGCTTGTCAAAATGAGATTCCGGAAAAATTGGCTAGATTATCATTCTAACTAGAATTCGCTGAGAAGGGATTCTAGCTTTATTCCTCTTGAAGCTTTCACTAGTACCGACGTATCTTTAATATCCCCAATGTTTACATGTTCTAAGAAATCTTCTTTACTCAGGAAAACTCTATCATCATTGACCGCTGAACTGAATTCTTCACCGATGAGGTAGAAAGGTATATTACTTTTCTTCAATCGGTCAAAAATATTCTGGTGTTCAATAAGACTATATTCACCCAGTTCTCGCATATCTCCAACAATTATAAGTTTCCGAGGTATATCTAACTCTATAAAATACTCGATTGCCGCTGAAACACTATCAGGATTTGCGTTATATGCGTCTAGGAATACTTTATTGCGTTCTGTCTCTATCCATTGCGATCGATTGTCCGGCGCTTGAAAGATCTGAAGCTGATCTACTATTTCCTTCGGAGTGATCCCAAAATAGAGTCCTATCGCAATAGCGTATTGTACATTCATAAAATTATGCCTTCCTCCAATATTCAAGGTTGCGGAGTATTCTCGCCCTTCCACCTCGACTTTCAAATCGATTTGTGGTTCATATTCACTAACTACACTTTTGACTCCACCTTGAAACCTACTATCAAAAAACACAGTATTCTCGTAACCTTCTAATTGCCCAGGTAAAACAGGGTCTTTCCGATTGCAAAATATGACACCTGAATTAGATATAATATTTCGATACAATTCTGTTTTGGCTTTAAGAATATTCTCCTGCCCACCAAACTCACCTATATGCGCCTTGCCAATATTCGTGATCAATCCATAATTTGGAGAAGCAATTCTTGATAATTCTTCAATCTCTCCTAAGTGATTTGCACCCATCTCTACAATTCCGATATCAAGATCTTTGCGAAAATTTAAAAGTGTCAACGGAACACCTAGATGATTATTCAAATTACCCTTAGTAAAGTCAATTCGATATTGCTTTGTTAGTACTTGAGCAATTAACTCTTTGGTCGTGGTTTTGCCATTTGAGCCAGTTAGTGCAAGCAGTGTCATCTTACTTTCATTTCTATGATGTTTTGCAAGCTTCTGCAGAAACGCAAGCGTATTATCGACCTTTATAGCATTAATGTGATCAATAGCTGAACTTGAAACTACTACCTTCGAAGCTCCTTTTTCAAGCGCCAGCATAGCATAGTCATTTCCATCAAAATTATCCCCTTCAATAGCAAAAAATATTTCGCCCTTTTCAACCGTTCTTGTGTCTATCGAAACACCATTCGAATTGAGGTAATATTCATAAACTTCATTCAAAAGCTGATCTACCATGTCATCTGAATTTATAATCAATAGCTAAACGTTGAGCAAAAAAACAAAAAAAAAGCCTAACACTTGAAAGTGAAAGGCTTCTTCTTAAATCTTAACTTATAGTTTCTAGTACCTACGTCTAGTCTGTTTTCCTTCCTTAAACTGATTTCCAGCTGTGTCTTCATTACCAGTTGGTCCACCAACCCTTGTCATGGCACATCTGAAACCCACGGTCTTACTTGAAGTTTCTTCGTCCATGAATCTTCTTGTACCTGGTGACAACCAGAACAAACGATCTGCCCAAGAACCTCCCTTGATTACTCGAGACTTGTCGTTGATCAAAGTGTACTTTCCAAATTCGTATTTTACGATTGCGTCATCACCATCTCGGTAATTCTTAAGATCTCCTTTTTTATAATTCTCTCTTCCAGCTACTAAAGTATCTTCGACCATTCTTTCTTTCAAACGACCTAAACTATCCTTATCAACTGGTCTTCCATCTTCGTCCAAAATTAGCTCTTTGTACTCATTACCTCTAAAAGGATTCAAATCATGGTTTTCTGCATCGCGCAAAGTTGTAGAAGTCATAGGACGGTAAACATCGGCGGTCCATTCACTGACATTACCTGCCATGTTATACAATCCGAAATCATTTGGATAGTTACTTCTTACATCTACAGTAATGTGCCCTTTATCGTTCAATGCACCAGCCATGCCCATATAATCACCTCGACCTCTTTTAAAATTAGCAAGCATTTTACCTTGGTACTTATCTCTTACTTTGTATCTAGCAGTATTGCCATCCCAAGGGAACCATCTCTTATCAGTAATCAGTTCATCCTTAGATGCAGCCTGATTTCCCTGCAATGCTAAAGCAGCATACTCCCATTCTGCTTCGGTTGGCAGTCTATACTCAGGTAGTAAAATACCATCCTCAAAGCGAACTTGTCTTTCACCGCCCGTTGCAGGATCGGGAAGGTTCTTTCTCACATTTGGAGTGTATTGTCCTGCTAGATAAGCGTCAGTATTGAAACTTTCTCTGTCAATCTGCTCTGGAGAAGGATTGATGATACCTTGCTTAATAAGGATCATCTCATTAACACGATCAGATCGCCATTTGGAATATTCATTGGCTTGATTCCAATTCACACCAACAACCGGATAATCGTCAAATGACGGATGGCGAAAGTATGTTTCAACAAACGGCTCGTTGTAAGACAACTCCTCTCTCCATACTAAAGTGTCAGGAAGTGCATTTTGCCAAACCTCTGGGTAAGACTTGTATACTCTTCTTGTCCAGTACATATATTCCTTGTAGAAACTATTTGTAACCTCTGTTTCATCCATGTAAAATGAAGAAACTGTTACACGTCTCGGGACATTATTCCATTCATAAGTAACATCTTCAAGAGACTGCCCCATCAAAAAAGTACCCCCTTCAACTGGAACTAAATTAGGACCAGTGATTTGACCTTCATAGTCTAATTTCTCAAATCCACCCCACTCCTGGCTATTGTAATCCCAACCAGTTGCTGCTGAACTTTCTTTTGATCCACCACATGAAGATAGCATTGCTACCACAGCAGTGAATACGAAAGACAATTTCAAAATTTTTAACATACTTGCACGTATTAATTTAGATTGAACAATTATATATTCACGAATCAAATAACGCTTCTATTTATGAAATTATTTCATAAATAGTAAAGTTTGATTCAACATTATCTTTTTGAGCACAAATCATACCAGAAAATTATCTAAAAATTTCAAAGCAATCATTGTACGAAACTGGCCTATTTTGATCCTCAAAGGTCATCACAATTCCTATTTCATGTGCGCCACCTTGATTACCTAAACCACTTACCGTAAAATCGAAACTATATTCGATTCTAAAAAAATCTTGCTCATAACCGACGGTTCCAATTAGAGCATCTGAGTTCGCAATTGCGTGTCTGAACCAAGTTCCAAAACTTATAACACCTATATCAAGGCTTCCTCCTACAATAAATTGGTCAAACGGTCCTTGATGCATATACATGAACTGCGGCGCAAAATAAGCTTTATTTCTTTTAATATTCAAAAATGGAACGTAAAATTGTGCTCCTGCGTGTGCAGAAACTCGCAAAGGCACACCCCTGATTGAAGCAGATTTCCCCGATTCTATGAGCTGAACATCCGGTGCTGTAAGATGCTTAACCGAGCCTCCAACATAAAATGTCTTATTGTAGTACAACCCGCCTACCCCAAAATCAAAAAATACCCTATTTGTATTATCCGGTTCATTTTCAAACCCAGGAAGATTGCTACCTCCAGGAGTAATAGTGCCATTTTCACCATTTATCTGATCTCCAAATACTAGTTTGTTCCAATTCAATCGAGATTGAGTTACTGAAGGTTCAATCCCAATCTTAACATAATTATCCTTGCCAAGATTAATGGCATATGCATAGTCTAAAGCGATCTTATTAGTTGTAAAGATGCCTCGTCCTGCATTATCTGAGAGAATGGACATACCAAAGCCTGAATTATACTTCTTGAAGAACTGATCATAGGATGCAGCATAAGTTACATAGGCTTGAGGTAAATTTGGCCACTGATTACGATAAATTAAGGCAACCTTAGGTCCAAAAGTGTTCCCAGTAAATGCAGGATTTAAATGCAATGGTGCATTGTAAAACTGAGAGAAAACAGGATCTTGAGTACCAGCAATCTGAAAATTCGTCCAAAGAATTAGGATTATATAAAGGTATTTTTGTCGGATAGGATATGTTTTATTAATGAACTTGTAAATTAAGGTAAAAATTATCTTATCGATAGACTAATTTTACGTTTTAATGTAACCCTAGCTGACAATAAGAACATTTTTGCCTCGTTTATACTTTACTTCTTAGGCAAACTGTCTGTTAGTATTGTTAAAAGTCATTTCTCATAACTAGAAACCAACTATGGAGATCAAAGTTATCCATTTTGTCACTTTTCTGTTTTTTAGTCTTACAGCCTTCGGTCAAAACGATTATGTTTTTCAGCATGATTTCGAATGGTCGGAGCAAACCTATGTGTCGAACTATGTAACTGAAAAGAATGACCGAAGAATCACCTTTGATCAAGCTATTTTCGAATCAGATAATCCTTTGATAGCGACTTTTGCAAATAGATTCGATGTTGTAGAGAACGGTGACTTAAGGGTGGAGATAGAATCCGTAGAGTATTTGGACGTAAGTCCGTATCTAGAACTCAACAAGAATTCTTACGAGAATGCAATAAGGGAGGATATTTCTAAATTGCCAAGCTTCACCACACGCGTTGATCAGAATAGAGACAAATACTACGGAAAAGTTTTTATTAAACCTTACGCAAAGAACAGCCAAGGGGAAATTTTATACGTCAAGTCAATTAGCTATCGCGTTATTTTCAAAAAAACAAATGATATAGTACAGAAAAAGCCTCCTGTTACAAGATCTGTATTAGCAGACGGAAGTATTTACAAATTGAGAATCGAAAAGACAGGTGTCCATAAACTTACCACTGACTTTTTACAATCAACCCTTGGTATCAATCTTCAAGATCTCCAGCCCTCAACCATCCAAGTTTTTGGCAATGAAGGTGGAAAAATTGCTTTTCGAAATGAAGACGAACGTGTAGACGATCTCAATGAAATTCCAATTCTTGTTACAGGAGAAGATGATGGACAGCTTTCTGGTAATGATGCAGTTTACTTTTATGCCGAAGGCGCTGAAAGCTGGAATCTCACTGGTGAAGATTATATGGATTATAATGACAATCCATTTGATATTTACAACTACGTATTTCTAAGGATAAATTTAGAAAGTGGTAAACGGCTTAGTTCCATTGGTACCAATGTGAGCGATGTAAGCACAGTTTCTGAATATCTAGATGTTCAGCGGTACGAAAGAAATGAAACAAACTTACTGCAGAGTAATTTTGGGACTCTAGGGAGTGGTCAAGTATGGTTCGGTGAATACTTTGATATTAACAAAGTTCAGAATTTTAGCAATAGATTCGACTTTCAAGATCTTATAGCTGGAACTGAAGCGCGCATAAAAACAGTTTTCGCAGGCAGAGCTTCTAGTTCTAATCGACTTGATCTTTCTGTCGGCTCCCAACTCTTTAGCAGGACTATGAGTTCTGTTAGTCTTAGTTCATATACCTCGGATTATGCTAGACTCGGAATTATTGATGAAATACTTGAAATTGAAGCGAATCCAGAAGTGCAGTTAGACTATAGTCAAAACGCAAATGCAGTCGGGTGGCTTGACTATATAGAGCTTCAAATGATAAAAGAGTTGACACTTAGATCAGGGCAATTAGAATTTAATTCCATTAATAGCAGTACAAGTTCCCAATTCAATCTTACAATATCAAACTCTAAGTCAGGCAATCTGGTTTGGGATATTACAAATGAAGGTAATTACTTCAACCAGAACCTTCTATCAGACAATACAGTAACGAGCTTTACTTGTAATGCTGAAGAACAACGAAAGTTTGTCATTTTTGATCCGTCCTCTTCCCTACTTACACCAGAATTTGCAGGAGAGCTAGATAATCAGAATCTCCATGGAATTGAAAGGACTGATATGGTTATCATTGCTCATAAAACCTTACTTGACGAAGCAAATAGACTTGCTGATCATCGAAGGAGTCATAGCGGAATCAGCATCGAGGTAGTAGATGTAGAAGATGTTTATAACGAATTTGGCTCTGGAAGAATGGAACCAACCGCAATCCGTGATTTTCTAAGAATGATCTACGATCGAGATGACCTTTTTAAGTATGCCCTACTTTTTGGGAATGGCTCATATGATTACAAAGGAATTCGGTTTGAACAAGACAAAACAAATCTAGTTCCAATCTACGAAACTCGACAAGGACTAAACCCGATTAAAGACTTTCCGAGTGATGACTTTTACGGTCTTTTGAGCCTGCAAGATGGTGGCGATCTAATTGGCGAATTAGACCTAGCTGTAGGTCGAATTCCAGTTGCTAATAGCACACAAGCTGCAACAGTTGTCGATAAGATTATAAAATATGATACTGATCCTAGCCTGAGAGGGCCATGGAATCTAAGGTCTGTATTTGCCGCAGACGACGAAGATGGTAATGCACATATAAATCCTGCGGACGATATTGGAGAAGATTTTCTATCCCAAAATGAAGACATTAATCTTTCGAAGATTTATTGGGATGCATTTACGCAAGTGTCAACTCCTGGTGGAGAGCGTTATCCATCAGTGACCGATGAGATCAATGGATCTATATTTAATGGTGCATTGACTTTTTGTTACTTGGGACATGGTGGACCCTCTGGTTGGGCTCAAGAACGCGTTCTTCAAGTAAAAGATATAGATAATTGGTCTAATGAAAGAAGCTTTCCACTTTTTGTAACTGCAACTTGTTCGTTTGCATCTATCGATGATCCTGAGGTTTTCTCAGCAGGTGAGAAGGTTTTAGTCAGCGAACATGGTGGGATTGGGCTGTTCACAACTTGCCGTGCTGTATATAGCTCAGATAACACAAGGCTTACGACAGCTGTATTCGATTTCATGACTGCTGAGGATTCAAACGGAAACCTTTTGACTTTAGGGGAAATACTGAGAAGAGCAAAAAATAATAGTCCGACAGATACAGTAGATGTAAATGCGAGAAAGTTCTTACTTCTAGGTGACCCGAGCATGAATTTACTTTATCCTCAAAATGAAGTATACACAACACATATTAACGATGTTGAGCTAGCTTCTCAAGCATTTACAGATACAATAAGTGCACTCAGTGAAATGAAAATAAAAGGTTACGTGGGTAGTAATGGATCCATTATTTCTGACTTTGATGGAGAAATCTGGGTAACCGTATTCGACAAACGAACAACGCGTTCCACCCTAGCACAAGACCCACGAAGTTTATCTAAAAATTTTAAAGAACAGCGTAACCTCCTGTTTAAAGGAAAAGCTAAAGTAACAGCTGGTCAATTCGAACTAGCATTCATTGTTCCGAAAGATATTCTATTTCAGATTGGACAAGGCAAAATTAGCTACTATGCAAGCGATGGTGTAGATGACGCGAGAGGCTCTTATAATGATTTCCTTGTAGGAGGTTCTAGCAACAATCCAGTTGAAGATGACACCCCACCATTAGTTCAAGTCTTCATGAATGATGAAAATTTTGTTTCAGGAGGTCAGACTGACGAAAATCCCATAATATTTGCAAAAATATCCGATGATTTAGGAATAAATTTAAGCGGATCAAGTGTCGGACACGACTTGACAGGTACACTTGACGGCACAAGCGAAAAGACTTACTTCTTAAACGACTTTTACGAAAGTGAGCTTAATAATTTTTCACAGGGCGTTGTTAGATATCCTTTAGCAAAACTTGAGAATGGAGAACACAGGATTACTGTCAGAGCTTGGGACATTGCCAATAATGTAGGTGAGGGTTTCACAGAATTTGTAGTAAGTGACAATCCGCAAGATGGACTTTCTCATGTTTTAAATTACCCTAACCCATTTACTGATAATACCTGTTTCATGTTTGAACACAACTTCGGTTCAGATGTACTTGATGTTGAAATAAATATCTACACGAGCACTGGTAAAGTTGTCAAGACAATTTCACATAATACTATAACATCTGGATATCGAGTAAATGATATTAAGTGGGATGGTCTAGATGACTTTGGTTCAAAATTAGCTCGTGGAGTATACCTCTACAGAATCAAAGTTAGATCTAATTCTAAAAATGTGATCAAGGAAAGTCAATTTGAGAAATTGGTGATTCTAAAGTAAGCCTGGGTAGAGTCTCTAGTAGTAACTAGAATTAAACCTCAAAGTTAAATGCTGACATAAGCTGAAAAAAAACATCATGTTGCAAAATAATTAACATATCCTAGAAGTTATATGCTTCGATCATACGAATGGTTATATATTTACAACTTACAAATTTAGATTTTACTAGATATCGAATGAAAAATATACACTCACTTATACTTGTCTTAGTATGCCTTTTTGGTTTTTCAAGTTCGGCTGACGCCCAAATATGGGACGCTGAGAAAGGCTGTCTAACTGAAAGTCCAGGCGGTCCTTGTCTTCCAAATACACTTTTGTCTGCAGTTCCATTTTTGAGAATTAATCCTGATGCGAGGGCTGGAGCAATGGGAGATGTTGGTCTAGCAACTTCAGCTGATCCAAACGCTATGCACTTTAATGCATCAAAATTAGCTTTTGCTCAAAACGATCTCGGAGTTAGTGCGACGTATTCACCTTGGTTACAAGGTATTGGTTTAAAAGACGTATACTTAGCATATCTATCAGGATACAAGCGAATAAATGATCTTCAAACAATCGGATTTGACCTCCGATTTTTCTCTTTGGGTCAGATTGACTTTACAGGTCCACAAGGCGAGTCTCGAGGTTCAGGACGACCACGTGAGTTTTCATTGTCATTTGCATATGCAAGAAAACTTGCTGAAACTTTTTCAGCTTCACTGTCTGCCAAGTATATCTATTCAAATCTTGCTTCTGGTCAATCTATTGACAATGTAAACATTACTGCTGCAAACGCATTTTCAGTAGATTTTGGTTTAAATTATTACAACGATATCGTACTAGGAGATTACGATGCAAGGATTAATTACGGTCTTGCAGTAACAAATCTTGGTTCACGAGTTACATATACAAGAGAGTTAGATGTAAGGGACTTCTTACCTAGCAATCTAGGTGTTGGTGTTGCGCTTGATCTGAACATTGATGATTATAACATGATTACCTTTGCATTGGATGTTAACAAGTTATTAGTTCCTACTCCAATCAGTCCATTAGATTCTACTCGATTTGATTTGGATGAAAATGGAGTAGCAGATTTCAGAGAGCAAAACTTGATCGAAGGTATAACGCGTTCTTTTGTTGATGCTCCAGGAGGTTTTGGTGAAGAACTATTAGAAATTTACTATAGTACAGGGATAGAATATTGGTACGATCAGCAATTTGCTGTTAGAGCTGGTTACTATTATGAACATCCAAGAAAAGGAGATAGAAGATTCCTCACACTTGGACTGGGATTGAAGTATAGCACGCTAAATATGAATATATCATATCTCGTTCCTACTACAATACGTCGAAGTCCTTTGGATAATACATTGAGATTTGGTGTAGTATTTAACTTGGGAGAGATAGCCGAGTAATAAGGGATTTAATAGAAAATAAAAAAAGCTCCATCGATGATATCGGTGGAGCTTTTTTTGTATTTACTGCTCAAACAGTCGTAGTAAAATGATAGAAAATAAGCCGGATTCTGTTCGCTTGCGCGCGTTCATCATTTATCTAATCTGCCTACCCCTTATGGCATTGCTCAGGCGAGCAGCCTTCAATCCATAATGTACATGACATTTCAACCTGCAAGGTTTATCCACAAAAACATTTGCATGTCTTCATCGGGAGCTCTTACCTCTCGTTTTCACCCTTACCACATGGTGGCGGTTATTTTCTGCGATACTATCTGTTGCCAAAAGGCACCCACTTGTTAAATGGTACAGTGCTCTACGTTGTCCGGACTTTCCTCTATGCATGCATAGCGATGAACTATTCTATCTTTTGCAAAGCTAGTTATTATTGTGATTACTTAGGTGAATCTGTAGATAATAACATTAATGGAAGTACTCTCTAGAAAAATATTGATGGAAAATTGACTTACTCGAGAATTACGCGCTCTTCTTGCACGAAGTTATCGTTCAAGTGCATTAAAGGAATTTCAACGAAAAAGTCCGTTCCCACACCTTCAGTTGATTCAAAGTACAATCTACCATTAAAGGACTCAACCATATTGGCGCAAATAGCCAAACCTAAGCCAGTTCCAGAGCTCTTGGTTGTAAAATTTGGCAAAAATACTTTGTCCTTCCGCTCGTCAGGTATGCCCACCCCATTATCTGTAATCTGAACGATCGCCACTGCATCTTTTTTGTAGAGTTTCACATCAATGTGTCCTCGACGATCGGTTGGAATAGCTTGAATAGCATTTTTCACAATGTTGTTGAGGATTCTTAAAAGTGCATTTTTGTCAGCAAATACGAATAGCTCATCAATGGGTTCATACATGTTGATTTCCATGTCGTTTCGCTTTCGAAATAAATCATGTATAGCCTCTACTACTTCATTCAATACTACTTTCTCATTGCTAGCTTGAGGCATCTTTCCAAAGTTGCTGAAAGCACCGGCAATATTACTCAAACTGTCTATTTGCTCAATCAATGTACGAGATACTCTATCTACCAATGATGGCATATTATCTGGTTGCTGATCGATAGCTCTTTGTAGATATTGAATGCTTAGCTTCATAGGAGTAAGAGGATTTTTTATCTCATGAGCAACTTGTTTTGCCATTTCTCTCCACGCCATATCGCGCTCTGTGTGAGCTATAAGTTTTGCACTATCATCCAATTTTGATAACATTTCATTGTAATTCGCTACCAAATGCCCTAACTCATCCTTCGAATTCCAAACAAGGGGTTCATTCTTCGAGCCAAGTTTTAGTGTTTTAATTTTTGCACCAAGTTTCTTCAGAGGTTTTGTAATGTAGTTTGAGACTACAAGTGAAATTGCTGCGGCAATTAGAAACAGAAATACATAAATATTAAGCAAGGTTCCAACAAAATCTGAAACTTTACTGTTCGACTTTACTACAGGAGCATGTACCGAGTGCACAATAAACCTTGCTTGTCCAATTGAATTTACAATAGGAAAGTAAGCATGTTGAAAACTCTGTCCTGCGTAAGATGACGTTGGGTCAATCTTAATCTTCAGACTATTTTGGGCGAAAGCCCCTAAGATCCCCCTATCAATAGTGGGCGAATACTGATCCTTTTCATACAATTTAGGCAAGGTGGACAACTGTAGTTTACCTTCCATGTCAAAAATATTTAAATTGACATGATGTAATTTAGCTATACTTGTCAAGCTACTATTCAGATCCCTCATTGCCATAGTCTCGTCAGTTGCATCAGAAAGGCGAGTATTAAAATCAAGTGCAATCGAAACAGCACTTTCCCTGAGCAAATCATTGTCGTATTCTCTAGAAATATTTTGGAAATATAAAATCGTCACTAATCCAATTACAACAAATGAGAAGATGATCAACGAAATAATTGAAAACTGAAGTTTGTTTTTAAGTAGATTTATTGCGTCTACCTGTACGGAAAGATAGGAAGGCAAAAATTTATAAAACAGATTTAAGACATTGGCAATAAACAGAAAGCATCCAATGTAGAGAAATAAAAATGAAAACAAGCTTACAGGCTTGATCAATCGTGCTGATTTCCGACTGAGTTTAATTATTCGATCAGGTGTGACTTGATAGAAAAGACTACTATATTGACTATCTGTATCTAGCAAATAATCTTTTTCACTAATCGACAATTTTGTATCATCGAGATCAACTAAAAATGGATTTGAATAGCTAGCAACTTTATTTTTTTTGTAGTACACATAATCATACTTGCCAAGGTAACCTAACAGGGCCGTACCCGTAGTCTGTGAAGTTTCTACTTCAGCTGGATATTGCTCAAGAAAAATTATAAAAGGACCTAACTCTTGAGATGGAGATTCATATACCCAACTTGTGAGATATACATTCTTTATCGGATCAAAGAATATATTTTCAGTAATTGTGTCACTTTTTCTCTTTTGCTCCTCATAATAGGAAATTGGTGTATAACATTCGTAAATCATGTTTTCACCGGCTTGATTATAAGCATTAAAAAGGTACTCGAATCCCTCTGATATCTCACCATCTAGAATTTCTCTATTGATGTGATCAAATTCTTCTCGATGCATCTTAAATGGTGTAGGAACTGAAAGGAGCTGATCCATTCTAGGATTTAGCTTTAGTTCTGTACTAACATTGCGCATCGAATTAATAGCCTTGTCAGATTTATCATGATATAACTCATGTGCAAGAGTCTTACGGGCATTCAAGTCATATTGCAAGTACCCATCGAATAAAGTCATTGAAAGGTAGGCTGAGAGTACGATCAACCAACCAATAAGCCAACTAATATTTCTTTCTTTAGGCTTTATAAATAAATCCACCAAGAATGTGAAGGACGCAATACCAAGAGAAGTCCACAGTGGTTTACTTTCGTAGGGAAAAAAGAACAAAAAAGAAAAGACAACCAGATTACTAATGATTAAGTAAATCAGTCGATCAAATACCGTTACTTTTTGCTTTTGAACAAAATTTGATTGCCAATTAGCATATATAAAGAGCCCAAATGAAAGACTAATTACTGCTCCCAAATAGAAATAAGCCTTTGTAGAAAAGACCAATAAATTTTCAAAATCTAGTGCAACAGGACTGTATGCGATGGCATTACGAGATAACAATGCGCAGAGCATTGTCATAATAGCTAGGGCTATGTAACTCAACAGCACACTGGCTCTTGTTGAGACTTTAAATAATGTCATTGTAGTCAATTTCATTCTGTTTTGAGAAGTCGAACTCTCAAAATGACAGAATAGATCCTTAGTCGTAGTTTTACTTGATATATTTACTATCCAGAACAAAGATAGTAAATTACATATTAAAATATAATGTAATATGAATTATTTGGCTTACTGCTTTTTCATAACTTATTAGAAGTCTTATGGCTAGACTTAAGATTGAATTTTAAGAATCATTCAATACTCAACTTTATTTAAAGATGTTTGTTAATTTTGCAGTTGAAATTGAATTAACAAGATGCATTGGATTATAAACTTTTTGATTGTTCTTGCCGCATACACTGCTATGGAATTCATGGCTTGGTTCACCCACAAATATGTAATGCACGGTTTTCTGTGGCACTGGCATGAAGATCATCACGAACCACATGACAAGTTTTTCGAGCGAAATGACCGTTTCTTCTTAGTTTATGCTATTCCTTCTGCAATATGCTACATTGTAGGTTCGATGTATCCAGAGTATGGTTTCCTTTTTTATGTTGGTGTTGGAATTTCGTTATATGGACTTACCTATTTTTTAATTCATGATGTTTATATTCATCGCAGATTTAAATGGTTTAAGCAACTTGACAGCAAGTATAGCCGCGCAATTTTAAGAGCGCATGGCGCTCATCATTCCACGCAGGGAAAAGAAGACGCAGAGTCTTTTGGACTCCTTGTAATCCATCCTAAATTCTTCAAATCTGCCAGAAAAAGAAAGCAGGAAAATAAAGCGCAAATGTCACATCAGAGCAACTAGCCCTTAACTCATAGTTTTTATGCTAAAGACGACTTTAAAACATAAACTTTAAGAAAAGGCGATCTGAACAAATAATGAAGCTAAAAGAATAAGGAAGGATTAAGAAATTACAAGTGTCTTTCAGCGTGATAGCTTGATCTTACTAAAGGACCACTTTCCACAAAACTGAAACCCATTTTTTCGCCTTCCTCTTTGTAGAAAGCAAATGTATCAGGATGAACGAACTTTTCAACTTTTAAGTGATTTTTCGTCGGTTGTAAGTATTGGCCAATTGTAACAACATCTACGCCATACTCTTTTAGGTCTCGCATAGTCTGTAGCACCTGCTCATCAGTCTCTCCCAGTCCAACCATAAAACCAGTCTTCGTCCTTTTGCCAAAGTCCTTGATTCTTTGTAGTTGCTCAAGAGAGCGATCATATTTCGCTTGAGGTCTTACCTTACGATACAGATCTCTAATTGTCTCAATATTGTGAGAAACAACTTCTTGGCCTCCACTAATCATTCTTTCTAAGGCCTCCCAGTTGGCACGTACATCGGGAATTAATGTTTCGATTGTTGTGGTAGGAGATTCTTCCTTAACTGCAACCACCGTTTGATACCAGATCTCTGCTCCTCGATCCTTAAGCTCATCTCTATTCACTGATGTTAGTACGGCATGCTTAACTTCCATTAATCGAATTGCTTCAGCAACCCTTCTAGGTTCATCTTCATCGTATTCTGGTGGACGTCCAGTTTTCACTGCACAAAAAGAGCAAGACCTTGTGCAAACATCTCCCAAGATCATAAAGGTCGCAGTTCCTGCCCCCCAACATTCTCCCATATTTGGGCAATTCCCAGATTGACAAATGGTGTTCAATTCATATTGATCAACAAGCTGACGCACATGTTTATACTTTGGACCAGTCGGTAATTTAACACGCAACCAATCAGGTTTCTTTGTACGCTCTTCTCTTTTGACAACTACAGGTAAATCGATCAAGACTTAAGATTTTTTAATGAATTTAATACAAAAGTAGTAAATACCCTTTTACTCTTTGGAATTCCTATTGTGGATTGCAATACTGTGTTAAAGTAAACCAGAAAAACAACTAAAAAGTTGCCTGATTAAGGGATTGATATTGAGACCGTTGAAAACAATTGATTTTAAACTTCGATACACATTTCATCCAGTAGATCGATTGTTACTTTCTTGATCCGAATTGAACAGCTACAAATAGGTTTAGAAACAAAGCATCGTTGCTGTGAAAATCGTTTTCGACGATCAATGGGATTTTAAAACCAAAATAGTCAGCCATTATCCCAACTTCAAGTGCTCTAACATACTCATCAAATGCACCCATGGAAAAATGAACGGCACACTTTGCTTGTATACCAGGTCGCAAGCCTAATTGCGCCCAACTATCGAGTGAAGATGATCGACCAAATAAGGCATCGTAGTCCATGAAGGTCTCGGGATCTTCATCATAAGATAATTCTACTGGACTTTTGATACCCGTTTCATTCAGATCGACCAAATATATATTTCTTACTGGTCTTAAAATTGCTACAGCTGGACCAGCTTGATAAGACCAGCCTACTGCAATCCCTCTCCGTTTTGCTTTTTCCGATTTATATCGTTTTACTCCGACACCTCCTCGAAGTAAGTACATGTAATTCTGCTTACCATACTTAAAGGGATTTGATGAACCTAAGCCTTCAAAACTAGAGTTTTTATTTTCCCTGTCTTCAAGTGGATGCGTCAAATAACCTACTGAAAAATGATAGAATCTTGTTTTGTAGTAAGTACGCAGTTTTCCAAAGTCAATAGCAGCGGTTAATCCATTTGTGTGAGCGACAAGCTGGTATACTCTTTCGGAATTGTAGACGATGCCTTTATACTCGTATTCTGGCCCTTTTGGTTGGATCGTTTTTTGGGCATGACCCACCCTCATGACTAGAATACATAAAAGAATCTGTATATATGTAGTATATTTCTTTTTCATGTATTTACTTCACCTTCTGTTCAAAGATACAAAAACCAAGATTCTGCTAAATCTTAGAACGTTCTTTTTGACCAATATCCCATATAATTAGCTTTAAGATATGCCTGAACTCGTTTCTCCGACCATAATAATGATTGTTGTCATATGTTACTTCAGTTTTCTGACTGTTGTTTCATACCTCAGTTCACGAGGAGCAACAAATGAAACGTTTTTCAAAGCTAATAACAGCTCTCCATGGCTTTTGGTTGCCATAGGTATGATAGGAGCTTCCCTTTCAGGAGTTACATTTATCTCAATTCCAGGGCTTGTCGGAGCAAGCGGTGGCAATCAGGCATTTTCGTATATGCAAATGGTATTTGGCTATTTGGTTGGATACGCAGTAATTGCCTATGTTCTGATGCCTCTTTATTACCGTTGGAAACTTACATCGATTTATGCTTATCTAGGTGAGCGTCTTGGATTCATGTCACATAAAACAGCTGCTGGATTCTTCATCTTGAGTAGAGTTGTAGGTGCATCTATGCGTCTCTTTTTGGTGGCCATCGTCTTTCAGAAGTTTGTAATGGATTACTACCATGTACCATTTTTTGTAACTGTTACGATAACAATATTGTTGATTTGGGCATACACTTTCCGGGGAGGAATCAAGACTATTGTTTGGACTGATACCATTCAGACAGTCACGATGATACTTGCTGTTATATTTACAGTATTAGCTATAACAAAAAGTCTGGACCTGAATTTAACAGAAATGTGGACTGAAATCAAGTCACTCGGTTATACTAAAGTGTTCTTTTTCGAGGGTGGATGGAATGACCCAAACAATTTCTTCAAACAGTTTGTAAGTGGTGCACTCATTGCTACTGCAATGACTGGATTGGACCAGGATATGATGCAAAAGAACTTGACATGTAATTCATTGGCTTCAGCCCAAAAGAACATCAAAGTCTTTTCCATCATTTTGGTATTTGCAAACCTGTTATTTCTGATATTAGGAGCACTCTTGTATCTATACGCGTCCAAAAGCGGTTTAGAAATTCCTACGAGAACCGATCAGCTCTATCCGACCATTGCATTGACTCAGCTTCCTGGATACGTTGGTGTTCTTTTTGTCTTGGGATTGATTGCGGCAGCATATTCTAGTGCTGATTCCGCCCTTACTTCATTAACAACATCCTTCTGTATCGATTTCTTGGGCTATGATAAAAATCAATGGTCTGAATCTAAAAAGAAAAGAACGCGAATTTATGTTCATATAGCTTTCTCCATACTTCTACTGTTCGTAATCTTGATAGTTAAAAGCTTAAATAATGATGCTATTGTTAACAATCTGTTCAAGGCAGCAAGCTACACCTACGGTCCACTAATGGGACTTTTTGCGTTTGGAATGCTCACAAAACGCCAGCTAAAAGAGTGGAAAATAGGCGATCTGAATCTCAAAGATTCTTTAGCTTTAGTAGTTGCTCTTCTAGCAATCTTGATTACTTATCAACTGGACGTTAACAGTAAAGAGTGGTTAGGAGGTTTTACTTTTGGATTTACAACATTGGCAGTCAATGGACTTCTCATGTTCATAGGCCTTTTTGCTATTTCTAGTCCCAACAAATAACAAACTGCATGATTCACAAAACAACAGAACAGTCATCGAATTACAATGATCTTGAGCTAAAATCTAGTCTTGAATTACTAGAAGAAATCAACGCGGAAGACCAGAAAGTTGCATCAGCAGTGAAATTAGCTATTCCCGCTATCAAGGATTTGGTTGATCAACTCGCTGAGCAAATATCACAAGGAGGACGATTGTTATATATTGGAGCAGGTACCAGTGGTCGACTTGGAATTCTAGATGCAAGCGAATGTCCACCAACATTTGGAGTTGACCACAATGTAGTAATCGGTATTATAGCAGGTGGAGATACAGCAATCAGAAAAGCTGTTGAAAATGCTGAAGATGACACAAACCAAGCCATCCTTGACCTTCAAAACTATTATATTAATAAGAATGATATTGTTGTTGGAATAGCGGCAAGTGGAACTACACCCTATGTTATAGGGGGTTTACGAGATTGTCAAGCACAAGGAATAAAGACAGGAGCAATAGCTTGTAACCCAGGTGCACCTATTTTTAATTACGCCGACTACCCTATCCTTGCAGAAGTAGGTCCAGAATACGTTACAGGATCAACTCGAATGAAATCTGGAACAGCACAGAAAATGATTCTTAATATGATCACAACCTCAGTCATGATATTGATCGGTCGAGTAAAAGGTAATAAAATGGTAGATATGCAACTTAGTAACGATAAACTAATTGCAAGGGGAATTCAAATGATTATTTCTGAAACTAACTGCAGTTTCGATCATGCAGCAGAACTACTAGAAGAATTCGGTCACGTAAGAACCGCTGTAGAAGAATATCGTAAACTCAAAGGCACAAAATAGAGTCCAATTATTAATTCTCAAACTGATCTCCCTCAAGTTGCCTTCTTCGCATTGCTTCGATTTGCTCTTGTTTACGTTGAAGTTTAGTTTTTTCAAAGATGTCTGGAGCGAAAAATGACTGATCTTTCTCAGGTCCGTAATCAGGTGACTTTTTCTCTGGCACATCAACTCCACTGAACATAATTGCTGTCAATAGTCCCATAATTGCTCCAAATAAATGCGATTCCCAACTGATACCTGGTTCATCTGGAAAAACTCCAGCTATCATTCCGCTATAAAGCATTACAACTATTAAAGCTAGTATGATGGATTCGATGTTCCTACGAAATATTCCAGACCAAAAAATAAAGGAGACCATGCCGTAGGCTACCCCACTTGCTCCAATATGAAAACCGCTGTGTCCAAAAACCCAAACGGCTAATCCAGTCAGAAGATATATTATTATGATCGCTGGTACAGCAGACTTTCTATAGAAAAAATACATCATTGAAGCAGTAACTAATATGGGAAATGAGTTGTTAAACAAATGTCCCCAGTCACTATGAAGCAATGGTGAAGTCAAAATGCCCCATAATCCATAGGAGCTCCTCGGAGCCAAGGCATACATTGCAACATTAACATCGAAAATTGTTACAAAGGCATGTATAATCCACAATGATAATACTATGAGCAAAGGCACTTTGAATGCTTTAAGTATAGATCTAGTTGTTGAATTATATTTCATAATACATTTAACGAATTATAAGAACCTTCGTTGTACAATCTTCATGAAATTATTTGCTTTCTTGATTTTCTTGCTATCCTCCCACTTATGTTCTTTAGCTACACCACTTTTTAGGTAGTTAGCAGCATCTTTGAAATTCTTAAAGCTTTCAAGATGATCTAAGGTCTCTTTAAAATCCTTTGAGTCGCCGTCAAACAGTTCGTTTTGCAAAAGGATTCGCTCATTAATACTAATAGCCTTAAAGATATTCTTGATGGGTGAAAAACTCAATTTATGACTAAGTTCCTTGATTTCAACTGGTGACCATAAATCGGAAGTATCTCCTTCTGAGTCATCGTCTTCTTCAGTCGCAACCAAAACCCTTTTCTTTTTGACCTTTTCTGGAGCAACTTCTTTTTTTGGTTGTGCCTCCTTGACGGGCTCCAATTTCTCTTCCACTTTAGCCTTTTCTTCTTTTACATCCGTACTAAGCTCTTCTGTCTCGACACTCTGTTTCGAACTCTCTTTCTGAGTTATCTTCGTTTTAGGCTTAGCTTCTTCTGGTGGACTTGGCTCTTGTACCTCTTGCTTTTCTTCTACTGAAACCTGAGCATTAAGTTTTGGCTTAACTGGTTTTTCCTTATGCTTTTCTACAGGGTCTTCAAATTCTCCCTCTGAGGGAATCAACTGGCTAAGTTTATCAACATATTTATGAAGCATTTCACTTTCGATTTCCGAAATAGGTTCGCCTAATGATTCAAAAGAATCCATTAGTGTACTTAATTTCTTTAAAATGACTTTTGCTTTTCCGTAATCCATTATAGTTGTATTTTATCCTTATGCTAACGCAAGAAGCATACCAAAACATACTTAAACAGAGTGAATTTTGTGAGAAACTTCATTTTATTTGAAAGCTTATCGTAAATCAACGTTCTCTATGATTTCTTGAGTCCTATTACCAATAGCAAAAAGATCTCAATAGATAGTTCAAAACTTTATAAAATATGACCGAATGCGTAAATATTCCTTAGTTTTGGAATCTCAAAAATTAGAGGCAATCCTAATATCACAAGTATAAGATTTTAGCCAAATATTTGCTTCTGTTTTTTGGATCAAAAATTTCAAAAATTGCATAGTTTATGTTCCTGGAACCAACATTTAGAGGTCAACGTAGCGGTTGGATTGAAGTAATCTGTGGATCCATGTTTTCTGGTAAGACAGAAGAATTGATCAGAAGGGTCAAGCGTGCGCAGTTTGCAAATCAAAAGGTGATCATCTTCAAACCAAAAAAAGATGTGCGCTACGATGAAAAAATGGTGGTTTCACATGACGAAAATGTGATCGAAAGCATTCCCGTTTCGTCAAGTGCTGAGATTATCCAACACATTGCTGAAGTCCAAGTAGTGGCAGTGGACGAAGCACAGTTTTTTGACATGGATTTGCCCTCAGTTTGTCAGCAATTGGCGTTGCGTGGGACAAGGGTGGTAATTGCTGGTCTCGATATGGACTTTAGAGGACAACCTTTTGGGCCTATGCCACATCTATTAAGTGTTGCTGAATACATAACTAAAGTTCATGCAATTTGCCCACATTGTGGAAATCTAGCAACACACTCATATAGATTAAGCTTAGAAAAAGAGACAGTTGTTCTAGGAGAAAAAGACAAATATGAGCCAAGATGTAGAACATGCTACGCAATGGGTAACATCCTAGATTTTCATTCAACTATGAAATAAAAAAGCCCCTTGAACTTCAAGGAGCTTGACTCTAATTACAATTCTCAGTTTGTATTTCTTTAGTGATAGCTAGACAACGCTCATCACCTTGTTAGTTGAAGTACTTTTTCATTTCTTGGCAACAAACAGGCATTTACTAACTCATATATTCCCCAATTCACGCGCTTTACGAATTTTTCAGCGGTCACGAATTGTTTCACTTTTCGTGAAATATTGAGAATAATAAGACCATGCTTATTTTCTTCAATTATTGCAATTTTCTCCTTCATCTCACTTTCTTGTTTGGTGTACAGTTAAAACGCCGAAATAAAATATTTTGTTTTACTAAATTTCATTTTTTGATTTTATTAACATTAAATCTTTTATGATCCTTGAACTTCTAGAATCCCTCTAGAAAAGTCAAACAAATTTTCTCATTTCTACTCGCTGAAATCACATTAAAAATCAGTGCAGAATAACCCTAAATGTTCCTTTGCTGCTACAACTTCCGCAAACATTCTTTCTGTAGTAATGTTATTATGTACGTAAAAAAACATCTATGATGAACTACATTGGCGCATTTCCCTTGAGTATGGTCTGCTTTCCTGGAGAAATACAACACTTGCATATCTTTGAGCCACGATACAGAGAACTTGTAGAAGACTTCCGTCTGAGTAATTCAGGCTTTGCACTTATTCCATTCATGAATGGCAAATCATTTCATTTAGGAACTGAAGTTATTATAGATTCCATCGAACGGACATACCCAGATGGCAAATACGACATTGCGATACGAGGTACGCAAGTTCTCAAAATTCACAGACTACAGAAAAAATTAACTGGGAAGTCATACCCTGGAGCAAAGGTCAGTCTTCACGAATGGATCATGAATCCGAGCTACGAAAAGTCTGTAACACTTAACACATTAGTTACTGAACTTTACCAACTTCTAAACATCGACAATGCTAAAGTACCAAGCCCACAAAAATTTGAAATTTCGAAGGTTGTGCACAAAATTGGATTAAGCATTGAACAAGAATTACAATTGCTTGCCATAACAACTGAAAGCGATCGTCAATCATTTGTAATCGATCATCTTATCAAGTTTATTCCTGAAGTAAAGAAAATGAACGATCTTCAATTAAAAGCCGCTTTGAATGGGCACTTCAAGAATTTGGATCCATCAAATTTCTAACTAACGTTTCACTATTACGATCAAGTTCATATGTAATATATATATACCAAATTCGATTCTTATTAAGGATAATAGCATAAATTCGCATTTCTAATCACTTCTATGAGAATCAAACCCTTCAAGGCATTGTTCCCAGACATGGACTTAGTGCCATCTGCAGATTCGTTTTTTGCTGTCATGAAATTCGAATTTCCGCACTACTTGAAAAATAGTTTCTTTAAGCTTACCAGCGAGCCTGGTTATTATATATACGAAATAAAGCAGCGCGGACAAATATGCACAGGTATTATTGCTAGCACATCCGTTAAGGATATCTATGATCACAAAATTCTCAAACATGAAAATACCATTGCAAAGAAAGAACAACAAATGCTTGATCTAGCATTGCAGCGACATGCAATGATAAAACCAGTTCTGCTTGCTCATAAGCACAGTAAAAAACTAGAAGCAATTTATACTGAGGTAAAAAGTGGCAAACTCTTTATATCGATAAATTTTGAGGAAGAGGAAAGCGAACATAAACTTTGGATTGTTAAGAATAAGAACACAATCCAAAAGCTACATGACATTTTCAAAGCAGATGTGCCAGTTGCTTATATAGCCGATGGTCATCATCGAGTATCGACAGGAATCTTGCTTAACGCAACAAGAAAAAACACACAGACACAATTTGGAAATATACTGAGTGTCTATTTCAGCTTTAAAAATCTCCAAATCTATGATTACAACCGTGTTGTTTCCATTTTGAAAGAAATATCTTCGGTAAAACTAATGGCCAAACTTTCGAAACTATTCCATATTAAGTCGATCAAGAATATCCGTAAGCCGAAAGAAAAATACGAGATTACAATGATGATGGGAGAAGAGGCCTATAGCCTTAAATGGAAGAAGAAGTATTTAGTTGCCACCACTAACGATGAAGTTATTTTAGATGCTAGGTTATTAAATAAATTTGTTTTTGACAAGATCATGAAAATCAAGAACGTTCGAACAGACAATCGGATCAGCTACATTGGAGGTGTTGAGGGAATCGAAGGAATCAAATCAAGAATGTTTAAAGATGACTACTCGGTCGCTTTTCTTTTGTTTCCAGTTTCTGAAAAGGAACTAAAACAAATTGCGGATAAAGGGTCAACACTACCTCCAAAAAGTACTTGGTTTGAACCGAGAATCAAGAATGCTATAATTTCTCAATTTTTCGAATAAATCCTCGATATGTATTTTCTCGCCGACTTCCTTTTTGATGGAAATCAAATAATTAGCAATGCGTTTGTTGAAGTTGATACAGACGGAAGAATCTTAGCTGTAGGACAAGTTAACGAACTAAAGGACAACACCAATTCTTATCAAAAATTGGATGGTTTGCTTATGCCCGGCTTTGTAAACACCCATTGCCACCTTGAACTCTCCCATATGGAGAATAAAGTATCAACGGGTACCGGACTTCTTCCTTTCATTAAAGGAGTAATGAGTCTTCGAGAATCTGAAGAAAACGAAATTCTCAAGGCTATTCATGATCAAGATCAATATATGTGGGATAATGGTATTCAAGCAGTAGGTGACATCTCAAATAAGACTGATACTATTGAAAAGAAGAAATCGAGTTCTATAATTTATCACAGCTTTGTAGAAATGTTTGATTTACTGAGTCCTAAGTTAACTGATCGTGCATACGAACAATATCGACTTGTTTACGACAAATATCAAGCGGAACAACTTCGATCTTCAGCAGTTCCACATGCACCCTATACAGTGACTCAAGATCTCTTTCAGCAAATAAATAAGACGAATACCACAAAGACCACTATTACTATTCATAACCAAGAAACCGAGGCTGAAGATCAACTATTTATCCTTGGCAAAGGAGCTTTCCTAGCTTTCTATGAAGATCTGAACCTACCTTTGGATAATTTTCAAGCTACTTATGAATCGAGTATTCATTATACAATGAAACACATGGATCCAAAGCATCGATATATTTTTGTTCACAATACACAGACAACTGAACAGGACATTGCCGCGGCTCAAAACTGGAATAAAGATATTTATTGGTGTACTTGTCCAAATGCCAATTTGTACATTGAAAATAGACTTCCAAACTACCAATCATTTGTCAATCAAAATGCTAAAATGACAATCGGTACAGATAGTCTTACAAGTAACTGGCAATTAAGCATATTGGAAGAAATGAAAACCATTCATAGATTCAACTCATATCTGGAAATTACAGAACTGCTGAAATGGGCTACTATCAATGGAGCAGAAGCGCTTGGATTACAAGATTCTCTAGGTAGTATATCTGTTGGAAAAAATCCAGGTCTAGTTCTATTAGAGCATTTCGAAATCGGAAATATTCAAAATTGCACTGCTAGACGTCTTACATAAGTTTATATTCCATACCTTCTCTAATGAGTTTCTAATAGTATAAGGTAGACCAATCTTTTTGCTATTAAAAAAATAAAAGCGACTTCGGCTTTCGCCCAAAATTTACTCTTTCACAAATAAATTGGATTTTCTTTTGTGGCTAGCAATGTGGTAGTTCATAAAGAAATAGTGGACTTGATAATAGCTATATGGCTAGAAATAGCTAGCAAACCAACAATCCAAATACAAAACAAAAAAAACTTTTAATTTTTTTTGAATTTTCAAATAATTATGAATAATCAGTATACATAGACACTTCACCGCATATTATACGTTGTTTTGTTTAACTTATTTGCCCATATTGATGAACGGGGAGTCATTTTGTTTAACTTTATGATTCATTTTGTTTAACTTTACATAAACAAATAACTTAGAGCTATGTCAATATTAGAATTCAATACCCAGTTCAACAAAATAACTTCGATTTTGCATTCTTTTGCTTACAATCTGACAAAGAATTCAGAAGATGCTTCTGACCTTTATCAAGATACAGCGCTCAGAGCACTAAGCAATAAAGATAAGTTCAGACCAGGCACAAATTTCAAAGCGTGGTCTTTCACTATCATGAAGAACATCTTTATCAATAACTATAGAAAGAAAGTTAAAAGAAATACAATTATTGATAGTACTGATAATATGTATTTCATCAACAGCGCAGTGAAAATTCAAAACGATGCTGAAACAAACATCCTCATGAAAGAGCTTGAGCCTATGATTAGCTCTTTGGAAGATAGTTTGCGGATTCCTTTCCTAAAGCATTTTGCTGGATATAAGTACCAAGAAATTGCTGAAGAGCTTGATCTACCATTGGGAACAGTAAAAAGTAGAATCTTCTTTGCAAGAAAAGCACTCAAAAGTAAAATACAAGCTCAATATGGTGATGTAGATATGTTCAAGGTAAGACTTGCTTCATAATAATCACTAACAATTTTAGAGTAAAAGAGATTTTCGCTTTCGCGAAAGTCTCTTTTTTGTTTACTGCATACTTTAAATGAAAGAAAACAACTCTCTTCCTATATCACTCCCCTTCGACCTCATCCGTTAAACATTAATGAGAGACTTCTTAAAGTACCACTAGACTGGAAAAATCAAAACTGCTGATACGTCAGTACGTGGCAGCTATCTTTAAATAACACAAGACTGACTTCCTGCTACATTTTATAATTTGCTCACAATAGTTCTGACTAACTAATCATTCACTATCAGAAGTGAAACTCATTTTTTTCAGTCTCTTAAGTTGAATTACTGCGCTTTACTGATAAATTTCAATGTTTAAACATTTTATTCAATATTTTTTGAATTTTATCTAAAATCACAAATATCTGATATTCAACAATATATAATAGTTTTAGCGAATCGTTAAGTACTATTTAACACAATTTTAAGAACTCAAAAGAAAAACTGTTTAACTATATTGTACATTTTGTTTAACTTTGAGTAAACAAACAAAGAGGATATGTCAATTATAGAATTCAATACCCAGTTTAACAAGTTACACAAGTTATTGCACGCTTTTGCTTACAACTTAACAAAGAATTCAGAAGACGCTGCAGATCTTTATCAGGAAACTGCGCTACGTGCTCTAAGTAATAAAGACAAATTTAGACCAGGAACAAATTTCAAGGCGTGGTCCTTCACAATAATGAAGAATATATTTATCAACAATTACCGCAAAAAGGTCAAGCGTAATACTATTATTGATAATACAGATAATCAATTCTTTATCAATAGTGGAAGTACTGTTGAGAATGATGCTGAGACAAACATGCTAATGAAAGAGCTTCATGGTATGATTGATAAGTTAGAAGACAATCTTCGAACTCCTTTCTTAAAGCACTGTGAAGGTTTCAAATACCAGGAAATTGCTGACGAACTTGAATTACCACTTGGGACTGTAAAGAGTAGAATATTCTTTGCTAGAAAAGCAATCAAAGAAATGATTCATTTCCAATACGGTGATGTAGATATGTTCCAAACACGTCTTGCATCATAATAAAAACAATTTTCGAGTATAAGTCTCATGTATCGAGAAAGCGCTAATCTTGCTTAATGAACATAATAGGCACAAAAATTCTCGGATGGCACAAACAAATTGATAGGGATCTTCCGTGGAAACAAACGGATGATCCCTATTTTATTTGGCTATCAGAGATAATCCTTCAGCAAACCAGAGTTCAGCAGGGTTTGCCATATTATTTGAAATTCATCAAACAGTATCCAAGCGTACACGATTTAGCTAATGCAAGTCAAGAGGAAGTTTTTAAAACATGGGAAGGTTTAGGATATTATTCACGAGCCCGCAATCTTCATAAAACAGCAAAGTATATAAGCGGAATACTCAATGGCAAGTTCCCAAACAACTATGACGACCTTTTGAAATTAAGTGGTATCGGACCATATACGGCTGCTGCAATTTCGAGTTTTGCTTTTGACGAAGATAGAGCCGTTCTCGATGGCAATGTGTTCAGAGTTCTTTCGAGGATTTACGATATTGATATAGATATCCTAAGTAGTAAAGGAAAAAAAGCCTTCGCCGAGTTAGCAAACTCAACCATGATCCAAGGAAAATCTGCAATCTACAACCAAGCAATCATGGACTTTGGTGCCCTCCAATGTGTACCAGCTAATCCTAACTGTATGTTTTGCCCCTTGCAGGCTAATTGCCTAGCATTTGCAAACGGCACAGTCTTGAAAAGACCAGTAAAAAAGAAATCAAGGCCAAAGAGGAATAGGTTCTTTCATTTTCTCATTACAGACTCAGACGAGAATTCTGAATGTGAGCCAAAAATCTTAATAGAAAGAAGGGAATCGAAAGATATTTGGCAAGGACTTTATCAATTCCCTCTGCTTGAAACTGACAATCACAACGCTCCATCTCGGACGAGTTGGGAAGAGCTGATAGGACAGAAATTGAACCTGATCGAAACTTCTCCGGAAGAATATAAGCAAACGCTCAGCCATCAATATATCCATGCCTATTTCCATCGGGCATCTTTACAGACAACAGAAAAAACTCTGCAAATTGACGATTCGTCAAGCTTGTATGGAGATAATACCAAAGAGTCAACTTTTCAATTCGCCACAGCAACCACCATTTCTAATTTCTCTTTCCCGAGAGTTATTCGAGAATATCTCAAGGATAAACTCTACAATTAATCACTATTTATGATACTACGCTGCTCACAGACACTCAGGTAAGCATTGACATGAGCCGTTAATACAAACTTGCAGTTATCAGTGGCACACTGAACTTACTTAGTCTGATTTTCAGACTTTTTCTGACATTTAGTACATAAATCAATATCAACAGTGAAGCCTCATCTTATTTTTGGAGAATCCAAAAATCTTAAGCAACTTTGTAAAAAATATAATCATATGATTAACAAAGTCATTCTTATTGGAAACATAGGTCAAGATCCTGAAGTAAGACATCTAGAATCTGGCAGCACTGTTGCTACGTTTTCAGTCGCAACAAATGAAAATTATAAAGATAAATCAGGAGAATGGCAGACTATAACAGAATGGCACAATATAGTTGCATGGCGAGCTCTAGCTGAAATGGTAGAGCGCTCTTACAAAAAAGGTATGCAAGTCTATGTTGAAGGGAAATTGACCACACGAAAGTGGCAAGACAAGGATGGCAATGATCGTAGGACAACAGAAGTTGTAGCATACTCTTTAAGAATGCTGGGAGGAAGAGATGAAAGAAATAGTGCAAGCACTTCGAGTGTTGAGGCACCGTCTTCTTTTCCTACAACTGCTAAACCGTCTGCAGAAAATACAGACAATTTCAACGACAACAAGGAGGAAGATGATCTTCCTTTCTAGTATTGTTTAACTAACTAAAATTACGTGGACCCCGAGCCCTCACCCATCTTAGAATTATTCCCACAGTTGTTTTTCCTAGAGATAGGACTTGTAGGAATTACTACATCTTTAGTCATACTAATTTGCTTGCTTTTCTGCTCTGCCTTTATTTCAGGTAGCGAAATTGCATTCTTTTCTTTGAGTCCCGTGGATAGCGAAAATCTCAAAGAAGAAAGTAGCCCAGCTTCGCAAAAAATACTGTTGTTACTAAAGAAACCTTCGAAACTACTGGCTACGATCTTGATTACAAATAATTTCGTTAACATTGGTATCGTGATTTTATCAGCCTTTGTTTTGGACTATTTTATTAGTGAAGAGGCTTTCATCGCGATCGGTGCTGGATTGGAAAACCTTTTACCTGGTTTTCTAACTCCTGAGGTATATGCAACAGGAATTAGTTTTCTAATTAAAATTGTTGCTGTCACTTTTCTACTCGTTCTATTTGGTGAAGTAGCACCAAAGATCTATGCAAGTTTAAATAATCTACGTTTTGCTAAGTTTATGGCACCTGCACTACATCTACTTAATAGATTGTTTGGCCCGCTCAGTAACGTTCTCGTTGTTTGGGGTAACGGCTTAGAAACTAGACTTCTGAAGAATTCAAATACGAGCACAACAAAAGAAGATCTTGATCATGCAATTGAATTGACAGTTAGTCAGCATACTGAGGAAGAAAATGAAGCGGACATCCTGAGAGGCATACTCAAATTCTCCGACCTTTCTGTAAAGCAAATTATGTGCCCTAGATTAGATATTGTTGGATTCGAAAAATCTCAGAGCTACCACGACCTCTTATCACTTATACGCGAATCTGGATATTCTAGGATTCCTATTTACGAAGAAAGCATGGATACTGTTTTGGGAATTCTGTATGTCAAAGATCTAATTAGTTACATTTCTGAAGATGAAGACTTCACGTGGTTAGGCCTTATAAGGAACAAACTGATGTTTGTGCCCGAAACAAAAAAAGTCAATGAGCTCCTAAAAGACTTCCAGAGAGAACGTGTTCACATGGCAATCGTGGTTGATGAATATGGAGGAGTATCTGGGCTAGTAACACTAGAAGATGTTATGGAGGAGGTTATCGGTGATATTAAGGACGAGTTTGATGAAGATGAGGAGTTGGAATATGTCAAAATTGATGAGCACAACTATATCTTCGAGGGCAAGACAAACCTGACAGATGTAGCACGTATTATAGATATTGATTCAACAATATTTGATAAGGTGAAAGGTGACTCCGACAGTTTAGCTGGTCTGATTCTTGAGATATTAGGTTTCATCCCGAAAATCGACCGAGAAGTTGTAATTTCAAATATTAAACTGAAAGTTGTATCCGTTAATAAAAAGAGAATTGAGAAAGTCACTTTAACAATTCAGAAATAATGGCAATTAGATATCTACTTTTATCAGCAGTTTCTGTGGTGCTTGCACTCGGGTCTTGTCAGCATGAAAAAGTTTATATACCTAAACCAAGGATGTATCCAAAAGTAGACTACCCTGTGCGCGATTATCAGGCTTTTGATGAAGATTACTGTAAAATGACTTTCGAATATCCTACATATGCTACAGTAGAGCAAGATCGATATTTTTTTGATGGAAACCCGATAGATCCGTGCTGGTTTAACATACAATTTCCAAGCTTGAACGGCACCTTATTTTGCTCGTATATCCATATTGATAATAGGCCTCACTATGACAAACTAATCAATGAATCTTTCAAACTAGTAGAAGAGCATAATCGCAAAGCTAACTATCGTCAAGAAGAATACATCAGCAATTCAAATGGAGTCGGTGGACTATACTTTTCTCTAGGAGGAGATGTTGCAACTAATATGCAGTTCGTTTTGACAGATACAACAGAGCACTTTTTCAGAGCAAGCCTTTATTTCAATTCAAAAGTGGCACCTGATAGCATACGTCCTATCTACCAATTTGTAAAAGCAGATGTCGATCGGATGATTGAAACTTTTGATTGGAACAAATAATATTAAGCCAGTTTTGAAATTGCCACAGCGATTGCTTGCCTCTCCCCATCCTTTGGGCATCAGCCCAACTATTATTTCTGGGCTCTAGATATAAAGAAGATCGCTACCAAGGCAAACACTACATTTGGAATCCACATACCAACTTCAGGCGACACGAGATTACCTTGTGCAAAAGTTGCGCTGAATTTTTGCATCATCACAAATAGCGCCCCAGTCACAATTCCTATAGCAAGGTTCATTCCCATTCCTCCGCGATTTTTGCGCGAAGCAACACTTACCCCAAGCATAGTTAGAATAAAAATTGAAAAAGGATCAGCGGTTCTACGCTGAATTTCAGTAATATGTTTTATCGAATCACTTACACCTCTACTTCGCTCATATTCAACAAATTGGCGAAGTTCAGGAGTTGTCATCATTTCCATTTCATTGGTATACCGAATGAAGTCTTCAGGCGTAAAAGGAAAAATCGTATCCTTCTTCGATTTATACATTTCAAACGTTTCTTCTTCATCATTAAACTGCCTCACAGTATATCCATCGAGTGTCCAAACATTTGGTGGCTCTTTGTACTCAAGTTTATCGGACTTTAGCAATTCAACTAGTTTACCGTCCCGAAATTTTTCAATGCGAAAACCCTGCATCGTTGTATCTCGTAGTCGAAAATATCGAACATATGCCTTTGAACCTGAACCCAAGAAGAAGTGCACATTATCAACATTTACCTGTTTGTTTCCTCTCGAAATATATTTGTTTTCAAAAGCATTTTTTACTGCTGTAGACTTTGGAATTACAAAATTACCACCAACCCATAGCAACGAACCAATAATAAACGCTCCCATCAGATATGGAAGTAAAAGTCTATTGTAGGAAACTCCAGCATTTAGAATGGATAGTATTTCATTGTTTTTTGCCATCCGTGCAGTAAAAAATATCACTGCAATAAGAACAAATACTGGTGCTAGCAAACCAACAATCCAAGGAATAAAGTTTAGATAATAATCAAAAACAATCTCTTTGAATGGTGCATTAGCTTGCATTAATCTCGACACCTTCTCACTCAGGTCAATAGCGATCGACACAATTGAAATCAGAGCCACGGTAAAAACAAAAGTGGTCAAGAACTTCTTTATGATGTAAATATCGATCTTCTTCATCTATAGTCTTCGGTCCAGTTTTGACATCATTTCATCTTTCCAAGTTGAAAAAGTACCTTCTAAAATCTTTTCTCTAGCAGTATTTACTAGCCATAGATAGAAGGTAAGATTATGAGTTGTAGCGATCTGAGCGCCCACTACTTCCTTTACCCGCAACAAATGACGTAAATACGCCTTGGAATGTTGCCTACTTAAGGAACAATTAATATTTGGATCGATTGGACTGAAGTCTTTAGCCCACTTTGCATTCTTAATATTGATAATCCCCTCACTGGTGTAAAGTAAACCATGTCGTGCATTTCGCGATGGTAAAACACAATCAAACATATCTATTCCCAATGCTATACTCTCTAGCAAATTGGCAGGGGTTCCCACTCCCATCAGATATCTAGGACGATCCTCGGGTAGTATTTCTGTGATAATTGAAGTCATATGATACAAATCCTCGGCAGGTTCTCCTACAGATAAGCCACCTATGGCGTTGATTTCACAATTGTGACTTGCGATCTCTTCGGCAGATTGCTTTCGCAATTCAGGGTAAACACTACCTTGTACTATCGGAGCAAATGTCTGCTTGTGTCCATATAAAGCCTCGGTCTGATTGAAATGATCTACACAACGTTTGAGCCAACGATGCGTTAAATGCATAGACTTCTTAGCATAATTAAACTCACAAGGATATGGAGTGCATTCATCAAAAGCCATAATTATATCTGCACCTATAATTCTTTGAACATCAACGGCGTATTCAGGAGTGAAAAACTTCTTTGAGCCGTCAATATGAGAAGCAAACTGTACTCCCTTCTCGGTAATTTTGCGTCGATGTGATAGCGAGTAAACTTGATATCCACCGCTATCAGTCAAGAGCGGCAAGTCCCAATTCATAAACTTGTGCAATCCTCCTGCAGCGGCCATTACTTCCATTCCAGGTCTGAGATATAGATGATAAGTGTTTCCTAGTATAATCTGTGCTTTAACTTCCTCTTTCAACGCATCTTGATGCACAGCCTTTACAGTTGCTTGAGTACCAACTGGCATAAATATCGGAGTCTGAATAGCGCCGTGATCGGTCTCTATTGTACCTGCTCTTGCGCGACTCTTCCCATCTGTTTTTTCTAAAGTAAAATCCATAGGGCAAATATAAACTTTCGTTTGAGAGATCGCACTTTAACTACCATACAGGAAAATTAATTACAAAAACATATATTGAATATTTTTATATATGAAATATTACTATATTTGCACAAATTAATTTTGCAAGTGAAAATCCAACTATCATTAATTCTACTATTCTTCGGGTTCTTATCAATAGCTCAGAATACCGCCGATTACAATCTCCATGAGAAAAATGGAAAAGTGTATTTAGAAGCTACGATAACTCTAGAAGAAGTGCAAAACATTATTTCTGACGAGGAATACTGTGCATCAGGTGTTTCAACGAGTTTCTGTCTAAGAAACTATCTTTCTGAAAAGCTTGATGTTTCAGTGAATGGAGGAGACAAAGTCGACTTTACCATTGATGCCTCGTTAGAAAATGCGATTTTTCATCAAATCAACTTAAGTTCTGAGCAATCAGGTCCAGTTACTTCTTTTACAATCACGAACAATGCGTTTGTTGATGAAATTGAAGGGTATAAGATCAAAGTATCAGGTACGCTAGGGAACAATACGACAAAAACTGTTCTTGATGTAAATAATCGAATAGTAACAATACAATAGGAAACAATTCACATTCTCATCCAGTTTAGCTCAGCTGGACATAAACTAGATACTTAGTTTCAAAGAATTCTTCTTTAAAATATCCGTTCAAAGGATAGTGTTCCATATACTTTCGTATATCTTTCTTCTCCTCCTTAAATGAGCCTCCTTTCAATGCTATCAGTCCATTTGGAGTAGCATTCTTTTGGTTTCTATGCATTAGCCTTTCCGACCATGGTATAAGTTTCTCTAGCGTTGCGACGGCACGTGTGACGACGAAATCATATTGTTGCTTATTCTCCTCCGCCCTCAATTGTTGAGCCTTAATATTGCTCAATCCAAGCTCATTAATAATTGTTTGCACAACCTTTA
Organism: Saprospiraceae bacterium; assembly: GCA_965658745.1. GTDB lineage: Bacteria > Bacteroidota > Bacteroidia > Chitinophagales > Saprospiraceae > JAHDFB01. The sequence continues at coordinate 36,553 of CBFHTK010000002.1, read as the reverse complement.
TTTTCTTTGCTGTACCATCAATCGCGTGGAACTGAACTTCAGGAAAAAGTATCGCTAGTGGGATAGCAGGAAAGCCACCTCCAGTTCCCAAATCCAATACTGTTGTGCCAGCTCTAAAGTCTATAAATTTGGCTATTGCCAAAGAATGTAAAATGTGACGAATTTCGAGATTGTCAATGTCTTTCCTAGAAATGACATTAATCTTTTCATTCCAATGACTGTAAAGTCCATGTAACTGATTCAAAGCGTCTAACTGATCATCCGTCAGATCTTTAAAGTAGCTTTTAATTATTTCCATCTTATATTCTTGCTGAATAATGTATAAGCCGCTAAGATAGAAAGATGCAGTCCATATAGCAATACCAGTAGAGGTATGAATACAATCAAATCTCTTTCTTCCAATTTTCTGATAGATGATATATGAACAACATATTGAATTACTATAAAAACAAGTGTACAAGTAATCGCAATTGATGCTGGCAACATGCACCAAATAGCAACTAGTAGGAAAGGCCAAAGGATCTTAACTCCAGCGTCGATAGCTAAAGCTATCTGATGATACAACTTATAATGAACAGATGTTGAAATCTGTCTTCGTTTCTGGTTGATGTAAGCTCTATATGAGTTTTCCGCAGCACTATAAACAAAAGACCTTGTATCGATTACGCTATCCACAGTAGTTTCACCTGCAGCTGCCTTAATAAAGAGATCATCATCTCCCGATATTAGATTCGACCCCGTTACTTTTGATGAGATATCTCTATGCACGTCTCTTTTTACCGCCATATTTCGACCTACTCCCATGTAAGGTTTTTTCTTTTGGTTCCAACCAAAATACTGCGTAGCAATCCACATACATTCAAACCTGATCAAACGGTTTAGTAGTGACTGCTCTTTGAAGAAAGGCCCGTATCCAATCACAATATCTGATTTCTTCAATTTTTTTGTCATGATTAAGGCCCAATCAACAGTTGCAGGTCGACAATCAGCATCTAGCAGAATCACATAATCACTCGTATACTCCATTCCATAATTAATCGCCGCCTTTTTTCCCGATACTCCATCAGGCAAATTAAGTGAAAGTATTTTCTTTGGGAATTTTGCTTCAAGTTCACCTGTAAGGGCAGCAGTTCCATCTTCAGAATGGTCATTTACAAAAATGATTCTTACTGAACTTGATTCTTGAAAAACACTTTGTTTAAGGAGGGATTTGACTACTAATTCGACATTATTAATCTCATCCTTGACGGCAATCAAAAAATCAAGTTCTAAATCATTCACATTTTCTGCATCAAACGTATTCTTATGTTTTAGAAAAGCTCTTACGATAAAAAGGAAATAGCTAATCTGCAAAAGACAAAGCAAAGAGAAAAAACTTAGAAAAATATTTACGTTGAGCATGAATGCCAAATGGTTAGCCTATTGAGTTTATGATCGGCTAAAGATAAAAAGATTGATAAACTATATGTCTGTGACAAAACGTTTACGTTCGTCATGTTAAGGTTTGAAAATCATAGAAATATGCTCTAGTTTGTGTTAATTTGTAAAATCGCAATGAATTTTTACGACAGCTCAAAACTCTGAAAGAGGTAAAATCGAATTTGTCAAAAAAAAAATAAAAATACCATCGCAACGAAAAACTTCTTGTTTTCTATTTTCTACTTTATGTTCTGCCTATCTTCAGCAGTGGCACAGTACACTGATGGTAGTACAGTCAAGTACGGAAACGAGTGGATTGACTTTTCCCAAAAGTATTACAAGTTCAAGATTCCAGAAGATGGAGTGTATCGAATCACGAAATCAGAATTAGAAGCCGCTGGCTTTCCTGTGAATTCGGTTGAAATGAATGAGTTTGAGATGTATCGTAACGGACAAGAAGTGCATATTTACACAAGTAGCCAGGGATCTATGGGTAATGAAGACTTCATTGAATTCTACGGTACAAAGAATAGAAATGAGATTGACAGATTCTTTTGGGAAGACGAAAACGATCAATTGAATCCTGAATATTCGATCATCACCGATAGCGCCTCTTATTTCCTCTCCTATTCAAACAAAAATCACCTTCGTTATTCATCCTTTGAAACAGAGCTTTCTGGAAATTTGCCGGAAGTAGAGAAATACTATCTGAACAAAGAAGAAAATATCTACAATTCAACTTTTAATAAAAAACAAACAGCAGATGTCAGATATTCACAGGGTCAAACTATAGAGGGCTTTGGATTAAGTTTTCGTAAAAGTGAAAACATTAAGTTTGCACCCACAAATTTGTATCCCGAAGGTCCTAACCCACAACTTAAATTCCGTTTTGGCACAAATTTACCAACGCATGTCATTGATATCAAAATTGGAAATACTACACTTAATACATATAGCTTTCAAGGAAACAAGGTTGTAGCGGAGCAGCTCTCATTTGATCAATCGCTCCTCACAAGTAACACAACAGTCAATATTAGCGGAACTCATTCCAATAGCGACCTTTTTTCGCTATCAGAAATGTCTATTATTTACCCTCGTACTTTTACGTTTCAACAAGACCAGTACGTGCACTTTGATAAAGAGTCTAGTCCCTTTGAAAGATATTTTGAATTTGACAATTTTGATATCAGTGGTGGTTCTCCTGTTGTTTACGATGAAATAACAAAGCGCAGAATCAAGACGCTTGTTGAAAATGAACTTGTGAAGTTTATATCGCCAGTTTCTCTTGAAGGAAACGAATTTAAAGTTTATAGCTTTGAAAACATACGATTAGTCTCTAGTCTACAATCAGTAGATTTCTTGGACTTTAAAGAAATTGATCATGACTACCTCATTCTTTCAGATGAAACTCTTTTTGATGACGGCACTGGTTTTAATTGGGTAGAAGAATATGCTAATTATCGACAATCTGATGAAGGTGGAGGTTTTAATCCAATTATTGTTTCTGCGCAACAGGTTTATGATCAATTTGGCTACGGAGTTGATGAGCATTTTCTCAGCGTAAAGTCTTTCCTTAATTGGGTTGAAACAGAATGGTCTTCTCTCCAATTTGTCTTTATTATTGGTAAGGCAAGAGAATATAATGCTTACAGAACAAAGGTCCAAAAGGAAAATGATCCATATTTTCATGTTCCTACTTTTGGTTATCCTGGAAGCGACAACCTTTTGGTCGCCGATTGGGGCAAAACCACACCTAAGGTGCCTATAGGACGTATAGCTGCAAGGACACCAGCTGAGGTGAAGGCGTACTATAATAAAATGGTCGAACACGAGGAACAAAGCAACTTGCCGTACACTATTGAAGACCGACTTTGGATGAAAAAAATACTTCACCTTTCAGGTGGAGACCCAACGATTCAAGAGCTGATCAAAGCATATTTAAAAGGCATGGAAAATGTTGCTGAGAACAATCAGTTCGGAGCCGATGTGACTACCTTTTATAAATCCTCATCAGACCCTATTGAAACTGCTCAGTCCGAACTTCTGATAGACCTTATTAACAGTGGTGTTTCGATTATCAATTTCTTTGGTCATAGTGCAGTAGGTGTTTTTGACTTGAATCTCGAAGATGTCAGTGCGTACGATAATAAAGGAAAATACCCTTTGATGATTTCATTAGGTTGTCATTCAGGGAATGTACATACCTCTGCTACAGGGTTAAGTCAGAAATTTGTCTTAGCTCAAGATCGTGGTGCTTTGGGGTTTTTAGCAGCCTCTGCGCAGGCTTATATTCCTCAGCAAAACCAAATTGGAAAATCCTTCTACGAAGCTATGGGATCTGATTACTATGGAAAATCAATCGGTGAAATAGTCCAGCATGTCATTTCTCTTTCAGAAAATAACAATGGATACGCTTGGGAAACCTTGTTACAGCAACTTACCTTACACGGTGATCCAGCTGGAAAGTTTCACTCATCCTTGTCTGAGGATTATATCCCTGATTTCTCTTCTGTAATAGTAGAACCAGAGGTCATCAACGCTTTTCAAGAATCATATGAGTTATGCTATGAAATAGCTAATATTGGCAAAAGCATCGCACAAGAGGTTTCCGTTAATATTCAACATATTGGACCAGCAGGGCAAATTAATATAGATACATCATACCTTGTCGAAGCTCCTTTGAATAGAAATTCCTACTGCATTGAAATTCCACTGACGACAAATGAGCTCGTTGGAAAAAATCAAATTAGACTGAGGGTTGATGATAATAACGCAATCGAAGAATTACCCAACCCGCAGGCAGAGGATAATAATAGTCTTCACAACGGTATGGGAGGCAACAACTTTGATTTCTATATCCTTAACAATGCCGCAGTTCCTGTTTCGCCGAAAGAATTTGCTATCTATACTGAGGAAGAAGTGGTGTTGCGTTCAAGCTCTTTTAACGCACTAGGTGACAAACAGTCTTTCTTTGTTCAAATTGACACCATTGAAACATTTGACTCTCCTTTGAAAACGGAAGTAAAACTTGAGGAGGTCACGGGACTCATAAGCTATAAACCTACGATTGCCTTTACTCCGGGTAAAGTCTACTATTGGAGAATTCGTCCAGAAACAAATTCTGTGAATCCAAGTCTTGTTTGGCAATCAAGTTCATTCCTATACATGCCCTCAAGTAGTCAAGGTTGGAACCAATCTCATAGAGATCAGTACGCGAAAAATGATTTTGATGAATTAACGCTAGATAATTATGACCTAGAGTATGTGCTAGATTATCGTGCCATTAGGGTAGTTAACCGAGTACGAGACGGTGAAAACTTTCCCAACTTTTTCATTGGAGCTATCTTCATTGGCTTCTCCTACTACTGGCAACTTCCAGATCCATACATCGCAATTACGCCATTTGATTCATTAGGTAATTTTAGATGGAATGAAGTTGAAGGTTCCTATGGTTCTTACAATGGGCAGTCATTTCCCACCTTCACCTTCTATTTCAAAACAAACGAACAAGAGTCAAGGATCAATCTTGTCAATTTTCTTGAAGATATCCTAGAAAAAGGAGATCACGTATTTCTATATTCAATACATAATCAGAATAAAGGCCTAGATTTTAAGTCAGAGGAATGGGCTGCCGATTCTATTTTGAATGATGGCAAGAATATATTCAATGTGCTAAATAAGCAAGGAGCAGAACAAATTGATCACTTTAGAAATAATCCAGTAACACCTTATAACTTTTTCTACAGAAAAGATAAAGAACCTATGCAAGAAGGTCGAGCAGAAGATCTCAATAGCACTGCCGACAATAGTGGTCTCGTCTATGGTCGCTGGTACACGGGTACCGAAACTTCGGTTAAAATAGGACCATCCAATAAATGGAGAAAGCTTGTGTGGAAAGACGAAGCGTCGACCGTCGAATCTCATGATTCATCATATCTCAGGATTTTTGGTGTTACGCAGGAGGGTAATGATTCTTTGCTTTTGGACAAAGTGTTTGAAAAGGAGATTAACCTAGCGCAAATTGATCCAACTATCTTACCATACCTTAGACTTCAGTACTATACTTATGACAATGTAAATAACACTTCACCAAATCTGAGCTTTTGGCGAGTCTTTTATGACGGTCAAGCTGAATTAGCCCTTGACATACTCGATCCCAATGCTCTATTTAATGCAGATACTATAGATCAAGGAGAGGCATTCGTTTTGAAAATACCTCTTAAGAATATTGGAATGACGGATGTTGATTCAGTCAAAGTTCGAGTGCTTCTTACGGATCAGTCCAATAACGCAGTCACTGAAATTCAAACCCTCGAACCAATTCCTTCTGGAGATCAATCGTTTATTGATTTTCGAGTTCCGTCAGAAGATCTCAATGGAGAGTACACTATTACACTTGAAGCAAATTATCTACAGAATCCTGAGGAATGCTTTTATTTTAACAATTTCGGGCTACGAAAATTCTTTGTTAAAGGAGATATTCGTAATCCTCTTTTAGACGTTAGTTTTGACGGAAGAAGAATTATGAACGGCGACATTGTCTCTGCTGAGCCCATCATTCGTATCGTTACAAAAGATGAAAATAAGTATTTACTATTGAATGATACCTCAACTTACCAAATGGTTCTAGTTGATCCTAACGGTCTTCAGAAGGAGTTGTTTTTCTCCGATCCTGAAGTTACATTTACACCCGCCATTTCTGCTGATGATAATAGTAGCGAAATAACCTACACTCCATCTCTAACTGAAGACGGTATGTACTCTTTAAAGGTGCGATCAAGAGATATCACGGGTAATCTTTCTGGAAATCAAGATTACGAAGTAGAATTCCAAGTAATCAATGAAGAATTGATTTCTAATGTTTTCAACTACCCAAATCCTTTTAGTGATTGTACTAAATTTATTTTCACTTTGACAGGTAATGAAATGCCTGATGATATTTCAATACGAATTATGACTGTTTCGGGAAAAGTTGTCAAAGAGATCAGCGGTTTAGAACTTGGACCATTACACATTGGTGTTAATCGAAGTCAATATAAGTGGGACGGCACTGATGAATTTGGAAGTAAACTCGCTAACGGTGTCTATCTGTACCAAGTTATTACACGAAGTCAATCCGGTGAACTATATGGTAAGTACGATACAAATACTAACCAGTTCTTCAAAAATAATATCGGTAAGTTGGTTATCTTAAGATAGTAACTCATCAACGATTCCTTAATTCGAATGTACTTTTGGGCCTAAGCCCAGAAAAATGGAAGTGTTTATTGTCTAAGATCAATCTTCTTGACTGGATAGAATTTTTCCACCGAATGCTTGAGTCTGATAATAATTTTGTGGTTTACACCCAAAAGTTAAATAAACTAAGCAAAACCAGTTAGCTTCCTTTCCCTACGAAGCACTATATAAGTTACAAGTGCCGCTCCAGCATCAGCAATAGGAAATGACATCCATATTCCATCTAGTCCAAAGATTCGAGGCATAATAAGAATTAAAGGGATCAAAAAGAATCCTTGCTTTGAAAGCGCCAACAAAAGGGCTTTCATAGCCTGCCCTGTCGCTTGAAAGAATGCACTTCCTATCAAGTTAATAGCAATCAATGGAGTCGCAATAAATGAAATTCGGATGGCTGGAACTGTTTTGAAAATTAACACTTCATTATCTGTAAATACCCCTGCAATTGTAGGTGTAAAAACCATGATTACGGTAAAAAGCACTAATGCAAAAATAGTAGCAACCCGCATTGCTAGAGATATAATTTCACTTACTCTTTCTCGTAACTTAGCACCATAATTATATCCTACGATTGGCACAAAACCTTGTGTCACACCTAATACGGGAAAGTTGAGAAATAGCATCACTCGATTTATCAATCCATAAACTGAAACAGCTATTTCTCCACCATACGCAAACAACGAATTATTGAGAACTATGGATAAAAGACTAATTGTCCCTTGCCTAGCTAACGTGACAGATCCCACTGAAGTTATTTCTTTAATAATCTGTCGATCTACTACGATTGATTTGGGACTAATCTGCATTTCAGATTTGTCACTTTTAAAGAAAAACACAGTATAAATCGCACTGAAAACATAAGCCAATGTTGTCGCCCATGCAGCTCCCTTCATTCCCATCTCGAAATAAATAATAAAAATAGGATCCAGAATTATATTGGCTAAGGCAGGAATGAGCAAAGTCAGCATGGCCATTCTTGGGTAGCCTTCAGCTCGAATCACATTATTAGACATCATTGCCCATGCAAGAAAAGGAACTCCTAGAAGTAATATTGTGAAATAATCCTTAGCTGGTTCAAGAATTTCACCCTTTCCACCAAATAAATTTAGCACCTGATCAGAAAAAATGAAGCCGAGTGCCACTATAGAAAGTGCCAAACTAACTGTCATCAGAATCATATTTCCAAAGGTTCTGAATGCCTTGTCTTTGTTACCCTCTCCCAAAGAACGACTTATCAACGATGCCCCTCCAACTCCAACTGACATCCCTAATGAACCAATAAGGAAACTAATAGGCATTACCACTGTTATTGCAGCGATACCGTTTGCTCCAACATACCTTCCTACGTAAATAGTATCAACGATTGTGTACAAAGACATGATGAGTATACCTATCGAAGCTGGGATTGCCTGCTGGGCCAAAAGTCCTCCTAGAGGCTTTGTGCCAAAATCATCAGATTTACTGCGAGATTGCGAGATTCTTAATTGACTTAATATGATTAAACACGGTCTCGAATAGACCCAACAGTTAACTCCAAATCATAGCTTTTTGTTCTAATATCTTTATTAAGCCTCTTCTTGTGTAAAAGACCAATGGGAAAATTCTTGTTTAGTCCATTCCGCCTAAGCGTTACAATAGCTTATCTTTGCGGTCAATTAAATTACTATGTCCAAACTTATTGAAGAAATCAACAAGCGTAAAACTTTCGGTATTGTATCTCACCCAGATGCAGGAAAGACTACCTTGACTGAGAAACTACTACTTTTCGGAGGTGCGATTCAAGAAGCTGGTGCCGTGAAATCGAACAAGATTAAAAAGCACGCTACTTCTGACTTTATGGAAATCGAGAAACAGAGAGGAATCTCCGTTGCTACTTCTGTTATGGCTTTTGAATATCGCGACAAGCAAATTAACATTCTAGACACTCCTGGTCACAAGGATTTTGCAGAAGATACTTATAGGACTTTAACTGCAGTTGACAGTGCAATCGTTGTAATTGACGTAGCGAAGGGTGTGGAGATGCAAACTGAAAATCTAGTCGGTGTGTGCAGAATGCGAAAAGCGCCAATGATCGTTTTTATCAATAAACTTGACCGAGAAGGAAGAGACGCGTTTGATTTGCTAGATGAGGTAGAAGAAAAACTAAAGTTAAAAGTCGTGCCACTTAGCTGGCCTGTGGGCATGGGAGCAACCTTTCAAGGTGTTTATAACTTGTATGAAAAGAAGTTGAATTTGTTTCGCCCTCATAGTAAACAAGGTGAAGACGAAGTGACAAGTATTGAAGATCTAAATGATGAACTTCTTGACGAGTTGGTTGGAAAGAAGGCTGCTGATGAGCTTAGAGACGATGTTGAGATTCTAACCGAAGTATATCCAGACTTTAACCCGGAAAGCTATCAGTCTGGTGAGGAATCTCCAGTTTTCTTTGGTTCCGCAGTAAATAATTTTGGTGTCAAAGAAATGCTTGATTGCTTTGTGGAAATAGCACCAAGTCCATTGTCTCGCTTAACAGAAGAACGAGAGGTCTTTCCTACTGAAGATAAATTCACAGGATTTGTATTTAAGATCCACGCTAATATGGATCCTAAACATCGCGATCGTATAGCATTTTTGCGAATTTGTAGTGGAGAATTCAAAAGAAATACTAATTATTACCATGTTCGACAAGAAAAGAAAATGAAGTTTTCCAATCCTACTGCTTTTATGGCAAGTAAGAAGGAGATCGTTGACGAGGCTTACCCTGGAGATATTGTAGGTCTGTACGATTCTGGTAATTTCAAGATCGGCGATACACTTACTGAAGGTGAGATACTTCATTTCAAAGGGATTCCTAGCTTTTCACCTGAACAATTTAGATATGTCGACAATGCTGATCCAATGAAGGCTAAACAGCTGGCTAAAGGATTGGATCAATTGATGGATGAAGGTGTAGCACAGCTATTTACAAGACAAGATAATGGAAGAAAAATTATTGGTACAGTGGGAGCTCTTCAATTTGAAGTTATTCAATATAGATTATTGAATGAATATAGTGCTAAGTGTAGTTACGAACCAATGAATTTGTATAAAGCGTGCTGGATAAGTTGGAAAGATGATAAAGAACTCGATGCATTCTTAAGACGTAGACACAAAGATATTGCTAAGGACAAGGATGGGAATTATGTATACCTTGCTGAATCGGGTTGGGGTCTAAAGACTGTCCAAGAAAACCATCCGGAAATTGAATTTCACTTTCAAAGCGACTACTAGGAATATTTTTTCCCGTCCGATCGAGGTTAATCTGCCAAAGACATTTCGCTAACTACATCACGTGCAAATAAAATCTTAGGTTGCCAATACTTAGAATTTTGAATATCCTGTTGAACAACTCCTCTGCTTGAGGTGCAATGGATAACCACTAATTGATTTCTAGTTTTCTTTGCTACTAGAGCAACATGAGAAATTCTTTTTCCTTTTCCAAAGAAAATTAGATCTCCCACTTTGGCATTCCTGACTGGTATTTTCTTACCCAATGTTGCTTGATAATTACTATTTCCTTCAACAACTAATCCTTGATTGGAATAAACATGACTTACAAACCCTGAGCAATCGAAACCAGATCTCTTTTTGCCTCCATATATATAAGGGGTACCTTGTAGTGAATTTGCATATGTTACAAGTGATTTCCTTGCTGAAATTTCGGCATTTGACATAGATGCATAGGTATGTTCAGTCTTTGTCCTTGATACGTTACCTGAAATTCCCTTATTCTGCTTTCTAGGTACTTTGGCAACTGAGCTATATGATCTAGAAGGAGATTTATGAGACCTATTTTTTGTGTAATCCTGAGAAGATTTACCTCTCATTTTATAAGATCCATAGGGGCTCCCACAAGAACTCAAGAAAATCATGCACAAAAAAAACAGTTGAAGCAGCGTTTTAGTCGAGATATCGTTCATATTATTAAGTAATATAACTATCATTTAGAGATAAGTTAAATAACTTGTTTAATTTGCACGTTTAGAGAAATGGTTTTGCTTGCTGTGAAACCATTTTTTTTGCCCGGTACTCAATGCAAAATACTTGTTACTTACACTTTTTGAAGTGTTTATAACTAGTGCAAAGATAATGCCATACTCACAGACGCCTAATTCCACCTTTCCTTTCTCTACCTTCGCGTCAGAAACTATCTACGTTGATTTATCTCAATTGTGATATTGTTATGTTGAGCTAGTTTTCCTCTGCTGTAACTCGTCTATCAATAAGAAACGGTAGCTTTTTTCTATATTCCTTCATGCCTGAAATATCAATCTTCTGAACAAACAATCCTGATTGATTCTGTGACCCAAGTAAAGTTTTTCCATCGTAAGAATAGATAGCTGAACTACCATTATGACTCAATCCATTGCCATCTCTGCCTATCCGATTTACCCCTAAAACAAAGCACTGGTTTTCAATTGCTCTTGCCTTAAGGAGCGAATCCCAGTGATCAATCCTACTTTCCGGCCAATTTGCAACATAAATTATTAAGTCCAATTCACCCCTATGTAGTGAAATTGAAGGAAAACGAAGATCATAACAGATAAGCGGTCGAAATACCAAACCGCTTGAATGCTTAATAGATCTGATTCTATTTCCAGCACTGTATGCTTCATGCTCACCAGAAAGAGAGAAAAGATGAATCTTATCATAAGTTTCAAGTTGATTGCTATCTATATAGACAAACCTATTTACGAAAGTACCTTTATCTAGCCGAACGCTAGTACTACCACCAACAGCGCATTTATAGGTCTTTGCAACTCGCTCCATCCATCCAATGGTCTTTTCTACTTCTCTTCCCTCCATTTCGTCGGGATTCATACAGAATCCAGTATCAAACATCTCTGGGAGTATCAGTAAATCCCAAGATTCATTTGAAGATTCAAGCATTTCCTCCAAAATTTTCATATTCTTTTCCGGATTTTGCCAAACTATGTCATATTGTAACCAAGCAATTTTCATATATCTCTAATTTACCAGATTTATACATTTACTGCCAAAAGTGCAAAAAAAAAGCCTTGACGAAAAATCGTCAAGGCTTCACATATACTTTTTCTGTAAATTTTAAGCAACTGGTGCCTCTTCTTCAGCAGCGGCCTCCTCTTTAGCAGCTGAAGCAGAACGAAGTGCTCTTGGAGTTTCAACCATCACAACTGGAGTAGCAGCAGGATTCATGACAATCATATCATCAGTTACTTCTACGTCTCTTACTCTAGCAGACTGTCCTAATTCAAGACTAGTCACATCTACATAAAGTCTATCAACTAAGTTTTCAGGGGTTACTTTAACTCTGATTTTTCTTAATTGCTGTATAAGTTTCCCTCCAAGTTTTACACCTTCAGAAATACCTTTTGAAGATAATGGAATATCTACTTTCACAGCCACACCTGGAGTCAATTGCAAGAAATCAACATGCAATACATTTCCCATTACAGGATGAAATTGAATATCTTTAATGATCGCAGATTTACTTTTACCGTCAAGTACTAAGTCAACTGTCTTAAAGTCCGGCGTATAAATAAGCGACTTTAACTGCTTAGGATCAGTTGTAAAGTGCTCAGTTCCTTCTTGACCATATATTACACATGGCACTAATCCAGCATTTCGGGCTTCTTTAGATGATTTAGATCCCATAACTGTGCGGGATGTTCCTACTACTTGTACTTTTTCCATAACATTATTTCTTAACCCAATAGGGATTTTTTCAAAATGGACTGCAAAGATAGATTTAATATTTGAAATGGGAAAGATGCTTTTGCTAATTTATTCCATTTTTAGCAAATACATATTAATCCACAAACAGCGCAGCTATTGATTTGTATTCGTGTGTGTTCCGTATCGCTCTTGCGAAGAGCTTTGAACATGACAATACTGTGATTTTTTTTAGTGACTTTTTCAGAGGAATGGTGTCTGAAACTATAAGCTCAGTTAGTTGAGAATTCTCTAAATTTTCGTATGCTTTACCTGATAAGACTGGATGCGTGCACAAAGCAGAAACAGACTTCGCTCCTTTTGCAACAAGAGCGTCAGCTGCTTTACACAATGTACCGGCAGTATCGCAGATATCATCAACCATGATCACATCTTTTCCCTTTACTTCACCGATTACCGTAATATTTGCCACTTCGTTAGCAATTCTTCGCTCTTTATCACAGATTACCAAATCCCTTTCGAAGTACTTTGCAAAATTTCGAGCTCTTTTTACACCCCCAACATCTGGTGATGCGAAAATTACGTTATCCAAATTACGGTCTTTCAAAAAAGGTATGAAAATCGCCTCACTTTTTAAGTGATCAACTGGAATATCAAAAAATCCCTGGATTTGATCAGCATGAAAATCCATAGTCATGATGCGATTTGCTCCTGCTGCCTGTATTAAATCAGCAATCAACTTAGCTGAAATTGGCACTCTTGGCTTATCCTTTCGATCTTGTCTCGCATATCCAAAATATGGTATGACAGCGGTAATATAGCCTGCTGAGGCTCTTTTTGCCGAATCTATCATCAATAACATTTCTAGCAAGTTATCCGCTGGAGCAAAAGTAGATTGTATAAAAAACACATAGCTTCCTCGCACAGACTCATTGATAATTGTCTGCATTTCGCCATCACTAAATTTCTTGACCTCTATTGAGCCAAGCTCATAACCATAATGATCACTAATTTGAGTCGCTAAGTATTTAGACTTCGATCCAGAGAATAATTTTACATCAAGCATCTTGCGCGGTTTTTTCAGCTGTCAAATTAGACTTTCGTCCAAAAAAGTTACAAATATAGGATATGTAAACATAAACTTAGATTGCGCAGCATTATTTTACATCTCGTACCGATGTTTATAGGGGCGGTCAGACGGATAACCTTTGGCTTTACTGTAACTTTTTCGTTCTTCAGAAAAATCCCACCAAGTCTTCCTACAGTCTTGATGCTCTGCAAAATGCACGGCCAATCGAAATTGATCTTCGACGCATGAGTCTATCCTATAGCCTTTTTTTCTCTCAAAATATTCTAATTGCCTTGCTCCGCTTTGTCCTTCAAGCTCCTCTAGGCTATAAAAGCCCATAAACACCAAGTCCTCTGCAAATCGAATTCCAATTGTTGGAATTCTTTGAAAATCAACAAGAGCACGTAATTGCACTGCTCTATCTAAATCTACTCCTAAAATTTCCGATAACTGTATTGATGAAAACTCAATCAGTACAGACTTCTTGATCTTGTGCTTTCTTAGATTACTACGTTCAGAATTACTGAGATCTAGTTTTACCTGAGGATTTCTGCTTTTTTGATTCACACGATGAAAATACACACAAAGTCGAACTTTCTATAAGTCAAGGCACTTAAAATATTTAATTCGAGTCGTTCTAAGCTGAATTGTGCTCAGATAATTTTCATATGGTGTTTAACATAAGAACCCTCAAGCTTCCAATTAAAGAGCACTTACGATTCTAGTAGTTGTATCAGTATCTCCCATTGTATAATAATGCAAACAAGGTACACCAGCATCTTTGAGTTCCTTAGACTGTTGTACGCACCATTCTATTCCAATTTCTTTAATCGCTGCTCGATTCTTAGCTTTTAATACTTCCGAAGCCAATGCATCAGGCATGTCGATATAAAACCTCCTCGGGATCGAATTAAGCTGATAACCAGCAGTAACCGGTTTTAATCCTGGAACAATCGGAACAGTTATGCCTACTTCCCTACAAGCTTCAACAAACTTGAAAAATCGTTTGTTATCAAAAAACATCTGAGTTACTATGTATTCTGCACCAGCCTCTATTTTCTTCTTGGTAAAAGCAAGATCAATCTCAAGATTTGGCGACTCAAAATGTTTTTCTGGATATCCTGCAACTCCTATACAAAATTCAGACTTTGCACCATTCGCGATATTTGGATCTAGGTATTTACCTGCGTTCATATCAGTTATCTGATTGACGAGATCAACCGCATACTTATGACCATTTGGTTCAGGGATAAACCTATCTTCGAAATGACGTGCATCGCCTCTTAATGCCAGCACATTGTCTATTCCTAAAAACTTCAAATCAATAAGAGCATTTTCCGTTTCTTCTTTGCTGAAGCCTCCACAGATTAAATGAGGTACTGCATCAACACCGTAACGATGCATAATTGAAGCACAAATTCCAACTGTGCCTGGTCGTTTTCGGATGGATGTTTTTTCATAATACCCACTATCCCGCATATTATAAACATATTCTTCTCTATGATAAGTTACATCTATAAAGGGTGGATTGAATTCCATCAATGGGTCAAGACAATTGAAAATAGAATCGATACTACCGCCTTTCAACGGTGGCAATACTTCAAATGAAACTAATGTCTTATTTTTTGCCTTTTTGAAATGATCTGTTACTTTCAATTGATAAATAAATTTGATTGTGATTCTATGCGTATAGCTCTGAAGATTTTCTTACACGATTAAAAGTAGAAAAAATCGTGCCAGATGGCTCTTGGAGTATTTAACGATTGATGAACGTTTTAGTCATCATAACTATCATGAACTCAATGAAATTGTTTAGTCCTTTTTATCATTCTTAAAATCTCCATTTTTCCAAGCCTCGATAAACTGTTTCCATGCTAGCGGATCAAAAATTCGTTGCGGTTTAAATTGCCCTTCATACCGGAAATCTGCGGCTTGCTGTGCAATGACCATACGACCTACTTCAGTTCCGTCGACTTGCATACTCTGTCTCAGTTCAGCAAGTAACTCGGGAGACATGTTTTCTTTCGCCGCTTCTCGTTGAACGTCGGATACGTCAAGCGCTAAGAACTCGATTTCAAAATGTTTTCTACTAGGCCATGGAAAGATAACAGTTTCAGGAAGAAGTAAGGTATCTTCGCTCATGATCTGCACTATCGAGTATAGATTGCTATGTAGAGTATCAGGTATAGTGTATTCGACAGTCTTATATCCCAATCGAGAAAAAGTTACTACTTCTCCTTGCAAGGCTGCAAAAGAAAAGAAGCCATTTAGATCAGAAGACGCACCTCTTGTTGAGCCCTTTATAGCAACATTGGTATATGGTAAAGGGATAATTCGGTTGTCTTCATCTGCAGTTACTACAATTCCAGAAAACTGGATGACTATATTACTATCGATTGGCATTTGAGCATATGCTCTATTAGCGAATCCAACTGTCAACAAGAAAAAGCAAATGCCCACTATCTTACTCATACCGATAATTTATGATTTAACGTCACGAAGTTAAACATGTTTAGATTCAATCTCAATATTTAACCATACATTAACGACTAAGTAACTAGGAATAATTTCGAGAACCCACAAGATTACGTAAATCTATCCAAGAGCTATCCTTAAGACTTCATCCATTCTATCAACATAATGAAAGCTCATCCCTCTTATGTAAGCCTCGGTAATTTTATCGACATGCTTCTTATTTGCTTTGCATAAAATAACCTCTTTGATTCCAGCCCTTTTAGCTGCTAGGATTTTCTCCTTTATACCGCCGACAGGAAGAACTTTACCCCTTAAGGTAATTTCTCCAGTCATTGCCAGATGAGATTTAAGAGGGACTTTCGTCAAAAGTGAAGTAAGAGCAGACAACATGGTAATACCGGCACTAGGACCATCTTTTGGGATCGCTCCTTGAGGGACGTGAATATGGATATCTGTCTTTTTCACAACTCCGATATCTATACCTAATGACTCGGCATTTGCCTTAATATATGAAAGTGCCGTTGTTGCCGATTCTTTCATGACATCTCCAAGATTACCTGTTAATGTAAGCTTTCCGGAACCTTGACTAGAACTCGTTTCAATAAAGAGAATATCTCCTCCAACTTGTGTCCAAGCTAAACCAACTGCAACACCTGGCACTTTTTGAACATCGTACATATCATTGTCATAGATTGTAGGTCCTAAATATGTTTCAACGTCTTCTTTTGTAACGGAAACATTATAGTCTTCTTCAAATGCTTTTCGTTTTGCGACCGATCGCATAACGCCCGCAATTTTCCGGCTCAGATTTCGTACACCACTCTCTTTAGTGTAGTTCTGTATTATGTGCTCCAGTATCTTGGGGTTGATTTTGACATCTGACTTTTCTAAGCCATGTGCATCCTTCTCTTTCGCAACTAAGTGCTGTTTTGCAATTTGTACTTTTTCTTCAACGCTATAACCGTCGATTTGAATGATTTCCATTCGATCTCGCAGAGGAGCTTGAATTGTACTCAGAGAATTTGCTGTAGCAATAAAAAGTACCTTACTCAAATCATACTCTTGCTCTAGGTAATTATCGTAGAAACTATCATTTTGCTCTGGATCAAGTACCTCTAGCAATGCAGATGAAGGATCACCCCTGTGGCTATTTCCAATCTTATCTATCTCATCTAAGATGAAGACTGGATTTGATGATTTTGCTTTTTTAAGGGACTGAATGATTCTTCCTGGCATTGCGCCAATGTAGGTCTTTCGATGTCCTCTAATTTCACTTTCATCGTGCAATCCACCTAGAGAAACTCTCACAAAATTTCGTTTCAAAGCCGTAGAAATCGATTTACCTAGACTTGTCTTACCAACACCTGGAGGACCAACTAGGCAAATGATTGGTGCTTTCATATTTCCCTTTAACTTTAGAACAGCTAAATGCTCTAAAATCCGCTTCTTAACTTCCTCTAAACCATAGTGATCTTTGTCAAGAACTCGCTCAACCTTTTTAAGGTTGAAATTATCTTCCGTGTAAACTCCCCATGGCAAATCCAACATCAGTTCTAGATAATTCAAAAGCACACTGTATTCCGCAACCTGTGGGTTTGTCCTTCGTGCTCTCTTGAGCTCTTTATCAAAAGCTTTAGCAATCTTTTCAGGCCATTTCATTTTTTTTGCCCGCTTTTCTAGATTGTCTAATTCTTCTTGACTTGGATTCTGCCCTAATTCCTCCTGAATTGTTTTCAATTGTTGATTCAGAAGAAAGTCTCGTTGCTGCTTATTGATATCACCTTGCACCTTGTTCTCAATCTGATTTTTCAATTGCAACACTTGCAGCTCTGCGTTTAAATGATCCAAGATAGCTTTGGCCTTATCTGTGGGCTGATAAATTTCAAGGATTGTTTGCTTTTGCTCCACGTTGATATTCATATTACCAGCGATAAAATCAAACAAGAAATTATCATTGTTAACGTTGTCAAGCATCATTACCGCTTCTTTGGGAAGATGCGGAGAGAGATCGATTATTTTCCTTGCCTTTTCTCGAATAGTCTTGCTCAGAGCTTCTAGCTCAATGGGATTTGAAACCTGTTCTTGTTGGATTTTACTAACAACCCCCTCCAAATACGGCTCCTCGTTCACAATTGAGTCTAATTCAAACTTTCCGATTCCTTTCAAAATCACCGTAAGAGATCCGTCAGGCATTTTAATTTGTTTCACTATCTGCGCATACGTACCCACTTTATAAAGATCTTTACTTGCAGGTTCTTCGATTTTTTGGTCCTTTTGAGATAAAACTCCTAAAATCTTATCTTTCTTAGCGGCAGCCCTTATTGCTCGGACTGACGCTTCTCGACCAACAGTTATCGGAATAATGTTCTGGGGGAACAAAACTGTATTTCTCAACGCTACCAGAGGTAGCTGAGGGTCAAGATCATCAATTAAGCCCTCACTCTCATCGTTATCATCTGGAATATTGATCATGGGTATAAAGTCTTGATCATTACTTTCGTCAAATAGTACTTTATCTTTCTTTCTCATATTTGTTCTTGTGTAGTGAGGAAAAAACCTCACGTACTCTTTACTGGTCAAATAGCGTACCACCGACTATTCGACTCCAATTTCACGTCAAAATGTAAGAGTATCTAGAATCTATCCGACAAAGTGTCATGATTGATTGATCGCTGACAGATCAAAACAAGTAACTACAACTAACTATAATGGAGAAAATAATTGTGTTTTCGTACTATGGGATAAGCTCCTCAACTTCTTCGTCCATATCAATAACCTCCTTTTCGCGAATTACATCTTCCTCGACTTTTAGGTTATTGATTATAAATTTCTGCCGTTCTGGTGTATTCTTACCCATGTAGTAGCTTAGTACTTCATCGATCTTTGCGCCTTCCGGCAAAAAGACTGGTTCTAGCTGTATGTTCTCACCTATAAAATCTTCAAATTCATTTGGTGAAATCTCTCCCAATCCTTTAAATCTAGTTATTTCAGGCTTACCTCTTAATTTCTGAATTGCTTCTTGTTTTTCATTTTCAGAATAACAATAAAAAGTTTTCTTCTTGTCTCTTACTCTAAATAAAGGCGTTGCAAGGATATATAGATGACCATGCTTAACTAGATCCGGAAAAAACTGTAAGAAGAAGGTAAGTAGTAGTAGTCGAATATGCATTCCATCAACATCGGCATCTGTTGCAATAACAACTCTATTGAATCTCAGAAATTCGATACCATCTTCAATATTTAGAGCGTGTTGCAAAAGATTCAATTCTTCATTTTCGTAGACTATTTTCTTTGTCAATCCGAAGCAATTAAGTGGTTTACCACGCAAACTAAAAACTGCTTGGGTCTGAACATTTCGAGCCTTAGTAATCGATCCTGAAGCAGAATCTCCCTCTGTTATAAAGATGGTAGTATTAAGGATATCTTCCTCATTCTTTTTCTTCTTGTCATCAAGATGCAAACGGCAGTCTCTTAATTTCTTATTGTGGAGATTTGCCTTCTTAGCTCTCTGATTTGCTAACTTTTTGATTCCAGCAATATCCTTTCGCTCTCTTTCACTTTGTTGTATTCGCTTAAGAAGTGCTTCAGCAACATTTGGGTTTTTGTGTAAATGGTTACTAAGTTTTTCACGTACATACTCGCTTACAAAAGTTCGCACTGTGGGACTCTTCGGCCCCATATTGATTGATCCTAACTTAGTTTTAGTTTGAGACTCAAAAACAGGTTCTTCTACTCGGACACTCACAGCACCTATTATACTTGAAAGAATGTCTTTTGTTTCAAAACTCTTATTGTAAAACTCTCTAGCTCCTTTGACTATTCCCTCGCGAAATGCTGCTAAATGCGTTCCACCGTGCGTTGTATTCTGACCATTGACAAATGAATAGTACTCTTCTCCATATTGATTACCATGAGTAATTGCAAATTCGATATCTTCATCCATCTTATGAATGATATCATATCTGATCTCTTCAGGATTAGTCTTACGTTCAAGAAGGTCCAACAATCCATTCTTACTGTAGAATATTTTTCCATTGAATTTTATTCTTAAACCCGCATTCAGATAAGCATAATTCCAAAGTTGGTTTTCAATGTATTCTGTTCGAAACTTAAATTTTTTAAAAATCGTCTCGTCGGGATAAAAAACTACTAGAGTCCCATTTTCATCATCACTCTTTACTATTTTGGATTCGTTTACGAGCTCTCCTTTTTCGAATTCTGCAAATTTAGATTTGCCTTCTCTCGTTGCAACAACTTTGAAATAAGACGACAATGCATTCACAGCTTTAGTTCCAACTCCGTTCAGACCAACTGACTTCTTAAATGCTTTGGAGTCATATTTTCCACCCGTATTTATTTTCGATACACAATCGACAACTTTTCCAAGCGGAATCCCACGTCCATAGTCTCTAATTGACATTCTACCGTCCACGAGGTCGATTTCAATCTTTTTACCATGACCCATTACGTATTCATCAATACAGTTATCAATCACCTCTTTAATTAATATATAAATCCCATCATCAACACTAGAACCATCACCCAGCTTTCCGATATACATACCTGGTCTGATTCTTATGTGTTCTTTCCAATCTAAGGATCTAATATTATCTTCTGTATATTTTACTTCACTCATTGATCACGATTATCTGAACTACAAAAATAGCATAATGCTTAATATTATGAAATATAATATATATCTACCCACTTTACTAATCTTATTAAGCAATGAAAACTAAAGGTGCTGAAAGAATCAACTCGGCATTACTCAAGAAACTGGTCCACCTCACGATAGGCATCTATTACCATTCGCTCTCCTTCCACACCATCTCTCGAATTACCATGTTCCATGCCAAT
This sequence comes from Saprospiraceae bacterium, assembly GCA_965658745.1. Taxonomy (GTDB): domain Bacteria; phylum Bacteroidota; class Bacteroidia; order Chitinophagales; family Saprospiraceae; genus JAHDFB01. The sequence goes on along the minus strand of CBFHTK010000002.1, from coordinate 15,828 downwards.
AACTCCCTTATAGCCCTTTTTATGTAGATGTCTGAATAGATTCTTATAATTGATTTCACCAGTGGTTGGCTCATTTCGACCTGGGTTGTCTCCTACCTGAAAGTAGGCAATCTCATCCCATGCCATATCGATATTTGGAATCAGATTCCCTTCAGTGATCTGTTGGTGGTATACATCGAAAAGAATTTTACACGATGGACTATCCACTGCTTTGCATATTTCATATGCTTGAGGGATCTCCTGCAAAAACTGCCCCGCATGACCATCGAAGTTAAGTGGTTCGAGCACCATCACTAAACCGTGAGGCTCCAGTATTTCGCATGCTCTCCGCAGACTTTCCACAAGATTGGCAGTTTGATATCCAGTTCGCAAATGAAGATCCATATGTCCAGGTACAACTGTCATCCATTTTGCGTTGACGCGTTTAGCTACATCAACTGACTTTGTTATATAGTCAAGGAATTCATTGCGCCATTCGGTTCTTCCACTAGTTAAAAATGGTTCCCGCCATCCGATCTTATGAGCTACGAATACCCCCATACGCATGTTATTTGCTTTTAGAACTTCTGACATTTCTCGTTGAACCTTGATCGGTCGGTTCATCATATCATTGTCCTCAAAAGCTCTAAACCCTTCTGCTGCCATAAACTTCAATTGATCTACTACATTGTCACCAGCTGAATGTTTAAACATTCCGATATGAGGAGCATACATAAGATTGAATTCTGGTGCCGAAGTTTCTATATATTCGGAAGATTTTCCAGAAAATGAAGAAAAGAGTATTGGACTAGCAAGAGCTGAATGCTTAAGAAAATTCCTACGTTTCATTTGGACAGTAGTTTAGACAGTAAAGTATTAAAGGTTACAATAAATATAATGAATTCAATCGAGTCGGTATTTTGTAGTTTATTCAAAGCAAAAAAAAAGTGACCTACTAATGTAAGTCACTTGATTTCCTTAGAAAATAAATTTCTTTAGAATGTTTCAATTGGTGTTATATACCAGATTTAATTTACTGTATCAGTAAGTCCTTTTCCAGCTTTAAACTTTACTACGTTTTTAGCAGGAATTTTGATAGTTGCACCTGTTGCAGGGTTTCTTCCATCTCTAGCAGCTCTATGGTTTACAGAGAATGTACCAAAACCTACGAAAGATGCTTTATCTCCATCTTTTAAAGAATTTTCAATTGATGAAAATACAGCATTTACAGCATCTCCTGCTTGTGCTTTAGAAATGTCAGCTGATTTTGCTACTGAATCAATAAGATCTCCTTTGTTCATGTTATAAATTTTTGTTAAGTGAAATAATCTTGAACACAAGCAAAGATATATCTATATTTCCTTCATACAAACATATCTTCCTCTTTTTTTTATTCTCAAACGCCTATAATTATTGAGTTTCAGCCTTTTTAGATAGCATTTTTGTACAAATTTAAGCTATTAACCACACTTATTATCAAAGGCTATCTACCTGAAACCCTTATAGATAGGAGCTTTAATAGGGCATATACGTACCAAAACTAAAGTAGCCCATATCAAACTAGTTTTAAATCAAAAAAAAGTCAAAAAAAGGTAACTTTTCTATCATGGAATTACAAGAAAAGTAATGTTTTGTAGGTAAAATCATAGTCTTAACAACCTTAGAGCACAAAGAATAATTGGACTTTTGACCTAGAAAAGTCTATTTTTGAAACGATTTTAGATGTAAATACGTCAACAATTTAAAACCTAATGATGGTAAAATTCTTAAAGAAAAATATATTTCTTATCGCTTTGTTCATTTCTGTCGGCTTTACGGTAACGACAACCACTTCTTGTGCAAAAAAAGTTGGTTGTGCCATCAATGACAATATCGGACCAAAAACCAATCGAGATGGAACGCTAAAAATGAAAAGGGGGAAAAGCTCTTTATATGGCAAAAAACGTCGCAATAGAATGCCTAGATAATATACATACGCTCAGATACTTGAACAGCCTAATCAATGTAATTTATTTTTCTTAACCTTTCGTCTCTTTAGAATTTTTCTTATCCATAGTGGTAGAATAATTGTCCCAGCTATTAAATAGCTATAATAAGTAAGAATTCGCCAGACGACTGCAACGACTACACTTGCTGAATCATTAAGGTAATCAGTAAAAAAACCTCCAAAAAGAGCTTCAGCAACACCTGACCCACCTGGCGTAGGACTAAATGCAGTTAACATAAACATAGCTTCTTGTCTTGTCAGCATTAAAATTCCATCGATTATTTCCAAACTTTCGAGTTGAATAACCGCAAATACAATTAATGGAATCGTAGAAAATCTGCACAGCCATGCTATAGAAGTTGCAACTAGTGCTTTTCCATGGAAGGACCATCCTTCTGATTGTAGTTCTTTTGAAGCTAAAACAATATCTTCGGCAGTTTCAAGTATGCCTTCTTTAAATCTTCGAAGCCATCTTAATCTAGATAACCAATTCAAGAATTTTGCAATTCGATTTGAGTCAATAAATAGACCGTAGAAGAAAAAGAAACCGTATCCAAACATCAGAACGTAAACAAGCCAAAAACTCCATGCATAACCATTCAAAGACCAAACTGACTCCAAACCCGGTGCAAGAACAATTGGTCCTAACAGCAAGAAAAACAAAGGCATAGTAAGCAAGAAATATAGAGTATCTAGGACAACTGAATATAGTATCAGAGCTACGGACTTTGCAACCCCATATCTTTCTTGTGTCAAGAAAATAATCGCACTAGCTGACCCACCAAGAGCTGTTGGTGAAATTGTGGAAGCAAACTCCCATAAAAAAATTAATTCTATCGATTTCTTCCAACTAAAATATTGGTGTGACATGATTCGTAATCTCCAACTGTACGATAAATGTCGAATTACATATACAACTATGACCAGGAGTAAAAATATAACTGTTGTTAAATTCCATGATAAACGCAAAAACTCTTTACTGTCAAAATTCTTACTAAAAATCCAAAGAATTACAGTAATACCTAAGACGATAGGCACTAATAGTTTCCAGATCGAAGTTGATTTTGCTACTGATTGAAGTCGTACTTTTTCCTTTTTTACCATCTATTCCTCTTCCCTAAAATCAATTTTTATCGATTTGAATCAAATGGCTTTTTGTCGAATAATCACCTTTTGAAATTCATTCCTAATTCAAACTATACAAAATCTAATATAGGCAAATTGCCTATTTTAGCTAAAGATCCAATGTGATATTACGCACTAGCCTTCTCAGTGAATTTACTTCATCTAAGGACCGAAAAGCAAAAGCCCACTGAAATAAGTATCATTCAGCAGGCATTGTTCGTTTTCATGATAAGTATGGTATGCTAACGGGCATCATTAAATAACTGATCTGATATACCAATTCTCACTCCTGTACGAAGTGCTAGGCTACCCGTTGAGAAGTGTGTTGTATTTCGCGAAAATTCTGTATTATTTGAATTTAAGGAGAATCCAGCTCCGGTGAATATGTCAAAAACGATGTTTGAAGTAGTGATCTGACCTCCTAAATCACATCCGATCGTTCCATAGAAGTTGGTCGAAGAACCAATAAATCCAAAATCGCTTCCATTCATATTGAAATTGTAGTTATTCTCAGAAGTCCCTACAGCTACGAATGGTGCTAGGTAAACACCAGCCATAGGATTCTTACCAAAATCTGTCATCTTCACTGAAGAAGGCCTTAGATACATTTTGTATCTGGCAAGTGCGTTAAAGTATATCTGTTCGTTTGGATTATCACTTAAACTAATAAGAGGGGACTTGAACTTACGTGCTCCTAGTTCAATTTCGTAAGAACTCTTGTAATTGATTGATTTTTCAACTGCCAATTTGAAGTCATTTCTAAGAAAGTGCAATGGTTGAATTTTAAATATAGTTTTGATGTTCCTATCATACAAGTCTTCAACATTAAGGGTTGTTAAGCTATGGATTTGCTGTAGGCTAATTTCCGATTGTCCATCTAACAGATAAGACTTCACCAAATATTTGTCAAGCTTAATGACTACAGATTCTGAATCGCTACCAAAATTTCTAAACTCGATTTCTTCGATGCCAATTTTGGTAATACTAACTTCGAGCCTCTCACCCGATTTTAGCTCAATTATGTCTTGTGAAAAAAGACCTGTAAATATCCACAGTGTAATGCTTGCTATTAAAATTAAATTTCTCATAATGTTATGTTTTTGTTTTAATCATTCCAGTTAGCTGAATTGCAACTGCTTTGTTCTATTGATAATGTAAAGCTAGATTAGACAAAAACGCTACAGTTCCTAAAATCGATAAAAACACATTTATAATTATACTATATATAAAATACCAAAGAATGTTTGTAAGCGACAAATTGCGTGACAAAGGAGTATGGCAACTAAGCAATTTGTAGCTGTAAACTGATCGGACATCTGAATTTACAAGTAGAATTGATGTAACATGCTATATTTCTAAGCCTTGAAAACCTTACTTTTGGGACATATTAAAACACAGTAATTCATATGACATTATTAATCATATTCTTTGTAGTCTCCATCGTTTTTTCTTTTGCTTGTTCTATCATGGAGGCTGTCTTACTTAGTATTACCCCTTCCTACGTCAACCGAATGGAAAGTGAAAATCCAACTTTGGGTGCAACCCTAAAGGAATACAAGAAAGACATTGATGTTCCTTTATCTGCGATTTTGACTCTAAATACAATTGCCCATACTGTTGGTGCAATTGGTGTAGGCGCACAAGCAACAAGTGCATTTGGAAATACACCTTTGCAGATTCCGTTTATTAATCTAAGTCTTTCAGTTGAATCACTTATTGCTGGAATTATGACGCTAGCGATATTAATACTGAGTGAGATAATTCCCAAAACCTTAGGAGCAAACTACTGGAGAAGGCTTACTCCTATAACTCTGAAACTGTTACGAGTTATTATATTCATTTTGAAGCCGTTCATTTGGTTGAGTATGTTTATTACCAAAAAACTTAAATCTGAAAACGTGCACTCAGTATTGTCGCGAGAGGACTACAGAGCGATGACCAACTTAGGTGTTGAAAGCGGTGCCTTGGAACAGGCAGAAAATAAGATTATTGGTAATTTACTAGACCTCGATGCTGTCCAGGTCAAAGATGTGATGACTCCAAGGTCAGTCATCCACACCAAAGATGAAAACACCTCTTTACAATCCTACTACGATAGTTTGAAGGAATTCAATTTTTCGCGTATTCCAATTTTCTCAAATAGTGTAGATCATCTTACTGGATTTGTTCTTAAGGACGAGATTCTCGAAGCGATAATTGAGAAGAATGGTGCTGACACTCTTTCGAAATATAAGAGGCCTCTAACCATCATAAAACAAGATCAGACCCTAAACGAATTCTTCAAAGAAATGTCTAGTACTGGAGGTCATATGTCTGCAGTCGTAGATTCGTATGGAACACTAGTAGGTATTGTGACCATGGAAGATCTTTTGGAAACAATTCTAGGTTTCGAGATAGTGGATGAGATGGATCAACATGAGGATCTTCAAGAATATGCCAGAAAAAGATGGGAGGAACGAGCTCGTAAGAATGGATTGCTAAAAGACTAACTTTTTGGTAACTATTTAATCTTGTTGTCCGCTAGATACATAAAGCTGTATCTAAGAAGTTCAAAAAATGTAGTAAAATTGAGAAATTGTGATTCTATGAGGCGAATTGTTGCAATCATCTGTTTTACCTTTTGGGGCTTGACCCCCAAAACACAAACCGTAGGTATCATTGACTACGAAGTCCCCCTTGATTTGGGCTATATTCTATTTGCTCCTAATTCGAATAAATTCGTGTATCTGATTGATCCATGTGGATATAAAATCAATGAGTGGAGCATGCCTAGTGTGCCAGGAATGATTGCTAAGCTTAATAATCAAGGAGAGTTAATTTATGCTCAACGCGAGTCTTCTCCTATTTTCAATGGTGGCGGAATCGGAGGAAGGATACTTTCGTATTCATGGGATGGAGAGCAACTGTGGAATTTACCTGTAAATACTCCAACATTTCATCAACACCATGATATGGAAATACTTCCTAACAATAATATACTAGTGCTTGGGTGGGAATTTCATGAAGTATTTGAAGTAACAGCAGCAGGACGAGAGACAGTTCCTTCAGGTGGTCTCTGGAGTGAGACGATCAGAGAATACCAAGTTGATGAAACTGGTGAGGCGACGGTTGTTTGGGAATGGAGATCATGGGATCACGTAATTCAAGACATATTGCCCGACAAACCAAACTATGGGATTATTGATCAAAATCCTGGTAAGATAGACATCAATTTTGCGCCCACTGGAGCAAACTTTTCTGACTGGATGCATGCAAATTCACTCGATTATAATCCTGAGTTAGATCAGATCATAATTAACATCCGAAACTTCGCTGAATTTTGGGTCATTGATCACAGCACGACAATCGAAGAAGCCAAAACAGATACCGGAGGAATATCAGGCCAAGGTGGACAGATACTTTATAGATGGGGAAATCCTCAAAGTTATAAGATGGGTAATGATGAAGATCGAAATTTTTACGGCCAACATGATGCGCATTGGATTGATCAAGGTCTTGACGGTGCTGGTAGTATCATGATATTCAACAATGGCATTAGTCGTCCCGAGGGAAATTATTCAACAATTGAGACGATAGATCCTCCACTAGAAGGTTTCACTTATAATTATGATCAAACTGCCTACGGACCACTCAATAGTTCAGTCATCTACGGAAACCAGGACGAGGAGTTCTTCTTTTCAAGTAGAATAAGTGGTTCACAGCGTCTCCCAAATGGAAACACACTGATTTGCTCAGGTGTAAAAGGTACATTTTTTGAGGTGAACTCTGAACAAGAAATTGTCTGGAAATATGTCAACCCTAGCGGTTCGACTATCTTAGAACAAGGGGATACTCCAGGTAATTCGATACAAGTTTTTCAAGCTATCAAATATGCACCTGATTTTGCAGGATTTGCTGGTAAGACTCTAGATCCTATAGAAAGAATTGAACTTAACCCTATTGACAACTGTGATCTGAATATCACAAATAATAAAGAGTTAACGAACATCGAAACTCTAAGATTCAATAGTTGGATTGAAGACATGCTTTATATAGAACAGACTATTCCTAGAGAAGTAGATATTAAGATATACAATACCTCGGGAATGCTCGTTTATTCAAAAAAAGAAAATGAACGCTCAATAGCTTTGGATCTTCAGATTCAGCCTGGTGTATATTTTATGGGGCTTTCGCCCAAAGGAGAGCCCAGTGCTATTCACAAAATTTATGTTGCTCATGAATAGAATCATATTATTAATACTAATCTTCGCAATTGGTAATTCTTCCTACAGCCAAAGAACAGTTGGGCTAATAAGCTACAAGCCCTGGAAGGCTTTTGAAGGTTACAACCTAATCTACCCTCATAACCAAAGTGATGTGTTTCTTTTGAACAATTGCGGTGAAATAGTTCACAAGTGGGACGGCGAAGATGACACAAGACCGGGAAATACTGCATACATCCTCGAGAACGGCAACTTGGTTAAAACAAGTAGATCAAGTAACATTATGGTCGATTCGATTTGGGCCGGTGGAGGCGGTGCTACTGTTGAAATTCGATCTTGGGAAAATGAGCTTTTATGGTCGTATACCCTCAATAATGATACTGCTCGTTTACATCACGATATAGCAATACTACCAAATGGCAATATAGCTATGATTGCATGGGAGTTAAAAACTGAGGAGGAAGCAATCGAAGCTGGTAGAAACCCAGATCTGATTGCAGATGGCGAAGTATGGAGTGAAATGATTCTGGAAGTAAATCCTCAGACTGACGAAGTTGTTTGGGTATGGAAAGCCTGGGATCATTTAATTCAAGATTACGATGAGACCAAAGCGAACTTTGGAATTATTGGCGATAATCCTGAACGAATAAATTTGAATTACGATTCAAGCGAGGGATCAGCGGATTGGCTGCACATGAATTCACTGGACCATGACCCGATGAACGACCAACTTCTAATATCTGTTCCAACCTTTGATGAAGTATGGATGATCGATCATTTTACAACGACTGAAGAAGCGGCAAGCTCAACTGGAGGTTTCGCAGGAAAGGGTGGTGATCTACTTTATCGATGGGGAAATAATGCCGCATATGATCAAGGAACCCTCGCTGATAAAAAGCTCTTTTATCAACATGATGCACAATTTATTGATGACTTCCTTTCTCCTGCGCATCCACTTTTTGGCAAGTTCGCAGCATTTAACAATCGAATTGGCGAAGATTTTAGTTCGGTTGTCGTGTGGAACAATACATACGACATGTATAATGCAAGTTTTGAAAAAGACGGGTCGATTTTTACGCCACTTGATTATGATTTCAATCGACTCCACCCAGAGAATCCACAAGCTATGTATTCAACAGGTTTATCAAGTGTTCAAATACTTCCAAACAACAATTGGCTCTTAACCGATGGACGAAATGGCTACTCTTTTGAGTTGACCCCAGACGATGAAATCGTTTGGGAATATATCACCCCATTAAAAGGTGGCGTCAGTGTACCACAATTTACTGAGCTCGAAACTAACAATAACCTCACATTTAGAATGAAACGATATCCTGCCGATTTTGAGGGATTTGCTGGTAAAACCTTGGAGGGGACAGATTATCTTGAACTCGATGGAGACCCAAGTTTCTGTAATCAGATATTGCCTATTGAAATGACTTACGAAAATGATCTACTAAATGTGTATCCAAATCCAGCCAAAGATGTTCTCACTATTGAATGGGAGTCTATGGCTAATGAAAAACTACAGATAATTGATATTGTTGGTCATGTAATATCAGAATTTGAAAGAAGTGGAGGAAGAATTTTTCTAGACGTCCATAATTATGAGCAAGGCTATTATTTTGTGAGAACTTCAAGAGGAGCTACTAAAAAGTTTATCCTTGTACGATAATGAGCCTCAAGGAGTAACAAAGAGTTGACATACAGTTGATTGAAGAACATAAGAGTCAATTATTTATTTTTTAGTGTTTTTTTGGGATAAAAGTTTGCGTCAATATAAATGTCTTTACTATCTTTGCCACCGCTTACGAAAAGAGTAGTAAGAAGCTTCTTTAGCTCAGTTGGTTAGAGCATCTGACTGTTAATCAGAGGGTCCAAGGTTCAAGTCCTTGAAGGAGCGCACAAAGCCTCAGTTTTCTTCGGAAAATTGGGGCTTTTTCATTGTCAAATAATGCTCTTAACACCTCACTAGTTCACCCATAGCAATCATCTTCAGAAAAACTAGTCTAGTATGAATTTCACTGTTTATATCTTATATTCTCCTGGGCATGACAAATTTTACATCGGTCAAACAAACAACCTAAACGTGAGAATTATAGCTCATAACAATTCAGACCGAAATACTTACACTTCTAAATATCGACCTTGGCAATTATTTTGGAATCTCAATGTAGCTAATCGATCTATTGCCATGAAGATCGAAAAATACCTCAAGAATAAAAATAAAGAGTTCTTCAGAAGGCTTCCAATTGACTCAGATTTAGAAAACTATATCAAGAAAAGATTCCACTTGGTTTGAGTTCCGCTGTACTGCCGAATTAATCAGAGGGTCCAAGGTTCAAGTCCTAAAAGTTGAAAATACCTTGCTTGCCAAGGTAGAGCGCACAAAGCCTCAGTTTTCTTCGGAAAATTGGGGCTTTTTTTCATTGTCTGATTTCACCTCAACAAATCAAGCTTCCGTCTTTTACGCAATAAATCAAATAAGTGTTTGATCAAATATTCTCCCTAGTTTTTTATGATTTTGTCGGTTTGGCTTAGTACTTTCGCCGCAACAGAAATTACACTGAAATAAAAAAATAGAAATGCGCAATATATTATTAATTGGAGCTGGTAGATCGGCAACTAGTTTGATCAAGTACTTATTGGACAAATCTGAAAAAGAACACTTATTCATTACGATAGGTGATTTGTCTCTAGAGAATGCGAAAAAGTTTTGTGATGGACACTCAAGGGCAAAAGCGATCTTACTAGATATTTTTGATGAAGATCAACGACAAAAAGCTGTCCAATCAGCCGATTTAGTCATTTCAATGCTTCCTGCTCGATTTCATATTGAAGTGGCAAAAGATTGCATTAACTTCGACAAACATCTAGTCACAGCATCTTATGTAAGTGACGAAATGCAGGCTTTAGATGAAGAAGCAAAGAAAAAGGGGCTTGTATTCATGAATGAAATCGGCCTCGATCCTGGTGTTGACCACATGAGTGCAATGCAAGTAATCGATCGTATAAAAGATGCAGGAGGAAAGGTTCTAATGTTCGAATCATTTTGTGGAGGACTTATTGCTCCAGAAAGTGACGACAACTCTTGGCACTATAAATTCACTTGGAATCCAAGAAATGTGGTGCTAGCAGGTCAAGGTGGCGCAGCTGAATTCATTCAAGAAGGTACATACAAGTATATACCTTACCACCGACTATTTAGAAGAACTGAATTCCTCGACGTTGAAAATTACGGCAGATTTGAAGGGTATGCGAATAGAAACTCGTTAAAATACAGAAGTATCTACGGACTTGAAGATGTAATGACATTGTACAGAGGAACAATACGACGTGTTGGATTTAGTAAAGCATGGAATATGTTTGTTCAGTTAGGAATGACGGATGATAGCTATACTATCCAGAATACTGAAAACATGAGTTATGCTGAGTTTATAAATGTATTCCTTCCATATTCTCCAGTTGACTCGGTCGAATCTAAGGTAAGACATGCTCTGAAGATAGATCAAGATGATCTAATGTGGTACAAACTATTAGAACTCGATATATTCAACAGGAACAAAAAAATTGGAATTGAAAATGCGACTCCTGCGCAAGCTCTGCAGAAAATACTAATGGACAAATGGACCTTGAAGCCGGATGACAAAGATATGATTGTAATGTATCATAAATTTGGATACGAGCTCAATGGCGAGAAAAAGCAAATTGATAGTAAGATGGTACTAATTGGTGAAGACCAGCATGTAACTGCAATGGCAATCACCGTTGGATTGCCAGTTGCTATGGCAGCTATTCGCATTCTTAATGGTGAAATAAAAACTCCCGGAGTTCAAAGACCGATTTCAAAAGAAGTTTACGGACCGATTCTTAAAGAACTAGAATCTCATGGAATTCGATTTGAAGAGCAAGAACTAGAGTACTTAGGATATAATGCGATTGGAGGAGCCGTAGGCTAATGAACCAAACCGAATAAATTGCGTTCTCTATCATTATTAGATTGCACATTGCCATTTCACAATGTAAAATCGTAAGAACACAGAAAAAATCTGCACTAAGCTTAGTTTAGAGAATTTGTAATACTTTTATAGAAATAAAATCACAATCATGTCACAATCATTTGGAATCGAAGACATTAGATTTGCATTTCCGTCATTATACATGGATCTATCGGATCTAGCAATAGCTCGAAGTATCGAGCCGGCTAAATTACAAAAAGGTCTAGGTCTTTATGAAATGGGAGTATGCGATACGGAAGAAGATGTCGTAACTCTTGCTGCGGATGCCCTAATTGATATCGTAAAATCAAACAATCTAACTCCAGAGGAAATAGGTAGAATTTATGTTGGTACAGAAAGTAGTATTGACGGATCAAAGCCAATTGCAAGTTACCTTCTTGGAATTCTGACTCAGTACTTTACAGAAAAAGGACAACTTGAAAATTGTTTGCGACATGTAGACGTGGTAGACATGACCTTTGCTTGTATCGGGGCGATAGATGCAATGCATAATTCGCTCGCGTGGTTGCGTACAGAGCCAGACCTTAAGGCTATTGTCATTGCTACGGATATCGCGAACTACGATTTAGCAAGTAGCGGAGAATATACTCAAGGGGCAGGGGCTTCAGCAGTGCTTTTGGGTGCAAACCCTTCTATTATGACAATCAGTTCCCAAGTAGGAGTATCTTCGGCCTGTGCACATGATTTCTTTAAACCTCTAAGACTCCATAGTAAAACTGATGTTGACATTAAAGGAATACATTCTTACGAAGAAGACATTGTATCTATTCACCGCGAGACACCGGTTTTTGACGGCCCATTATCTAATAAGACATATCAAGATAGAATCGTAGAAGCTTACAATCATTTCATTGAGAAATCAAAGGTACAAGCAGACATAAACCAGTATGACGCTTATGTTTTTCATTTACCGTACGCTTATCACGGCAGAAGGATATTTGACCAGCTATTTCTAGATGACCTTAAATCAAAAGGCAAACTAGAATCATTCTACTCCAGTTTAAGTGTCAATAGACCCGATAAAAGCACAATGGATGCAGATATTTATAAGCAAGCAAAAAGGGCTTTTGCCAAAGCAATAGTTAAAAGCCCAGAATACAGTAGTATTGTTAAAAACAAAATCGAAAGAGGAGAACGCTTGAGTAGTAAAACTGGTAATGTCTACACTGCTTCGATATTTCTTGCACTGCTTAGCACATTAAAGCACCATGCTGCCGATGATCAAGCACTAAACAAACTACTTTTCATAGCCTACGGAAGCGGATCAAAATCAAAAGTATTTGAAGGTGTATTAAGTGATACTTGGAAAGAGAAAGTTTCTACTTGGAAATTAAATTCTCAGCTAGAAAATAGAACTCGAATAGATTTCGACACTTATGTTAATCTGAGATTGCATAAAATTACAGACAACGTTAGTCCTACAAAACCTCAAGTTCATTTAGACAACAGTGGTATTTTGGAAACTAATAGATATGCAAGGGAATATATACTTAACAAAGCCTAGTAAATGAACTTAAATATTAAGGAGCTAGACGTTTAATGCTCCAATCTTGATTTTCTTGAAGTTCATAAAGTAATCGATCGTGTAATCGGTTATCACGTCCTTGCCAGAATTCAACTTTCTGAGGGACAACTTGGTAACCGCCCCAGAAGTCAGGTCTATCAAGAATTTCCATATCTTTGAAGCGCTTTTCTACGTCACTTTGACGGACTTCTAGCTCTTCCCTACTCTCGATTTCTTGTGACTGAGGAGATACCCAAGCGCCGATTTGACTACCTCTTGGTCTTTTCTGGAAATAGTCCGTTGATTTCTCTTCTGAAACCTTTTTAGCGTGTCCAGATATTCTAATCTGTCGTTCGCTTTCTTTCCATAAAAATAAAAGAGAAACAGATGGATTGGAGTCAATCTGCTGTGCTTTATGACTTCCATAATTCGTATAAAAAACAAAAGCACCGTCAACTATTTCTTTTAAAAGAACCGTTCTCACTTCAGGAGCTCCGAAAACATCTACGGTTGCAAGTATCATAGCATTCGGTTCTATGACATGATCGTTGATAGCATCGACCATCCAACGTTGAAACATCTCGATAGGATTCTCAAGTGCGGTACTCTCCAATAATGCTGACTTCAAATATTTCTTTCTTTTGTCTTCAAAATTTTTCATAAAACACGACGTTTTGAATGTAAAAATAAAACTAGTTCATATAATTAGCGCCTGAAGCTCGCTTAGTAACATAAATAGGCTGTATATATCATAATACCAAAAAAGCTCCATCGGTTTCCCAATGAAGCTTTTATTTAACTGAGAAGTAAAACTTCTACTCTTCTACATATCCTTGCACTAGCAGTGAAACTTCATTACGTAGTACCTCGATAAATCCCCGGTCTATCGCAAAAGTCTTTATACTACCATCCACTAAAGTCAGTTTTACTTTTCCGGTCATCAATGAAGAAACAATAGGAGCGTGACCATTCAAAACCTCAAATTGACCACTTGTGCCTGGTACATTCACAGCTTTCGCTTCTCCTGTGTAAACTTCCTTTTCCGGAGTTAAAACAACTATATTCATTTGTCTTAGTTTTAATTATTTAGAGACAATTATGCGTCCACTTCAGCAAGAAGTTTCTCACCTTTCTCGATCGCCTCTTCAATACCTCCTACTAGGTTGAAAGCTGCCTCAGGGTACTTATCAACTTCACCGTCAAGAATCATGTTAAATCCTTTGATAGTTTCTTCGATAGGTACTAGTACTCCCTTCAATCCTGTAAACTGCTCCGCAACGTGGAATGGCTGAGATAAGAATCTCTGCACACGTCTTGCGCGGCTTACTACCAATTTATCTTCTTCAGATAATTCCTCAAGACCTAGAATCGCAATAATATCCTGCAATTCGTTGTATCTCTGAAGTATATTTTTTACTCGTTCTGCAGTGTTGTAGTGAGCATCACCAATAATTGCAGGATCGAGAATTCTTGAAGTTGAATCAAGAGGATCCACAGCTGGGTAGATACCTAATGCCGCAATCTTTCTGTTCAATACCGTTGTTGCATCCAAGTGAGCAAAAGTTGTCGCTGGTGCTGGATCCGTTAAATCATCCGCCGGCACATATACCGCCTGCACAGAAGTAATTGATCCTCTTTTTGTTGAAGTAATACGCTCTTGCATAAGACCCATCTCCGAAGCTAGTGTTGGCTGATAACCTACAGCTGATGGCATACGTCCTAGAAGTGCTGACACCTCAGATCCCGCTTGAGTAAATCGGAATATATTATCAATAAAGAAAAGGATATCTCTTCCTCCGTTTGGATCACTTAAGTCACCATCTCTATAGTATTCAGCAATAGTAAGTCCTGATAATGCAACCCTTGCTCTTGCTCCAGGAGGCTCATTCATTTGTCCAAAAACGAAAGTCGCTTTTGAAGTCTTCATCTTTTCTTTATCAACCTTTGAAAGGTCCCATCCACCTGCTTCCATTGAATGAAGGAAATCGTCACCGTAGTTAATAATTCCTGCTTCAAGCATTTCTCGCATCAAATCATTACCCTCTCTTGTTCTTTCTCCTACACCTGCAAATACAGAAATACCGTCATATCCTTTTGCAATGTTGTTGATCAATTCCTGAATAAGTACTGTTTTACCAACACCCGCTCCACCAAAAAGACCAATTTTTCCACCTTTTGAGTATGGCTCGATAAGGTCGATCACCTTGATACCTGTAAAGAGTATTTCAGTGTCAGTTGATAAATCTTCAAATTTTGGAGCATCGTTGTGAATCGATTTTCTCTTTCCAGTATCTGCCAAGGTAATTCCATCGATTGGCTCTCCAACAACGTTGAACAATCGACCTTTAATTTCCTCCCCAACAGGCATTGAAATAGGTTCTCCTAAATCTTCTACAACTGTTCCTCGAGTCAATCCATCAGTTGCATCCATTGAGATTGTTCTTACACTTTTCTCTCCTAGGTGCTTTTGACATTCAAGTATCAAATCTGCTTGCCCTGGTCTCTTGATAACTAGTGCATTCAGAATATCTGGAAGGCTTGATCCTTCACCAGAAAAACTTACATCAACTACCGGCCCGATGACCTGGCTGACTTTTCCAAGATTTGCCATATTCTTTTATTGGTTTATGTCTTAATCATCCTTCTGAAACTCTTCGAAGCCGAAAAACTGCGAAATTGCCTTTCAAAATGATTTTAAGTAAAATGAACTTTTTTAAAAATTGCTGCAAAGATAGGCTTATATATGATTTTTTACATCATTACTGATATGAAAATTGCAGATATCTCAAATATTCTATCAAGTTTATTTTTTACCAAATCTCTGTATTGTATTCCTTTCTATTCCCTTGATTTCATTGGGACATTTAGGCGAATACCCTCTAATCAGTTTTTTGCTTTATTTAAAAACACACTACTTAGGTAAGCTATTTTATCCCTTCTCGATTGATGTCGATTCAAACTAGTCTTTTTTTCTAATTTAGCGATCAAATGAATAAAAGGTCAAACAAGCCA
>CBFHTK010000001.1:478884-550933 GCA_965658745.1 Saprospiraceae bacterium | reverse complement strand
AGAACTACACCTATGGTAGGGATTCAAAGTATCCAGTATCTAGGTTCTTTCTTACATTGTCAGCTAGCCAATACCTTCCATTCATGCAGACGTAAACACCTGGTCCTAATGTTTGAACAAATGCTAGAGCTGAGCCCAAGTTGAAGAAACCATCGGAGGATGTTCCAAAAGCGTAAGGAATCATGGCGCCAGTTAGAATTATTGTTTTGCCTGAAACTTCAGGGCTTGCGGCAATTTCTTTTGCCGTTTGTACAATTCGATCTGTACCATGGGTAATTATTATCTTATGTGTCTTTGCCTTGATACAGTTATGTACTATGATATTGCGATCAGTATCCGTCATCTCCAAGCTATCGACCATCATTAAAGTTTTGATATCAACATCAAGCGTTGATCTTCCTCTGTCAAACATTTTCCCAAGATGTGTATCTTTGAAGTATAATTCTCCGGTAATGAAGTTGTAGTCTTTGTCAAATGTGCCACCAGTTACAAATAGTTGGATGAATGTTGCCATAGATTTTGGTCTAGAGTTAGTATTGAGTGCAAAGATAAGTGCTCGCAAATGTAGAGAACAAATTTATTTCAACCGAAGAATAAGATGGAATATTAGTGTGATTCATTTCATCAGTTATTTTATACCTTGAGATGGGGAGGTATTGACATGCTGTTTTGTGTGATCACACGTTAATTTATAGTGTAGAAACATATTATTTAAATAATTAATATTAAATTTGTTAGATAGTTTCTTTACTGACTAAAGTGTTTGCATAAGATGATGAATGTCAAATCAGGTATAATTCTCTTATTATTTTCATTTGCTTTTGGACTAACCGGAAATGCGCAAAATGAAGAAAATAAAGTTGGATTAAGTTTTAAAAAGTTGTTTCTCGATTATCAATCTCAAAATGGTGGTGAGATTGCTGCATTAAGAAATTATCACTCAGGTTACGAGATCGGTTTGAATTACAATCTTGCAAAGCAATTAAATTTGGTTGTTCCAATTCATGTAGGAGTTCCTCAGAATAATTCAGATAGAAAAACAAATTTCACGATTTTTGGTGCTGGAGCGCATTTGCAATATCAATTTTATGAGAAAGAAAGTGCAATTGTTCCATATGTAGTCGCTGGACTAAGTGGAGTAGGAGAGCTGGGAGGTGAATTTAATCTTCAAGCACCAATAGGTTTTGGTTTAAATTTTAAAGTAAATGAACGTGCGTATATCAATTGGGAATCTAGTTATAGAAAATCATTTTCAGTTGATCGTGACAATTTTCAACATGGTCTAGGTTTTGTCTATTTGCTTGGAAAAGGCAAAAAAATGCAAGTAGAGGAAGTACGCGATGAGAATGATGCAGATATGGATGGTATAACTGATGATCTTGACCTTTGTCCGCAGGTTGCTGGTCCAGCAGAGCTTAAAGGATGTCCTGATAGTGATGGTGATGGAGTAGCAGATTATGAAGATGCTTGTCCAAGTTACGCTGGGTTGAAAGAACTAAATGGCTGTCCAGACAGTGATGGTGATGGAGTTTCCGATAAGGATGATGAATGTCCGAATCTTGCTGGTACTAAAGCCAATAAAGGTTGTCCTGCTAAAGATAGTGATAGAGATGGCGTCCCCGATGAAATAGATAATTGCCCAGATGTTCCAGGTTTAGCTAGCAATAGTGGCTGTCCAATTCTAGATGCTGATAATGATGGTATAAACGATGATGAAGATAAGTGTCCAAGTATTGCAGGGCCGGCAACAACTAACGGTTGTCCTGATAGAGATCGAGATGGCATAGCTGATTTTGATGATAAATGTCCAGATCAAGCGGGTATTGCAGCCTATGGTGGTTGCCCAGATACTGATGGAGATGGAATCGATGATAGCCGTGATAAATGTCCCAATTCGAAGGGGTCTGTAGCAAATAACGGTTGTCCAGAAATTACGGTAGAGGACTTAGAAATTCTTGAGCTTGCAATGCGCGCTGTGCAGTTTGAAACTGGTAGAGCAGCATTGAAATCCGAGTCTGCAAAAATCTTGAATCAGATTGCTGACATTATGGTTAGATACCCAGATTTCAATCTATCTATAAGTGGTCATACCGATAATACAGGCAGTGCGACAAACAATCAGGTTTTGTCTCAGAATCGAGCAGAATCGTGTTACGAATTTTTGAAAAACGCAGGAATATCGGCATCAAGAATGAATTTTGCTGGGTATGGTGAATCACGACCGATTGCTGACAATAATAGTTTGAGAGGTCGAGCTTTGAACAGGAGAGTTGAGTTCAACCTTATTCCAAGATAGATTATGCGCGAGTAACAATATAAAGAGCAGAGCATAGATTTGAAAAGAGGGTGTTTCTATTGGGAATGTCCTCTTTTTGGTTTGTAATCTTCATAAGTACAGCTCTAGATAGACTCCTTTACAATTTATTAATCAGAATAAAATCACATTTAGTAGATATTTTGTAGATCAAGTTTATTTCAACAACTTTCAGACGTATATTTATGGAGATGATCAATTAGTTAAGTTCTAAGTGACATTCATTAATAAATCAAAAAGTAAAATTGTGAAAAAGTATCTTTTCTTATCGTTCGTTGTTGCATTTGTGGGGTTAAGTTTCCTATCGTGTGAAAATAATACAAAATCAAATAAAGTGGATTCAAGTAAAATGTATGAACAGGTTGGACAAGTAAGTCCTCCAGAGGCAGAACAAATAGCTACGACCATGGAAATGCATGGAGATACTCGAGTAGATGATTATTACTGGATGAAATTATCCGATGAACAGAAGGAGTCGGAAACGCCTGATAGTGTAACTCAAAAGGTTGTCAATTACTTAGAGGCAGAGAATGCTTACACTGACAAGATGATGGAGCATTTGGAACCATTTCAAGAGAAGCTTTTTGAAGAGATCAAAGGTCGAATTAAGGAAACAGATATGAGCGTTCCATACAAAGACAATGGTTACTTCTACTTAACGAGATATGAAGAAGGCCAAGAGTATCCCATCTATGCTCGAAAGAAAGGTAACTTGGAAGCTGACGAAGAAGTTATGTTGAATGTAAATGAGCTAGCAAAAGGATTTGAGTACTATAATGTAGCAGGTCGCTCTGTTAGTAGTAATAATGAGATTCTAGCATATGGAGTTGATAATGTAAGTCGAAGAATTTATACGATTTATTTTAAGAACCTGAAAACAGGCGAAATGCTCTCAGATGAGATACCAAATACAACTGGTGGTGTCGTATGGGCCAATGATAACAAAACTGTTTTCTATTCTCAGAAAGATGATGCACTAAGGTCTTATAAGATCTTCAGACATACCTTGGGAACGGATGCTTCAGAGGATACTGAGATTTTCCACGAAGAGGATGAGACATACAGTGCTTTTGTTTACAAAACAAAGTCTAAAGACTATGTTGTAATCGGTTCTTACTCTACACTCTCACAGGAATATCGCTTTATTGACGCTAATAATCCAATGGGGGAGTTTACGATCTTTCAGCCTAGAGAGCGTGGATTAGAGTATAGTATCGCTCACCTAGACGATAACTGGTTTATCCGTACTAACAAGGATGAAGCTAAAAACTTCAAGATTATGTCAACTCCAGTAACCAATACTAGCAAAGAAAACTGGAAAGACGTTATTACTCATAGAGACGATGTTTTGGTTGAGGGCATTGATTTATTTAAGGACTATATGGTGCTATCTGAGCGTATCGCTGGAATTTCAAAAGTGCGAATTATGCCAGAGAACGGAGATTCATATTATGTTGATTTCGGTGAAGAAGCGAGTTCAACAAGAACGTCCGTAAATATGGATTTTGATACTGATATTCTGCGTCTTGGTTATACTTCGATGACAACTCCGAGGTCAACATACGATTATAACATGAAGACCAAGGAGTCAGAATTGTTGAAGCGTCAAGAAGTAGTAGGTGGTTATGACCCGGCACAATACGCATCAGAGCGAATTATGGTTCCTGTTCGTGATGGTGCCAAAGTTCCAGTGAGTATCGTTTATAAGAAAGATACAAAGCTTGATGGCGAAGCACCATGCTTGCTTTACGGTTATGGATCTTACGGTAATAGCTTGGATCCATACTTTTCCAGCGTGCGATTGAGCTTACTTGATCGAGGATTTGTGTATGCAATTGCGCACATCCGAGGAGGTGAAGAAATGGGCAGACATTGGTATGAGGATGGAAAGCTATTGAATAAGAAGAATACATTCAATGATTTTGTCGATTGTGGAGAATACTTAGTTTCAAACAATTACTCGGCGAAGGACGGTTTATTTGCCATGGGAGGTAGTGCGGGAGGACTCCTTATGGGTGCTGTGATCAACCAAGCACCTGAGATGTGGAAAGGAGTTGTAGCTGCTGTTCCTTTTGTGGATGTGGTTACTACGATGCTTGATGAAACAATTCCATTGACAACAGGCGAATACGATGAGTGGGGGAATCCAAATGAAAAAGAATACTACGACTATATTAAGAGTTATTCTCCTTATGATAATATAGAAAAGAAGGACTATCCTGCTATGCTTGTTACTACTGGATATTTTGACTCTCAAGTTCAATATTGGGAACCAGCGAAATGGGTGGCAAAACTTAGGGAATACAAAACGGATACGAATCCTCTTATGTTGAAGACAAATATGTCTGCTGGACATGGTGGAGCTTCTGGTCGTTTTCAAAGATTTAAAGAAGTAGCAGAAGAGTATTCTTTCTTGCTTGATCTAGCAGGGAAATCAGAATTACCAAAGGGATAAAAATTACAGCCCAGATGAACACCTTGTTTATCTGGGCTTTTTCTCTACTTTTGGTAACTTAGCGAAAGGTGAAATCTCAAGTATCATATAAAACGATCTTAGCTCTAGCACTACCGATAATCTTGGGTAGTGCTGTGCAGAATATCATTGCAGTTTCTGATTCTATTTTTCTTTATCACTACAGTGACTTAGATTTCGAGGCAATAAGTATAGCGAGCGTGTTTTATCTGATAATTTCTGCTATTGGTTTTGGGTTTTCAAGGGGTGGACAGATTTTAATAGCACGTGATCACGGACGTGGAGATTTACAGCAAATCAAGAAGAGCTTTTATACACTCCTTATCTTTGAATTGAGTCTAGCCATTCCACTATTTTTTGCGATCCACTTTTTCAGCGAAGAAATACTAGGACTATTTGTCAATGATCAGGAACTGCTAGAAAGGGGAGCTATGTATTTGCGTCCTCGATCTTGGGGTATATTTTTTAGCTATGTTGGAGTTGGAATTGTTGCTTTTTATACTGGTACATCCAAGCCAAAGTTCATTATTATCGATACGTTGTTTTTGGCAGGAATAAATATTGTCATGAACTACGTCTTGATCTTCGGGAAATGGGGAATGCCGGCCATGGGTATTGCAGGTGCTGGATGGGCAAGTGCTTTTGCAGAAGCTTCAGCCTTTTTCTTATTTATTCTATACATGATTTTTGAACGAAATCCAGTAGTCAAGGGGATTTTTAGTAGACCAGTATTGGATTTCAAACGATTCAAAGAGATTTATCAGATATCATTTAATATAGTATTGCAAGTCATTGTTGGACTCGGTAGCTGGTTGATTTTCTTTGGTATTATTGAAAACCTTGGACGGAAAGAACTTGCAATAAGCAATATGATCAGGATTATCTATCTGATCTTGTCCATCCCAACGTGGGGCTTTTCATCTGCTATGAATACGATCTCAAGTTACCTACTGGGTGAAGAAAATATTGCTAAAATCGTTCCTGCCACACATCGAGTAATGTTTATCAATGTTGGGATGACTATGGTCTTGACAATACCTGTCTTGGTTTTCCCACAACAGTTTCTATATCCACTTTTTGGAAAATCTGATATGACGCTTATTTATGAGGCACAACCGATGTTCTACCTATTGATCGTCATTATGTTTCTTTTCTCTTACAGTTCTGTCTATTTTGATAGTATCATTGGAATGGGCAAGACAGGTTGGGGATTCTTCGTTAAATTATTTACCTCAGTATCGTATTTAGTATTGCTTTATTATGTTGTTGAGTACACGGATCTTGGACTAAAGGCTGCATGGGGAACAGAGATATATTATTGGTTTATTGTGATGGTGATCTCCATATACTTCATGTTTGGCACCAAATGGAAGGATAAGATCTTAGAGACAGCAAATGCTTAGTAGGTAAATTGTCTACTTGATTTCTAGTCTTCTTAGCTGGTGGACTATTTCTTTTTTGCTGACGCCTTTTTCGTCTTCTTTTTAAAAGTCTTTTTAGTATATGTTCTCGGATTTGCTGCAGTAATTCTTGTTGTATTCTTAGACATTCTAACCTCGGTAACGAGGTTGTCAACCATAGATTTCATTTCATTGATAAATCGAACTGGACTATAGTTTTGATCTTCAATATCTTTTAATTTTTTCTCCCACATACCGGTTAATTCAGCCGACTTGAGCAGAGGATTTTCAATCACCGATATCAATTGAATTCCTGTATTAGTAGGGTGAAGGTTCTTTCTGACTCGCTTAATGTAATCCCGTTTGAACAGAGTTTCAATAATATTAGCTCTGGTGGAAGGTCTACCGATTCCATTCGATTTCATCAATTCACGCAGTTCTTCATCATCAACTTGTTTACCTGCAGTTTCCATGGCTCTTAGCAGCGTTGCTTCAGTAAAATACTTAGGTGGACTGGTTTTCTTTGCTAGAATTTTCGGTTCATGTGGCCCAACTTCGCCCTTCTTGAACACGGGGATGAATTTGTCGGACTCATCTGAATCTTCATCATCTTTTGATTTTGATTTGTACGGTGGAATTACTTCTTTCCACCCTAGATCTATGATTTCTTTCCCAGTTGCCTTAAACTTCTCTTCAACAACTTCTCCATAGACAGTGGTATTTGAAACTATACAATCGGGATAGAAATTAGCTATAAAAGCCTTTACAATTGCGTCATAAACCTTTTCGTGATTGGCATCTAAATTAGTTTGCTGACCTGTAGGAATGATTGCATGATGATCAGTGACTTTCTTATCATTGAAAACACGCTTTGATTTTTTTATGGGTTTCCCCAAAAGGCTTTGTGTTAGGTGGCTATAGTTTGTTAGTTTGGCTAAGATTCCTGCAATTTTTGGATGCTGATCGTGAGGTAAATATGTTGTATCCACTCTCGGATAACTGATTACTTTCCTTTCGTACAACGACTGAGCAATCTTTAAAGTCTGATCTGCTGATAATCCAAAACGCTTATTGCAGAAAACCTGCAGACTTGTTAAATCAAAAAGTCGAGGAGCATATTCTTTACCCTTTTTCTTCTCAAAATTAGCGATCTTGAAATTTTCATCCTTTATTTTCTCAAGTAATCGCTCTGCTTTATCCTTTTTCTCAAATCTCCCTTCTTCATATCGAAAGCTAACTCCTCGGAACAAAGTTTCTAATTCCCAAAACGGAGTACTCACAAATTTTTCGATTTCATGATGTCTTTCCACAACCATGGCCAGAGTCGGCGTTTGAACTCTCCCGATCGAAAGTACAGTTCCGTAACTGCCATACTTAAGTGTGTAAAGTCGGGTCGCATTCATGCCTAAAATCCAATCTCCAATAGCACGACTCATACCGGCATAGTACAATGAATCAAACTCATCACCATTCTTGAGATTTCTAAACCCATCTTTCATCGCTTCGGTAGTCAGCGATGAAATCCAAAGTCGTTTCATTGGTTTAGTGCATTTTGCTTCCTTCAAGACCCACCTTTGAATCAACTCACCTTCTTGTCCTGCATCACCGCAGTTTATGATCAAGTCCGCCTTTGCGCATAGTTTTTTGATTACATCAAATTGTTTCTTTACGCCTTTGTCTGGCATGACCTTAGTTTCAAATCTTTCAGGTAGCATAGGCAAACCATCTAGTTGCCACTTTTTCCATTCCTTTCTGTAGTCATCAGGAGCATATAGAGAACATAAGTGTCCAAAGGTCCAGGTCACTGTATAATTAGCACTTTCATAGTAGCCATCTCTTCTCGTATTAGCTTGCAGTAATTTTGCAATTTCTCTAGCAACTGAAGGCTTCTCTGCAATACATAATTTCATGTGGTAAAGATATATAAAGTAGTGAAAGCGGAACATGTCTCTTGGAAGTAATATAGACTTGTTCACTCGACTGAAATATCTATGTTGAATGCAGTGGACTTGCGTTTTATTGAAGTCAACAGTTATTAACTTCTACTTTTCTTTTTGGGCGTAAGCCCCATCATTTAATTCAATTTTCCACATCAAAAGCAACTTATCCACATTTTGCCCTTGGATTATGTGGAATACTGCTAACTGTGGAAAACTAATTTACTCAAACATACCTTGATGTCGTACTTTTGCAGGCTATGCGATTACAGAGTTTAGAGATAAAAGGATTTAAGAGCTTCGCTCGAGATACAGTCATTCACTTCAATGAGCATGTGACTGGAATCGTGGGACCAAATGGCTCTGGTAAGTCAAATATTATCGATGCAATTCGGTGGGTATTGGGTGAACAAAAGTCTAAGGAATTGCGACTAGAGAAGATGCATGATGTAATTTTCAATGGTACCAAGTCCAAAAAGAAGGCACCTTCCGCAGAAGTTTCCATCGTTTTTGAAAATAATAAGGGTATTCTTCCGTCTGAGTATAATATCGTCAGAGTTTCAAGGATTCTATATAGATCTGGGGAATCTGAATACCGCTTGAATGATTTGCCTTGTAGACTAAAGGATATTAATAACCTGCTGGTTGATACCGGTATTGGATCAAATAGCTATGCTATTATTGAATTGGGCATGGTAGATGATATTCTACAAGATAAGGATCAAGCTAGACGTAAAATGTTTGAACAAGCTGCTGGTATTTCGAAGTACAAAAAGCGAAAATCAGAAGCTTTATCAAAATTGAATCTCACCCAAAATGATCTAGATAGGGTTGAAGACCTATTGTTTGAGATTTCTGGCAACCTCAAGGCTCTTGAAAAACAGGCTCGAAGAGCACAAAGATATTTAGACCTCAAAGCAAAATACAAGCAAACTAGCTTGCTTTTTCATGCTGTGAAATTGAACGCACTGCGTGATGATTTTATGGCAATAGAGAAAGAGATCACGTCGCATCAAGTTCAATATCATGAATTACGAGCCACTATCGATAGAAAGGAAGCCAAGCTAGAGAAAGAGAAACTGAAGAACATAAATGACGAAAAGCAACTAAGCCTATTTCAGCAGAAAATATCTTCAATTACTGATAATATAAGGAAGCAAGAAAATCGTAAGGCAATGCTTGAAAAAGAAGCTAGTTATAGCTCTGACAAGCTTAAAGGAATGGATCGTCGAAAGGATGAATTACAAGAAAAAATACACTTTTTGGCGGAAGCTATTAAGAAGATTAAGGACCGAGTAGCTATTGAGCATCTGGAATTGTCTGATCTAAATTCGAAATATGAGGAAAGTCAACTAGCTTATAATAAGCTACGAGACTTATACGAGGACAATAAGGCTCAAGTTGAATTAAAAGAACAGCAAAAGATTGAATTTGAGAAGCAGCAGTTGCATATCGAAAAAGAAATTGCAATTGCCGATAATAAGATCCAACAAGCTCAGCATACAATTGAATTTCTTAAGAATCGTTCTCAAGATCAGTTGGCCAAGGTGGAAGATGAAAAGGATCAATTGTCCAAATTAACTCTGGAAATAGAGAATTTACAACGCCGGCAGTTGGAGCTACAGGCGGCGGAAGATCAAAAGAAGGAAAAGCTCGATGCCTTAAGAGAAGATATTGACCTCGCAAAGAATGAACGAAGAGACATCCAAAGGAAGCGAGACGTTAAGCAGAACGAAATTGACCTTCTGCAAAGTATGATTAATAAGCTTGAAGGTTTCCCAGAGTCAGTAAAGTACTTGCATAAAACGTGGAAGAAGGAACAGATTATTCTTTCTGATGTAATCAGTTGCAGTGAGCAAGATCGTCCTGCTGTTGAATTGGCAATGGGCGATTTCCTTGACTATTATGTGGTTGATACATCAGACGATGCTTTGGAAGCGATTCAACTGCTAAAGACAGCAAAACGTGGAAAGGCAAGGTTTTTTATTTTGGATCGAATTCCAAAACTTGTAAAAGAGAATGAAACTGATCTTGTTCCTATGTTGAATTTGATTCAATGTACGGATAAGTATAAAAGCTTGATTGAATATATTCTTTATGACACTTATCAAGCCAACGGTCAAGAAGCTTTCAATGATCCAGGTTTAAAGCATGTTAACCTGATTTCCAAAGATGGTTCAATCATGTCTAAAAATGGACAATTTATCGGTGGATCGATCAATCTTTTTGAAGGTAAAAAGATTGGCCGTAAGAAGAAACTAGAGCAGTTAATCGCAGATAGAGAGCAATTGAACCATGAGTTTCAGAACATCAAATCCAATATTGAAAGATTAGAGAAAGAGCGAGTAAAGCAATCTGAAATTAATCATGCCTCGGAGATTAAGCAACTGCAAATAGATATCGAGGGTAAGACAAGGTTACAGTATAAACTTCAAGCCTCTGTTGATAGTGTTGAGCAAAATCTATCACAACAAAATGATGCAAAAACAGATCAAGAATCAGCAATTGCATTGAATGAAGAGAAGCTAGTACGTCTAAGACTAGAGAAACAAGAAATCTCAGACAAGCTGGAAGTTTTGGTGCCTCAATTAAGTCATAAAGGTACTTTGAATAAATTATCTGAGGATCTAGCTAGGCTTTCAAAGCAGATGAATGATGATCAGATTGCCAAACTTAAGCAACAGAACCTAATTGAAAACTTCGAAAAGGAGAACAACTTCAACACTGAAAAACTAGCTGAGGCCGAACAGGAATTTCAATCGATCGAGAAACGAAAAGGACGAGAAATTCAAGCACAAGAGGATCGGACTGCCGAACTTGCTAAATTGAAAAGAGCGTTGCAAGAAGAGTATCAAGCGAGGAAAGTGGAGCAAGCTGATTTAGGTGGAATAGAGCAATCATACTTTGACGCAAAACATAGAATTGGAGAGGAAGAGCAGGAAGTGAGAAAGCTTAACAAAGTTTTTACAGAACTTCAATCAAAAATCAATTCGCAAAAAGACAGAGCAGCTGATTTGAAATACAAGTTGCAAGGTATAAAACAGCGCATAAATATTGAGTTCTCTGAAAACATTGATGCTTTTGAATATGAGATTCCAGAAGGATATTCGATTGGAGAACAAGAGATCCGCATTGAGAAAATGCAAAATAGGCTAAGCAATTTTGGCGAAATCAATCCAATGGCAGTTGAGGCTTATAAAGAAATGGAAGAGCGCAAACTAAATATCGAAGCACAACGAGATGATATTAATCAGGCAAAGGAAGAACTGATTGCGACAATGGAGGAGATCGAAACTACTGCGACGAAACTTTTCTTAGATGCTTTTGATCAAGTTCGAAAGCATTTTGTAACAGTATTTCGATCTTTGTTTACGCAGGATGATGATTGCGATTTGGTTTTACTTGATCCTGAAAATCCACTTCAGTCGAATATTGAAATAATTGCAAAGCCAAAGGGAAAGCGTCCACAGTCTCTTAGTCAATTGAGTGGGGGAGAGAAAACACTGACTGCTTCGGCATTGCTATTTAGTCTTTATCTTCTGAAACCTGCACCCTTCTGTATCTTCGATGAAGTAGATGCACCGTTGGATGACCAAAACGTACAAAAGTTCACGAATATCATACGTGCTTTTTCCCAAGATTCACAGTTCCTCGT
Source organism: Saprospiraceae bacterium (assembly GCA_965658745.1). Classification (GTDB taxonomy): domain Bacteria; phylum Bacteroidota; class Bacteroidia; order Chitinophagales; family Saprospiraceae; genus JAHDFB01. The sequence continues at coordinate 539,154 of CBFHTK010000001.1, read as the reverse complement.
AGTTACTCACAACAAAGCGACAATGGCAGAATTAGATGTTCTTTATGGGGTGTATATGGAAGAGAAGGGAGTCTCATCTGTCAGTCAAGTTGACTTTAGAAACTACGATCATGATCCTGTAATGTCAGAAGCAGTTGGCTAGTTCTTTGGAGGGAAGTTCTTTCCAAAACATGATGGAATAAAAAAGTCCAACCTTATTTCTAAGGTCGGACTTGATCGGTTCTTTTAACAGTTGCAGCTTCTCAATTCTGCTATTATGAATAGTGCAAGAACCGTACCAAGTCTTTCTATCTTGATATATTTAAATTTTTATCTTTGTCCTTTCTTATTCTATCAATCAAAGGGTATAGTCTAGAATCGTAAAGTTTACTATTTATAGGCGGTCTTTTAAAGCTATAATTGACAATAATGAATGATTCCCATAAATATGCAGCACGTGGAGTTTCTGCAACTAAAGATGATGTCCATCAAGCGATAAAACATCTAGACAAAGGACTTTATGAAAAGGCGTTTTGTAAGGTTCTTCCGGATTTGGTTGCCAATGACCCAGATTGGTGTAATATAATGCATGCCGACACTGCAGGTACAAAGGGTAGCTTAGCTTACATGTATTGGAAAGAAACAAATGATCTTTCTGTTTGGCGAGGAATCGCCCAAGATGCAATCGTGATGAATGTCGACGATATGGCTTGCGTCGGTGCGGTTGACAATATTATTTTGTCCTCTACGATAGGACGAAATGCAAGCGTGATACCCGGTGAGGTTATTTCTGAAATTATCAATGCGTGTACTGATTTTATCTCAAAAATGAAAGAGTTTGATATAAACATCGAACTTGCGGGAGGGGAGACAGCTGATGTTGGTGACATTGTAAGAACGATAGACGTGGGATACACTACGTTTGCAAGACTTCCGAGAAAAAACCTTGTGGTAAATAATATTCGTAATGGACAAGTTATCGTAGCATTTGCATCTTATGGGAAGTCCGTTTACGAAGATGCCTATAATGGCGGTACAGGTTCCAACGGTCTGACAAGCGCAAGACACGATGTGTTTTCAAAAGTCTATGCAGACAAATACCCAGAGTCTTATGATCATCATATTGCACAAGACCTTGTATATGCAGGTTCACAATTGTTGACAGACCCTTCACCAGTTGAAGGAGTAGATGTGGGAAAACTCGTACTTTCTCCAACGCGAACCTATTTACCATTGATCAAACTTGCACTGGATAAATACCGAGACAATATTCATGGTATGATCCATTGTTCGGGTGGGGCACAAACTAAGGTGATGAAGTTTGTGGAAAATGTAAAAATAGTAAAGGATCAACTACTAGACGTACCGCCGTTATTTTCGCTTATCCAAGAGGAGTCTAAGACCAGTTGGAAAGAAATGTTTCAAGTTTTTAATATGGGACATCGTTTGGAAATGTATGTTGATGAAAGTGCAGCACAGGGCTTGATAGACATTAGTCAGCAACTTGGTATCGAAGCAAAAGTGATTGGTCATGTTGAAAAATTTGATGGTGAATTGTTAGAATTAGTCCATGATGGCAATCGGTACATTTACGATCAGTTCTAAAGCGATGGTTTGTCGTTTTGATTGATAACTTTGATCTTGCACTACAAGGTAAGTCCACACTCATGAGGAAAGTAATTGAAACAAATAGGTTTTATTGTCGATCTTGGACTGAATCAGACCTTCCCTTAGTTTTAGATCTACATCAGAATTCCTATGTAATGAGATTCTTTCCTGGAATTGCAACATCTGATGAGTGTAGACAATTTCTATTGAAAATGCAAGGTGTTTTTGAAGAGCACTCTTTTGCGTATCTACCAGTTTTTAAGACAGATTCAGATCGTTTCGTGGGTTGGGTAGGGCTCTGCAACCAGACCTATCTATCTGAAGATTTTGTTGACATTGGCTGGCGTTTATTACCAGAATTTTGGGGACAAGGTATAGCAACAGAAATGGCATCGGCATTTATTAGTTATGGATTTGATCATCTCAAGTTAGATAGAATTTATGCAGTTGCACCAAAACTGAACATACCTTCAGTTCGACTAATGGAGCGTATTGGGATGAAATTTGAATCTACTTTCATGCACCCAAAGCTATCAGAAGATATTTTTCCCGATCATAGTCATCTGCAGCTTTGCGTTAGATATAAGATATCCAAACCCTAGCCACTCCAAACAATAAAAAATGACTATTATTTGACTACAGTACTATTGGATATAGTTATTTTTGTGGCATGAAAGTAAGCACAATTTTTGCGCTTGTAATGAAAGATCTTCGTATTGAGTTACGAGACAAGTATGCAATTGGTGCGATCTTACTCTATGTGGTTACTTCTACTTTTATAGTCTACAAGGCTTTTCAGTCAGTAAGTGTTATGGCGTGGAATGTATTGTTTTGGATAATATTCCTCTTTGCGGCATTAAATGCCTTAGTTAAAAGTTTTAATCAGGAATCTAAAAATCAGTATTTGTACTACTATCAGATTGTGCATCCTGGAGATCTGATTGTTGCCAAGATTATCTATAATATCTTGATGTTGCTGCTTGTCTCACTTATTTTATATGGGACGATGGCTTTGTTCACAATTAATCCGGTACAATCTTTAGGTCTCTTTTTTATTTGCATTACAATGGGAGCAATTGGTGTTTCTACTTGTTTTACATTTGTTGCAAGTATCTTGAGTACCCAGAATAATCAATCAACAATGATGGCGATCCTTTCCCTACCGTTGATTATTCCAATTTTACTCTTGTTACTGAATCTTTCTGCCGGAGCACTTGGTATTGTAAACGATACTGGTTTTGCCGCTGACTTACTTATGCTAGCGGGTATTGACTTAATTTTATTTGGTTTAGCTGTTGTGATTTTTCCAGTTGTATGGAGAAGCTAGGTTAATAAGAACTTAATATATGAATCTATATAAGAATTGGTGGAAATACTTGGCAGTCTTGATCTTACTGTATACGGTAATTGCTGGTCTCATGGTTCCCCTCAAACCGGGCATAACGAGCATTGGCAAAAGTGTATTCGCAACTGGTGAAGAAGCAACGATCTCCGTCGAGGTATACAATGCCAAGTATGGAGGTCAAGCCCCAAAAAGCTATATTAAGCTAGATCAATCAAATTATATTGAGGCTAAGTCGGTGGAAGTAGGAGAGGGGAGAACGGTTAACGTGACTTTTGATATTCCCGCGACTCTACCAGGTAAGGATAAGACCGCCATTACAACCTTGTTTTTGACTGATGAAGCAAACGGCACCTTAGTTTACCCTAATGCCTTAATTCTGCAATCAAAACCAACTACTAGTAGTAGGACTTGGGATATAAACGAAATGCCGAGACTCTACAAAAAATCAGGATTCCTATTTCCATATAGGAATATATTGATCGAAACAATTAGAAACACCTTCTATCATATTCCGCTTTGGTTTTCGATGTTTATTTTGTTTTTCGCAGCAATGATTATGAACATAAAATATTTGCAGAAGAAGAACATTGATGATGATCACAAGGCTTCATCGCTTATTACAGCAGGGATTCTAATGGGTTGTCTAGGCTTAGTTACTGGTTCTATTTGGGCTAAAAACACCTGGGGAGCATACTGGACTACGGATGTGAAACTGAATATGTCGGCAATTTCTATGATGATCTATTTTGCATATGTTATACTTCGTTCTAGCATGGATGACGTTGACAAACGCGCACGTATTTCCTCAGCATACAGCATTTTTGCGTTCTTCACAATTGTACCCTTAATTTTTGTGATTCCTAGGATTACAGATTCACTTCATCCAGGTAACGGAGGAAATCCTGCCTTTGGCGGTGAAGATATGGATAATACAATGCGTATGGTTTTTTATCCAGCGATAATTGGTTTTACGCTTTTAGGAACTTGGATCGCAAGTCTTGTGCTTAGGATCAAGAGACTTAATGAAAAAGTACACTTAAAAATGATGGAATAATTTGCAAATAACAAGAGAAATGTTTGTGCAATCCTAAAAATAATATCAGCTTCGTCCTCGTGTTGCATTTAGCTTTATCGAGACTTATACGAAAGGCTGCAAGCAAAATACAATGAGAAAAAATATCGTTTTACTTATAGGTTTCTTAAGTTCTTTTTTGAGTACTTCAATTCTTGGTGCTCAATCTACTACACTCTTACCAAATGAAGGAAAAATGCTGACGACCGTTATGGTTGTTTGTGCGATATTGATCGGCATTTTCTTATTTCTGTTCTTTCTTGAACGGAGAATTACTAAATTAGAAAACCAAATAAAAGATGAGCAATAAACAAGCAAGATTCTACGAAAGTGTGCTAGCAAACTTTGATAGAGCAGCAGCCTACTCAGGTCTTCCGAGTGGACTTCTTAAACAGATACGTGCATGTAATGCAGTGTATCAGATGCGGTTTCCAGTGAAAATTGGAAATACTTACGAAGTGATTGAAGCATATCGTGTTCAACACAGTCATCATCGACTTCCAACTAAAGGTGGTATTCGATTTTCACATCATGTGAATCAAGAAGAGGTGATGGCATTGGCATCACTGATGACCTACAAATGCGCGATCGTTGATGTGCCTTTTGGAGGAGCCAAGGGTGGAGTTAAAGTATCACCAAGAAGTTACTCAGAAGATGAATTGGAAAGAATAACGCGTAGATATACTACAGAACTCATTCGAAAGAACTTCATAGGTCCTGGTACTGATGTGCCAGCTCCTGATTATGGAACAGGCCCACGAGAAATGGCTTGGATTCTAGATACTTACCAAGTTTTGAAAAATGGTGAAATTGACGCACTTGCATGTGTAACAGGTAAACCTGTTTCCCATGGTGGTATTGCTGGAAGAACAGAAGCTACGGGACGCGGTGTTTTTTATGGATTGCGAGAAATGGTGTCGTATGCGGATGATATGGCAGAATTAGGCCTCAAACCAGGTATGAAAGGTAAGACAATCGTTATTCAAGGTCTCGGTAACGTTGGTACTTATACCGGTTCAATCTGTCAGAAAGAAGGTGGAGCTATCATCATCGGGGTTTCTGAAATTGAAGGTACGATTTATAATAAAGCTGGAATCGATATCGATAAATTAGTCAAGTACCGAAAAAAGACTGGTTCAATACTAGGATTTCCTGGAACAACTACCTTGAAAGATAGACATGACTGGATAAGTATTGAGTGTGACATACTTATTCCTGCAGCTTTGGAAAGCCAGATTCGTGAAGATAACGCTGATTTGGTTAAGGCAAAGATAATTGGAGAGGCAGCTAATGGTCCAGTGACTGATGTCGCTGAGGAGATGTTGGCAAAAAAAGGTATAGTTGTGGTCCCTGATATGTATCTGAATGCAGGGGGTGTTACAGTTTCTTACTTTGAATGGCTAAAGAACCTATCTCATATGCGTTTTGGCCGTCTCCAGAAGAGATTTGATCAAAATACATATTCTAATATTGTAGATATCGTTGAAAAAACTACAGGTAAAAAAATTACCAATAAGGAAAAAGCAATGATTGTGAGAGGAGCTGACGAGGTTGATTTGGTGCGCTCTGGTTTGGAAGAGACAATGATCAATGCCTACAAGCAAATCCGTGATATTAAGAAGCGTAAGAAGAAGCCTATTACACTGAGAGAAGCAGCCTTCTTGAATGCACTACAGAAAATTGCTAGTGACTATATGCAACTTGGCGTCTTTCCTTAATGGAGAAAATAAATTTGAAAGTTATGAAAACCACCTAGGGAGTAATTCTCTAGGTGGTTTTCTTATTCGGTATTCCAAGCTTAGTTAAGATTCGGTCTTGATAAATGTTGCAAGTCTGAAATTGTCTTATCGCAATATTTCTGTTAAATGGTTTAATAATTATTGCTAACGTAAAATTTATGTTAATAATTGGTTCTAAATAGCAAATATTATTCTAAATATGTTTTTCTTTGTGGCTGAAATTTAAAATTTGAACTGCGTATGAAACTCGATAAAATCGATCTTAAAATATTAGAGCAATTACAAACTAATAGCAAGATTACAAATCTTGATCTGTCTAAGAAAATTGGACTTTCTCCCGCTCCTACTTTGGAACGAGTAAAAAAACTAGAACAAACAGGTATAATTAGCAGCTATCACGCTAAAGTTGATCCGGAATCCCTAGGATTGAAGGTGAATACGTACGTGCAAGTTAACTTGGCATGGCAGAAAGATAATGCCTTGGAAAACTTTATTACTAAGGTGCAGAATATTCCCGAAATAACAGAGTGCTACATAATAACTGGTGATTCTGACTTTATTATGAAAATAGTGTGTAAGGATATCGCTACGTACGAACAATTATTATTCAAAAAGCTTTCTCAGATTGATGAGGTTGAACGTATTAAGACTCTTATGACTTTGTCAAAAGTTAAAAAGTCAAAAGTTCTACCTTTCAACTACGATCAAGATGAGGTAAATAATGGCTAGTAGAAATGCACTCCTTTGGGAGATTCATTCTAAAAATATTTTTAAGGGCTATATCTTCGGAACGATGCACGTTCCAATAGATGTAGCCTTTTCTGACTTTGGACGTTTGAAGGTAGCCATTGATGAATGTGAAATTTTTGCACCGGAAATACCTCTGCATTCTGACGCGCAGCAAAAAATGGGAGGACACGTCAACCTTCCAAATGACTTGAAGCTTAGTAACTTGCTATCTGCTAGAAAGTACGAAAAGTATAATGCAATTTTGCGAAAGTCATTTGGTCTCAATCTTGAGTTATTCGATAAGATGTTGCCTTTGTTTTTACTGAATTATATGACTCAGCAAGCATTATCAACCAAAGCCGATAATCCTGTCAATTCGATGGATTTTCAATTGTGGTCCTATGCAGAATCTATGGAAAGAGAACTCTCTTCTATGGAGTCAATAGATGATCATATTCAGACCCTTAATCAGATTTCGCTTGATTATCAACTCCGATCCTTAAGATCCGCTTTGTCCAATGTTTCTAAGTTTCGATCAAAGACGCTCCAACTACTTGATTTGTATCAAAACCAAGAAATTCATAAGCTTTATAAATTATCTAAAAAGTCAATTGGTAGCATCAAGGATGTGCTACTATACAGTAGAAACCATAAAATGGCAGCAAATTTTGCACAGTTATCAACCACTAAGAGCGTATTTGCTGCAGTTGGGGCGGCACATCTTTCTGGCAAAACTGGACTGCTACACCTCCTTCGCAAAGAGGGTTACAGTCTATCTCCAGTAAAGCTTGATTTGCTTTCCTAGTGAAGGTTTTACTTAATACTCTCTCTATTTTGATCCACTCCATTTTTTTCATTTTTTTATCATTTCTTGCATCAATTTTCTTGTTTATCCGTTACGTTCTAAAACCAGGAATTTATCAAACAGTTACTATCTACAGCAGTTCTTGTATTAGTGCAATTTGCCTTAATTGCTCAGAACTATACCTTGTCTGGTTATGTGAAAGACCAAACAAATGGTGAGACTTTAATTGGAGCAACAGTGTTTCTTTCAAGTGATCAAGGAACGGGTACAGCAACAAATGCTTATGGGTTTTATTCACTATCTCTTCCAAAAGGTACATATAAATTCACTTACGCATATTTGGGGTTTAAACCCCAAAGTTTCGAGATAAACTTGGATGAAGATGTGGAATTAGATGTTGAGCTCAATGATGGAGTTTTCATGGAGGAGATCGTCGTTTCAGCTGAGAAAGAAGATGAGAAGAAGAATTTTGAGTCCACTCAGATGGGAACCTTGGAGTTGCCAGTAGAGGATATCAAAAAGCTTCCTGCACTTATGGGTGAGGTCGATGTTTTAAAATCTATTCAATTACTTCCTGGTGTAATGTCCTCAGGAGAAGGAAATGCGGGTTTTTACGTTCGTGGAGGAGGTCCTGACCAAAATCTTGTTTTATTGGACGAAGCTTTAGTGTACAACAGTGGACACTTATTGGGCTTTTTCTCAGTGTTTAATGCTGACGCAATAAAGAATACGACCCTTATAAAAGGTGGTATGCCTGCAAACTATGGAGGTAGACTGTCGTCAGTTGTTGATGTCCAAATGAAAGAAGGTAATAACAAGTTCTTTGAAGCTGAGGGTGGTATCGGACTTATTTCATCTAGGTTTACGCTTCAAGGCCCCATTCTAAAGGACAAAATCTCGTTTATCGCAAGTGCACGACGCACGTACGTTGGAGATTTGATACAACCTTTTCTGGATGGAGGTAACTTTGAAGGTACTAACTATTTCTTTTATGACTTAAACACAAAGATCAACTATAGAATCAACAAGAATAATAGATTATTCTTGAGCGGTTATTTCGGAAGAGACGTATTAAATTTTTCTCAGCCAGCGAGGGATTTTGTATTTGACTTGCCATATGGCAATAGCACCTTGACAGCTAGATGGAATCATTTATTTTCGAATAAGTTGTTCATGAATGTGACAGGCATTTACAATGATTACCAATTTGAGTTTGATGGTGGTCAAGATCAGTTTTCATTCAAGTTGTTCAGTGGTGTTCGTGATTATGGTGTGAAAGTTGACTTCGACTATTTCCCAAATCCAAATCACTTGATTAAAGTTGGAATTAATTCTACCTACCACGAATTGGTCCCAAATACAGCGTCAGCAACAAGCGGAGATGTTGATTTCGTAACTGACCAAAATCCGAAGTATGCAATCGAAAATGCCATCTATGCAAAAGACGAATGGAAAATCAATTCAAGACTAAGCATCGACTATGGTGTCAGATTTTCGACATTTACTCAGATAGGACCTTACACGAGTAATATTGATGGTACGGTCTACGATCGTTGGGATCCTGTAATAACGTATACTGGTTTTGAACCTAGATTTTCAGGGAAATATAGTTTTGGAAAAAGTCAGTCGGTGAAGCTTGGAGTAACAAGAACAAACCAATACATACACTTAGTCAGTAATTCGAGTTCAACCTTACCGACAGATGTTTGGTCTCCTAGTACTGAGCGCGTCAAACCGCAAATTGGACTGCAATATGCGATAGGCTACTTCAAGAACTTTCGAGATAATATGTATGAAACTTCGATAGAGCTCTACTACAAGGACTTGCAGAATCAATTAGACTATTCGGAAACATCAGTCAATGAGCTGGGAGCTGATGAAGAATTGAAGTTTATTTCTGGAGTGGGTAGGGCTTATGGAATCGAGCTCTTTCTCAAGAAAGCAAAAGGTGATTTTAATGGATGGATTGGTTACACGCTTTCAAGGTCAGAACGTTCGTTCAATGATATCGAAGATGGACGATGGTACCCAGCAGTTTATGATCGACCTCATGATCTATCCGTCGTGATGAATTATGCCATATCCCCTAAATGGGAGTGTTCGGGTGTATTTATATATGGATCTGGACAATCTTATACACCGCTTTCTGGCTTGTTCTTTCTTGAAAATTCCCTCAATTTCTTTTATGGTCCTAGAAATAGTGCGAGACTACCAGATTATCATAGAGCGGACTTATCGGTAACTTATACACCAAAACCCAATTCTGACAAACGATTTTCGGGATCATGGTCATTCGGAATATACAATATTTACAATCGTAAAAATCCATTCTTCACATTTTTTGAAGAAGCACCGAACAGTGTACCAACTGCTCCTCAATTGGAGTCATTTAAGATTACAATATTTCCGCTGATCCCAAGTATAACATACAATTACAAATGGAGACAAAAAAAGAAATAAAGATGACCTCAACAATTAAGGCTATTTCGAAGATCCAAAATTTGTCCCTACTTCTAATAGTACTGATCTTCTTAGGCTCTTGTCAGGAAGTGTTTGTGCCGGATTATGCTGACGATCCTCCGACTGTTGTAATTGAAGGGTATATTCAAGCAGGGGAAGATGCAATACCACCTTATGTAACAATTGGGAAGACTTATCCCTTGTTCCAGACAGGAGATGAAATACAAGGACCTGAATTGTTTCTAGGAGGAGCCTTTGTAACAGTTATACATAATGGTCAAAATTACCCTCTAACCGAGATCTGTACTGCTAATTTGGATCCAGTATTAGCTGAACAGGCGCTAGATCTTATCGGACTAGATAGTCTTTTCTTGGAGCAAGACCTATGTTTCTATATTGACGTAAATCAATCGATTGCCCCAATGGAGGGCGAAAGCTACGATTTGAGAGTCGTTTTTGAAGGTGAAGAGATCACAGCGAGTACGACGATTCCATCTTTTGTTCCTATTGACAGTTTGAAAGTACTTGATCAACTGGGGATTCCAAATTTTCGGTCAATGAATGCCTTCTTTACAGATCCACTTGGTCCCAATTTCTATCGTCTAAGAGTAAGTGTAGATGGATCACCTTTTGCAGCAGACTTCAGTAGTGTTACTGATGATGTCTTCTTCGACGGAAAGGCTTTTGACTTTCCTGTTCCAAAACCCGTAGATTTTACAATGGAAATAGACCCAAACACAGCGGGTTTATTTGAAGTCTCAGATACAGCAAGGTTAGAATGGCAATTACTCGATGAGGATCATTTTGACTTCTGGAATACAATCGAATTTGCTAGAGCAAATCAAGGGCCATTTGCCTCTTATTCGCGAGCAAAATCAAATATTGAAGGAGGTATCGGAATATGGGGTGGTTCCGCGATCAAATATTATGAAGTCATTATTGAATAACAATTAAGGTCGTTTTGTTTCTGCAATCGGAAGTGGTTAAGCTATGATAATTGCAGTACTTTCTAATATGCGCTTTTGGGCGAAAGCTCATTCTTGTTTCGTGATATTACAGTGAATATACCAAATAGCAAATACGAAAGCGCAAGAATCACAAATTCCAATGAAAGTATGTAGTATGGCCATTCAGGGAGAATACTGTAGAAATTTGTACCTGCTGGCTTTGCATTTAAGTACATATAGTTTCCCCCTGTAGCTAGATTAATTGAGTAGATAATAGCTGACACGATATGTAACCATCCAAAACTCCGCCAGATGTCAATGTGTTTTATTTTCCAATTCCAATTGATAGCAGGGTAGAGGCAAAGAATGACTAAAAACGCATGTACTACCCAATATCGAATAGCATCATAGTAGAATAGTGACTCGCGTACAGCGGGAGTGAAATTAGCTTGACTGCAGCCTAACATAATCCAGAAGAACATAACAGACCAGATTTTTTCAGATCGAACACCATAGCTCCAGATCATTGCAAAAGGTAGAAAATTACACAGATGCAAAGGAAGATCAGTTTCAATGTTGAATTGGCCGTTAATTGCTAAGATAGGGATACGGCTGAGTTGAACAAGAGCCAATACGATTGCACTGATAAAGAGAATCCTGTGTTGTCTTTCCACACTCAGTTTTCCTAGAGATCGAATATAGATTAAGCCGCTAAGACAGAAAAAACATAAGATAATAAAGTGTTCAGAAGAGTAACCAATGAAGCTGTGTTCAAATACAAGAGGACTATTCAATGAGAATGCGATCATACTTCTTGAAACTTGTTGATATATTAAGAAGCTAATTTATACATTTTGGAGGAGAGAAGCTAGGAATTCTGAATTTCCTGCGCTTTGTGTTTTGTTTGATTAGTGTTGTGTGGTAATAATTAGCAAGTATCAGCAACCGTGATGGAGTTTACATATGTGGTATTACCAGCATGATTTTCTCTTGTTTTAATGGACAACACCTTGATTAATTGCTATACTTTTGCGGTGCATGTAGCTTGATGCTAAGCTAATTCCAATGTCACACTTACAGAAATAAAAAGTATGCAAGAAAAAGAAATAAAAATCAAAGTTGTTTTAGATGATCGTAATACACCTGAATCAATTTTTTGGCAGGCAGATGATCAACCAGGTACCGAAAGAATAGCATGTAAGGCTTTTTTGCTCTCTCTTTTCGATAAAGAGCATTTGGATACTTTCAAACTAGATCTATGGACAAAAGACTTACAAGTGAATGAGATGGACAAGTTCATGTTTCAAACACTACGAGGTTTAGTTGATACATATTATAAGGCTACGAATAACGGCGAGCTTGCAAATGAATTGCAGCGTTTTGTTCATTATTTTGGCGAAAAGACAGGTATAATTGAGCCTGAGTCGGAAGATTAAACAATTGTTCCTAAGTTATCACTATTTTGCTGTCATTAAATTGATGACATATTAAGAATATTTATATATTTGTAGAGACTATTGTTTCACTACAAAGAAAATAAGAATTCTACATGCAAGATATTATTACTAAACGCTTCATTCAATGTCATAAGGAGCTGAAAGAAAACGGTATAGTTCGTTCGAGTCGGCAGTTTGCTCTCAGCCTTGATTATCTCCCACAAAGCCTAAGTGAAATCTTGAAAGGCAGACGAAACGTTACCGTTGAACTCACCAGAAAACTTGTAGAGAAATACAATATCTGTCCGAAGTTTTTATATACAGGACAAGGTCAAATACTTCCAACTTCAGAAGACGAGAGTAAGAAAGATGTTCTGGTTGTTGTGGCAGACCAAAACAATAATGAACGAATTGTACACGTACCCTATGCTGCTCAAGCTGGATATGGAGGTCAATTAACAGACCCTGATTACATTAGTGAACTACCAACTTTTACATTACCTGATCAATATTTTCAGTCTGGAACTTTTAGATCGTTTGATGTGGTAGGGGATAGTATGGAGCCAACTCTTTTCGAGGGAGAACGCGTAGTGTGTTCTTTTACAGAAAAAAATGCTTGGAAACATTCTATTAAAAGTAATCATGTCTATGTGGTGATCACGCATGATGATATTGTGGTAAAAAGAGTGGAGAATAAGTTAAGTGAGAATGGTTGTTTTATTCTCCATTCGGATAATGAGTACTACCCAGAACGAATTGTTCCAGGTGATGAAGTACTGGAGTTATGGTCTATCAAACTAAAGATCAGTCGCTTTATGTCTTCGCCAAAGAATATCCGAAATGGATTACATCTAGAAATCGATGAACTAAGAAATACCTTGACTTCACAAAATGAACTTATTCACAGTCTCAATTCTACGATTGAGAAGATGTTAAGACAAAATCGATCGAGATGAGCACACGCGTAATTGGTACTTCTGAATTTCAAAAGATTGAGGGAGGATTTTGGGCAATTAAGACAGAAGAAGGAGAATCTCTTCGACCTCAGATGATGCCTGAGCAGTTTAAGATTGAAGGTGCCAAAATTGAATGCAGGGTGGAATACTTAGAAGATGATTTTGGATTTCAGATGTGGGGTACACTAGTACGGATCGTGAGTTTCAAAACTGTAGGTACATAGATTTATCAATTCCTACGAACTAAGGTTATTGAGATATTTACTTTTTGCAATAACCACTACCAAAAAATATAGGTATATCTGCAAGATATCGGAAAACCACATTAGTATTATTATTAATATGTTTTAAAGTGGTCAGAGCAATATAAGGGAAGATAAAAAGGCAAGATGATTGAAACATCTTGCCTTTTTTAGATTTAGAATCCAAAAATTCCTTTCTTTTTCTCACCCTCCGGCTTTTCTTTTATGGAGTCTGTGAGTTCTTTTGAAATGGAGGTAGTCAGTACCTTAATGTAGGTTTTGGATGTTTCCAAAGTCACTTGGTTACCTTCTATTTTATTGACTTTTCCAACAATTCCTGCATTCGTAACGACTTCATCTCCTTTTTGGACGCTATTAATGAAGTCTCTTTGTTCTTTTTGCTTTTTAACCTGAGGTCTTATCATGAAGAGATAAAACACGGCAATGATTGCTCCGAAGAATATAAGGGATGAAGTTCCACTTCCTCCTGGAGCCGCTTGTAGTATAAAAAAATCTATTTGCATTTTTATTCTAGTTTTTTAGTTAATGTCAAAATATTTGGAAAGGACTAGAAACACATGCTAACCGCTCAAAACATCATAAGCAATAGGCTTAGTCCTCATAAATCACGTCAGCAATAATAGTCAATTCTGTCTTATTTGGGAAAGCATTGGAAGTGACGATTATTTTTTTCTCCTGCAGTCCTTTGCGATTTTTTGGATCGTATTCAATGTTGATTGCTCCTTTTTCACCTGGCTTTATCGGCTCCTCATCATAGCTAGCAACAGTACAGCCACAAGAAGTTTTGACATCTAATAGAACTAGGTTTCTATTTCCTTTATTCTCAAATGTAAAGCGATGTTTTTGTTTATCTTCTTGTTTTAATGTTCCAAAGTGATGAATATCTTTTTCAAAGTAAATCTTTGGAACGTCGGTTGTATCAACAGTTCCGTCTGCATTGACAGGAGTTCGTATCAATTCTTGATAATAGTCACCCGCAATTTCTTCAAGAACTGGGTCTTTCGGCTCTTCAATCTTAGTAGCTTCCTCTTTGCATCCAAGAAACATTAACATTGCAATTGCGTAAACTATAATTTGAAATGTAAAACTCGAGAATGGTTTGAAATTTGTCATGTACTTTTAACAGTTTATGAGTGTAAAGGTACTTTAAAATATAAATACCAAAGCATAGGATGCAACTGTTACTAAAGACAAAATGTAAGATTGAAAAGCTAGGTCACTTCTACATCTCGGTAGCTTTCTCAATTTTCACAGTTATATTCTTACTTACTGGTGTATTGCTTTTTATTGCTACATGGTCAATGGAAACGAGTGGATTTGCTTCGGGAAAGTAGGCGGCAAGGCAGCGTCTGGGAATATCATACGGCACAACTCGAAAATTGAAAATCGATCTCTTTTTGCCTGAATGATAACTGTGTACATGCACTAGTTGCTGATCAATAAGGCCGAGTTCGATCATGTCATTCATATTCATCATGATGAGCTTTCGTCCGTTAGATATTCCCCTATATCTATCGTTCAGACCATAAATAGTAGTGTTGTACTGATCATGTGACCGTAAAGTCATTAGTTTGAAGCGTTGCTCAGTTTCAGACTTTAAAGTAAGTTTGTTGACTGTAAACTTCGCTCTACCTTCACCCAAGAACCTTCTATCGCGAGCAGGGTTTGGCAAGTAGAAGCCAGAAGTTTCTCTAATTCTTGTATTGAACTGTTCAAAACCTGGTATCACTTCTTCAATCTTATCTCGGATTAGATCGTAATCCTTTGAATACGCTGTCCATTCGATGATATGGTTTTCCCCGAAAAAAGCTTCACCTAGATCACATACAATTTCAACCTCACTCTTTAGGTTTTTAGAAATGGGAGGAAGCACACCTTTACTGCTATGTACTTTACCCATACTATTTTCAACACTGGTAAACTGATAAGCATTATTCTGTTCATCGATTTCCGTTCTTCCTTTGCATGGGAGTATTAATGCTTCTTTACCATGAATCAAATGAGATCTATTAGGTTTCGTCGAAACATGCACCGTCATATCGCATTGCTGTAAAGCTCGAGCAGTAAGATCAGTGTCAGGTGCAGCGGAGAGAAAGTTGCCACCCATACCAAAGAAAAATGAAGCTTTTCCTTCGGCCATTGCTTTAATACTCTCTACGGTGTCGTAACCATGACGAGTAGGGGATTGGAATCCAAAGGCTTTTCCTAGTTTTTCGTGAAAAGAATCTGGCATCTTCTCCCAGATTCCCATTGTCCTGTCACCTTGGACATTACTATGACCACGAACTGGACAAGTTCCGGCTCCTGGTTTACCTATGCTTCCCTTCAAAAGCAATAGATTGACAATTTCTTGGATCGTAGCCACACCGTTTACTTGCTGTGTTAAGCCCATTGCCCAACAAATGATAATTTTTTCTTTCTTGGCAATCAAGTCTACAAGCTCATCAATCTTATCTGAATCTATTCCGCATTCTTTAATGCACGCTTCTAAATCCGTCGCTTGAATTTCAGCCTTAAGTTCATCGTACCCCTCCGTATGTTCGTCAATGAAAGTCCTGTCCCAAATACTCTCGCCCGCTTCCTCTCTTTGTTGTAATTTGAAAAGAATTGCTTTTAGTAAAGCTAGATCACCATTAATATTTACTTGCAAATACAGATCAGTCAAAGCCAAACCTCCAGTCAACATTCTGAATGGCTTTTGTGGGTTTGTATAGTGAAGTAATCCAGCCTCTTTTAGTGGATTTACAGCAACGATTGTACCTCCATTTATTTTATTTTTCTCAAGAGCTGATAGCATTCTCGGGTGATTTGTGCCAGGATTTTGACCCATTATTATCACAAGATCTGCCTCATATATGTCTGATAAGACTACTGATCCCTTACCGATTCCTTGTGTTTTTGAAAGTGCGTACCCGCTTGATTCGTGGCACATATTGGAGCAATCAGGAAGATTATTTGTGCCAAAAGCTCGGATGAATGTCCCGTACATGAAAGCAGCTTCGTTACTTGTGCGACCTGAAGTATAGAAGATTGCTTCATCTGGGTCATCTAATTCTTTTAATTGATTGGCCATTTTCTGCATGGCATTGTCCCAGCTAATTTTCTTGTAGTGTGTGGCACCTGGTGCAAGATACATTGGGTCCGTTATTCTGCCACTTTTGCCTAGTTCGTAATCACTCATTTCACTCAATTCCTGAACTGAATACTGAGCAAAAAAACTAGGGTCGGCTTTTTTATTTGTTGCTTCTTCTGCAAGTGCTTTAATACCATTTTCGCAGTATTCGCCCACCGATGACCTTTCGTCATCTGGATCTGGCCAAGCACAACCTGGACAATCAAAGCCACCTTTTTGATTCATTTTCAATGATGCTTTGAAGGCTTTAGGCATATCCATCCATCTTCCCATTTGTTTCATCGATTCCATAATAGCTGGAACTCCAACAGATTTCGTTGGTGCCTTGGATACTTGTAGATTGGTTGATGACGACGGGGGTCTATGTTGCTTATTCTTACTCATTATGTTTTTAATCGTTCAAATCCTGAATAAATGTTTAATCTGCTTGAATCGGCAAATCCAATTAAGCACATATTTTGGGCAACAGCCTCTTCAATTGCTAAACTCGTGGGAGCACCTCTAGCAATTAGTATTGCTGTTCCCATCATACTTGCCTTCTGGATCAATTCAAAACTAAGTCGACCACTTACAACGACACAGTGATTACTGAAATTATTTATGCCGGAGAGCAAACTGTAACCTATCAATTTGTCCATTGCATTATGTCGACCAACATCCTCTTGTTGGATAACAAAATTGGCTTTAACATCAAATAAGGTCATAGAATGGCATCCACCTGTTTTACTGAAAACTCCCTTAATATGGTCGCATTTTTCGATCATATCAAAGATTATATCTTGTTTAAGTTGTATTGTGGAAGTGTAGGGTAGGATGGTACTTTCAATCTCTACTTGATCCAAGCTTCCTTTAGAGCAAATCCCACAGCTCGAACTCGTAAAGAAATTTCTTTTTATTGAATCTAACTTGTCTTGGTAGCCATTGATTAATTCTACTTCTGCTATGTTCTTAGTTTTTTGATTATATGTGACAATGTCTGTTGGGTCTTTTATGATTCCTTCACTATAGAGGAATCCAGTAACTAGGTTTTGGTCTTGACCTGGTGTTCGCATGGTTACTGCGATGCTTTTGAATGCGGTAACGCCTATTGTACGTACCCTAATTTCTAGCGGTTTTTCGACACTTACATCATCGAATGTCTCAGAGGGTTCAAGGGTCGAACCATCTTTCGATCTTCTTACCTTGTGGATTTTACGAGCGATTATTTCTTCCCTTTCGACAACTCTATAACTATTCTTTTTTGCCAACTATTTGCTTTAGATGTGAAGGTAAAATTATGTTTTTAACAACTAACCCCGCATATTGATTTGGATACCAGCAATAAAGATAACATATTGGCTAAGTACCAACAAGGCTATTTATTTGAGCTCTTGATAACTCTCAATTTTTACTGTAATATATGTTGTGTTTAAGACAACATGTCTTACTTATTTCTTACGTAATGGAGCTTTCTATTCCTTTTTTGGATGAACTAGGCTTACTTTATGAGGACTAGTTTTTGGAATTCTCTTGATGATGTTTCTAGCTTCAAGATCTAGTTTAACTGACACAAGGTACCACACCACGCTGCCATCGAAAGTTGCTGATAGTTTTTTTACAGCTGTATCTGAAAGCTCTTCGTAACTTGTTGGTCCGTGGATTTTTAAATAGTCAAGAATAAACGCTTTTATTTGCTCGTATTTCTCGACAGATATATTGACACCTTTTTTACCTTGTGGGTGTAAAGTCAGAATCCTTTTCATTGCAACTTACCTATTTCATATAGAAATACTTATCAACGAACTACGGTAATATTACCGACAAGTTGCTTTACTTCACCACGAATCGAGACGTATTCAAGGTAGTATGCATAGACTCCAACTTTTACGGTTTGGTCTTTATATCGACCGTCCCAAGCTATTTCATCCTGACTAGGGTCAATATTCTCTAGCAAGAAAACTTGTTCTCCCCAACGATCATATATTGAGAAGGTGTTGATTGTTTCAATCGTCGACAAATCTCCCAATATTGTAAACTCTTCATTAACACCATCATTATTTGGTGTAAAGATATTAGGTATATAAATAGGGTTTTCTACTACCCGGATTTCGATTTCAGTCTGAAGTTCACAACCGTTCTTGTCAGTTAATGTAACTAGATACACAATATCAGAATTTGGATTTGAAATCGGATTAAGACAGTTGGTACACGAAAGAAAATCTTCTGGTACCCAAGTAATATCTTGGATATCAGTCTGTGGAATTGAAGTTTGAACTTCTAGTTGTTGGTTATTTCCTAATACTATTGTGTAAATTTCTTCAGACGAAATATCAAATTCCTCAAGTCCAATAATCGTCGCTTCATCAAGTAGTTCACACCCGTTGGCATCAATTACCATCAGATTATAGTTGCCAGCTTCAACTTCATCAAAGAATGGTTCAAAGGAAAAATTAGAACCACCATTGATGGAATACTCATATGGTTCGGTCCCACCTTGAACATCCGTGAAGTCTATAGTTCCGTAGTTCACAAAGCAATTTGGGTTTTCAGATTCAAATTCAAATGAGTTTAACTCTGGTAGCTGAAATATTTCTATTGAATCAATAGTACTACATCCATTTGAATTATCAGTAATTGTTGTATAGTAATAGCCTTCTTCATTGACTTGTATGTTGTCAGAGTTAGTTCCAATTGACATATCTTGGGCATCTTCCCAAACATAGCTAAAGTCTCCATTAGCAATCGTAGCAAATATATTACTTACTTCCTCCTCACAGCTCAGGTCATTACCGCTCAAGCTGAAATCCGGATAGTCGATTCTGTCTTCTATGAATATGCTGGTGTTTGAAGTACATCCATTAAGACCTACTACTTGAAGTGTGTAAGTTCCACCTTGATCTACGGTTGGTTTTAACTGAACTGATGAGAAATTATTCGGACCGTCCCATATTAAATCAAATATTTGATTGTTTGAGTATGTTATTGATAGCTCAACTGAAGGTTTATCACAGTCTATGAAGTCGTCTTCAGTAGTTAATTGAATTGGTTCAATATCTATATCAATAGTAGTGGAAGCCAAATTGGTACAACCGTTTGTTCCCGTAACAATAACTGAATACATTCCAGGTTGATCTACAGATATATCCTTCTCATCTGAGCTAAATGAATTTGGACCTGTCCAACTAAAAGTACTGCCTACAGGTGCATTTGACGAAAGATCAATATCCACACTTGGAGTATTACAGTCGATAACATCAGGAGTGGAAATCAAGGCTGTTGGTTGCACAAAATCTCCATTTACCAAGATTGACTCGACTGATGAACAACCGTTTTCTGAAGTTACGGTAACCTCATACATTCCATTTTCATTGATTGTAGGAGACTGAAGATTACTTGAAAAACCATTTGGCCCGATCCATTCATATTGATTTCCTTGACCAGTTGCACTCATTGAAAGACTAGAACTTGTTGTATTACAGTCGAGCGTGAGAGGATCAATGGATATGTCTGGGTCGTCTTGGTCTTCAACAACCATCGTTGAAGCTGTTGCGATACAGCCATTCGGTGCCGTGATCGTTAGATTATAAAGCCCTCCTTCAATTACGCTTGAAATATTACTAGACGAGGCGAAGCCATTTGGTCCTGTCCAAGAATAAGTTACACCTGGAGTTTGAGAGTCTGAGGATATTAAACCACCCATTGATAGGCAATTTAATGTATCTCCCAAAATCGAGATATCAGGAACGTCATCATTTTTGAAGACTTCAACCACTTTAGTTGTTGAACAACCATTATCTTTAAAACTTGCTACAATCGTGTACAGACCTGCGGTACTAACTTCTTCATCAAAATTTAATCCGACAGTGTTGTTGTTTTCGTCAGTCCACACAACATCATATTCTCCACCGCTGAGGTCGGAGCTTACAAAAGCACTACCGTTGATGCAATCAATTGTGTCTCCTAAGGCTGTAAATGTTGGACTTAGAGTATCGATGAGAATTGTTAAATTATAACTGTTGTCACATCCATTCAGACTACTAATTGTTAGCTGGTATTGTCCAGGTTGATCAACTATTGGTGATTCTTCTGTAGAATTGAATCCATTTGGGCCTACCCAAGAAAAATCAAGGACTTCATTGATGTCTGACACTGCAATAGCAGGTATCGGGTTATCGCAGGTTATTGTAGGAGTAGCTATGGTAACTTGAGGAATAAGAGTGTCAGCACTAATGGTGGTCGATAGAATTGTACTACATCCTAAATACGTTGTTATTGTTACTTCGTATTCTCCAGGAATATTAGTCGTTGGATTCTGATCCGTAGAAGAAAAATTTGACGGACCTGTCCAAGCGAAACTTAGGCCAGAATCAGAGGTGCTGAGTGGCAGCGTTATGAAGTCCTCACCGCAATCAATTGTATCCAAAGCAGTCGTGGCAGTTGGGAAAACATCTATCAACAAAAATTCAACATCTTCGCTGACAAGGCACCCATTTTCTCCTGTGATGCTGACAGTGTAGATACCTTCTTCAGTCACAACGATACTAGCAGTGTTATCAACAAAACCATTTGGACCTTCCCAGCTGTAAGTAACGTTTGGAGTCATGGAGGATGCTATTAATTCTCCGATTCCTTGACCACAAAAAACGGTGTCCGGAGTTGTCGAGATGTCAGGTACCGTGTTGTCATTGATCACCAAAACTGTGTCATACGCAATGCATTGATCAGTTAGGTTGTACTCCACAATATATGTCCCAGATTCATAAACAAATGGGTTTTGAATATCAGCCGAAAATCCATTTGGTCCAGTCCAAGAAAAACTTCCATTTAACAAGTTGACCTCAGCATAAATTTGAATAGAATCAGCACTACAGCCAATAGAACCTCCTGTAGAGTTAACAGTTGGTTCAATATTATCAATCGAAACATCTACAGCTTCAAAAGAAGAGCAACCTGTCAATGGGTTTAAAACGTTGAGAACATATGCTCCGCTATCACTTACCGTTATAGTAAGTTGATCACTTGAAAAACCATTTGGTCCACTCCATTCGACTTCTATTTCTGAGAGGTCCTGTAGATTTATAATTGACGCATCGATTGTAACCTCAGAAAGACCGCATGAAATTGTCACGTCTGGAATACTGTCAATGACTGGCGCTAAAGTATCAATTTCAACTTCATTGCTGAAAGGGAAAGAAGATTCACAAAATACACCGTCTATAGTTTGTGTTACCGTTAGTGTATAAGTACCAGCATCAAATGCCCATGGAGATTCCTCAGATGACTCAAAACTATTAGGACCGGTCCAAAAATATTCAAATCCATCTCCTTCGTTCGGAACTATTATTGATAATTGCACGGAGTCCACATCGCAAGTGAGTAAGTCGGGATCGCCAATTGAAGATATCGGGTTTAGCCACACAACTTCAACATTAACAATACTATCGCACCCATTTGCTGCAGCTCCAAAAAGTGGAATATCAAATACACCTGGAAAGTTAAGTGTGGTTCCATTGATCACTACTGGTTCACTGACACAGCTATACACTAAAGTGTCATAGTATGCCTTTGGTTTAACAATTAGGGAGGTAGTGATTACGCTATCGCAACCAAATACAGTTGGATATAGATCAACATAATTACCAGTTGTTGATTGAGGAGCTCCTCCTACAAAGTAAGAATCTCCTTCACAGATTTCAACAGTCTGACTCTCTTCGTAATTTGGGTAGATTTCTGCGTAGAACTCGGCAGTTTCTTCTTGTCCACATTCATCAGTGACAGTTACATCGTAGAAGCCAGACTGGTTGATGAAAACAGTAGCAGTTGCATCACCAGATCCGTTTGACCAACTATAAGTATATGGAGCTGTACCCCCAGTTGCAATTGCAGGGATTTGAAAAACTTCAGGACTGCAAACTCCTATGTCATCAATGGGATCAATAATCAGTGGCTCAGGATCGTCTATTTGAATTTGAAGAACTGGGTCTAAACATTCACATAGTCCTCCGATTGTAATATCAATTGTTTCTACACCTTCCTCTAGATCATCATTAAATATGTCTAACCATAAAGTATCAACTGTCACTCCTGGCGGTATTGTATAAGTATCTGGTAAATTAGCATAATCAACTCCTTCAGTAGCTGTACTTGTATTGTCGATATTAATTGTGAATTCCATATTTTCGAAAGTTCCACCGAACTTAACAAAAGAGATGTAGGCTCCCGAGCAGCCTTCTGTTGCAGTTTCCTCTGCAGGATTAGTGTATCCAACGTCCGTAGTCAGTCGTAGACCGGGATCTCCAGAAATAAAGGAATTTGAACCAAGAAAAACAGCTGAGTCAAAAATCTGATCTAGAGCATCAGCGACTACAATTTTTATATGATATGTCTCACAAGGTTGAACCGCCGCTTTCGCCTCCAAAACAGTAGTAAAACCATCGTATTCGATAAATTGATTGAACTTTCCAGTCGGATTGGGATCACAGTCAGGATCACCTTGAGTCCCCGGGGGAACTGCGTTACTTTCATAGTATTGACCATTTAATCCAAAATTTACCGTATTAATGGACACAGGTGTCACATTATCTGGAAGAATCGCAATATTTTCAGCTCCATCAGTATACGGACCATTTATTCCAGGTCCACTGAGAAAGAAACCAAATGCGTCATTAAAGCCGCCTACATATTCACAATATTCTTCGGAAGCAAAAACATAGTCGAACTTGATAGAGTCTTGATCGGGTACAAAGTCAAACTCCAAGATCGAAGCGTCTCTTGATACTGATCCTGAAATGGCTTCAATATCTGGGTCGGAGAGATTTGCTGCTGTAGTACTTGACGTTCCAGTACTATTGTTTGGCCCAACAGCTTGATTGATGTCACCGTTCACTAACATAATACCAGTTTCAACATTAATACTACCTTGCCCACCAAAAAATTGACCGATTGAGTTTCCGCCTGCTGGCGCAGATACATTTGAAATATTTAGACAAAAGTCACCTAGTAAAACATTTTCAACTAGAAACTGAGGTGTTTCCCCCGTTATAGGAATGATTGAATTTGACTTTTTAGGGCTTGTATTTTTAAGTTGAAATAGATTTTTCTGAACTACAGATGCGTTACAGTTGGAAGCGGGATAGTGAAAGTATACATTTTTTTGCAAAGGAATAAAATGCAAAACGTTGTTTTCAAACCAGTACGACTTTACTCCTCCTTCAGGAAAGTGATTATAATTATTTTCAATTTTGATTTCATGTTGGAAGCGTAATTGATATATCTCGTTAGATTCCATTGAGACTAGCCTGATACTTCCTGACTCGCTAAATCTCCCAACGCAATCGCTGTCAACCACGCTATCAGATTTATTCGTTTGGGCGGACAAAGACAAAAATGAGAGAAGTAGAATCACTACTGAAAATATCGACTCTTTAGTAAAATGTAAAATCATGCTACCTCTTTGATTAAATTAACGATCAAATATTCTGTAAATTTAACAAAGAAATAATAAGAAGCATGACAATATGGAAGGAATCTATAAGCTATGTACTATTTACCTTGGCGGGCCGCGAGAGTTTACGTAAAAGGCCCACTATACAAATTGCATAGCAGGCCACTCCCATTTACGAATAAAAAACGTCTCTTATAAATCTTGCAAGAAAGCAATTAGGCTCACAAAATCTGTTTTTTCAATAGTATTTAGTGTTACTTCACTCTCATTTTCAGTAATAAAGTGTTTTTTTCCAAAATAGAGTTTGTCTTCTTTTACTGTAAGCATTATCACTTCGACTTCTTCCGCTTTTATTACTTGCTTGAACTTAAATTTGTTGTCAATTCTAGTACTAGGCAGTAGACATAGTCTGTCTTTGTATGCCAGAAATACTTTGACATCTTCACTCGCGAATCCAGTAGGGATTTCAACTTCTACTGTGCTAAAAACATCGCCAGATGGATAAACCTGATTCGCATATGAGCCCATTTGGAACCATCCAAGTTTTCTCAAATACATTTTGAAGCCCGCTCCTTGAAAATTTTCTGTGTTGATATCAAAGTCCCAGCTGTGATTGAATACGTCTAGACTGACAGTCGGAAACCAGCCGTCATTCGTATTGTCATCAATCCATTCAGTAGTAACTTCCAAGTCGACTTCGGAATCTGAAGTTTCTTGATAAATAAGTATTTTATCCTTCAACTTAAGTTCTTTACCATTCTTTACAATTCGAAGACTGAATATAGCTTCTGGAAACATACTTTCACCGTCGTACGTTTCAGAGTCGATCTGATTCAAGATATAATCTCCTGTTTTCCGAATTTCTTTTATTTCGAGTGTAGCTTCGCCTGTTGCTAGTGAATTGTCTTCATTTAATAGACTTTCGCCCAAAAAATGATAGTATAAGCCGTTTGAGGATACTACAAACTCATCTTCTGCATTCGGTATTGAAATTCTCTTAATTTTCTCAGCGTTTGAAAAAAAGCTGTCGAGGCTTGTCCATCTTTCGTCTAAGGGCGTGAATTCGTCAATTACATCCTTTTGACAAGATATGATTGAGATCGAAATCAAAAACCAGCAAATAAGAAATTCCTTAAATCTGATATTGTTCATGTAGTCTTTGTTCATAATTCTTCAATTCTATGCCGTTAGTACCCTGCCTAGAACTGTTCTTCTAAAATCCAAAGTTGTACCTTATTCCTGCTCTTACACCCATTGTATTTATAAAATGATCCAATTGATAATTGTCTCGGGTATAAGTATTTCCATTGTATCTAAAATATGGTTGCATATAAACATCCCACATATGTGTCAAATGATAAGTTACATCTATCGAACCATCAAATTTTAAGCCACTTTTGGCGCGATAGGCGTCCAACTCATTATCATTACCTTCTGTAATCCAAGCTGGCTTACCGTTTATACCTAAAACTCGACCTTTCTGATTGAATAGTAGATTTAAGTAGACAGCTCCTCTAACTCCTATACCCCATCTTTTTCTATCCCATCTGTAAGACAGAGAAATTGGCAGATCAATAGAAGTATATTGATTTGTAACATAGTTCTTTTTGACTCCTTGAACTTCAATCCTTGTTGTATCAATTGAAGTAGTGAAGGTTCCATCTGTATTGAAAAGTGTATCGAGTGTGATCAGCACTCTTACCTCTCTTGCATCTTGTTCCACAAAACTGAACAATTCATTTATCTGGCTGCGCTCAATGCCTAATCCAATTCCAATTCCATCTATGTGATGCCATGTTACACCTATACCATTCGAAAAAGAATATAGTTGACTTTCAGTTTCCATTCTTGCAGTAGCATAATTTTCGTCTTCACTACTTTTTGCTATCAGTGCTTTCATAATCATATCAGAAGAGTGATATGCCTCCACACTAAAATATCCAGTATTTCTTTTACCAAATTTAGGACATCGTTTGTCATAGTCAGGCAACACATTCAGTGTCCAATTTATATCTGGAAGGATTAGTTTCCGCTCAAGGTTTCGAAAACTACTTGATTTAGTATCAAGTTCAGAAACTTGAACAGGCTTAATCTCTTCCTTTACGGGAAAGGAACTAGTGTTGTCAGATTTGTATAATGAAACTGACGAGTATGATTCAGAGTATAGCTTTGCCTTATCTTGAACTATCTTACTGTGCGTGCTAATTGTTTTTCTTACACCATCCTCTATTACTTCTGTTGATTCAGAGTTTTCACTATCTGAAATTCTTTTTATTTCCTCACTACTTAATTCTCTTCCATCATTTTTTGCAGTGAGATAATCACGTAAAGCGTCATCTGAATCAGGTGCGGCCAGTATTTTTGAAGATTCCGAAAATTTAGTTTGTTGAATTTCTTTACCCTGGTCAGTTGACATAGACCAAATTCCAAGAGTACTAAAGACTAGAAACCCAATCGCCAATAGCACGAATTCTTTTCGAAACTTTTTTTTTGGATTGACTTCCTGGTCAATACGAGACCATAAATCGTCAGGAACATCTACTTTGTGATCGTGAAGTCCTTTTTTGAAAATGTCATCGAAATCACTCATACCGCTATTTTCGCCAATTCTTCAACGCGTTGTTGTAATATTCTTCTTGCTTTCACAAGTTGTGAGCGCGAAGTGCTTTCCCCTATATTTAGAAGATCAGCTATTTCTTTATGACTATAACCTTCAACTGCATATAAATTAAATACGATTCGATAACCATCTGGAAGGTCTTGAACTAATTTCATCAATTCATCAATTCCTAACTTTGAGAATATTGCTGGGTCAGTGGAATTCTCAGGGAGCTTTTCAACACCAATTGATTCTTTTTTAAAAGCAACTTTACTGCAATGTTTGAGGGCTGTGTTGATCATAATTCTTCTGATCCAGCCTTCAAAAGACCCTCTGTTTCCAAAGGTGTCTATGTACTTGAACACTTTAACAAAACCATCTTGGAGCATATCTTCTGCTTCCATTTCATGACGGGCATACCTTCTTACAACAGCTAGCATCTTTGATCCGTAACGATCAAAAACACCTTTTTGACATTTTGGGTCTCGGTCAACGCAACCCTGCATGAGTTGTTTTTCAGTCAAACTGTGGGCTTTTAAAAGCATATGGCAGTGTTTACATTAACAAGAGTAACTATGTCTTAGATCCGTTGCCTTGATCCAATAAAAAAATGGATTGGCGAGAAATTAAATGTGATCTATACGATAATTATTGCCTAATTATTAAAGTAAATTCTGCGTCACTAGGTTTATTTATATAATATTGTTTGTACTACACATAAATATAATGTAATATACATGAATTTCAATTTCGAGTCAAGCTCTATAAAAAAAATGAATTTCCTCTTGTGGCAGCTTGGAATGTTCAAGATCAAGATGATCGGATATGCAAGTCCGAAAGTAATAGCTTTCAATCGTGATAGAGTTGTTATAAAGATAAAACTTACTAGAAGAACGAGAAATCATCTGAATAGTATGTATTTGGGTGCTTTGGCGGTAGGAGCTGACTTAGCTGCTGGTTTGCCAATCGCATTTATTGCTCGAGATCAGAAGATTAACATTTCACTTGCTTTTAAGAATATGACTAGCAAATTTCTACAACGTCCTACTTCAGATGTTTATTTTGTAGTGAAGAATAACATGCAGTTTGTTGAAATGCTTAAAGAATCTCAATCAACTGGGGAAAGAATAACGAAGCAAATTGTGGTTGAAGCGTATACAAACTATGACAAATTTGAGCAGGAAGAGATTGCAAACTTCGAATTGGGCCTATCGGTCAGATGTAAAACGAAATAATACTGAGATACCTCTTACCGCGAATCACAACTGCTTACGGTAGGAATCTTCAATCATAATTGTATCGATCAGTTACAATGCGAAGACCTCAATAATCGATTAATTGAGTGAATTAACTTATTTTTGGGAAGTCAATAAATTAACATAATATGAGTAAGATAGTTTCTGATGCGAAGGCTGCAATTAAAGGGATCTCAGACAACATGACTCTGATGCTTGGAGGTTTTGGACTTTGCGGAATTCCAGAGAATTGTATCAAAGCTTTAGTGCAATCTGGAGTGAAAGGTCTAACCTGTATAAGTAACAACGCTGGTGTTGATGATTTCGGAATTGGACTAATGTTGCAAGGTAAACAAGTCAAGAAAATGATATCAAGCTACGTCGGTGAGAATGCAGAGTTTGAGCGTCAATTGTTATCTGGCGAATTGGAGGTTGATTTAGTACCTCAAGGTACACTTTCCGAAAGAATTAGAGCTACTGGTGCAGGTATTCCAGCTTTTTTCACACCTGCAGGCTATGGTACTGAGGTACAAGAAGGAAAGGAGGTAAGAGAATTTAATGGAAAGATGTACGTAATGGAGGAGTCATTCAACAGTGATTTCGCTCTGGTAAAAGCATGGAAGGGAGACACAGCGGGAAACTTGATTTTTAAGGGCACAGCACGTAATTTTAATCCGATGATGGCAATGGCGGGAAAAGTAACTATTGCCGAAGTTGAAGAGTTAGTTCCAGCTGGTAGTTTAGATCCCAACTTTATACATGTACCCGGCATTTTTGTGAATCGCATTTTTCAAGGCGTAGATTACGAAAAGCGAATTGAGCAAAGAACTGTGCGTTCGTAGCCTTGATCAAAATTTTACTTAAGAAAAAGACAAATTGATTAGTAATGGGATTGGATAAATACGGTATTGCAAAAAGAATTGCAAAAGAGCTTCAAGATGGATACTATGTTAATTTGGGAATCGGTATTCCCACGCTGATTGCAAACTATATTCCCGAGGGGATTCAAGTTGTGCTGCAATCAGAGAATGGATTGTTAGGTATGGGCCCATTTCCTACCGAGGAGGAGGTAGATGCTGACTTGATTAATGCAGGAAAACAAACGGTAACTACTCTTGCTGGTTCATCACTTTTTGATTCAGCTATGAGTTTCGCTATGATAAGAAGTGGAAGGGTAGACCTAACGGTTTTAGGGGCTATGGAAGTTTCTCAAGATGGAGACATTGCAAATTGGAAAATCCCAGGCAAAATGGTTAAAGGAATGGGAGGAGCGATGGATCTAGTTGCGGGAGCTGACAATATCATTGTTGCTATGATGCATACCAATAGAGCAGGACATTCAAAGCTACTTCCTAGCTGTACTCTGCCGCTCACTGGAAAAGCGTGCATCAGAAAAGTCATGACAAATTTGGGTTACTTTGAAATCAAGGAAGGTGCATTTCATTTGTTAGAAATTGCACCTGGAGTCACTATCGATGAGATTCGACAATCTACTGCTGGTAGTTTAGTTGTTTCTGACGATGTTAAAGAAATGGAAATTGACGATTAATTCTTGTGGAACTATGTCATTTTGATTTTTGTAATAAGCACGTAAATGTTACGAGCAGCCCTATTCAAAAAATATTTAAAGACAAATTCATGAAATACCGCTTTTTCATTCTTTTTTGTATTTTGGGCGTAAGCCTCAATGCTCAAAGTGTCACTGTCAACGGATACGTATTTGAAACTGGAAATAGAGGATACCTTAATCAGGTGTTAGTTTCGATTACAAACAAAACTTCTGGTAAAGAAGTTGGAAAGATCTACAGCAATAGTGAAGGTTACTTTGAAATCGATTTGCCAAGAGACCAGAATTATGTGGCTTTCGCCAAAAAGCAACTATTTAGAACTCAAAGCCTAGAATTTACAACCAAAAACGTAGAGACAGGAAAGAAGCAGTTCGTGAAGATACAAATGGAACGCGAACCTGGCTATGATTTTGAAGTTACCTTAGCTCCAACAAGAGATAGCGATGATATTCCTGTTGATGCAATCAGAGGAGCCTGGATTGAAGTATATAACAACACCACGAAGAAGGAAATTCTAAATCTGAAAGATCACCCTAACCTCGAGTTCGATGTGCATTTTGACAAGGGGAACCACTATACCTTGATGATCAGGAAAGAGGGGTTCTTCACAAAAAGAATGGAGGCATATGTCGATGTTGAAGGGTGCATTTTGTGTTTTGAAGGGGTAGGGAGTGTTCAACCTGGCGTCGTTGATAATCTGACTGAAGGAAACGAGATGGGCGTTCTATTGGCGAATGTAGAATTAGTGCCACTCTTTTCAGGAAAGACTTTTGAGGTAAAGAATATTTATTACGACTATGCCAAATCAAATCTACGACCAGAGGCAAAGAAAGCACTAAAAGGTCTAGCGACAGCGCTGAAAGATAATCCCCATGTGTCAGTTGAACTTGGCTCTCATACAGATTCTCGCGGAACAACTTCTGACAATCAAAAGCTTTCAGAAGCTAGAGCGAAAACAGCAGTTGATTACTTGGTAAATCGTCTTGATATTCCCAGAAATTCAATCATTGCAGCAGGTTACGGAGAAACAGCATTGGTCAATGATTGTACTGATGGGGTAGAGTGTTCGGAAGAAGAACACCAACAGAATCGCAGAACTGAAATCACAGTGTTGAATATCACTAATAAAGATCGAATTCAAAAGACTTTAGCCGAAATCAGGCTTGAAGAAGAGTTTATGAGGTCTGTGCTTGAGGGAGAAATGGAGACGAAAGTCGAAAAAACTGCAGGTGTCAGGGGATTAGCAAATAGTGAAAGCCCTGTTTCGGACAGTGAAATGCAAGTTGTTGGTGAGCAAACAGATCAAGAAAAGAATCAGAAGATAGAAGAAGTGGTGGAAAAGACGGCGATAAAGCTTAATAGTAGGCCAAGTAGCGATAAAACGGGAGACTTGAACGTTGATAACGAGCTTCCTGCCAAGGTAATACGCCAGAAGCAAATGCCCCAAGTAGAAAACTCTACAGTTAAAGGATCTGTGGCAGAGCAGAGAAGGAGATATAATGAAATGAAAAAAGCACAAGCAGAAAGATATAAACTAGGTGATTATACTGGCTATAAAGTCGTCATCCAATTTAGTAAAGATCCCATTTCCACTGATCATGAAATTTACAAAAAGCATGAAGACTTAGTAGAGTATAAAGCGAGTTCAGGATCAATGTTATACATGATTGGAGACTTTACAACCCAAGATGAAGCCGATGATTTTGTTTCAAAAACAGCTTCGCTCATATATCCTGGAGCGTATGTTGTTCAATTTGAAAATGGCCGTAGATTAAAATAAGAAAAAATGAATGCAAAAGAATTTTTACTGGCACTGCCAGAGAAGAGTAATAAGGACGTTCTCGAAGGACACAATACGCGATTTCACTTTATACTTTCTGGAGATGAAGGAGGAGAGGTGACAATGGCTATTGAGGATGGAGTATTAACAGCCAAAGAAGGTCTAGAAGGAGAGCCTACTTGCGTGGTAAAATCTACTGCCGAAAACTTAGGGAAACTAATTAAAAAGGATCTAAATCCAATGATGGCTTTATTGACGGGAAAACTAAAAATATCCAACCAGTCGGAAATGCTTAAATATGCTAAGATCTTAGGTTTGATGTAAAACTAATAATGAAGTGCTTGGAATCCTAAACGCCAGCATAATCCTTTAAGTACTTAAAATGTTTTCCAAGCCTACCTTTATTAACGATGGTTGCCTTTTCTACCATTTCACTCTCATTTTTCGATAGTTCTGGTAAAACATGTTCAATAAACATGCTGCCAAAAGCTTCCGAAGCATCTTTTGGTAGTTCATTTGGAAGGTTGTCAATCGTCATCATATCCACAACATCCTCTTGAAAAGGCTTATCCTCTTTCTTTGTTTTTGGGTTGTAACCAAAAATTGGATCTTTGATTGTTGAAGCCTTCAAGGTGCTCGGTATACTTGATTCTGGTGCTATATCACAAGTTACATCTGCTATTACTTTGATGTTGAAAGCTTCTTGTTTCATCTGATCAGCGGTAAAGAAAGCAGGCGCTTGCGGATCCCAGTAGATTCCATTGATCATGATGTCTGCTGCATGTGTATAGTGTTCAAATTCAGACTCAAAGTCAGTCGGATTATTGTAGAAATCTTCTACTTTTTCAAAAACACTACCGTCCTTTCTTTTTACGTAATAAAATGCTGTAAGTTGAGAATAAACTGCTTCGTCATAACTTTCCTCCAAAAAGTCAAGAGGAGTAACTTTTCTAATCCCCATATCACTGAGTACAAGAGCTGCACCCCCACTAACTCGACCAGTGCCCGTAAGAACGATCTTAACCGGTGGAAATTTTATTGTCTTATATACCTCTTTAGCTGCCTTGTAGTCATCAATAGTATGCATACGAGGTAGATCAAATTCTCCAGTTCTTTTTCCGTACGTATGCATTGCATTATGAGCACCTACCATACCCGCAAATTTCCCAAATGCAATTACTCTGGCACCTCTCTGATTCGTTAGCATTTCATAATCGATTAAACTCGACTTTTTGGCGATAATTCTGCGTAATAATCCTTGATTATATGGCTGCTCTTTTATGGTATGAGAGAACATGAAATAAGTCTTTCCCGGCAAGATATTTTCTTTGGGAACCTCTTTAACTCCAATGAGAACATCACGATCTGATATATCATCGACCATAGGTATTCCCAAAGCCTCATAAGCTGAGTCAGGGAAACAACGATTCCTTGAGCGTTGTACTACAATGTCGTACTCTTGATCAAGCAGTTGCTTAACTTGGCTTGGAGTTAATACCACTCTAGAATCTGGTGGATTTTTATCTTCTCTAATTATGGCATATTTCATGCACATAAAAGTACAAAAATTGTCTAAAGCTTTTTCTTTAGATCAATCTTTCTCATTCTAAGATTGGCAGGAGTTACCTCTAAATATTCATCGTCTTTGATATATTCCATAGACTCTTCCAAAGAGAATTCAATTTTCGGTGCAAGTTTCGCACTGTCATCATTACCAGATGAACGCATGTTACTTAATTTCTTACCTTTTATGACGTTTAGCTCAATATCGTTTTCTCTTGTATGCTCTCCAATTACCTGTCCTTTATAGACTATATCTCCAGGTTCAATAAAGAACTTGCCTCGATCTTGAAGACGATCAAGCGCATATGCCAAAGCTTGACCTTGTTCCATTGAAACTAATGATCCTTTATTCCTAGAAGGTATGTCACCTTTAAATGGTTCATACTTTGAGAAACGATGCGTCATGACAGCAGTACCTGCAGAAGCAGTAAGTATATTATTTCTTAATCCAATAAGACCTCTTGAAGGGATATCAAATTCAAGATGTTGTACATCTCCTTTTGGCTCCATTACGCTCAACATTCCTTTACGTTGAGTTACTAATTCTATTACTTTTCCAGAATAATCTTCAGGTACATCTATGACCAAAGCCTCAATAGGTTCACACTTTATGCCATCCACTTCTTTGAATAGTACTTCAGGTTTTCCCACTTGAAGTTCATATTGCTCTCTTCTCATTGTTTCAATAAGTACAGATAAGTGCAGAATACCTCTACCAAAAACGTTAAACTTATCTTCAGTGTCAGTTTCCTCAACACGTAGAGCTAGATTCTTTTCTGTTTCTTTGAATAAACGCTCCCGTAAGTGTCTACTTGTTACAAATTTCCCTTCCTTTCCAAAGAAGGGACTGTTATTGATTGTGAACAACATACTCATTGTTGGTTCATCTACAGCAATTCGCTTCAATGGCTCTGGATTTTCAAGATCTGCGATCGTATCTCCAATTTCGAAATCTTCAATCCCTACAACAGCACATAGATCCCCGCTTCTTACGTCTTGAACAGAGACTCTACCTAATCCTTCAAATAGGTACAACTCCTTAATCCTAATTTTTTTGAATTTATTATCAGCTTGACAAAGAGTATAGTCTTGTCCAACTTTTAAATCTCCTCGTAAAAGTCTTCCAATTGCAATTCTACCTTGAAATTTAGAGAAATCTAAAGAGGTAATCTGCATCTGTACTGTACCTTCGTTGTATGGAGCCTCGGGAATATGCTGGACAACAGCGTCTAGAAGAGGACGGATATTTGTTGTTCTTTGATTGTGATCATAGCTCATCCAGTTTTGCTTTGATGAACCGTAAATTGTAACAAAGTCGAGTTGATCTTCACTTGCATTTAGATTGAACATCAAGTCAAATACGTCGCCTTGTACATCCTCTGGCTTACAGTTTTCTTTATCCACTTTATTTACAACAACAATTGGTTTCAATCCCAACTCTATCGCTTTTCCAAGTACGAAACGTGTCTGAGGCATTGGCCCTTCAAAAGCATCAACTAGCAAGAGTACTCCGTCAGCCATTTTCAAAACACGTTCAACTTCACCTCCAAAGTCGGCGTGACCTGGTGTGTCGAGAATGTTAATTTTGACGCTCTCGTACTGAACGGCTACATTCTTAGATAGAATAGTGATCCCTCTTTCTCGCTCAAGATCATTATTGTCAAGGATTAATTCACCAGTTTGATTCCGTTCATCAATTAATTGACACTCTTGAATTATTTTGTCAACTAGCGTTGTTTTACCGTGGTCAACGTGTGCTATAATAGCGATATTGCGGATAGATTCCATACTTCTTACAATTTTGCCGCAAAGATACTTTTATAAATTGATGTTTTTGTTTATTCGTATAATATATATTTTTCAGAGGTTTATAGAGCAACTACTACAAAAAACGGTAGTTTGGTGTTTATTAAAATAAAATAATATGGATCTATTTATTAACGGTCATAATGTTAATGAAATCATAAGAAGTACAATATATTATGGTTCATCTCGAGCGAAATGTGTGGGGTACAAAGATCAAAATTAAGATCGATATAGGAAGAGGCGCGGAGCTAGAATCCAAAATAACTGATAGCAAAGGTGAAGAAATAACCCTTGTAAGCGAAGTTGACTTCTTGAACTATCTATATCGATGTGGATGGAAGTTCGAGCACTCTCAAGCTACTACTAGTCCAAATGGAATGCCTGTGATTAAGCAGTTATATCAGCGAATATAATGTAATGTCGTAGAGATGGAAGAGAAATTTGCCCGATATAAGAATATGTTGAAAGCTATTGAAGCTGAAAGAAAGAATGAAGAGCAGTACTACAAGAATCTTGCTGCAAAAAGATCGGTGAGTCAACGATTGGACTCTGGACTGTTATGGTGGGGTGTGAAGATAAATTCGAGAAGATACGGAATCGGTGATGTAGTTGAAGTCCAGGTTGAACGCACTAGAATGACTGGTGAACCTCATAAATTGAAGGTTGGAGCAGGAGTTCGTTTATTCAAAGAAGGTAGAGACAAAGACTATCAAGGCGTTTTGTCGTACATACGAAAAGATAGGGCTGTAGTATCTGTGCTGGATGAAAGATTAATGCACGATAACGATATACAGTATGGAAACGTAGGTCTCGAATTAGTATATGATGAAAGACCTTACAAGGTTATGAGGAATTCTATCGATTCGTTAATGAAATCGAAGGAGGAACATATCATGTCAATCAGAGATGGTTTAGATAAGGAAGACGCTTTTCAGGAGGAATGGCATCACTCAGTTAATTTGCAAGCATTACCGGATTATCTTAATGAAGCGCAGAGAGATGCTATTTCAAAGATCTCATCATGCGGACAAATAGGAATAATACACGGCCCCCCTGGTACAGGTAAAACAACTACATTAGTTGCTCTCATTGAGCAGTTGGCTAAAACCGAAAAGAAAATACTTGTTTGTGCTCCTTCCAATAATGCAGTGGACTTACTAGCTAAGTTACTTGATGAAAAGAATGTACCGGTCTTGCGGATTGGAAATATATCCAGAATAGGGGACGAACTCGTCCACCTCAGTTTATCGGAAAAAGCTCGAAATCACAACGATTGGAAACATATTAAGAAAGTGCGTATCGATGCCAATGAAGCATCAAAAATGGCGGAGCAGCATAAGCGAAAATTTGGAGAGCAACAGCGAAATGAACGAAGACAAATGCGACTCGAAGCTAAAGAGCTTCGTAAATGGGCAAGAGAATTAGAGGATAGATTGACTAATTTGTTAATTGATGAGGCAAGGGTAATTTGTACAACACTCATTGGAACGCAAAGTCGAGTTATTGAGCATTTGAAGTATTCAACGCTAATTATAGACGAAGCCTCACAGGCTTTGGAACCAGAATCATGGGTAGCTATACAGCTTGCACGTAGAACAATTCTTGCTGGAGATCACCTGCAATTGGCACCTGTTGTAAAGAGCGATGAAGCAAAGAAATACGAATTGGATAAGACTTTGCTTGATCGATTGACGGGTAAGATTCATTTCGACTTTCTTTTGGATACGCAATACAGAATGCATGATAAAATACTCCAATTTTCAAATGCAAGATTTTACAAGAACTTGCTCAAAAGTCATCATACTGTAAAAGACAGATTGTTGCCTGAAGATCAAAAATCCGTCGTGATGATTGATACTAGTGGGTGTGGTTTTGAAGAAGAGTTTGACACAAAAAAGAAATCATACAAGAATAGTCAAGAATTCTTAATTCTCAGAGAATATCTCTTGACACAACGTGAAAAGCAATTACCTTACAACATTGGGATTATTTCTCCTTATGCAAGTCAAGTGCAGTATATCAGAGATGCGGTGAAAGAAGATGAGGTATTCCAAGGGATGAATATTGAAGTAGATACAGTTGACGGTTTTCAGGGTCAAGAAAAAGACATAATCTATATCTCATTTGTGAGATCAAACGACAGGGCAGCAATAGGCTTCCTATCAGACGAAAGAAGATTGAATGTAGCTATGACTAGAGCCAAGATG
Organism: Saprospiraceae bacterium; assembly: GCA_965658745.1. GTDB lineage: Bacteria > Bacteroidota > Bacteroidia > Chitinophagales > Saprospiraceae > JAHDFB01. Next base: position 502,501 of record CBFHTK010000001.1, on the reverse strand, counting down.
AAATTGGTGATGGTAGGAGATTTATCTACCTTATCAACTAATAGTCTGTTTCGAGATCTTTCTGAATTTATTGAAACTGAAGATTTTTACAAATCCGCATGGGAGTATATGGCACACTAAGACCGCTAGATAATGAATTGAAATCAATTAGCAGCATTTTCAAATACTAGACTCAGTATCTCTACTCAACTCTGAACGAATAACGACAAAAAAAGCTCATGCGATATCGCATGAGCTTTTGTAATTCTTTAAATATATATCTACGAGATTACTTGATTAGTTTTTCTACCAAACCAGCAGCTTCACCCAGTTGAATTGCTGAATGCACTTCTAAGCCAGAATCGTCTATAAGTTTCTTTGCTATATCTGCATTAGTACCTTGAAGTCTAACAATAATCGGAATATCAATATTTCCTATGTTTTTGTAAGCATCAACAACTCCTTGTGCAACACGATCACAACGTACAATTCCTCCAAAGATATTGATTAAGATCGCTTTCACGCCTTTGTCTCTCATAATGATACGGAACGCTTGTTCAACACGCGCTGCATCAGCAGTTCCTCCCACATCCAAAAAGTTTGCTGGAGAACCACCCGACAACTTGATAATATCCATAGTTGCCATTGCTAGACCTGCACCATTAACCATGCAACCAACATTTCCATCCAACTGAACATAGTTCAATCCATAACTTTGTGCTTCTACCTCGGTTGGATCTTCTTCTGAAGTATCGCGCATCTCAGCCAAATCCTTATGGCGATAAAGAGCATTTTCGTCAAGGCTTACTTTACAGTCAACAGCAACGATTCGATCATCCGCAGTTTTAATAGTTGGATTGATTTCAAATAAAGATGCATCTGAACCCAAGAAAGCAGCATAAAGCTTATTTATGAATTTAGTCATCTCTTTGAAAGCTTGACCACTAAGACCAAGGTTGAAAGCAATTTTTCTAGCTTGGAAACCTTGTAGGCCAATATGTGGGTGAATGTGCTCTTTGTGAACTAAATGAGGTGTTTGTTCTGCCACTTCTTCTATGTTCATTCCACCTTCTGTACTGTAAATAATTACGTTTCTTTTCTTTTCACGATCCAACATGATCGAAACATAGTATTCTTTACAAGCATCGAAATCAGGTGCGTAGCTATCTTCAGCGATTAATACTTTACTCACCAATTTTCCTTCTCCATCAAGGCCTCCTGGAGTCTGTGGAGTTTTTAGCATCATACCCAAGATGTTCTCGGCATATTCTTTTATTTCAGCATCATTTTTGCCAACTTTTACTCCACCACCTTTACCGCGTCCTCCAGCGTGAATCTGAGCTTTGACAACTGCAAATTCAGTATTTGTCTCTTCTCTTAATTGCTTAAGTGCCTCATCGATTTCAGAAGCATTTTCTACAACAACTCCTCTTTGAATGGCAACGCCATATTTAGATAACAACTGTTTTCCTTGATACTCGTGTAAATTCATAGTTCGTTTTTGATTGTTGCTGCAAATGTAGAAAAAATCACTTTAGCTTATTGAACGATTATCCTTTTTGTAATGCGTTTTTCTTGATTGATTACTTCCACTAAATAGATTCCCGCTGGCAGTCCATGTGATAAACTCATACCATTTTTAATCTGGGTTCTTGAACTTACTATTTGCCCGTAAATATTCATGAAATTAACATTGAATTTAGCGTTACCGTCCCACTTGATTGTTAATAAATCAGTGCTTGGATTTGGGTAGATCTCAAAATTATCTGAATGAAATTCATTCGTTGATACAGGAGTAAACTGCGTAGTGAAGGATTTTTCTTCTGTTTTTTCAGTACAAAAGTCTGAATCTCCAAATGGAGTAACTCTCCAGTAATAAGTCTTGTCCGGTTGTAAATTGGAAACCAATAAGCTAAGATCGGTAGTGTATTCCTTTACGTTTAAAAAGTTAAATCCGGGAAATCTACTTACTTCCACCTGGTAATGTGTGGCATTTCCTGTTTCCTCCCAACTCAGTGTTGTTGACGGAGATGTAATTATTTCGTCCTGTGCAGGTGCTACTAGAATTGTCTCTTCCGTATTTACATTTACAAATTCATAGTCAGGGTCAATCTGCGAAGGTTTTGTAGTCTGTAAATTTGCAACCATTGCTTCCATTTGTAAAGGAGAGAATTGGTTCATGCAAGATGAGTTTGCATAACTCATAAAGTATGATCCATCAGATCTGAAAGCAATAGAATCTGGGTCCAATTGTAACACACTAGATAGTCCGTTGTTGTTGCATGTCCATCTGAACGATAAGTAGTCAGCTGGAGTGTCACAAAACCTGTCACCCGAGATTTCGCAATCAGGATCATTTTCAGCCAACTCAACCTTTCTGTTATTTACAAAATTTGGAGCCTTTTGACCATTATTCACATAATCTTCACCTTCCCAACCGCGGAAAGTATGAGGGAGTGAGAAGTAATGTCCCATTTCATGCGCCCAAGTATCGTCAAATGCACCAGAGCAGCTAAAGGCCATAGCAACGGCCCCTCCACTGGGAGCATAGTAACCACAATTTCCAGCAGGACTTAAGACAAAATAACTATTAGCTGTCCCAAAAATGTTGTTTTCATTCATCATCTGAATTCCATCACTGAATCCATGATCGTAGTAATCATCGTTAAAAATATATTCAAAAGAACTGTGATAGAATTGTATACCAACTTCTGAGAAATTCTCATTCAAATGACAAAGCGCCTTCAAAATATTCACTTCATCGAAATTTGGCTTGCCTTCTTCAGGATAAACTAAATGAGAAGTCATAGGCACCCATATGACATCTTCAACAATTTTATAATTCAATTCTCCATCAAAAAATTTAGTCAGAAATTTCTCTGCTTCAACATCTGTCGAAGTTCCACAAGGATTTAAAGACACTTCGTTCTGAGCAAAAGTAAGTAGGGTCATGAGGCTGAAAGCCATGACTAGGTAAAATTTCATAGATCGATTTTTTCTAATTTGATTAAGATTTCCTATTGAACAACTAATTTGAAGGTTTGTTGCTGACCAAGTGTCTCAACTGAGACGAAGTATAATCCTGCTTGGCTAGGAGTATCATAAATACGATTTAGTCCTGACTGAAGATTTAATCTAAAATTGTTGAGCAATTTTCCTTGAACATCAAAAATGCTAACATTTGCATCATAAGATCCTGAACTTTCGATGATGACTTCACTTCCACCTTCAATTACAGTGGGATAAAGCGAGATTCCTATTTGTGAGAGTTCAGATGAAGCTAAGATATTGCCAGTTTTAACAATTCTTTCAGTGGTGAAGCTTGCACAACCTCCCACTTCTGAATATGGAAGCACTTTCCATCTGTAAGTTTTATCTGCTTCTAAATCAGTAATATGAAGATATGGATTTGGAGATAGATATATGCTACTTGTAATACCTTGCGTAACTTCAATTATGTATCCATCGGCTCCTGATACTTCAGTCCATTCAAGTTTTACGTAATTGTAAGTTTCAACCGTTGCTGCATTTGCCGGAGCAACTAAACTTGTATTGTCTAGGTTAAGACTCAAGTTAGGTACATAACTCAAACTGTTTAGAAAAGCTCTATCATTCGACTGGTAATCCGCTATAACCATCTCGATCTGTAAATCCGAAAAATGATACTCATCGCAACCTATGAAGTAACCCATAAAGTTCTCTTCATCTGGATCAAGTTCCTCTCCATTGAAATCTTTTGCTCCGCCAGTATATGGGGTACAACCTGGCCATCCAAGACCAAGGTTATAGTCAGCGGGAGTATCGCAAAGAAAATCCCCTGCATTCTCGCAGTTGCTGCCGTCAGCTAGTTCATTTTGAACGCCACCTGGTGAAAACATGGAGCTTACTGGGTTGCCATGTACAGCTGGATCGTATGATTCAGAATCCCAACCATTAAAGGTATGATCTAAAGAAAAGAAATGTCCCAACTCATGTGATAGTGTTCCTGTGAAAGCATTTACATCTTGCTTTCTGATAACAATTGCGTCTAGAAAGGGATCGTAGTAGCCTAGTGTTGTTCCACCACTTGTTCCGCCAGTATCAGCATTTTCACAAATGAATATGTTTACAGAGTTTTTGCCATTGTTGATTTTTTCTGTAATTATTTTCGTTCCAGCAGACTGTGCAGTTGGTGAACTGAAAAGAATAGTACTTTTCACATAGTTAAAAGTCTTGTCTTTCAAATAGAAGTAAATACCATGTGGATTGTAATCTTCATTAATGGAGCAAAGCTGAGCAATTACTCTGTCTTCGTCAATTCCGCCAGTTCCATTTGTTTCGCTTACAATATGAAATGTGATCGGAATATAAATATCAACTACCGATCTTTGTGGTCCATTAGTTTTGAAAGCTTTTTTATTGCGCAGAAGTCTTGCTGTCTCGGCTGCGTCGGAATCATATCCGCAAAATTGTGCATTACTTGTAAAGCTTATTGCTGCTAAGACAAAAGTTAGCAGGAAGGTGTGTATTCTCATGTTATTTATTTTGTGCGTCAAAAATATGAAATATCAAAGGATTTAATTTGTCTAATCCGAGTCTAATCTAAGAGAAACCTTAAATTTGCCGTTATTAAACGAAAATTCTTCTATATCATTAACAAAATATGAACAAAAGTAGTTTGAATAGATATAGTATGTGATGTATTTGTCATTAAGAGAACATAATTTATTTTAAACTAAAAGAATTAACTAATGAGTAAAGTAACTGTCGTAGGCGCGGGAAATGTAGGTGCCACTGTAGCCAATGTTTTAGCACATCAAGATTTGGTGCGAGAAATCGTACTTGTAGATATTAAGGGAGATTTTGCGAAAGGTAAGGCACTGGATACTTATCAGCAAGCTTCTATAGATTCTTACAGCACTCGTGTCATTGGAACCGATGATTACGCAGATACCGCAGGAAGTGATATCGTTGTTATTACCGCTGGAATTCCCAGAAAACCTGGTATGAGCAGAGATGATCTGATTTCTACCAACGCAAATATAGTAGGTTCAGTTACTGATTCCATACTCAAGTATTCACCGGACCCTATCATTATTGTTGTTTCAAATCCACTCGATGTAATGACATATGCTGCCCACAAGCATTCCGGTTTGAGTGACAAGAAAGTCTTTGGAATGGCAGGAATTCTTGATACAGCTAGATATCGTGCTTTTATTTCCATGGAGTTAGGAGTTTCTGTTAAAGACGTACAAGCATTATTGTTGGGTGGTCACGGTGACACAATGGTTCCTTTGCCAAGATACACCAATGTTGGAGGAATTCCAGTGACTGATTTGATTTCAGAAGATAGACTAACGGAGATCGTGAACAGAACTAAGAAAGGTGGTGGAGAACTTGTTAAATTAATGGGGACTTCTGCATGGTACGCTCCTGGCGCTGCTGCGGCTCAGATGGTAGCGGCAATAGTTCGAGACGAAGACAGAATATTCCCTGTTTGTGCAAGGTTGAACGGGGAGTTTGGACTAAATGATATTTTCTTGGGTGTTCCTGTCAAGCTTGGAAAAGGTGGAATCAAAGAGATTATTGAACTTAAACTCAATGAAAAAGAAATGAGTGACCTTAGTACTTCAGCAGGTCATGTAAGGGAAGTTATGAGTGTTTACGATAAAATGTAGAATTATTCGAAGTCGCGCTTTGGCGCGGCTTTTTTTTTACCTCTTTTTCAGAAAATACTGCTAGCTCTTTCCTAGTTAGGCTACTATTGCCGATATTATGTATATTAGCCGTTTTTAAATAGTATTGTTAAGTTACCATATGTTTATATTACAGAATAAGGGGATTCTGAAGGAAATGATAACTGATAAGGGATTAACAGTCTCTGAGCTTAGTCATCAAAGCCCTGTACTACTTGTCTTTCTGAGACATCTAGGTTGCGTGTTTTGTCGAGAAACACTTTCAGACTTGAAGAAAATTAAGGATAAGATTACTAGCTTGGGTACTCGAATTGTACTTGTGCATATGGCTGACTTTCAAGAGGCTTCCGATTTGTTTGAGAAGTATGAATTCAGGGACATTCATCATGTGTCCGATGTCGACAATAAGTATTATCAGGAATTTGGACTTAGTAAAGGAGACTTCAAACAACTATTTGGATTTAAGTCTTGGTTGGGAATGGGGCGAGCAACAATCAAAGGTAACAGGCCTGATAAAGTAATGGGTGACCCTACTCAGCTTCCTGGAATTTTTCTTCTTGAAAACGACAAGATAGAAAAGTCTTTTATCTATAAAAGTGTGGGTGATTATCCAAATTATCTTGATTTGGCCACAATATAGTAGTACTGATAAATTCGTTATTTGAGTCAAGCTCAAAAAAAACTTGTAATTTCTTTGTATCATATTTTTATTTTCAAGCGTTATCTTAAGGTAAAGATGAATCTATGCTCAAAAGTACTTCCTTAACCCTTCTGCTTTTTGTAGCTGTTATCAATTATCTTGATGCTCAGAAGACTAATTTAGAAGATCTATTCTTTTATGCTGACGTGATGGTCCACGCAGATGCTGAATCACATCGTCTTAAGGCTTTGGAAGAATTTAAGACCCGCTTTGAAGGATTCCTCGATCAACCGAGTTCCTATTCAATCCCTCTTGAAAACACCCCTTATATCAGTACATTAATTCCGCCTGATTCAAGTTTCAAACTGTTTACTTTTCAGATCAATGAACGCTCTGGCAAGTCAACTGATTTTGGATACATCCAATTAAAAGAAGATAATTCATATTTTGCACTGCAGCCAACAAGTGATTTAGAAGATATTGAGTACGAAGAGCTTGGAACAGAAAGATGGGTATCTGGTTTGTACTATCACATGGTGCCTTTTGTCAATGATGGAAAAAATCATTACTTACTTTTCGCTTACAGTCAACCTTCATTATACGAAAAAAGGAAAGTTTTAGAAGTGTTATCATTCGATCAAGGAAAGCCCGTTTTTGGAGCCCCTGTGTTAATTAAAAGACAAGAAACTGCGCGCAATATTGAGCAATATAGAAAGATATATAGGTATTCAGCAGACGTCTCAATGACGATTCGGGATGATCAGGAACTAGGAGCTGTTGTCATTGATCATCTAATGGAAGTCCGATCCCGAATCCCAGGAGTTTCAGGTAATACTTTTGTACCCGACGGAACCTATACCGCTTATTTCAAGGACGGCGGTGATTGGATATATAAGGATAAACTTTGGGGAGCTGGTGATGTTCGAGCATTTAAGAAAGAGGAGCCCGAGCAGGAAACGAAGTCACGGTTGTTTAAAAATCGAAACGACTGATGCATTGACAAATGTGAACTCGAGGATTAACAAGATCTTCTTAAACTAGTTCGATATATTACGAGTAGATATAATATGATATTTATATTTGTGTAATATATTGCTTGAATTCGTCATGATTATAGAAAGATGGCGTAATTTTTGCGACTTGCTCGATTGAGGGGAGTAACATGCGAGTATAGATCAAGAGAAAGTCATCACTATCTTGCAACGACAAAAGAGATAAATTATGTACGAGGAATTAAATGTTGTAGAACAAAAGAATCAAAGAAAGAGTAGAAACTATTCTATTGCTATTCATGTAATTTTGTTGCTCTTGCTTTTTATTTTCGGAAGGTTTCAAGATGATCCAGATGAGTCAATCGACGAGCAATATGCCGTAGCTATTGACTTTTCGTTTGATAAAAGTAGCAATAGCACCACGGGTAGAGAAAAAGCTGGAGGTCTCCCTGCTCAAGCTGAAAAAGAAGAAAGAGCAAAAGAAGCAGAAATACAGGAGGATGTTCCAGCAATAAGAGAAGTGATTGAAGAACTCCAGGAAGAACCGGTCGAAGAAGAAATAGTTGACGAAGCTGTCCAGGAAGTACCAGACCCCATTGACCCTGTAGTTGAAGACATTGTAGAAGAAGATAGTCCAATTGAAGCTGTTGAGGACATAGAGCTTGAACAGCCAGAAAAAGATCCAGTTCCTGACATTCCAGCAAAGGATGTACCTGTATCAAAACCTAAGCCTAGCACCTCAAAGCCATCATCTTCTGGTTCAGGTTCGGGGAGCAACAATACAAGTACCAAGCCTAGTACAGGGAATCCTGGTAACGGCAGTTCAACCTCTGGTTCGGGGAGCGGAAAAGATGATTCCGGTAATGTTGGTAATAGTGGAGTAGGGACAGGAGGTTTAGGTACTGGGGCTTATGACGACTCAGGAAACGGTATATTCGGAAGAAGAATTATTAAGACTCCTAGCTTAGGAACGATAATGAGTCAAAAAGTAACAGGTAAAATTGTTATTAAAATGTGTGTAAATCCACGAGGACAGGTAATCCATACTGAGCTGAATCGAAAAGAAACTACAATTAGAGACAAAGCTCTCATGAAAGAGGCTTTGCGTGTAGCAAAAAATTATCTTTACGAGAAGGATATAGATGCTCCAGCAGAACAATGCGGTAAGTTTACGTTCCGATTGGACATTAACGGGTTGTACTAGCACTACTTTTGTCAATTTGGATCTGTTTTGATGTAATCAAGACTTGATTTAGATACAAGTTTATAACAGTTTTCTTCTTTTGGTTTGTATAGTCTATTTGTTTGTCGAACTCGCGTTACAATTTGGGTTTGTTCTGCTTTTTTATCAGAATAGTAGCGGTGCTTTTGGTATGGCTTAAATTGGATATGTCATTATATTTATTCAATTTTGCGGCTGCTTATGGAAGGAATTCAAGAGGTTCGAGATTTACTCAGAATATCAAAAAATATATTAATCACATCCCACAGGAATCCGGATGGTGATGCCCTTGGTTCATCCTTGGCGCTGTCTTTATATCTACAAGAAATGGGACATAATGTAAAAGTTGCAGCTCCAAGTGAGTATCCTTCAACTTTTACATATTTACCTCAAATAAAGAGCTTCTTCATTTACGACGTGCACAATGAGGAACTTGATCCCTTTATTGACACTTGTGATGTAGTATTTGCTCTAGATTTTAATGCACTTGACCGGATCGATCGATTGGGTGCAAAAATTGCATCATTGAAAGATGCTAAAATCATTATGATTGACCATCATTTAGATCCAGAGCCATTTTATGATTTCGGATTATCTGAAACAACAGCTAGCTCAACTGCAGAACTCGTTTACGAATTTATCAAAAAGTTGGAATTTCGTGCACCGATAAGCATGGAAGTAGCAACTTGCATTATGACTGGATTGATAACAGATACAGGTTCATTCAAGTATAATACAAGACCTGAAACATTCACATGTGCTGCAGCAATGCAAGCAACTGGTATTAATGTAAAGGAAATACAAGATCTCATCTTTAATAGCATGAAAGTTAAGCAAATGAAACTGCTTGCGCATGCGCTGTATAAGCGGATGGAGATACTAGAAGAGTACAGAACTGCGTTGATTGTACTGAACAAATATGATTACCAAAATTTTGATATACAACGAGGTGATACTGAAGGCATAGTAAATTATATGCTTATGATAAAGGATATAGAGCTTGCGGCTTTTATAACTCAACAACCACAGATCGTTAAAATCTCCATGAGATCGAAAGGAGATATTTCCGTTCAGGAAATAGCTAGAAATCATTTCAGAGGAGGAGGTCATAAAAATGCGGCAGGTGGAGCGCAATATGGTTCTCTAACTAAGGTTATCGAAAAGTTTAAGGAAGTTCTACCGCAGTATATGGAAAAAAGAGAAGTCCAGAAATAATTTTTACTTTATTCAAATATTATAAATTACAATGACAAAAAATATAATCTTATTGAGCATGCTTTGCTTTTTACTTGCATCATGTAACGAAACGGTAACTAAGAGCGAAGTGAAAGAAACTTCAGAGGGTTACAGATATGAGACAATTTCTCAAGGTAAGGGACCCAAAGCAGTACTTAATAACTATGCATACTTTAATGCAGAAGTAGTAAGCTTGGATGGTGAAGTGGTCTTTAGTTCAGAAGAATCAGGACAACCAGGTATTTTGAAATTAGTAGAACCTGGTGCAGGTGGTAATCCAAGCCCTTTTTCTGAAATTCTTTTAGATGCTTCTGTTGGAGATAGCATCCACATTTATCTAGGTAAAAATCAGGGAGCACAAGGTTCGGGTTTCGATAGTCTTATTTATAAGGTCGGATTCTTTGAAATGGCGGATGAAGCCGAGTATCAGAGCAAATTAAAAGCTGAGCAAGAGGCAAAAGCTAAATTGATCGAAGCTAGTAAAGCAGTTGAAAAAGAGATCGCTTCTAAAGTTTCTGATTACTACGCTAAGATAAAGAGCGGTGCAATGAGCAATGATATTCAGAAAACTGATTCTGGATTAAAGTATATCATTCACGAAAAAGGTACTGGAGATTTACCAGAGGTGGGCAACAGAGTGTCAGTAAATTACTATGGAGTGCTTTCGCGCACAGGTGAGGAGTTCGATAATTCGTGGAAGAGAGGACAGACTTTTAGTTTTCCATTGGGACAAGGGCGCGTGATAAAAGGTTGGGATGAAGGTGTAGCATTGCTTCCAAAGGGTAGTAAAGCAACATTAATAATTCCTAGTGATTTAGGTTATGGAGAATCTGGCAGTGGTAAAATACAACCTGGAGATGAACTCATATTCTATATTGAAGTAGAACAATAATCGTAAAATTAGTTTTTAGTAGCTGGTATGACATATGTGATACCAGCTATTTTATTTCGATACTATGACAACAGATCAGTTTAAAGATTTAACAAATAGGCTAGCCCACTTGAAGGGCTATCTTTGACGTAGAAAAACGATCAATAGAGCTTGAAGAGTATGAACAATTAACTGTTGATCCTACTTTTTGGGAGGATTCCAAACGTGCTGAGGAAATCATGCGTATAATAAAAACGCATAAAAATTGGATCAGTAAGTACGATGCGCTGAAGGAGAAACTTGATGAACTTGAAGTGTTTGATGAGTTTTTTCGTGCTGGAGACATTTCAGAAACAGAAATGAATGACAAATTTAATACTACTGTAGAGTTGTTTGAAGATGTCGAGTTCCGGACAGCAATGGATCAAGAGGAAGATGAGCTTTCCTGCATTTTGGAAATAAATGCAGGAGCAGGGGGTACAGAAGCATGCGATTGGGCTGATATGCTTAGACGTATGTACCTTATGTGGGCTGAAAAGAATGATTATAAGACCTCGATTCTTAATGAAGTCTCAGGTGACGTTGCGGGAATAAAGTCTGTATCTATTGAAATTCAGGGTGATTATGGATTTGGTATGCTGAAAGGCGAAAATGGCGTTCACAGACTTGTTCGAGTGAGTCCATTCAATTCTCAAGGCAAAAGAATGACTTCTTTTGCCTCAGTTTTTGTACATCCGCTAATTGATAATAGGATTGAAATCGATGTGAATCCTGCTGATCTTGATTGGGATACATTCAGGGCTAGTGGAGCAGGAGGACAACATGTAAATAAGACAGAATCTGCAGTTCGAGTAAGGCATTTGCCTTCTGGCATTGTGGTAGAATGTCAAGAAGAAAGATCTCAACACCTGAATAGGGAGAAAGCGATTGTAATGCTTAAGTCGAGATTGTATGAAGCCGAACTCGAAAGAAGAAAACTTGAGAAGCAAAAAATTGAAGCGGGCAAAATGAAAAACGAATGGGGTTCACAGATCCGATCTTACGTGCTTGATGATCGCAGAGTCAAGGATCATAGAACTAATTTTTCAAACAACAATACGGATGCAGTTCTTGATGGTGACCTAGAAGGATTTTTGAAAGCGTATTTGACTTGGAATCCAGAATAGAAACGCATGTAGTCAATGTGACTTTTATCACGAATTGATCTATATAATATTTGGTTGATAGACGCAGTTATTACTTAATAACTTTACATTTGCAAGATGAAAAAATTACAAAATATAAGTTCATACCTAAAAGCATCATTTTTGCTGTTGGGATGTATGTATTTTCTAAGTTCATGTGACAATACATTGAATTTGGTTGAACCAGGTGCAGATGTTCCAGTGGCCTATGCCTTGTTGTCTTCAACAACTAATGAACAGTTTATCAGAGTTGAAAGAGGCTTTATTGATCCACTAAGGCCTGCTTCTGAGATTGCGCAGATTGCAGATTCACTTTATTATCCAAATGCAGTCGTCAGACTTGTAAACGAAACTCAGAACACTAGTTTCGTTTTGGATCAAGTAGATGCAAAAACGCTAGGTTTTAACCGTGCTGAAGGTTTTTTCTTAACCGATCCCAATTTTATATACTACCACATCGGTTCAGAAACAGATTTTAGACCAGGTGACCGCGTAACTTTCGAATTGCAGCGTGAGGAAGGAGATGAGCCAGTTACTGCATCAATTAATTTGTTAGATACACTTTTGATTTCAACGCCAAAACCTAGTGCAAATATTAATATACCGACACAAGCTGATTATAGAATCCAGTGGGCTAACTTTGGGAGTAATCCTGCAGTTCTTTATTCTGTGAATTATATTATACATTATGAAGAAGCAAATTTACTTGATGAGGAGCCAGAATTTGAACCTAAAGTTATTCGTTGGAGATTAGGAGAGGTAAGGGATGAGAGTATTCTTTCAATTCCTGGAATTGAGTTCTATAAGTTTATGGGGTCAAATCTTGAAAAAGACGAGAAGTACGTAAGGACTTTTGAGTTTATGGATGCAGAGTTTGTTTACAGCGGCGAGGAGCTTGTCAAGTACTTAGATTTTATAAATGCAAATACAGGTATTACATCTTCTCAGCCAATTCCGCCTTACACAAACCTTTCGGAAGGTTTAGGATTGATTGCTGAGCGAAATGTGCAGTATGTTAGAAACGTCTTTCTTTCTAATTCAACTCAAGATAGTTTGAGGTTTGGCCAATTTACTAAAGACTTGGGATTCCAATAAGCTGACAATTCTGTTTACTAAGACATAACAAATGCTGACATTCTGACGAAATGTCAGCATTTTTTTATGGAATAAAGACATTATTTCAAGCATCTTGATAAAATGTCACTCTATGGCCTATTGGCACATATATTGACATAGTATTTGTGTAATTCATTCAGAAACACAAAAAATCTAAATAAAAATGGGTAAAATTATAGGTATTGACTTAGGAACAACAAATTCCTGCGTTGCCGTAATGGAAGGTAACGAGCCAGTTGTCATCCCCAATCAAGAAGGAAAGAGAACGACACCATCTGTTGTGGCTTTTCTAGATAATGGAGAAAGAAAAATTGGTGATCCTGCAAAAAGACAGGCTATTACAAATCCTACTAGAACAGTTTCTTCTATTAAGCGATTCATGGGTAATCGTTATGGTGAAGTTACTGCAGAAGCAGGAAGAACTGCTTACAAAGTAGTAAAAGGAGATAATGACACAGTACGTGTAGCAATTGATGATCGTAAATATACACCTCAAGAAATCTCAGCAATGGTTCTTCAAAAAATGAAGAAAACTGCAGAAGACTTTTTGGGAAGCGAAGTGACAGAAGCGGTAGTAACCGTTCCTGCATATTTTAATGATGCTCAGCGTCAAGCAACAAAGGAAGCAGGTGAGATTGCAGGTCTTAAGATTTCAAGAATAATCAATGAGCCGACTGCAGCAGCTTTGGCTTACGGACTTGATAAAAAGCAAGAAGATTCAACAATTGCTGTTTTTGACCTTGGTGGTGGTACTTTTGATATTTCGATCCTTGAATTAGGAGATGGAGTATTTGAAGTTAAATCTACAAATGGAGATACACACTTAGGAGGTGATGACTTTGACCAAGTAATTATTGATTGGTTAGCTGATTCATTCAAAGAGCAAGAGAATATTGATCTTAGAAAAGATCCAATGGCGCTTCAAAGATTGAAGGAAGCTGCTGAAAAAGCTAAAATTGAGCTTTCAAGTGCAGGAGAGACTGAAATTAATCTACCATATGTTACCGCTGTAGATGGTGTGCCAAAGCACTTAGTAATTAAGTTGTCACGTGCTAAGTTTGAACAATTAGCAGATTCTTTGATAAAGAGAACATTGAAGCCTTGTCAGGATGCTCTAAAAGATGCTGGACTTTCAAAGTCTGATATTGATGAAATTATTTTGGTTGGTGGTTCAACACGAATTCCTGCAATTCAAGCTGCAGTAGAGTCTTTCTTTGGAAAAGCTCCAAACCGTTCAGTAAATCCAGATGAAGTTGTTGCTGTAGGTGCAGCTATCCAAGGTGGTGTGCTAAGTGGAGATGTACAAGATGTACTTCTACTAGATGTTATTCCTTTGTCTTTGGGTATTGAAACGATGAACAATATTTACGATGTTGTAATCGAAGCAAACTCAACGATTCCAATGAAGAAATCAAAAGTGTACTCCACAGCAGCTGATAATCAGCCATCTGTTGAGATCCATATTCTTCAAGGAGAAAGAACCATGGCTAGAGATAATAGATCAATTGGTCGATTTATCCTAGATGGAATTCCACCAGCACCACGAGGTGTACCTCAGATTGAAGTTACTTTCGATATCGATGCAAATGGTATCTTGAGTGTACATGCAAAGGATAAAGGTACAGGTAAGGAACAAAATATCAGAATTGAGGCGTCAACAGGCTTGTCCGACGAAGAGATAGCAAGAATGAAAGCAGAAGCAGAAGCTAACTCAGAAGCTGACAAAGCAGCAAAAGAGAAAGCTTCCAAGTTGAATGAGGCTGATGCTTTAGTATTCCAAACTGAAAAGCAGTTGACGGAGTATGGTGAAAAGCTTCCTGAAGAGAAGAAAGCAAGAATCCAAAAAGCGGCTGACGAATTGAAAGAAGCTCATAAGCTTCAAGACATGGATAAGATTGATTCTTCGATGGCAGAGCTTAATGCGGCTTGGCAAGATGCAAGTCAAGAAATGTATCAAGAAGGACAAGATGCAGGCGCTGGAGCTACTCCAGGTGCTGATGGCGGAAACGCTGATGGTGGATCTGATACAGAAGATGTCACAGATGTAGAATTTGAAGAGGTAGAAGATAATTAAGAAGTCTCTAGTATTCAATTTCATTAAGAGTAGATAAATGGTCTGGTAGTTCGCTATCAGGCCATTTTTGATTTGCGAACAATTGATGTAATTGTATTTGTTTATAAACGTTGAAAAAGCTACATTTAGAGATAAATATTTATCAGCATAGGTATGAGTAAGAGCAAGGATTTATTTAGGGTTTGTAGCTTAGCACTTTTGTGCATACTATTCTTCACACAAAACTCGTTTGGGCAAGGCACATTCATATCTTCGGATGTATCCAAAGGTTTTGAAGTGCAAGAAGAGCAGTCGTGTATTGTTGTGATGAAGAACCAGTGGAAAGCTCCTGAGTTTATTAAGAGTTGGGACAAAGAATCCAAAGGGAAGTTTGTATTTGAGAATTTGCAAGCAGTTGCTAAAAAAGATCAGAAAAGTCTTACAGCATATTTAAAAAAGGAATCGATTCAATATCAGCCCTACTTCGTTTTTAATGGAGTGAAAGCAATTTTGACTGAAAAGCAGTTACACGAGATTAAGGAAATCAAAGGAATAAAATCAATTCTTCTTGACCAGTCGAGTCAACTTCAAGTCTATGATCGTGGACAGTCGATCGATCGTGAAGAGATAGAGTGGGGAGTAAGTCAAATTCAGGCTGATAAAGTCTGGGAACTAGGTACTGAAGGAGAAGGTGTTGTAGTCGCTGGACAAGATACAGGTTACGATTTTGATAATCCCTTTATCAATGGAAATTACAGAGGTTTTGACGGAGCCAATTACGAACATAGTTATAATTGGCACGATGCCATCCATTCTTTAAATCCACTTCATAATGATCCAGATGATGATCCTGCCAATAATCCTTGTGGGCTAGACAGCGATATACCTTGTGATGATCATAATCACGGAACTCATACTATGGGAACGATGGTTGGGAATGATCCGGAAATAAAGATAGGAGTAGCTCCAAAAGCACAATGGATCGGTTGTAGAAATATGGATAGAGGTTGGGGGAGTCCTTCGACATACACAGAATGCTTCGAATGGTTTTTGGCACCAACAGATCTAGATGATGATCTACCCGATCCTTCAAAGTCCCCACATGTGATTGCCAATTCATGGGGTTGTCCAGAGATTGAAGGTTGCAATCCAGATAATTGGATGTTTATGGAAACGGTTATAGACAATTTAGTAGCTGCCGGAATAGTGGTCGTAGTTTCAGCTGGAAATGACGGTTCGCAAGGGTGTTCTAGTATTGATAGACCTGCTTCAATGTTTGAATCGTCTTTTGTAGTAGGTGCGAGTAATCAAGTAGATTCTGTAGCTCATTTCAGTAGCTATGGTCCTATCACTATCGATGGCAGTGGCAGATGGAAACCTGATGTTGTAGCTCCGGGAGTGGATGTTAAGAGCATCATTTTGGATGGTTTTGGCACATGGTCAGGTACAAGTATGGCAGGACCTCATGTAGCAGGTGCTGTTGCTCTCATGCTTGACGCAAATCCAGCATTGAAGGGGAGAGTAGAAGAAATTCAGAAAATCTTAAAAGAGACAGCTGTTCCTGTAAAAGATCCACGAGCATGTGATGGAATTGTTGCTGATCAAGTCCCGAACTTTATTGCTGGGCACGGACGTATTGATGCTCTAGCGGCTGTGCAGGCAGCGACTACTTGGACATCTACTGTCGAGCAAAATGACTATTCTTTTGCTATCTATCCAAATCCTGCAGATAATTATCTGTATATTACATATAGCAATCGTTTTGATTCAATTGGAACTATGCAAGCTTACAATATGCTAGGACAATTAATCTGGGAAGAGGATTATCAGTCTGGCCATTTAAGAGTGGACTTAAGATCATGGCAACCTGGTAGTTATGTTCTTGTACATCGCTCAACCGATGATATTGTACAAGTAGGTAAGTTTGTGAAGCTGTAGCTGAAATCTAGTATTCCCGCGATAGGCATCTGTAGGACTTGGTACGACGAGCTGGGCGAAGTAGTACGGAGCTTTAGCGAACTCCGAAAGTCGCCGGCGACTGCCCTTATTAATCAGTACTATCTAAATTTTGAGTATTGCATTTTTGATCACTTTTTGAGTTTATCTTCAAGCAGTCGCATCGCCCAAGAATTTTTATTTCAAGTCTTCCTTATCTACTAATTTCCAAACCTTAATATTACCAGCTTCAACAATCATAGAGTCTAAAAAGACCTTTATGTCTTTTCGTTCGTCTACAATCCGCGAATCCGAATACATGTACTCTGCACCTTGTCGGATAATCATATCCTTGACAAATGCGGCAGGTAAATCATCATCTTTAAACACAAATCCCATTTTGTCAATT
The DNA here is from genome assembly GCA_965658745.1 of Saprospiraceae bacterium. Classification (GTDB taxonomy): domain Bacteria; phylum Bacteroidota; class Bacteroidia; order Chitinophagales; family Saprospiraceae; genus JAHDFB01. Next base: position 485,189 of record CBFHTK010000001.1, on the reverse strand, counting down.
TGGTAACTGAAAATAAAATGTGATCTGTCGTTTAGAATGATGCACAGAGCGTCATCAGGGACCGCATTTTTGAGCACTACGCGATGTTGTTCTGCATCTTTACCTAATGGTGTTTTTGCAGCGCTCCAGTATTTATTGAGAGCGACAAGATTGTATATCGGAGAAAGTCCAAGGAGAACAATGACGATGGTTCTCCCGTGATTCCAGTTTTTCCAAATTCCTCGAATCCCAAACCCAAGTGTTATGTAAATCCATGGGAGAAGCGGCATCAGGTAGTAATCGTGAGCAGTTTTGATCGCTTTGAACTCAAAAATGACATAGAAAAGCGTGATACCAATCAATGTATGAATCCATCCCTTTTTGTAAGTTGACTTTTTGAGGTAATGAATACCAGCTAAAAACATAATCATCAAGATGGGTGAGAGTAAATCGCGAGGAAAGTATTCTTTTAGATACCAGCTGAAAATTTTCCAAAATTCACCAAATGACATGCTAGACTCAAACAATCCGGTTACAATCTGCATGTCTGACCAGAAAGGGAGTGTATACTTGTACCAGAAAAAAGCAGGTATAATTGATGCCAACAGGATAGCTGCAGCCAAAATCTGCTTTGTCAAGACCTTCTTAGCTTGTAATTGCTCTTTAAAGAAGTAGTAGATCGGGATAATCGTAAATATTATGTAAGGTAACTTGCTTAGAACGCTGATAGCCAAACAGATAGCAGCAGTAAAAATTGAAAGTCTTTTGTTGTTTACATTGTATTCTAACGCAAAGTATATAAACCAAATTCCACTTGCCAATGCAAAAACATCAGGTAAAGGATTGATCATGTAATAGTAGTAAACAGGACCAAAAGCAAAAGCGAAAGTTGTTAGCAATGACCAGATGGTTCTTCCAAAAGTGAAGGTTGCCAAACGAAGCATCCCCATAATTCCCCATGTGCCGATAATAAACATGCATCCTCGTAAGATCCATATGGACTCCCCCGTGATCCGCTGTACACTAGCAATCAGCCATTGCATTAAAGGAAATTCAAAAAGATAAAGATTCTCCTCAAACTGACTATTGAAATGACTTACTCGAGGATGAAAAATATTAAAGTCATGACGGACAAAATTTCTAATGTTCCATCCTGTCTGCGTTATTCTCCATGCATGATGGCCTTGAAGGTCAATGCTGAAATAGGGCAAGTGGCAAAGTAGTGAAATTAAGATTATGATTAGAAAGCCGTAAACTATTTGTTTCTTTGTCAGTTCTTCGTCGGGATTTTTCCAAAAATTCATGCTAGTCAATTCTTGCGACCTATGTGAAACTCCAAATTATGAAAATCAATTGAAAGTGATTTGTAAAATTGATTTCTTAAGGACTATAACTCGCTGAATGTAACACTTTGGCATGCTTGTGGACTGCAAGCTGATTTCAATTTTTACAATTACTTGATCCGAGAAGTTATTATATGCACCTCAGCTTTCTGTATTTTTATTCTTTTAGTATTTTACGAAAAATATGTGAACTATGAGCGAAAGCCTTCCTTTAGGTTTTATGATGGAACGTGCAACGCGTATGATCAAATTAAGATTTCATCAGCTTTTCAAGGAGCATGGAGTGGACCTGACACCTGAACAATGGGTAATCATTGATATTTTGAAAAGAGAAGGTGTGCTAAGTCAAAAACAACTGGCTGAACTCAGCTTTAAAGATGCACCTTCTATATCTAGATTACTTGACGGACTGATCCAAAAAGGCTTGATCGATAAAACTTCAGATAAGATAGATAAACGAGCAACAAACATTTGTCTCACACGAAAAGGTGATGCCTTAGTGGACAAGGTAAGACCTCTTGTCATCGAACTTAGACGTCTAGGGCTAGTCGGTTTGGATGCAGATCAGACCAGACGCTTCTCTGAAACGCTTGAACATATCTTTCAGAATTATATGTCGCCCGACAATTGATTGCACATGCAACTAAATATAATATTATTTTTTACTTTTGAGTACATTTCAAATATTGAGAAAAGACTATGATAACAGATCATCTACCGAAAGAGTTCGAAGCAGCACAAGATTTCATGCCTTTACTTGGCACGGATTACTTGGAATTGTACGTGAGTAATGCAAAGCAAGCTGCTCATTATTATAAATCTGCATTTGGATTTCAATCTTTAGCTTGTGCGGGTTTAGAAACAGGAAATAGAGATTTTGAATCTTATGTGGTTGAGCAGGATAAAATTCGACTAGTGCTAACTTCTCCTTTAAAAAGTGGAACATCCATCGGCGAGCATATTGATAAACACGGAGATGGAGTCAAAGTCACAGCTCTATGGGTTGAAGATGCAACTTATGCATATAACGAAGCAATGAAAAGAGGTGCCAAGTCATTCATGGAACCGAAAACAGAGTCTGATGATCAAGGAAGTGTAGTTCGCTCTGGAATCTACACATATGGAGAGACAGTCCATGTTTTCGTTGAAAGAAAAGATTACAAGGGTATATTTTTACCAGGTTTTAAGGAATGGAATCCCGAGTACGCTCCTGCGTCAATTGGACTCAAGTATGTAGATCACATGGTAGGAAATGTTGAGTTAGGAGAAATGAACACTTGGGTTAAGTTCTACGAAGATGTGATGGGTTTTGCTCAGATCGTTTCTTTTGACGACAACGATATCTCAACTGAGTATACTGCCCTTATGAGTAAGGTGATGAGTAATGGGAATGGAAGAATCAAATTTCCAATTAATGAGCCAGCAGACGGAAAGAAGAAATCTCAGATTGAAGAATACCTTGATTTTTATGAAGGTCCAGGAGTCCAACACATTGCAGTTGCTACTGATAATATAATAGAAACTGTAACAGCCTTGAGAGATCGAGGAGTTGAGTTTTTGCGTGTTCCCGGAACTTATTATGATACCGTTCTAGATAGAGTAGGTCATATCGACGAAGATATTGCTCCATTAAAGGAATTAGGAATTTTGGTTGATCGTGATGATGAAGGTTATTTACTTCAGATTTTTACGAAGCCAGTTCAAGCAAGGCCAACAATGTTTTTCGAAATTATTCAACGAAAAGGAGCCAAGTCATTTGGGAAAGGGAACTTTAAGGCCTTATTCGAAGCGATAGAAAGAGAACAAGAATTGAGAGGAACATTATAAGCTCAGTTCTTTCAAGATAAAAGTTTGAGATGTCTAGAAGAACATCTTTAGCTTTTTTGTTTTAGTTAAATAATGAGAGTCGATTATTATCATTTTGTGATAGTCCGCTCTTTTTTATTAACCTAATGCTACATTTACTGACTTACACTAGCAAAAATCATTAATCAATACAGATTTAGTGTCTATTCACATTTAAATTTGTAAATATGTGAACGAGAGATTTTGGCCATAGAAGCAATATCTCAGTGTTAAGTGATTTTTAGATTGAACAAGCAATACAAAAGCAAAACAAATCAGATAAATGAAGCAACCGTTAGTTTCTCCAGTAGACCGTGATTCCAATCCAGAATTGCAAGAAATGATCAATTTTTACGAAGAGACTTTGGGATTCACCCCAAATAGTCTGTTTACAATGATGCATCGTCCGAGAATATCGACCGCATTTCTAGAAATGAATCAGTCGGTGATGGAGAATAAAGGTCGAGTAACTAGCGCTCTAAAGCGTTTAATCGCTTATCTATCTAGCATGACAACAGGTTGCCGATACTGCGAAGCGCATGCAATACGCGCTGCTGAGCGTTATGGCGCCCATGAAGAGCAGATGCATAATATTTGGGAGTATAAGACTCATCCAGCTTTTACAGATGCTGAAAGGGCAGCATTTGATCTTACGATTGCTGCATCCCGGGTGCCAAATGAAGTCAATGATGAAATATCGGAGGAGATGCGAAAGCATTGGGATTCTGGCGAGATTGTAGAAATCATGGGAGTTATTGCATTGTTTGGTTACCTAAATAGATGGAATGATTCAATGGGTACAATGCTAGAAGAACCTGCTGTAGGGAGCGGGGAAAAGTATCTTACGAACAAAAGCGATTGGGAAGTAGGGAAACATAAGTACTAGTTTTTCAACGAGAAAAAAGCTTCATGTAACAGATTAAAGAATATCCTACTTACTTCCAACTAAACTTAACAACTAATGAATTTCTCAACACTAGATTACATCATTTTCGCTGCATATGCAGTACTAATTCTAGGAATTGGATTATACGTTTCTCGCACCAAAAAAGGTGAGACGAAAAGCGCTGAAGATTATTTTCTTGCATCGAAGTCGCTACCTTGGTGGGCAATCGGAGCGTCTCTTATCGCTGCCAATATATCAGCGGAGCAATTCATCGGGATGTCGGGGTCTGGTTTTGCAATCGGCTTAGCCATAGCTAGTTATGAGTGGATGGCGGCAATTACATTGCTAATCGTTGGTAAATATTTTCTACCGATTTTTATTGAGAAAGGGCTCTATACCATTCCCGAATTTGTTGAAAAGAGATTTAGTAAAGATTTAAAAACTATCCTTGCAATCTTTTGGATTGCTTTATTTGTTTTTGTCAATTTGACTACCGTCTTATATCTAGGAGCCAAGGCGATGGATACCATCATCGGAAATGGTGACGGGTCATTAATGTGGATTAGTATTATTGGCTTGAGTATGTTCGCTGCTGCATACTCACTGTGGGGTGGATTGAGTGCGGTTGCATGGACTGATGTTATCCAAGTGGTCTTGCTAGTAGTTGGTGGACTTGTTACCGTAATCATCGCGCTTGACAATGTATTACCTGAAGGTGGTGTGTTTGCTGGTCTAGCCCATGTTTATGAAGTTGTACCAGAGAAGTTCAGTATGATCCTTCAGAAAGGCGAAATTTTAACGCCAAACGGCAAAGATGCCTGGTGGGATTTACCAGGTGTTTGGGTGCTGATTGGTGGCATGTGGGTAGCAAATATATATTACTGGGGCTTCAACCAATATATTATTCAGCGAACACTAGCAGCAAAAAGTCTGAAAGAATCACAGAAAGGTATCGCTTTCGCGGCTTTTTTAAAATTGATTATTCCTATCATTGTCGTGTTACCAGGTATCATCGCATATGTCATGAATGTAGACGTAACTTCTGGTGTAGTTACTGCTACTTCAGTTGATCCAACTTTCTTAAAAGATGGAAATTTTGTAAATGATAATGCCGCACCTTGGTTGATTGGAAAGTATGTCCCGATGGGCTTGAAAGGTCTTGTGCTAGCTGCACTTGCAGCTGCGATTGTTTCTTCTTTGGCCTCTATGGTCAATTCTACGAGTACTATCTTTACAATGGATATTTATCAACCACTTATTAACAAAGGTGCATCTCAGACTCGACTAGTAAATGTTGGACGGATTACTGGAGGTGTTGCACTTATTATAGCTATATTCATTGCGCCAATGCTTGGAAACTTGGGACAAGTCTTTCAATATATCCAAGAGTATACAGGTATCGTGTCGCCAGGAATTTTAGCTGTATTTATTATGGGACTTTTCTATCGAAAGGCAACCAACAGTGCTGCAATATGGGGTGTGATTATGAGTATTCCAATTGCGATGTTCTTCAAAATTGGTGCAAAAGGGTGGGTTGACAGTGCGTTTTTCCCAAATCTTCCATTCTTACATCAAATGGGATTGACTGCTTTGTTGACTATGTTGATAATTGCTGTGATCAGTAACGTCCAGCAAGGCAAGGAAGATGATGAGAAAGCAATCGATCTTCATCCAGGATTATTCAAAACTTCGTCGACCTTTAATATTAGTGCCATTTTGATATGCTTAATCGTAGCATTCTTGTACGCATATTTCTGGTAGGAAACCATAAATAGTACTTTTCAGAAGGAACTATCTATCTTTGTAGTTGTTCTTAAAATTATGAGTAAAGTAACCCTCCAGTCGCAGGCAAGTGTTCCGACAGAATTTGGTCGATTCGATGTTTTGGCTTTCGCCCAAAAAGCAGGTGATATGATGCCTCACGTGGTTATGGTATCCCCACATGTCGACGGTACTGACCCTGTTGTTCTTAGGATTCATTCAGAATGTATGACAGGAGACGTTTTTCACTCACTTAAATGTGATTGTAAGGATCAACTCCAAACTTCATTGGACTATGTTCAAAAGCATAATGGGATTGTAATTTATCTTCGGCAAGAGGGTCGAGGCATTGGTTTGATTGAGAAGCTAAAAGCCTACCAATTGCAGGATCAGGGACTAGATACGGTAGACGCCAACCTAAAGCTTGGGCATCAAGCAGACGAGCGCGATTATCAGGATGCAATCGATATTCTAGAATTTCTTGGCGTTAT
>CBFHTK010000001.1:427017-478785 GCA_965658745.1 Saprospiraceae bacterium | reverse complement strand
GAAGGTGAGACTACTTACTAACAATCCAGAAAAAGTTACTTTCCTCAATGAGCATGGCATTGAAGTGATCGAACGAATTCCCATTGTGCTTCCAACTCAAGAATATAGCGAAGATTATTTCGCTACCAAGAAGTACAAAATGGGACACATTCTGTAGAGTCACTATAAATTCCATAAGCTGTCTCCAATATTTCTACTGGAGAAATTTAAATTTCTCTAGGTGTTCATTTATTAGGTGTTCTATATTTGATTTATGAATGTAGAACAATTAAGGTTATACTGCTTAGCGAAACCGGCTACCACAGAAGGGTTTCCGTTCGACGGCTCTACTTTGGTATTTAAGGTGGCAGGTAAAATGTATGCATTAATGGATATTGATAAGGAAGATCTATCTATGAATCTCAAGTGTGATCCTGAACGAGCAATTCTACTAAGAGATGAATATAGCGAAGTTAGACCAGGTTGGCATATGAATAAAAAACACTGGAATACTGTCCAGATGGATGGACTTCTTACCGAAAAAATGATTTATGAATTGATCGACCATTCTTATGAACTTGTTGTCGCTTCACTCTCAAAAGCTCAAAAAGAAAAGCTTAATGAAGAAAGTTGATTGTATTGTTGTCGGACTTGGACTAGCAGGGATTCATTTGTCCTTCGAATTACAAAAACGTAATTATTCTGTTCACCATATTCACGCAAACCTTCCCGGTGAAAGCACATCCGTTGCAGCTGGCTTAATAAATCCAATAACTGGGAGGAGATTTGTGAAGTCGTGGATGATTGAAGAGGTAATGCCCTATGCGGCAGAGCGTTATAATGAATTGGGTCAGTTGTTAGATTCCAACTACATCGATCGAATGCATATAGTTAGAAGCTTTCAAACAGCTTCCGATGAAAACACTTGGCTTGCTAAAACGGCAGATTCTTATTTGTATCAATTTCTACTTGAGAAGGCGGATATGGCAGATGTGTCAGAGAGTCTGCAATTGCCTGAGTTGATGGGTGAATTAAAGAACTGCTATCGGATTCTGACAGGCGAATTGCAAAGAGATTATATTTCGTACTTAGAGACATCGAATTCAATTTCTGTTGAAGAGTTTGACTTTAAGTCGCTGTCGATTGAACCCGTAATTCAATATAAAGAAGTAGAAGCAAAACACGTTTTCTTTGCAGAGGGATGGCGAGTTGTTAATAATCCGTTTTTTGAAATTTCGGCTTTTTCGCCCACCAAAGGAGAGCTTCTGATTGTCAAAGCACCTACATTGAAATTAACTAAAGCTTACAAGAAGGACATGTTTGTCACGCCATTGGGTAATGATCTATACTGGTGCGGAGCTACATCAGAGTGGAATGAATTAACTGTAGAAACAAGTGAAAAGATGCAGAATCGCTTGTTGGAATTTGTTTCAAAAACTATAAAAGTTCCATTTGAGATAATTCATCGAAGAACAGGAATTCGGCCTTCATCTAAGAACAGAAAGCCAGTTTTGGGTACCCACCCTCAATACTCCAATCTGCATCTCTTTAACGGTATGGGTACCAAAGGTAGTTCGTTGGCACCCTATTTTTCAAGTCAATTAGTCGACTACATCGAAGGTAAGGTTGAAATTCCTCACGAATTGAACGTGCAACGATATTTTAGGGATGCTTGATTGCAGTTCTGGTTTAGAATCTGTCTCTTTCTCATTTGTATTAATTGTTTCATCATTAAATGACCATTTAATATAATGTTAATAGATAGACCTTTATCATCATTTAAGCTGATATTCCGTTACTATTGTAATAACTAAAAAGCCTTCAATGAATAAGATTCTAGCCATAATTACCGCACTTTTAGCTGTGACTCTCATGAGTATGCAGAATCCTCTGATGGATGTTGTCAATCAGCTAAATGAAAAACGTGAAAGCAGGATTTTGTTTGCGACAATGGGGATTGTGGATTATCTTCATTTTCAACCAAAAGATGTTACTGATGAACTTTCAGAGGAAATATTCCTAGATTACTTGAAAGAAATTGATCAATCAAAGCGATTTCTAACAAAACAAGATATTGCAGTTTTGCAAAAGCATAAATGGGAAATTGATGATCAGATCGAAGCATTTAATTTTTCCTTTTTTAATGAAGCGGAAGATTTGATTGAAGCTGGAATTCAGCGTTCCCATGAAATTTATGAAAGTATTATCACTGGAGATTTAGCGATTGATGATGTTGAAGTACTGGAATTAGATGCGGACAAGAGAGACTATGCTGCTGATGCGGTAGAACTTGCGGATGTATGGCGCAAGTATATGAAATTCAGTGTAGTAGCAAAAATTTCAGAAATTCAAGAACAAGGTATTCTGACAGATTCTTTATCTGAATTTGAAATCAGAGAAAAAGCACAAAAAGATGTCAAAAAAACTTTTGATGAATGGTTCTTGAGAATGGATGAACTGCGTCGAGAAGATCGATTTGACCAATACATGAATACTATAACTCATCAATTTGACCCACACAGTGAATATTTTTCCCCTAAGGGGAAGGAGAATTTCGATATACAAATGGGTAATAAGTTGGAAGGTATTGGAGCACGTTTGCAAAAAGCTGGTGATTTTGTAAAGATATTTTCAATTGTGCCTGGAGGCCCCGCTTGGAAGGGTAAGGACTTGAAAGTTGATGATGTGATTTTAAGCGTACGTCAGAAAGATGAGCGTGATGCAGTTGATATCACTGGGATGAGGTTGGACGATGTTATTTCTATGATTCGCGGTCCTAAAGGCACAACTGTTATATTGAATGTCAAGCGATTGGATGGCACGCTACATGCTGTTATGATCGAAAGGGACGAAGTGATTCTTGATGATGCAGCGGCTAAATCAATGATAATCAGTTCCGAAGGCTATAATGATAAGATTGGATATATTCACTTGCCAATTTTCTACAGTACATTTGATGGTGGTAATAGTTGTGCTAATGATATTGAAGAAGAGCTTGAGAAACTAAAGCGAGAAGAAGTAAATGGAGTGATATTAGACCTTCGATATAACGGAGGTGGTTCCTTACCTGACGTGATCGAAATGGCAGGTCTATTTATCGAAAAAGGTCCAGTAGTACAAGTGAAGTCAAGAGATGGTAAGCCTGAAGTTCAGTACGATCCAGATCCTACTGTAACGTACGATGGTCCCCTGATTGTCATGGTAAATGAGGTCAGCGCTTCAGCTTCTGAAATTTTAGCAGCAGCACTTCAAGATTATGGTCGAGCAATAATCGTTGGTGGAGACAAGACTTTTGGCAAGGCAACAGTGCAGGGAGTTTATGACTTAGATCGAATGATTCGTGGGGAAAGTGATGTGAAACCTCTGGGACAGATCAAATTGACTACTCAAAAGTTCTTTAGAATTAATGGGTCTAGCAATCAATTGAAAGGCGTAGTACCAGATATTCACCTACCCGATCAATTTGATTTCATGGAGTATGGAGAGGATCTGTATGAAGATGCTCTCAGTTATTCAGAGATTAACGCAGTTAACTTTGGACAAGATGTCTATAAGGTCAAAGCCAAAGAAATATTAGCAAAAAAGAGTGCTTCACGTGTTGCGAAGAGTGACTTTTTTGATAAGGTACAAGAATATGGAGAGCTTGTTGAAGAGCGAGAAGATGATACTGAAATTTCAATATCATTGAATGAATATCTTGCTGAAGTGGATAAAGAAGATGCTGAATTGAAACCTTTTGAGGATATGAGAGATGCAAGTGTCGAAGGGATATTGATTAGAAATCTCAAAGAAGATCGAGATTTTATTGACTTGGACGAAAGCAGAAAAGCGAAAAATCTTGATTTCATTGAAGGTCTTACAAAAGATCATTACCTTTTTGAAGCGATGATGATTATGCAAGATATGATCGAACAAGATCGTAGGCTTGTTCAAAAGTAGATTTTCTCGTGCTTTAACCGGTTTTTTTTGGGGCCATCCCCGCTTCTGCGGGCGCGGGGTCGCTACGATGCGCAGTTCGGCATTCAGCCTCATCCCTTTGCTTGACTCAAGGCTTGTCTCGGGATCCTTCGGTTCCTCAGGACTGCTCCTCATCGCTTGTCCAAACTACGCGATGTCCTTATTAATGTGGATAGCAGCTAGTTTTCTAGCATCACTGAAATTTCATCGAAACCTTTCGCTGCAGCGTGGTCTCCTGCTGTCTTTCCTTCAGCATCACTCCGTGTAATCTCTGCTCCTTTATCTACAAGGAATTTAACAACTTGCTGATGCCCAAACATAGCAGCATACATCAAAGCGGTCATACCTGTTTCATTTTGATCATCGATTACTGCGCCTTGGTCGACTAGCAATTCAACCATTGGTAAGTAGCCTTTCATACAAACACCCATGAGGGCTGTATTTCCTTGACCTACTTTCAAGTTTACATCGGCTCCTGCTTCTAAGATTAACTTCACAATTTCCAACTGATCGCTGTAAGTGGCCATGACTAATGAGGTAAAGCCACGCTGGTCAGTTCTACTAGCAAGACTCTTGTCTGTATTCAGCATCGAATTGACAAGCTCCACGTTGCCATTTCTTATGGCTTGAAAAAAATCCATCATATAATCTTTCTGTTACTTAGAATCTATTTCAATGTAAAAGTACGTACAAATAGTAATAAATAGCATTTATACTTCTTATCTTTATATAGATAACATTGATGTGGATGAATTTTGCACAGTTAGAATATATCATAGCAGTAGACACAGTAAAGCATTTTGCGAAAGCAGCTGATTTAAGCTTTGTTACTCAACCGACATTGAGTATGATGATCAAGAAACTTGAGCAAGAGTTGGGTGTTCAGATTTTCGATCGCTCAGAGTTTCCGGTTCGCACCACTAAAGCTGGTAGACAAGTGATCCAACAGGCCAAAGCAATCCTTCTTGAAAAGGAGCGAATGACAGAGATGCTTAATCAAGAGAAAACAAGTTTAGAAGGTACATTTCGTCTAGGAATTATTCCAACATTAGCACCGTATCTTCTGCCTTTGTTTATCCCTTCTTTTGTCGAAAAGTATCAAGGCATTCAATTGGAAGTCGTTGAACAAACTACCGATCGAATCCTAGCTGATCTGCATGAAAATTCTCTAGATGCCGCTATTTTGGCTACACCACTCATGAAGGAGAATATTGATGAAATCAAACTCTTCGATGAGCGCTTTTATCTCTACAGTGATGTGCCAGATCATAAGAATTACATTATTCCTACAGAAATTAATTTGGAGCGTCTATTATTGCTTGAAGAAGGCCATTGCTTAAGAACACAAGCACTCAATCTGTGTGAAATGCAAGAAAAAGTTCATCAATCACTGTCCTATAGAATAGGAAGTATCGAAACATTGATGAACTTAGTCGACAAAGGACAGGGGAGTACTATAATACCTGAACTCGCAATTTCGCATCTTGTCCCAAGTCGTTCAAAAAAAGTAATTAGTTTTTCAGAGCCAGTGCCTACCAGGCAGATTAGTCTAATTAAACATGCTAGTCTACTCAAGCATGCATTTATCACGGTACTCATCGAAGAAATTGTATCTTCACTGCCGAAATCTATTTTACAAAATAAACCTTCTTATACCGTTCCGATATGAAGCAAATACAGCGTTTTTTAAGTGTTACCATTGCAGCCGTCATTCTCGTCTGTCTAATTGCTTGCGGTTCCTCAACGTCCAATGTAGATTGGAGGGAAATGAGTTTTCAGAATGAACAGAAAGAAGCGATTTCGGATGTCATGGCGATGCAAGAGGCAGCATGGAATGAAGCAAATATCGATCAGTTTATGGAAGGCTATTGGAAATCTGATAAACTTCGGTTTAGCGGTAGTAACTTGACATATGGATGGGAAAACACTAGGAATAACTATAAAAAAAGCTACCCAGATAAAAAAGCGATGGGTAAACTAACGTTTGAGATCATTGAGATCGAGATAACATCCGCTGAATCTGCGCTCTTATTTGGAAGGTATACGTTGATTCGAACTCTAGATAAGCCAACAGGACTTTTTACTTTGGCTTGGCGAAAAATAGATGGCAAATGGTTGATTACGAGTGATATGACTTGTGGTTGATTATCGATCTATGAAGCGAGTTTTCAAGTATTATGGTCTAGTACGTCCCGGAATGCCGAACAATTGCCGTGAGCGTTTCGATATCAATTTCCTCAAGTACGTAATTCAGTACAACAAGGTACCCAAGAAGAGATTGTTGCTCACCATTAATGAAAATAGGCCTACTATCAAATTTATTACCCTCCATAGTAGCAAGGAGGTAGCAGACTTCCTTGCAAGTATAACGATTGTATAAAATTAATATAACTTATAATCAGAAATAAAATTGTTGCTGGATATTTTCCTCAATGAGTGACAGTGCTTTTTTACTTACTTTTGAACTACAATCTGGAAGATCTAACTATTTTAGAAACTGATTTATGAATCTAATGAAGATAGTATACTATGCGTCAACAGTTTTAATGAGTTTGCTATTCCTTTTCTCAGCAGGAATGTACTTGTTTAACTATGATGAGATAAAGGGGGTGTTTTCACTTTTGGGCTTTCCTACATGGATTGTTTACCCTCTTGCAATTGCCAAGATAGCTGGGGTCGTTGCAGTATGGGTACGAAAACCAAAGTTCTTGATGGAATGGGCTTATGCAGGATTTTTGTTTGATGTACTTCTCGCTGCCGGTGCACATATAGCCGTTGGTGATGGAGAGCAGTTTGGAGCAATATTAGCCTTTGTCCTAATAGTCTTATCTAGGTTTAGCTATGATAAAGTATTTACAAGCGAAAAGTCCTAGTTTTCACCTAGCTAAAGATTCAGCGTGTTCTATTTCCAACAAGTTCACTTTCGTTCTTCTAATCTTCATAACCAGCAGGATTTTTTCAATAAGATCGGGATGAAGAGTGAGCTCATATCCGATTCCTTGAAGGTTTCGTGTGGGAGGTCTGAGCTATTCTTTGAATTGTCAGATGAGCAGCCTATATATCATTACTGTATCTTAGTTTCGGAGTCAGGGTTACAATTTACATTAGATTTACTGGAGAAGCATGGTCTTCAGCCTATTCCAGATGGCGATGATGTTATTATTCATACATCTTCTTGGAATGCAGATTCCGTGTACTTCTATGACGGCAATGACAACATCGCCGAGGTTATCTTTCATCGCGATTTTGAGTTCCCAAGCTCACAGAGCAAGGTAGTATATATACAGCTGGCAGAAGTAGGTATTGTTGACGATAATACGGATCAAGTGAGGGATAGTATGCAACGTATTTTGGGCGAAAGCCCTTATAAGTCTTCATCAAACCGTTTCTATGATATCGGATTACCTGGCGCAATGTTTATCACCATAGACCCAAAGCAGAAAGAGTATTGGTTTCCTACAAGACTTAGACCACAAAGAGCTGCATGTATGGGCCTGATCTACAAGAATGGAATCACATATGAATTCATTGTCCATGACGATCCGACAATGCCCTCATTCACGATTGTTCGACTTTAGTAATACTTGCAAATAAATAGAGAGCGATATAGAAAATGTATCTTTGCAACATAAATCCCACCTTATGAAGTTTGAAGATTATCATTTTGTACCTGAGTTGACGAGGGCTATACATGAGCAAGGTTGGCGCAGACCTACAGATATTCAATATCGAAGTATAACAAATGTATTGAATGGTGAGGATTTGTTGGCTGTAGCGCAGACAGGTACCGGTAAGACTGCTGCTTTTGCTATACCGCTAGTACAGCTAATTGAAAAGCAAAAGCGAGTGCAACGTCGACAGGATGGCCTTAAGTGTATTGTTTTAGCTCCTACGCACGAGTTGGTTACACAATTGGTTGATGTGTTCGAGGGTCTTTGTAAGTACACCACAGTTGAAGTCACTGGACTTTATGGAGGGGTGAAGTACGACGATCAAATTGTTGATTTGAAGAATCGAGTAGATATTGTTGTCGCTACTCCTGGCAGATTATTTGATTTGATGAGTCAAGGTTATGTTATTGCACATAGAGTTTCTAGATTGGTATTAGATGAGGCGGATCATATGCTCGATTTAGGTTTTATACATGATATTCGACAGCTTGTGGCCAATCTACCAGGTAGACAACAGACGCTTTTCTACTCAGCTACGATAAATGAGAAGATCAAGAAAATTGCCTATTCCTTAATTAAGCAATCAGCTATACGTATTCAGATTTCTCCCAAAAATCCGATTGCAGGAAATATTCACCATACTGTTGCTTTCATGGAGATGGATGATAAACGCTTTTTCCTAGAGCGTTTGATTCGTGAACACGAAGAAGATAAAGTGATGGTTTTTGTTCGTACAATGGTCAGAGCAGAACGGGTGAAGAAAGCAATGGAACGGGTAGGAATCGCAAGTTTATGCATACACAGAGATGTTGACCAAAATGAACGCGAAGCTAGTCTTGACTTATTTAAACAAGGCGTTGTAACAGTATTGATTTCGACTGATTTATCGGCTAGAGGTATTGATGTGGATAATGTTCGATATGTCGTGAATTATGATCTTCCCGAACAACCCGAAAACTATGTCCATAGAGTAGGGCGAACTGGCCGAATGCGTAAGAAGGGAGAAGCAGTTTCCTTCTGTAGTCCTGATGAAAGACCACTTTTGAAGGAAATAGAAGAATACACAGGAGAAAAGATTGAAGTCTTGAACATCGAAGGTGGAGACTATCAAGAGACCATCTTGTTCAGCGAACAACACGATACGGATTGGCGCAAATTGATGGAGCTTTCAGAGGAGCTTGATGCAAAGTCAAAGAAGAAGAAGGTGAAGAAGAAGAGGAAATAGGCTTCGGCTGTCGCTCAGCCTACCGAGATTACTTCAACTCCGCGCAGCCTGTGTATGTCATTTCGGCTTCTTTTCGGTGTTACTAACTCTAGATAATCTAGTAAGAACTAATTGACTGTATTCGTTCGGATTGTGACACCTCCACAAAAATATCAATGGTATGATTCTTCACTCTTAAATGACAAAGGTTACTTCCATGCGAGAAAAGAAAGATAGACACTTTGTTCTTTTTGCTTGATATAAAAGGAACCAAAAAATCAAGGCTGTGATCAGCAATTGCTAAAATAGCTGCAAACTTACTAAAATGCTAAAACTCGCCGCAACACTTGTATTTCAGAGGCATTTATTCGCTGTGAAATATGGAAGCTAAAATTATCGACTGTTGTGTGCTCAAACAGTTAGCATTTTTACGTAAGATTTTTCGCAATTTTTAACGCAATTGGATCAAGGCCGAATCCTTACCAGGAAATAACAAACGACAGCTTATACAAGCTGTTTTACTCGAGTAGTATATTCAAGTGATAAACAAGAATTCTTTCATTCAAATTATATCTCTACATAATAGACAAATCCATTATCATGTTGTGAATTTGATACTATTAGTTTGGCCGAGATAAACTTTATGCCATGGTTATGCCGAGTCACGTCTGTATCGAAAAATAACTATATTCGGTCTTCACTTGTATAATATTAGATAGAATTGTTAATCCAATAAATTTAATCTACAAAAGAAGTATTAATGAAAAAAGTAGTAAAATGGAATGGTCAGGTGACCTCAGAAAGCGATGATCTAGTGAATATCGAAGGGAATTATTACTTTCCGATTGAAAGTGTCAATAAAGAACGATTGAAAGACTCAAAAACTGAGAGTTTCTGCCCATGGAAGGGTACCGCAAATTATTACTCTCTTGATGTGGACGGAAAAGAAAATGCTGATGCAGTTTGGTATTATGCAGAACCAAAAGATGCTGCTAAAGCTATAAAAGGACGTGTAGTTTTTTGGAAAGGAGTGGTTGTATCAGAAGTAGAACAGATAACAATCATTTAGAATTAAAGCCTTCAACTGAGTTTTATAGCCATTACATATGAATGACGTAACTTTAGGCCATGAATCGAATCAACTATTCTGACTGTACAATTTGCGGTAGTAGCTCTATATCTAAGGCTCTGGAAACTAAGGATTACTCGATATCCAAGGAGCCTTATGAAATTTGGGAGTGTATATCATGCGGATTTCATTTCACACAGAATGTGCCAGATCAAGAAAGTATAGCTCCCTACTATAAGAGCGAAGATTACATTTCTCATTCCGATACCAAGAAAGGGATTGTAAATAATCTCTATCACCGTGTGCGTCAGATTATGCTTTCACGCAAGTACAAGCTTGTCCGTAAGTATTCTCGATTTGGTCGATTACTTGATTATGGATCGGGTACCGGTTATTTCCCGGGCTATGCTAAAAGTCAAGGACACCATGTTGAAGCCATAGAAATTGATCCTGAGGCTCGGGCTTACGCCCAAAAGACTTTTGGAATTTCAGTCCACGAGCCAGATGCTCTTGGAAATAGTACTTTCCAAGATGGACAATTTGATGTGATAACGTTTTGGCATGTTATGGAACATCTTTATGATCCAAAATCATATCTTCAGCATTTCAAGCGAATCTTAGCCGAAAATGGACATCTCATCATCGCTGTACCCAACTTCACATCAAAAGATGGTCAATACTACGGCAAACATTGGGCAGCCTATGATGTTCCGCGCCACCTTTGGCACTTTAGTCCCTCGACAATGAAGCTTATGGTTGAACAAGAAGGGTATACGCTTGTGGACAAACAACCGATGCCTTTTGATAGCTTCTATGTCTCTCTTTTGAGTGAGAAATATAAGAATGGTAAGACTAGTTTACTGGGTGGTTTTAGAAGAGGCTTTTCTTCTTATCGAGCCTCCGCAAGCAATGTTGATCGTTGTAGTTCAGTTATCTATGTATTTCGGAAGGTGGGTTAGATGAGGGTTAAACAGCTTACCAGGCTAAAGCCTCGATGATGTGTGGTGATAAACTTTGGTGCAAACATGTCCTCGAGCCTTTCGGCTCGTACTTTTTTAAGTTTGATTGTATTACGAGGCTAAAACCTCGATGACGTGGGGATATAAACTTTAGTTGATTGAAACATCGATGATCGAGCAATCGTTTGAATGATATGCGGTACGTTCTTCAATGTATGATTTATTTTTTGTGTCTTGCAAGCAGTTTGTCTTTGCATGCTCAGAATCAAGAAACTATTTCCACTGTGTATGCTGTCTCAGATGGTTTCGAAAGGGTAGAAGTGCCCTATGATTCGTATGCCCATTACTTACGAAATTTGCCCCTTAAATCAGCTGGTACAGAAGTTAAATATTACGATGGTGACACAAAACCTTCTGAAGGAATTTACGATCGTGTAATCGATATGGATATTGATCCAGTTGATCTTCAGCAGTGCGCCGATGCCGTGATGCGACTCCGTGCAGAATTTTTGTATCAAGCTAACTGTTACGATGAGATTCATTTCAATTTCCTTTCAGACGGTAAGCCGAGGTATTTTTTGGATTACAAGGAAGGGCAAACGGATTACAAGACATTCCGAAAGTATATGAAGTATATTTTTTCCTACGCAAATACCTCTTCTTTGCATGACGAACTTATAGCTGTCGATAAGAAGGATGATATTCAGATTGGAGATGTATTTATTCAAAGGGGGCGTCCTTATGGCCACGCAATTATCGTTTTAGACGTCGCAGTTAACCCAATAAGTAGTGAGAAAGAATTTGTTTTAGCACAGAGTTATATGCCAGCGCAGGAAACACAAGTATTGATAAATCCATCAAACGGAGGTGTTTGGTATTCGACAAAGTCAGAAATAATCAATACACCAGAATGGACCTTTGGATGGGATGATTTACGCGGGTTTCCTTAGGTGTTCAATCATGTACAAATTAGGGAATATTGGTAAAAAAAACTAAAGGATGCCTTTTTTTGTGACAAGCGACACTCAAAAGTCGTCAATGCTAACTAACATCTCGATCATGGAGGTTGGTAATACTTTTACTTCTTCATTTCATAAACAGCAACTTCATTTGCAGACACTGTGAGAGGCGAAGTTAGAGAATACTCCTTATTTGAAATGATGTCTCTCATAGTACTGTATCCAAAAAGCCTTTCATTGAAACGAGCAAGATCAAGTATCTGTGCTTCTGAATTTTTATTCAATACAATCATAGTCTGTTCTGTATCAGTATATCTAAAATAGACATAGACGCCATTCTTGGGTTCATAATGCATCAGGTTTCCTTCATGAATGGATGACGCAGATTTTCGCCATTGATATAGCTTTCTTGTGTAATTCTGTGCTTCAAGTGACAGCGAGTCCATATTGACTCCCGTAAAGGCATCGGAAGTATGATCATCCCACCCACCTGGAAATTCGCTTCTGATGATTCCGTGTGATCCTGTACCTGGGTTTTTCATTAAGACTTCTGTCCCATAATAAACCTGAGGGATACCGCGCATGGTAGCGAAATACGCCATGGCCATTTTCCATTTCCCATAGTTTTCGTCAAGTTGGGTATAGATCCGACTCATATCGTGATTGTCGGGAAATATGACAAGTGACATAGGGTCAGGATACATGACGTCATTCAACATGAGTTCGTATAATTGCGGAAATCCTGTGGTGTAAGTTTCCGTATTCTGCAAAGCTTTTGCCAAGGTCATCTGCATGGGGAAATCCATTAAGGATGGTAGACAAGATGTCGCAGAGCTTATGGTTTTTTTCGACTTATTTCGTCTCTGCCAATATGATACGACTAGCGGATTTGGACTCCATTCTTCTCCTACTATAAATAAATTGGGGAATTCTTCAATAAGCGCGCAAGACCAATCTGTCAGAAAATCTTCTTCAGGATAAGGATATGTATCTTGTCTAATTCCTGCTAAATTCATCACCTCTACCCACCAAATGCTGTTTTGGATGATATAGCGTGACATGTGTGGATTTCTTTGATTAAGGTCCGGCATTGTGGGAACAAACCAGCCTTGAACCATCTGATCACGTTCACTCTGTGGAACATAGGGATCAAGCAGGGTAGTTCTTCTGTGATTTGTTATTTCATCTTTACCAATTTTGCCGTTTTGATAAGCTTGTTGGAAGTTTAACCAATCCTTGAATGGAAGATCAGACATCCACCAATGTGATGATCCGCAGTGGTTAGCGATCATGTCCATAATGAGATGCATATCACGATTTTCTAAATCTTCAGATAATTGTAGGTATGCTTCATTACCACCAAAGCGTTCATCAACTTTATAGTAGTCGGTTGTTGCATATCCATGATATGATGCCTCGGCCATATCATTTTCTAGAACAGGGTTAAGCCAAATAGCATTGAATCCTAATTCGTCGATGTAATCAAGTGATTGAGAAATTCCTTTCAGATCACCGCCATGTCTGCCATATTCTGTTCTGGCGGCAGGGTCCTTCATACCCTCGATATTGTCATTTTCTTTTGTACCATTTCTAAACCTGTCAGGAGTAATCAAGTAAATTGCATCTGCATTTTTGATACCTGCAGAGCGTTTGGAACCTCCGCGTTTGGATTTCAAAGAATATGGTATTTCGATATCTCTACCATCTCCAACCAAGGTAATGGTAAAATTAGTAGCAGCTTGTACGTTTGATAAATCAACTAACACAAAAAGATAATTGTCAGAATCACCCGGAGTTACGTCTGTGACTACTACTGATTCATCTGACATTTTGGGCGTAAGCCTGCTTATTTTATCACCATGAATCAATATTTCTAACTCGCTATTGATCATGTCATGCCACCAAAACGGAGGTTCAACATGTTTTATATCATTTTGGGATTGACCCACTAAAGCTATCAAGAAAAAGCTGATCAGTAAGAGAAGTTTGTGTGACATGTGTTGCGTTGATTTAGGTAGCTAGTGCGTATTTCTTATTGTACTCGCGAAATGAGATCATTTTTTCATTGGCTTCATCCCACAACTTATTGCTGATCGTTCTGAAGCTTTCTCGAATACCCATTTTAACGACATGCTTTTCAAACACTTCGTTTTCTTCGTGGCACTTTCTTAGATGGTAATTTGGAATCAGAGAATTCAAGTGGTGAATATGGTGAAATCCAATATTACCTGTCAACCAGTGTAGTAATCTAGGTAGCTTATAGTATGTACTTCCTTTAATTGCAGAGGTTAGGTAATCCCATTTGTCCTTCCATTGACGGTAATTCTGTTCATGCTGATGCTGAACATAGAAAAACCAAATTGCAATCATCGCAAAAAAGATAGTCACAGGTATTTGTACCTTAATGAAGTTATTCCAGCCAACTAGAAATCCTAGTGCTATATACACACCAAAAACTAGCAGATTATTCCAGATAAGACTATATCTAGTTTTTTTCCAGTCTTTAAATCGTATTAGCGGCAATCTGTTATGAATCAAAATGTAGTAAAGTGGCCCTATTAAGAACATCACCGGAACTGAACGGTAGATTCGATATTTAAACTTACCAAATTTAGACAAAGCGGTATATTCTTCAACAGTGAGTGTGTTGATATCACCGATATCTCGATGCTCATGTAACATCACTGTGTGCGCGTGATGGAAGCTATGTGATTTTGCCCAATATGTGTATGGGATGAGTGAGAATACACTGCAGATTCTACCGATCGCATTGTTAAGCTTTCTGTTTTTGAAGAAAGACTGATGTCCACAATCATGCTGGATGATAAATATTCGAACTAAGAAGAATGCATTCAGAAAACCGAGAGCAAGTGTTAGCCAATATGACCATTCGAGACTAAAATACATCAAAATCCACAGTCCCACGAAAGGAGCAAAAGATGTAATTATCTGTGTTACAGCTAGTTTATTATTGGGTTTAATATAAGTCCTGACCATTTTTTGCCAGTTCTTAAAATCATTTTTCATTTCACTGATATTCATATGAAAAGTACTTTTAAAATTTTGCACAATATAGTACAAAATGTAAATATGTTAACGCTGTTTTAATGCAAAAGTCGCTCAATTCTTGTCATCATTGGGTCAAAAGGCATCTTGTTGTTATTCGAGTATCTTTAGCTTAATTCCGTCAGATTGGGCTCCAAATTCTGGAGCATACATCGGCTGAATCGTTGCCAAACCAGCGCTGAAATATCCAGCTTGTGTTGCTCGCTGATCATATTCTATGGTATACTCACCTCTCGGTAGGTAGTCGACAAAGAAATTAGTAGCCGCATCTCGGGTTTCCATATAGTAGCCCAGACCTCCTTTCCATTGATATTTGCTGAGGACATCTATTGGTTCAGTGCCTGAAGCTCTGAGGTCTTGTAAATGGATGAACTCCATTGGTCTATCAACGATCAGTTGGATTCTTACAGTTAACAAATCTCCTACAGATAAGGTTTCACCTCCTGTTAGTTCGATTAATTCATCACCTCTATCAGTAACGCGTTTAACGAAATAAGTTCGTCGGACTTTAAGAGGTGTTTCCTGATATGATTTGATTTTATCTAGGTCTTCCCAGTATTGAACTGTTGTACTTCCCCATGCAATATGGTCATTCGAATTTATAAATTCAACGTCTTTCATATCATCCGAGATTTCTTCACCTCGATAGGTTAAATTGTATTGCCCAGTAGCTTCAACTAATTTGTCTTGTGGGATTTTCTGTTCAACATCGCCAATTTTTACTGTAACTAACTTATCGTTTGAAATCCACTTTTCACCTCTTTGTATCAAAGCGTAAACTGCATGCGTGGTCGCTTTGGTGGACTTCCATGAATTTGTTCGCTTATTACTAAGTAACCACTGCTTCATCTCGTCAATCTCATCATTGTTACTTCGTATATCAGCAGTTACTTCATCAAATGCTGCAATCAGCAAAGCTTGATTTTCAATTGCACTTTCGTGCCAAAAATAGCCATTTACTTCCTTCCAATATCGACCAAGATCATCTTTGTAGATAGTACGCTGACGAAGTGATTCTATGATTTTGCTTGACCACTCTTTGTCGTTGTTTCGATGGAAATATAATGCCAGATGTCCCTGAGAAAGAATGCCTTGATCAAGCCACAGATCCTGTGATTTTTTGGTGTATTCATCAATAAGCTTCTGAGCGTTCTTGCTGGCTTGATGTTCTGGGTAAAATGATCGTACATACAAATAATGCACGATAATAGGGGATAGGTAATCAGTACTTGTGCGTCGACGATCGTATTCTTCAACTTCCTTTTCTAGAAATTGTAGTGCTTGTGCAATCATAGATCTTACTTGACCATCTTGCCGATCGATCACTCCCATTTTATCCAATTGTCCAAATCCTTCCAAAATGTGCTGCGTGATGTACCAATTGGGGCGTCCTCCAGGAAACCAAGGGAAGCCTCCTCCATTTTGTCGCTGCTGGATCGTTGATAAATCTTCTTTTGATTCTGATTCTATTTTTTTCAAATCAAACAAGAACGCAAGTCGTTGCATCTGCTCTTCTTCAGAAATAGCGTCCATGACCCAAGGAGTCTGTTGTAAAATAACCGATTTGAGCTCTTCGTTTTTCGTCAGTGCAGAGATAAGTTGATCCTTATCTTTCCACGATTGGTAGACTTCTTCGATCGTTGGATTTTGTTGTAAAATATAGGCACCTAGTCTATTTGCGAAATATCTTGAAAAGATTTGTTCCGTGCACTTGTAGGGATATTCCATCAAGTATGGTAGACTCTGTACAGCTAACCACGAAGGATTACTAGTTATCGACACCTGATATAGATGTGGATCTGCAGTTGTTGAAGTATTTATTCTGTCAATGCTAGGAATAGTTACCTTCTTCGTATCAGATGCTGGGATCGAAATTGCGAGTGATTCTGTAACTAGTTTCCGATTTGGAAGGATTAGAGCGCTATTTTCTTCGCCGTCCGTATGACTGCCGGATTTTGCGCTTATTGTGTATTTGATTGCTTCTATTCCTTTCGGTATCGAAAGCTCCCAATGTACTACCTTAGACCGCTCGGCTTCTATCTCTATGGACCGTTTTATCTCTTCTTGAGTGAATATTGAAGTTACCTCACGACCACTTAAAGCATCATATATTTTGAGATCTACTGATGCAGTGATAGATGCCTTCGACATGTTTTGCACTTTCGCAGGTAAGGAGATTCTATCCGATTCGCGGAAGAAGCGAGGTCCAGATGGGAAAACCATTAGGTCTTTTGAAGTAACTAGAGATTTGGTATCCAAGTGGAATTTCATGTCTGTAGTATGCGCAAAGGTTTGAAATTTCCATGTGGTTAATGCTTCATTCATGGTGAATTCCAGAATCGTCTCGCCATCTTGATTTGTTTTTAAAGCGGGAAGAAAGAATACTGTCTCATTCAAGTTCTTCCTTACGGGTATTTCAACTTCAGCTTTTTGGACCTCTGGTGTTTGAGCCTGCGGCTGCGACTTATTAGCCGACTTATCAGCTGTTACCATAACTTCATCATATTCCACACCTTCTGAATCTTCCATTGCGCTTTCTGCTACGGGAGGAGGTGCTGACGAACGGAGAATACCCCTTTTGCCTCGACCACCAGCATATACAGATTCGAGTCGATTGCCAAAAAGTCTTGAATTGAGACGTGGGTAAATTGTACTTGGTAGATCATAAAAACTCTGTTCTTTGACTTTGATCGCAATTCCTCTGATTTCTTCAAAACCGTATGGATTAACATTAAACCAATTTCGAATCTCATTTAGTGAAAATGGATTCCATGAATGTGGTCTGAATTGATCAAGAGAGGCATCATATATGCTGCTAAGCACTTCGGCAATTACAGGTTGACTTTTGTTGTCTGTGATTCTTAGCCGCCATTTCTCCTGCGAACCGGGAAGAAGGTCAGAACGGAAGGACTCCCATTGAAACGAAAGCTTTTTGTCTAGATAGGGAACATCTAACTTCTTAAATTCTGTATAATGTCGATTCTGGTGTACACTGCTTACATACACAAGTACGCCGCCACGATCAGCTTTACTGATAGGAATTATTAATTCATTGCTACCTTTAACAGTTTTAACTTGGCGCCTCTCAGTGCCAGAAACTCTCAGAATATCAACGTATGTCACCATATTTTCGTAAGCTGAATATATACTTACTTTGGCTTGGTCACCAGGCTGATAGACTTTTTCGTCGCTCGAAATCGCCAGAGGAATAGAGACCGGAGTTTTATCCGCGGTAACAATTTCAATAAAGCTAGATGCGGTAATTGCATTATCTTGTTCAACTGTGATTTTGTAATGACCTGAAGATAAGTTGGGTAGTTCATAGTCTAGATTGCCGCTGATTTCAATCGATTCACCTACAAGCTCATTCACTATTTTCCAATCTTCTTTTTGTCCTGTCTTTCCATAAGCATAAAAAGGAAGTAAACTTTCGTATTCAGATTGAGAGTTATGATAGAATTCTGCAGAATTCCAGTAGGTGTTGATCTTTGTTTTCGATGGTGCATCCAGCGCCTCAACCTTAATCTTGACAGTACCTGATGCCGGATCGGAATTCTGATTCGTTAAAGAGATCGGAATGGTATGCTTGCCTTTTTCGTAAAATCGTTGTTCAGAAGGCATGTTAAGTAAAAAGTATTGTTTTCCAGCAGAAATGTAAGTACTCGTTGTGCGTGTTTCACCTGAAATGTCCGTTACCTCGATGTTTATTTGATAGGTAAAAACTGGATTCTCTTGTTTGTTTGAAAGGTCTGGTTCTGCTATGAAATCTATATCAAAAGTACCGTCTGGATTGGTCTTAGTTGAACCAGTTGCAATGATTTTCGACGGAGCAGGATTGTAGTAGCGATAGTAGTATCTGTAGGGTTGTGATCTTGTTACCTTGAATGAAACGACAGCGTTATCGATAGGGGAGCTAGCAAAAGATTTGGCAGTACCTCGAAGTGCAATTTCTTCATTCAATTTGTACTTCTCGGTTATCGGTTCAGTTTCAACTAAAAATTTTGGTCGTTTGTATTCTTCGACAGATACAGAAAGTTGATTTCTGATATTTCCTTTGGACTTTAGTTCGATCGTGAAGTTACCATTTAGTAGATTAGTTGGTAAATCGAAACTTCCATGAATTGACCCAAATTCATTGGTCCTTGTATTTTGCTTTGCAACTTCTTGATAATTGGCATCTCTTAATATGATTTGGATCGATTCATTTGAAAGTACTTTTGGTTCTTCACCTTTGGGATGATCTGTAAAGATTGCTTTATAGTAGACCTTCTGTCCAGGTCTGTAAATTGATCTGTCGGTAAATCCGTAAAGTTTCTGTGTTTGTTCTCTATTTTCATTATTGTAAATCGATATGTAATTATTTAGAAATAGGACGTCTCCATCGTTTTCCAAACGGTAAATACTAGCACGATTTTTCGATTTCTCTGGAGTGTATATCCCCACCATCGAGGCTTGACCTTTGGACCCTTTTCTTAGCTTTCGATCTCGGCCTTTCCATTCATAATTATACTGAGAAATGCTAGCATCCAATGGTTCTCCAGATATACGATCTGAAACTTGAATAAACTGATTGTTATTCAGAGAGTAAGATATATTAGAAATATGTAATATTTGACTTGATTTATTTCCTTTATTATCATTTAGCTCAAGAATATATGCCCCATTCTCCAAAGGCTTTTCGATGCATTCAATGGAATGCCAGTTATAATCACTTGTTGCTGGGAATTTGTACGTCGTTTTTCTAACTTGATTCTTTGCCAATGCATGAGCTTCTATCTTGTTGTCTTCATAATATTTGATTAACTCAGCTTCAGGAAGTGCAAATATCTTAACGTCTATCTGTTCTAGGTTTCTGAATTTAATTAGGATCGGAAATGATTGATTGATCGGATAAACTTGCTCTGCATTGAAAGACGATTGCGGTCTGGTGATATTGCTTCTTAGTGCCTTAAGTATCGATTGGTGCTCCTTGTCTTCTAGTTTTTCGATGGCACTATCGATCATTTTGATCGCCTCTTGATAATGAGTGTTAGAAGCATCAGCTGTTTTCTCTTGATTCCAATATCTTTGCTCTGCTTGGCTTGTATGATATTCAACTACTAGTCTAGCAGCTTCGAAGGCTGCGTTTGATTCTGCATTTTGAAATACATCATTTAAAGCGTTTACATATAATTCTGATTTACGGTCATGAATACCATTTTTATAAGTAAACTGTAATCTTTTTAGAACAATATCGTCAAGAATGGGTCTGTTTGAGTTTTGATGGAAGCGCTCAAGTTCTTGAAGAACTTGAAGAACTCGGTAAATTTTGTCGTGCGGGTCTGGACTATTTATTTCCGCAGTCGAAAATATTTCACTTTGGGCGAAAGCCTCCTCTTGATCAAAAACAAACGCGTCAACAGGTTTTGTGACATTTGCATAGATGGAATTAAAATGATCAATGGCTCTATGAGCTAGTAGGTCATAAATTGTTGTTCTCAGCAACTTCCCGTTTTCATTCAGATCCTCTATCAAAGCATTGTATGTTTCGATGGAGACGTCGGTCGTATTTCTATCAGAAATGGACATAAGGTACAATGCCTCGACTTTTTCTAAAAGTTGTCTGATTGTCCATTGCTGTATATTTTCTGCTGGTTCTCCACTAACGTCAGTTAGATTTCTAAGCTTATAGCGATTTTGCTGAAAGTATCTATTATAGACTTCAGCAAGGTATGAATTTGCAATTGCTTGACTAGTGGCGTTAAGTTCGCTAATGTGTTCTTCAATATAGTTGATCTGATTGATGAGTGGGCTTTCGTCCAAAGGGTTTATGTTATCAAATCTTACAAACCATGTTTTTAGGCGTTGCTCTTCATTTTTATCTTCAATAGCTTTGTCTTCGATAGAAGTAAGGAAAGTAAGTGCATCTTGATATTTTCCTTCATCTCGCAGATCGACATACGCTTTCCACAATTCTTCGTAATCACTATAGGCCATGTTTTGATCAGTTTTTATTTGTTGTGAAGAAGTGCAAGACTTGAAGCCGAAAAGCATGGAAATACCAATGAATGCGAGGAAAAACTTGAGCTCTTGTAACGGTAAATTCTTCAGAAAACTAGGTTGACTCATAAGATTTATATTCGTGTACTAAAATACTGTTTTTATAAGATATGACGTTGAAAAATCCGGGAATGCACAAGTGCGGAGTATCGAATTTACTTCTATGAAATTTAATAAACGTATTGAAATTTTGCAATAGGAGTAAAATTGCGTGCTTGTTACAATTTAAGAAACAAGGTGGATTCGACATGTGAGTTGGTGAACTTAGCGTTACGCATATGGATTTTAGTATGAATTCTTGGCAAAGTGAAATGCAGAACTTTGTTTTATAATTATTGCGCTTGTCAAATTCAACTATGAAATTTTGATATATTGTGTCAATCTTACTATCTCTGTTTTTCGATAGTTTTCGAAATTTCATTTATTTACAATATGAGATTATTCATTAGAATCTATTCTTTTTTTGCTGTACTTGCTTTTTCTGTGCCATTGTGCATAGGACAGATAAATACCGCACCACAACAAGCTTCTTCCGCATTGAACTTTGATCACCTGACGATCAATGATGGATTATCTCATAACACAGTTTTTTGCATAATTCAAGATCAGTACGGCTACATATGGATGGGGACTCAGAATGGTCTCAATAAGTATGATGGTTACTCTATTGAGATATATCGCTCCAATGATGCCACACGGGATGATTTGGGATTTATAGGAAAAAATATTTCTTCTCTATTTGAGGATAGTCAAGGGAATCTCTGGGTTGGCACTAAAAAGAACGGAATAAATTTTAAAGGACGATACGGTGATAAGTTTATCAATCTTCAGAATGAGCCTGCACTAGCATCTATACAAGGTTATGATGTAACAGCTTTCTTAGAGGATGAAGCTGGTAAGATATGGATTACAACTGTCGGGGCAGGAGTTCTACGATATGATCCAATTTCTAAAAGATCCAAAGTATTTGATCATGTAAGTTCTAATCTATCGAATGACCTTGCATTTGACATTGTACAAGATAAGTACGGTGTTATCTGGGTGGCAACAGCAGGAGGAGGACTGAATTATTTAATCGACGGGGACCAATTTGACTTGAGTCATGAAATGCTACCTAATTATCCCAATATGGGCGGCTATAGAAAGAAGCTGTTTTTGGACGGGGACTATTTATGGGTTGGGACAGAGGGGACTGGACTTTATAAAATGGATTTACTTACAAAAGACTACATCCATTTTACTACAAACAATGGAATTAGGACGATCAATTCCGATGTTGTAAGAGACATATTAAGATCTTCAGATGGCAAATTATTTATAGCTACGGACGGTGATGGACTCAATATTTACGATCCGCTTACAGAAGAAATTTCTTCGCACACTTATGTAGTAGAGGATAAAACTGCACTAAATAGCAATGCCCTTCAATGCATGTCGCTGGATAAAACTGGAAACATATGGATAGGAAGCTATAATGGAGGTGTCAATGTGTACAAGCCCAATAAAACTTGGTTTCAATTCTATTCTCCTTCATTGAAAAAGACTAATGATCTAAAACATCGATCTATTCTATCGATTTTGGAGAGCGAAAATGGAAATCATATGGTAGGGACTGACGGTGGTGGATTGAATTGGTTGAATAAAAATAACGACAACAGATTGCCAACTTTCAAACATGATCCCACTAATCCAAACTCAATTGCAGGAAATGTGGTGAAGACAATGTTCAAAGATAGTAGGAATAATATTTGGATAGGATTATTTGGTGTGGGCTTAGATCTCTATCAGCCAAGTGACGGAAGTTTTAAACATGTGATAGCTGGGGCTGTAAATGTCTGGTCTATAGCAGAAAAGGAAGATGGAGAACTACTAATCGGAACTATGGGGAGCGGAATTCTTGTCTTAAATACTGAGACGCTTGAGACAAGATCTTTTAGTCCAGAATTGAAGGAAACAAATATAATGAAGGTGTACGTCGATCAGGAGGGATTAGTATGGGTTGGCACAGCTGAAAATGGGTTGCTAATTTTTTCACAATCTGGAGAACTGATAGCAGAGTATATACATAATTCAAACAATCCCCAATCTTTGAGCAATAATGAAATTCGTTCGATCTTTCAAGATAGCGAAGGGGGTATATGGATAGGTACCGAGGGTGGAGGACTTTGTATTTGGAAAGGCGAAGGTACATTCAAACAGATAGGATTAGAAAATGGTCTTGTTGCCAATAATGTTATGGCAATTTCGGAAGACCATGAAGGAATGATTTGGGTGAGTACTTTTGAGGGAATTAGTCGCTTAAGAAGAGATGGCACTGTAGTACAAAGCTTCAATTTTAGGACATTCCAGAATACAAATCAATTTAATCAAGATGCGATCTTCAGAGACGATGAAGGTAATCTTTACTTTGGGGGAATAAATGGCTTGACCGCTATCCACCCAAGATCTATTAAGGAAAATGAATTTGCCTCAGAAATACTGCTCACAGACCTTAAGATTTATAACAAGAGTATTAGAGTAGGAGAGATGTCTGAAGGAAGGACAATTCTAAAAGAGCCGATTGAGTCGTGCAAGACGATTTATTTAAGTTACCTAGATAAATCGTTTTCAATTGACTTCACGTTAACAGATTATCGAAGTCCAGCTGAGAATGTTTTTAGCTATAGAATGCATGGTTTTGATGATCAATGGCAAATTACACCAAAAGGAAAACGAAGCGTAACATATACTAATCTAGATCCGGGAAGTTACAATTTTCAAGTGCAGCATAAGGAAGCATCTACTTCAGTAGAAATAGTGATTAAAGCTGCGTTTTGGCAAACTGCTTGGTTTAAAGTACTAATGGTCTTGATCATTTTAGCATTGCTATTATTTGGAATGTATCTTATAATTAAGAGAAGAGATGCTGCTTCTAAGCGAAAGATTTTACAATTGAAAAATGAAAAATTATCCACTGAGATAGAGGCTAAAAATTCAAAATTGATGTTTTCTTCGGTACAGATGGCCCACAAGAATGAAATTCTAAACGAGGTTAAAACTGATTTACTTGCAGCTCAAAAGTCACCAGAGAAAAGCTTAAGATCTTTAGTAAGAAAACTAGATATAGAAATTCAAAATGAAGATTATTGGAAGGAGTTTAATTTGTACTTCAACGAGTTTGATCAAAACTTTATCAAGAAGCTTAGAGCAAGCTATCCCGACTTGACTAAAAATGATTTGCGTTTATGCTCACTATTAAGAATCGACCTTAGTACTAAGGAGATAGCTTCACTATTAAATGTTTCACTTCGTGCTGTCGAGCAAAGTCGCTACAGGCTAAAGAAACGTATAGGACTTCCAAAAGGTGAAAATCTGGTTAAATTTATTGTTTCCTTTGATGCTTTAGACTAAGATAATTTGATTCACTCGTCAAGATTTGGTTTCTCAAGATGTCGGCGATAAAGATTTTACAGATTGTCGTATAATTGTCGTAGTACTAAACTAGTGTATTTTAGTGTGTCATTTTGTATGTTAGTAGTAGATGTTGAACAAATTAAAATGTCAGGACTACGAGGCTAGTGTGTTGTATTACAAAGTTCAATTATTATCAAAACGATAAAACGTTCCATATGCTTAAATCTTACTTGATTTTAATGATGTCTGCAATTTCGATTTTTGTTCTCAATGCTCAGAGTGAAATTACAGGTACAGTTACAGATGCTGGATCTGGTGAAGTGTTAATTGGTGTGAATGTTGTAGTTCCTGGTACCAGCTATGGCACAGTGACAGATTTTGGCGGAATCTATAGAATTGAAGTTAAGTCTCAGATTAAAAGCCTTCAATTCTCTTACACTGGGTTCGATACCCAAATTATAGAGATCGAAGACCAGTCGACTATTGATGTAGCATTAGAAACCCAGAATATTTTGGACGAAGTGGTAATTCTGGGGTATGGAACTCAATCAAAGGTAAAATTAACTTCTGCTGTTTCGACGGTTGATAAAGAAGCTCTCAAAAGACTTCCTGTTGCGAATGTGAGTAACAGTTTGGAAGGCCTGGCTTCTGGATTGTTCGTAAGACAAGGAAGCGGAGAGCCTGGATTTAGCGGATCTTCTTTTGAAGTAAGAAATTTTGGAAACGCGCTGGTAATCGTTGATGGATCACCAGGAAATCTAGATCAATTAGATCCTAACGAAATTGCAAATATTTCTGTATTAAAAGATGCCGCAGCAGCAGCAGTGTATGGAGTGCAAGGAGGAAACGGGGTAGTCTTAATTACTACCAGAAAAGGTGAGGTAGGCAAACCAGAATTAAACTACAGTAATCAGTTTACCAATTCGACTTTTACTTCTTACCCTGATTTCTTAAATTCCGTACAGTACGCTACCGTTTTGAATGAAGGTTTAAAAAATGCTAATCTTGATCCTTTTTATACTGAAAGCGAAGTAGAAGCATTCCGATCAGGTTCAGATCCAATAAATTATCCAAATGAAGACTGGAGAGGACTTGTTATAAAAGATTGGGGCTTTCAACAAAGACACAATTTGAACCTGAGTGGTGGGAGTGAAAAAGTGCGCTATTTTGTCTCTGCAGGATTTTTGGATCAAGGATCTAATTATACTGAGGATGTTCTTAGTTATCAGCAGTATAATGTAAGAGCAAATATAAATGCAGATGTAACTGATGATTTGAATTTACAGCTAAATATAGCAGGTAGAAGGCGATTGAACGAGGCTCCAGGTTACTCTGCTTTCAATATTTTTAGAGAATTAAGCCGCGCACTACCAACCAACCTTGCCTACTATCCAGATGGTACCCCAGCAAGACCTAGCTTCAGCCCTAACCATATTCTCGAGGGGATGAGAGACTTCAATGCAGGCTACTTTAGACAAAGAAATAATAATGTAGATGCCAAGTTGTCTTTGGAATATGACGTTCCAACAATCAGAGGTTTAAAGATCAAGTCTTACGGTTCACTAGTGAACAATGTAAATTATCAGAAAATATGGGGAAAAAGCTATGAGTTATATTCACTCAATAGATTAACTGGCGATTATGTAGAGTTTATTGCCAGTCCAGAGGGCTCATTTAGTGAGACAGTATTAACCCATGTAATGAGCTATGGTAATCATTATGTTGCACAACAATCTGCGAGCTATGATCGAATTTTCAATAATCATAGTATTTCAGCACTTATTCTGGGAGAGTTGCAGAATAATCAAGGGGAAAATTTCTTCGGTCGAAGACAAGATTTTCAGAGTGACCTCATAGATCAACTTTTCGCTGGTTCTAATGAAAATAAGGATGCAAATGGTGGTGAGTACCGCGAGAATAGACTTGGTCTCGTAGGTCGAGCGAGTTACGATTTTAAAGCGAAATATTTCCTAGAGTCTTCATTCAGATACGATGGTTCTTCTCGTTTTGCCCCAGGCAAACAGTGGGGATTTTTCCCTTCTGTCTCAGCGGGATGGCGAATTTCAGAGGAAGTTTTCTTTAGCCCTCTCAAAAGCACTATCCAAAACTTAAAACTTAGAGCGTCGGTCGGAACCGCTGGAAATGATGGAACTGCAGCTTACCAATGGCTATCTGGATTCACTTATAATAGTTTTTTCGCAATTAATGAAACTGCTATCCCAACAATTGATAACACTTCACTTGCAAACGAGGATCTTACTTGGGAAACGATTACTACCTATGATGTAGGTCTTGACGCAGAATTTTTGAACAGACAATTGACTTTTTCATTTGATTATTTCTACAGAGATCGTGATGATGTTCTAGCATTTGCTTCTGGAAGTGTCCCTAGCACACTAGGTGTTGGACTAGCAGCACAAAATTTCTACCAGTTTTCAAATGAGGGTTTTGAAATGTCCGCTAATTACAACAAATCGATTAATGGAAATCTAGATGTAAATGCTGGTTTAAATTTTTCATATTCTCGTGAAACCGCTGAATTTATAGATGAGGCTCCAATCATGGACGAATTTATGAGAGAAAATCTAACAGTCACAGGAGGATTTACTAATCTCCGCAGAGGCTATATTTCTGATGGACTTTTTCAAACTCAAGAGGAAATTGAGGAAAGCGCAATTCAAGACAACAATGGTAACACTACAATTCAGCCAGGTGATGTACGATATGTAGACTTAAATGGTGATAATGTCATCGATGTCAGTGATCAAAAGGTTTTCGGAAATGGAGACAAACCAGCGATTAACTATTCGTTAAACTTGGGAGCTAACTACAAGAGATTTAGTTTTACTATGCTTTTAACTGGTGCAGCTGGTTATGATCTGTATATTGATGGTGAGGCTCAGAGTCCATTGAGAAATGGCTTTAATGGTTATACCTATCAGATGGATTATTGGACTCCCGATAATACAGACGCTGCTTATCCTCGTATTACAGATGGAGGATTTAATGACAATAACTACAGATATTCAGATTTTTGGATGAGAAATGGTACCCATCTTAGACTCCGAAATATCAACCTAAGTTATGCACTGCCTGTTTCAGGAGCTGCAGTAGGTTTTAAAGAAGTGCGCTTATTTGCCACAGGACACAACTTATTTGTTCTAAAGAGCTTTTCTGAGGAGTTTGATCCACAAATGCAGTCATCTACTGGATGGTATTACCCACAAACACGATCATTTACTTTTGGTGTCAATGCAACCATATAAAAAGAGATAATATGAAGCTTAATATCATAATTCTAACATTTTTATTTTTTACTCTGAGCGCATGTACAGAGGATTTTCTGAACCAACCACCCTTGGATCGAATAACAGAGAGTGACGTCTGGAGTGACAAGGATTTAATGGATACATATATTTTTCGAATCTATGATCTCATGCCATGGGATTACTTAAAGGATTTTGGTGGTGGAGCTGGATGGGGTGCACATAGAGATGCACTGTCTGATCTTGCAATGAGCACATATTCTTGGACTCCCGCTTCAAATACATTCAGATTGGGAAATTGGGGTACAATTAATAATTATTGGCCTATGGATTGGTGGGGATACTTCAATCTGTGGAAGATCAATTACGCTCTCGAGAAAATTGAAGGTTTAGGATCTGATGTGCTATCTGATGAAGAGCGGAATAGTCGCTTAGGTGAATTATATTTCATGAGAGCATACTGTTATATGGAAATGGTAAAGCGTTATGGTGGTGTGCCAATAATTCTTGAGGCACAAGATCCGAATACAACTCCTGAAGATGAGTATTTTCCAGTTAGAAATACAGAAAAGGAAGTCTACGATCAAATATTGGAAGACTCGCAATTGGCTTTTAACCTCTTGCCAGATAGATGGGCAGGTCAGAAAGGTAGGGCTGGACGTTGGGCTGCCAAAGCATTAGAGTCTAGAGCAGCTTTATATGCTGGAAGTATTTCCAAGTATGCAACTGTACAACTTAATGGAGTAGTTGGAATAGATGCTTCTGATGCTGAATTTTATTATCAAGTTTCTTTGGATGCTTCGACTCAGTTAATTGAAGAAGGAGGGTTTACGTTATTTAATGAGTATCCTGATCCAGCTGATAATTACTATCACTTATTTGTCGATGAGACAGAAGATGAGACAATTTTGATGAAAGTATGGCTGCCATTTGAAAAGGGACATTCCTATGATCTTCGTAACACGCCATATAGCTACAGAGTGGATTGGGGATCAAGCATGTCACCGAGCAAACAGTTGATGGATAGTTACGAAGTACTAAGTACTGGTTTACTTCCTTCCGAAAGTGGTTCTGGTTATGATCCTGAAAATCCATTTGAAAATAGAGATCCAAGGTTCAAAGGAACTTTGCTAACAAATAATGATCAATTTCAAGGTTCTGGTATAGAGACTTGGTATGCTACGGAAAGAGATGGTGAAATAGACACTAATACAGGTACTGGTGTAGGAAAAGACGGGATGGGAATTCATCCCGATGCCACAAAAACGGGAGCTTATGTTAGAAAGTACCTAAATGATGGACCGACTCCTCTTTTGATCCAGCAGTATTATTCAGGACAAGACGAAATAGTTTTTAGATTGGGCGAAATATATCTCAATGCTGCAGAAGCTGCAGTTGAGTTAGGAATGGACTCAAAAGCGAGAGACATGATAGAGCCAATCAGAACAAGAGCAGGCTTAACTCAAGACCTACGATTAGAGTCTTTGTCTGGAGAAATGTTGAGAGATCGAATAAGAAATGAAAGAAAAATCGAACTAGCTTTTGAAGATCAGCGTTATTGGGATGTTAGAAGATGGAGAATTGCAGAGGAAGTTTTAAGTGTGCAAATCGAGGGAATCAGATCATTACGTCATATCGATAATGAGGGTAATGAGACTTTTAGCTATGAGGTTATCCAAGCTGAATCTCAGAAAATGAATTTTTTCCCAAATCAATACTATTTTCCTATAGGTCAAAATCGAATTAACAACAATCCAAAATTAGTCGAAAATCCAGGCTACTAGACTATTTTATCTAGCAGATCACTTTAATATAAAATGTAATTAATTATGAAACATCTAGTACAGAGAATTAAATTTCCTAGTAAGTTACTCTTCGTTTTGTCGATCCTGGTAGTTTATGGATGCACTAGTGAAGAAGAACAAGCAGTTCCCCCAACAAGTGAAGATGCTCAATTTACATATACGTTTGATTCAGAAAATCAGAATAAGGTAATTTTTACTGGTACTCCCAGCGTAGATACGTGGTATACGCACTGGGATTTTGGAGACAACACAGCAGCCGAAGAATTACAAGTAGAAAAAGAGTACTTTCTGAAGGGTGATTATAACGTTCGATTCAAAATATTCACAGAAGGAGGTACAGCAGAAACAATTCAAACTGTTTCTATAGAGAAAGATATTATTGGTCCTAATCTAGTTGAAAACGGAACACTTGATGGAGATGTTTCATGGACTGTTTTACCAATTGCTGGTGGTATGGATGTAGAATTCAAAAATGGTACCGCAGTTTGGACTGGTGGAGGTTTTGGACACGTAGGGATTTATCAGCAGGTAAGCTTGGAGGCAAATACCACATATCAAGTTGATATGGATATCGTTGGAGATGGATTGACAGACTCGTGGTTTGAGGTATATGTAGGAACAACTGCACCAATGGATGGTGTTGATTATACTGATGGAGGAATGAGATTGGGATTAAATACCTGGGACGGCTGCGGTGCAGACCCATTTGATAGTTCTTTTTCTTCAATTTCATGTAAAGGTGATGGAATTATCGAATTTCCTTCAGATTTGGACGCATATCTAGTCATTCGTGGTGGCGGTGCAGACTATGGTGGCGGATTGACGATCGACAATATTTCAGTTAGATCACTTTAATAGATATTTTTAAGCATGATGGTAAGTTATCTTTCATAGGATATCGAAATTGACTGAAGCCAAACAACAAAATGAGAGATTGGAAAGGTTTTTATTTCACGAATCTCTTAATAATAGGTATTTTAAAACACTAAATTTAATTAATATGAGGTTTAGAATTTTACACTTATTTGTTTTTCTACTAATATTTTCAGGTGCTTTTGCACAACAGGTTAATATTACTTTCGAACTGAATTCAGCTACTATTCCTGAGGTGGACCCAGCAGGCTTGTTTATAGCGGGTGGTTCTGGTTTTGGAAGTCCTGGCGACAATGAACTGACTGATCCGGACGGAGATGGTATCTATTCCATTACAATTCAAAAAGATCAAGGTTTTTCAAGTTATTATATATTTCTGAACGGAAATTGTCCAGATTATAGTTGTAAAGAGAATATCGCTGGTCTACCTTGTAGTGATCCTGCAAACTTTAATGATAGATTTCTACCTGCTGTAATGGCAGATACTACGATTTTAGCATGTTACGAGACTTGTGAAAATGACGGAAGTTGCACTGTAGTGACAGATTCAGTTGATATTACCTTTGAGCTTAATACATCAGACATTACCGTTGACCCTGGTGGTATTTTTATAGCTGGTGGTGGTAATTTTGGCATTCCTGGTGATAATCCTATGGTAGATTCAGATGGTGATGGAATCTATACATTCACAATAAGACAAAAGCAAGGTTTTACAAGTTACTATACTTTTACTAACGGAAATTGTCCAGATTTTAGCTGTAAGGAAGATTTAGAGGGATTGCCTTGTGGAGATCCCAATGCATTTAATGATAGGTTGATCAGTTCTGTCATGGAAGACACTACCGTAAAAGCATGTTTTGGAAATTGTGCTGACGATGGAACATGTATTCCTAATAGTGTCGGAGAAATTCAAGTGAATGAGAATCTATTTACGATCGTACCTACCATGGTCAGCGATTTTGCAAATATCTCCTTTGATTATAAATCAACTAATCAACTGAATCAAATAACAGTGATGAATTCGACCGGCCAGATTGTTAAATCAGTATCATCACAAAATGCTTCCTACTATCAATTGAATACTTCTCAATATACAAGTGGAGTATACTATGTGAACGTAAGAAATTCTGAATCAATGCTTACAAAGAGATTTATCGTACAGAATTAAATCACCAATATATTTTTGATCAGCTAGCATACAATTGTAATATCTAATTAATTGGAGTTAGTTGATCATAAATTACTTCTGCTTGTAATTTGAAGTTTACTGCTAGCTAACTCATCTCACTTATTTTATCTTAATCTTTAAACCTACCTTTTATGGGAAAGAGTATAAATAGTTTATTATCGATTTTCTTTTTTTTGCTTGTCTTTCAAGCGCAATCTCAAAACTTTTTAAGCACAAAAGGTAAGGCGATTGTCAATGAAAATCAAGATACTGTTTTGCTTAGAGGAATGGGTCTCGGTGGCTGGATGGTCCAAGAAGGTTATATGTTGCAAACAGCTGGATTTGCGAACCCTCAGCATGAAATTCGTGCAATCATTGAACAGTTAATTGGGGAAGAAGATACGGAATTGTTCTATGAGTCATGGCTTTCGAACCATATGAGAAAGACTGATGTTGACTCCTTGAAAAAATGGGGATTTAATTCTGTACGACTACCACTACACTATAACTTGTTTACTTTACCAATCGAAGATGAGCCAGTTGCAGGGGAGATGACTTGGCTGACAAAGGGGTTTGAATTAACAGATAGCTTGATTTCTTGGTGTAAGCAAAATGAAATGTACGTAGTTCTTGACTTACACGCTGCTCCTGGAGGACAAGGGTATGACGCAGCCATTTCTGATTATGATGATACTAAGCCTTCCTTATGGGAAAGTAAAGCAAACCGTGACAAGATGGTAGCCTTATGGAAAAGGCTGGCGGAAAGATATGCTGACGAAGAATGGGTAGCTGGATATGATTTGCTCAATGAACCAAATTGGGATCTACCTGGTGGCGTAGCATTAAGGAATCTCTATGAGGAAACAACAGATAGTATTCGAACTGTTGACCCCAACCATATAATTTTTATTGGAGGAAATTGGTTTAACAACGATTTTACAGGACTAACACCTCCTTGGGATGATCAATTAGTATATTCTCCTCACAAATATTGGTCTAATAACGATGTTGCTACGATGCAGTGGGTAATAGATTTACGAAATGAGTATAATGTTCCCCTGTACTTAGGAGAGAGCGGTGAAAACTCCAATGTTTGGTTTCGGGATGCTATACGCTTAATGGAAGATTTAGATATTGGTTGGGCTTGGTGGCCACTGAAGAAAATCGAATCAATTGCTGGACCTGTATCAGTTGTCAAGACCGATGACTATCAAACTCTCTTAGATTATTGGAGCGGCAGCGGTCCCAACGTTTCTGCAGAGTTTGGTAAAGCTACCTTAATGGATATAGCAGAGGGGTTGAAGATAGAAAACTGTGTTTTTCAAAAAGATGTCATCGATGCGATGTTCAGACAAGTTTATTCTGACGAAACAATTCCTTTTACTGAACATAATATTCCAGGTCTAATACATGCTTCAGATTTTGATATGGGAGTTATTGGGGAAGCATATAATGATGTAGACTTTGGGAATTATTCTGTTTCCACTGGGAATTATTCACCTTGGAATAATGGCTGGGTTTATAGAAATGACGGTGTTGATATTGAGCCTTGTTCAGATGAAATTAATGCGAATGGTTTTAATGTAGGTTTCTTAGAACACGGTGAATGGATGCAGTATGACGTTGATGTCAAGAGTGGAGTTTATGATATTCTTGTAAGAGTTGCTTCTGGAGGATCAGGAGGTAGGTTGCACTTCTCTTCAGGAAATGCTGATGTGACTCCGACAACATTTGCTCCGCCTACTGGTGATTGGCAAAACTGGGAATCAATTGTTATTTCAAATGTCATTATGGATTCTATTGATACTAAGTTAAGGATGTATGTAGATCAGCCTGGTTTTAATATAAGCAGTTTCGAGTTTATTGAAACAGAAATCGAACAATCTTCACTACCAACCCAATTTGTTGCTGCTGAAACAATCGATGAATTTTCGATTCAAATGAACGCAAATAAATTCATAGAAGGTCTTCTACCAACATCTCCTGGCGGATTTGAAATCATTGTTGATGGAAATAGTATCCCGATTACTGAAATATCAGTAAATACTGAGAACCCAAGAATAATCGAGCTATCAGTTGATTATATTTTGAATTCCACAGAGGTGATTAGGATTTCTTACAATGGAAATCAGATTAAAGCCAAAGATGGTAGTTCTCTGGAGGAATTTAGCCTTGAAAATGTTAGAAATACTCTAAATTTTGTGAATCAGATTCCTTGTAGAATTCAAGCAGAAGCTTATGATTTTCAAGTTGGTGTATCATTGGAAACAACAACTGACATAGGAGGGGGAGAAAATATCGCCTTCCTAGATCCTGGCGACTACCTAGATTATGAGGTGAATGTCACAGTAGAAGGTGAGTATTCGTTAGAATGTCGGACTGCAGCCTTGTTTGGCACCGGAGGTCTGGAACTACAATTGATTGACGCAGCTGGAAATGTATCAGTTGTAGCTAATCCGTCTTTTTCATCAACAGGTGATTGGCAAAATTGGGTAACAACAACAGAGACTGTTGAATTACCCAAGGGGAGATATACTATGAGAATCTTAATTACTCAGGCACCTTTCAATTTGAATTGGGTTGAATTTTCTCTACCGACCGCAGTAAGTGAAAAAGCTGATAACTCCTACACCAATCTTGAGATTTTTCCAAACCCATGCCAAGATGTGTTCAATATTCAAGCAGAATTCGCTCAAAAGCATAACGTGTCACTTGAAATTGTTAACCTTACAGGAGAGGTTATTCAGGCCAAAAAGCTGACTAATGTGTCCGATATTTCACGAGCTATAGATTTAGGTGGTGATCCCGATGGTATATACTTTGTGATACTTTGGCTAGAAGATGGAAGTTCGCTTTCAAACAAACTAGTTAAAATAAGTAGGTAGTCTCTTGTACCTAAGTACTTAATGAAAGGTACAGATAAATACTTTTTTTGAGCCAATTCTTTGTAACGAGAGATAAGTCTATCACGTTGATTCTACTATGTTCATGTTTTAGCTCGAATTGAACTAGAGTGATTTACTTTTGTTTAGATTGAAAATTTTAGTTGGTGATGCAAAGACTTTCTCTTGAGTCAGATTATCCTTTAGAAATTGATATTCCTGACGGCAAGATTGACTATTATCGAGACTTCATTGGTCAAGATGAAGCTAAAAGACTTCTACAAATATTAAGGACTGAGCTGCAGTGGCGAGAAGACGATATCAAGATGTTTGGTAAAACCTACAGGATTCCTCGACTTCAAGCTTGGTATGGTGATGCAGGAGCACATTATAAGTATTCAGGAATCGATTTGCCATTGAATGCTTGGCACGACCGACTTCTTGAGATTAAGGCTAGTATCGAAGCAAAGACAGGCTTCAGTTTTAATTCAGTTTTGGCTAATTGGTACAGAGATGGTCAAGATAGTAATGGATGGCATGCTGATAATGAAAAGGAACTGGGCGTGAATCCCATAATAGCTTCAATAACCTTAGGAACTGAGCGTGTTTTTCAGATGAAACATAGAGTGCACAAAAAACAAAAAATGAAGATTCTTTTGGAGCATGGCAGCCTACTTATCATGAAAGGGAAAACACAGCATTTTTGGCTACATCAGATAGCAAAAAGTAAGAAGATTGATACCGATCGCATTAATTTGACTTTTAGAAATGTGCTTAAGAAGCAGAAATAGCTCATCTTTAGTAGGATCACAATAATAAATAATCACGAAGGTGCAATTCTTATATAAATCTCCATTATATTTATTTCGATCACGGAAATCTACGCCTTATGATAACTAGACTGCTTTTGTCTTTTATGCTCTGTTTTGGTTTTTCAATAATGACTTTTGGACAAGAGTCCATAAATGAGAACGTTCTTCCAGTGAGAGCACAATCACAAATCATTGATGAAATATTGGAGTATCGTTTTGATTCACTAATGCCTATCCTAATGGAGAGAGAGCAAATTGATATGTGGATCGTTATTAGTAGAGAGTATAATGAAGATCCAGTATTAAAGACGATGCTGCCTTCGACGTGGTTGTCAGCTAGAAGGAGGACAATTTTGGTTTTTAATAAAATCCCTGGATCAAAAGACATCGAGAAGATAGCTATTGCCCGATACGATGTTGGAAAATTGATGAAAGGAGAGTGGAATCTAGATGTCTATCCTGAGCAGTGGGATGCTTTAATGTCTATTATTGAGAAGAAGAATCCATCTACGATAGGTTTGAATTTAAGTGGAGATTTCGGTCTAGCTGATGGTCTTGTGTATACGGAATACACCCAGTTTATGAATAACCTACCTGAGACTTACCACGATAGGGTAGTATCTGCAGAGAATTTAGCTATAGCATGGTTGGAGACTAGGACCGAACAAGAAATTGAATGGCATCGCGAAGTGTGCGAAATAGGTCACGCTATTTTGCAAGAAGGCTTGAGCGAGAAAGCAATAACTCCAGGTGAAACGACGACAGAGGATGTGGTTTGGTATTTAAGGCAACGGGTAATTGAGGCAGGATTGGACACTTGGTTTCATCCAACCGTTTCATTACAACGAAAAGATCCTGAGTCTTTGGATCATTTACGAAGTTTTTCTAATCGCCCATCTGGTCAAGTAATCATCGAGGGCGATCTGCTTCATGTGGATTTTGGAGTAAGTTATCTTCGGCTAAATTCTGATCAACAGCAGCATTTCTACGTTCTAAAAGAAGGCGAAACTGAGGTGCCTCAATATCTAAAAGATGCATTTATACTAGGTAATCGATTACAAGATATCCTAACTGGAAACTTTAAAACTGGCAGAACTGGTAACGAAATACTAAAGGCTACCTTGGATCAAGCCAAAGAAGAAGGTATTATCGCCACAATCTATACGCACCCTATTGGTGTTCATGGTCATGCTGCTGGCCCTACGATTGGTCTTTGGGATCAACAGCAAGGAGTGAAAGGAAAAGGTGATTATCCACTTTTTCCAAATACGGCTTATTCAATCGAGTTAAACGCCGCTGTTGAAATACCTGAATGGAACAAGATCATAAGAATAATGCTTGAAGAAGACGGAGTCTTCGACGGAGAGTCTTTCTTCTATTTAGATGGCAGACAAACTTCAATTCTTACAATTCCTCGTCAGCCTTGATCTTTATTCCATTCCAATAGTAGTATTAGCTGGAATAACAGCTCCTTTATTCACAACGACGATTCCTTTACGTATCGAGTAGGCTTCTGTCTGAACCTCTTCTAAATCCGGATGACCTACGATTCTAACGTTGTTTCCTATGTGAACATGCTTGTCAATAATTGCCCGTTCGATATAACAATTATCTCCGATTCCCATCGGATTGTCTGAACTGTTGATTTGATCAAGATTTTCATAATAATCGTTCCCCATTACATAGCTTAACTTGATCTCAGTACCATCACCTATACGTGCACGAATCCCAACAACAGATTTCTCAATTAAATCTGCATTAAGGATTGAACCTTCTGCAATGATGGATGACTTAATATGAGTGTCCCATATTTTAGAAGGTGATAATAATCTTGGTCTAGTGAATATTACATTGTGTGGATCAAAAAGATTGAAGTCAGGTAGAGGTTCTGTCAAGGCGATATTAGAATCGTAGAAAGACCCTATATCTCCGATATCTTCCCAATATCCATCATACAAGAATGAGCAAGTCTTTTTGCCTTCCTTAAGAAATAGTGGAATGATTTCTTTTCCAAAGTCATCCTTATCGTCGTAACGCTTGAGCATATCTGAAAGTACACCCTTTTTAAAGATATAGATTCCCATGGATGCAAGGTAATCTTTGCCTTTGTCCTTGTACTTCTGTTCAACTTCAGACTTCCAATTCGGCAGTTCTTCCATGTCAGGCTTTTCGACAAAACTGCTAATCTCTTTATTTGCTGCAACTTTCATAATGCCAAAAGATGTTGCATCGGCAGCTACAACTGGGATGGTGGCTATCGTAACATCTGCTCCCGACTCCTCATGTTCGATCAGAAAACGCTCTAGATCCATATGATATAATTGGTCTCCTGAGAGAATCATTAGATGATCGAAGTCATTTTGAGTAACATTTCTTAACGATTG
This sequence comes from Saprospiraceae bacterium, assembly GCA_965658745.1. GTDB lineage: Bacteria > Bacteroidota > Bacteroidia > Chitinophagales > Saprospiraceae > JAHDFB01. The sequence continues at coordinate 441,299 of CBFHTK010000001.1, read as the reverse complement.
TCTTACGGCATCTGCGGTACCTTGAAACCATTCCATATTGTGCTTTGTCTGCTCTGCGGCAAGAACCTCGACAAATGCATCCGAAAAGTGGTCGAATCTGAAAGTGTTTTTGATATGTTGATTCAAGGAAGCAGAATTGTATTGAGTCAATACGTACATTCTCTTTATTCCTGAATTAAGACAATTACTAATTGGAATATCAATAAGACGGTACTTTCCTCCGATTGGAACCGCGGGTTTAGATCTTTCTTTTGTTAAAGGATATAGTCGAGAACCGACGCCACCACCGAGAATAATACTAATGCATCTATTTGTTATCGAATTTCTTGAGCTCATGGTATAGTTTTAAATAGTTTTTGGAACTTGCTTCCCAACTGAAGTCTTGTTGAAATGCGTTATTTTGAATTTTTGTGAATTGTGATTTTTGATTAAAAATATTAACTGCAGAATTGATCGCTTTTTTGAGATTTATTTTATTAAGACCCTCTAGTTTGATTCCAGTTGCGTGAGCATTAGGAATTGAAGTGATACTGTCTACAAGTCCACCAACTGCATTTACAATGGGAATTGTACCGTATCGCATAGCATACATTTGATTGAGTCCGCAAGGCTCAACTCGCGAAGGCATCAAAAGGAAATCTGAGCCTGCATATATTTCATGCGCTAGTTTTTCATCATATTTTAGTTCCGCATGGACATGAGACTCATTATTGTTTGAAAGGATATTGAGTTGTTTCTCTAAATCTTTGTCACCAGTTCCGAGAATTAGAAATTGAGCCTCTTTGTTAATATCTGATCTTAAATAATTTACTAAAATATCTACTCCTTTTTCATGAGCAAACCTTCCGATGAAACTAAGTAAAGGTTTTTTTGGGTCAAGCCCAAAACGATTACATAGTGAAACCTTGTGATTTTTCTTAAAAACCGAAAGAGATCTTTTGAGATGGACATCTAGATATTTGTCAGTTTTGGGATCCCAAATTTCATGGTCAATTCCATTCAGGATTCCGCTTGATTTTTCCTTTTCAGCCTTGTACAGATTATCAAAATAGCTAGGTTTCTCTTGCAGTTCAATCATGTATTGAGGGGACACTGTATTTATGCTCCACGCACATCTGATGGCTGAACTCAGCGAATTTATACTTGAATTCCAGTCTAATAGTCCTTTACGTTCATCTTTTGAATCGGGAATAAGGTATTGAAGATCCCACGAAAATGCACCGTGATATTGACCATTATGGATTGTAAACACGGTTGGTATGGTAGCTAGAGCCTGAAAGACATCGCAGAATTTTATCATGTACGGAATCAAGCCAACATGATGATCATGACAATGAATAATATCAGGATGATCAGTTTTCACTATCCAATCAAGATATGCTCTTTGGAAAGCGAGATTCCTTTCTGGTTCATCTTCGAAAAATACATTGTTTTCTGCATAAATTCCATTTCTATCAAATAGGCCCGGAATGTCTATAGCTACAAGTGTGAAACCGAGATCAGGATTGAGAAGTCGTTTAACAGAATATTTCTTCTCCTTTAGCCCTAGTTCTTTCTCACCACTAGTTAAGATTGCTCCTTTGTGTATCGATTCAAATTCAGCTTTATTAAACCATTCGATTCCATAGAAGGGCATAATAACCTGGCAAATATGATCTTTATGCTGATTTATGTACTTGGGAAGTGCACCTACAACATCTGCTAGACCTCCGACTTTTGCCGCTGGATAACATTCAACACTCAAAAAATCAATACGGAAGCATGACGACATAGAGTAAGTTTACAGCCGAAAAATAATGAAACACAGCGTTCTAGCAAAACTAAATGTCAATATTGTGCCCTTCAAGGCTAAATAATTTTTAGATTTACTGAGTTGACTGGCTTCTCCCATTATTCTGGTCAAAGTGCGATACTACTAATAAAAAACTAAGCTCACTTTTCGATGATCAAATACGTCGCTGTTATAATCATTTTATTTTTTTCTGTAAAGAATTTACAAGCTCAGTGCACGAATCCGCCAAATGGTGTTGATTGTACTTGCAGTACAGCACAAATTCTTTGTACGCCCGATCTTTTAGACGGATTCACGTTTTCTATGTCTACCACCAATAACTTGGGAGGGTACAATAATTCAAATAGTGATCTATGTCCTGGTTTACCGGATGATGGAGTTCCAAATAATGTGAACTGGTTCTCTTTTATTGCGTGGTGTACAGACTTAGATATTGATATTCAGATTTCAAATTGTTCAGCCGGTGGTAATTTCCCCTTCTTCTCATATGGTGTTCAAATTGCATTGTTTTCAGGTTGTCCCATTGGAGGTCCACTCTTTTGCGAAACAGATGGTGGAAGTGCATGCGGAACTGCTGGCAACTATCCGACGTTGCAGACACTTTCTGTTTCAGGTCTAACGATCGGAGATCAGTATTACTTTATGCTTGATGGCTGTGCAGGTTCAGCGTGCGATATCACATTAGACGTTATAGGTACTTGTGGAACAGGAACGATTGATCCTTGGACTACAGGGTTGACAGGGCCATTGACCACCTGTGTTGGTAATACAGATACCTACATCGCTGAAGACTTAAATGGTGCAGTCCAGTTCTATTACACCCTAGATGGAGTTCCACTCGTAGATGGAGACGAACTTACAAGTATCAATACTACTTGGAATACAGCAGGGACATACGAGTTATGTGTGGATGTGGGGAATGATCCTTGTATTCCTGTGACTAATCCTCCAGATCCATTTTGCATTACGGTAATGGTCTGTGATGCTTCAGAGGCTGGATCAATAAGTGCGGCATCTCCATATTGCCCAGGAGATATCGCCAACATTACTGTATCTGGAGAACAAATGGGTACGGATCACGATCAATACATAATCATTACTGATGCGACCGGAGTAATAGTAGATGTGGTAATAGGAAACACAACAACATGGACAAGTGACATATGTGAAGAATTTGTAATATTTAGCTATAATGTGAAGATTGGAAATCCAGTTCCGACGATTGGTATGTCTTTTCCGACAGATTTTCCTTGTGATGATAATTGTTGTGATATTGAAGCTTTGCCAATTGCTTTTGAAGATTTCATACCTCCTACCTTTGATAGCCCACCAGCGTCGGTAACATTAGACTGCTTTGATGAACTTGTACCTTTGGCGGATCTTGCTTGGACCGATGACTGTATGGGTACTGGGACGATAGCTGGTTCCGAGTCCGGAACTGCCGATGCGTGCGATGGAGGATCAATTACTAGAACTTGGACGGTGACTGATAGTTGCGGTAATTCGGCAACGCACGATCAAGTAATTACGATAAACCCTACGCCTCCTAGCGATTTAGTTAATCCACCCGCTGATGAGACGATCACTTGTGACCTTATCCCAACTTCAGTACCAAATATAGATTATATGAACACTGGAGTAGGGCAGTGCGCACTAAGTGGAACAATAATCGGTACTTCTTCTGGAACTGCGGATCTGTGCGGAGGAACAATTACAAATACGTGGGCAGATACAGATGCCTGCGGCAATAGTTTATCTCATACTCAAGTGATCACAGTTGATCCTGTACCGGAAGCTGTATTCATTAATCCTCCTGCCAGTACAACAGTTACTTGTGAGGCTGCTCCAACTACTTTCCCAGACTTAGATTATGATAACGGAGAATCTGGAGCTTGCAGTATAATGGGTGTTGTTTCTCCAGTAGTTACATCCAACTATGATGTCTGTGGTGGATCAATCCTAGTGGAGTGGAGTTTCACGGATGCTTGTGGACGTACAATTGACGCTAGTCAAACTATAACTGTTGATCCAGCAGCGCCTGCAGTTTTCACGTCAACGCTACCTAGTAGTATTACTGTTGATTGTGATGCAGTGCCAAGTGCTCCTGGAGCATTAAGCTATAGTAATTCGGAGAGTGGAGCTTGCTCAATCGATGGGACAATTGATCCTGTAATAACAGATAACTCTGATCCATGTGGAGGAAGTATTGTATACGAATGGGATTATACAGATATGTGCGGACGGAGTTTGAGCCATACTCAAACTGTGACAATAAATCCTGCGCCTGCTCCAACTTTCGATATGACTCCAGTGGACATTACTCTTGATTGTACTCAGTTGCCTCTTGCACCTTCAACTTTGAATTATTCAAACGGATTGACTGGGATTTGTGATCTAAGTGGAAGTGTGACAAGTACCTTGACACCTTTTGATCCTTGTACTGGTGTAGTCACTGAAACGTGGAATGATACTGATGCATGTGGTAATGTATTGAATCTCAGTAGGACAATTACTATCAGCCCGATTGAAAGTGTAGTTTTTGACACACCTCCAGCTGACATAACCGTTAGTTGTGAAGCTGTTCCTTCTTCTTTCCCTTCATTGAATTACTCTAATGGGAGCTCGAATGCATGCTTGATAAATGGTTCAGCAAATCCTTCGACACAAGGTAGCTACGATGCTTGTGGTGGCGAATTGATTATTGAATGGCAAGCAAATGACGGTTGTGGAAATACTATTAATGCACAGCAGATCATAACTGTGACACCAGCACCTTCACCTACCTTTGCAACACCACCAGCAGATATTACTGTTTCATGTGCTGGAGTTCCTGCACCTTCAAACCTTTCATACTCAAATGGTTTGACAGGAACATGTGGTATTGCTGGTTCAACGTTAGCCACCCAGGTAGGGACTTATGATTTGTGTGGAGGGAATTTCAACTACGAGTGGACATTTATTGATCCTTGTGGAGTTGAAATTACAGCCGTTCAAAATATTACAGTAAATCCAACGCCTGAAGCTCAGTTTGTGAATTTACCATCAGATATTACTGTTAATTGCGAAGACGTCGGAGCTTTACCTTCAATTCTTAATTATACTAATAATCAAAATGGTGCATGCGACATAAGTGGAATTGCGGTAGCTACTAATTCTGGCACATTTGATTTTTGTGGAGGTCTAATTACACAAACATGGGAATATACTGATATGTGCGGACGAATGATTTCTTATGAACGAGATGTCACCGTTGATCCTGCAAATGATCCCATTTTTATTAATCCCCCTGAAGATATTACACTAGCATGTGGTGAAGATTTTGTAAATCCAGGACCATTGATGTATTCAAATGGATCAGCGAGTCCTTGCGCAATTTCGGGAAATGCGCCAGTTTCAACAACTCAGAATGGTATTACTTATACGAACACTTGGGAATTTATTGATCCATGTACAAATACAACTGAAAGTCATGTGCAAAATGTAACTCTGAGCCCTATTCCAGAAATTACGATTGATCCACTTAGTGTATCAATATGTTTGGGTGACGAATTTGATCTTTCAAGTATAATTGTTACCGATCAAAATAATACTAGTATAGATCTAGAGTATTATTTTGGAACTCCTGCAGTTCCTGGAACTGAGCTTTCAAATTTGATTGTAAGTCCTGGAGCTTCTAGTTTGTACACCATCGTAGCAACAAACGAATTTAATTGTAGTGATGAGGCTGTTTTTACGCTTGCAGTAGATGAAGCACCTTTCGCAGGGAATGACGGCTTGACAAACATTTGCGATAATATAACTGTCGATTTGTTCTCTTTGTTAGGTGGCAGTTATGATTTTGGTGGTACTTGGTTGGATCTTGATGGAGCAGGAGTTAATTTAGATAGCCCTTCGAGCGTTCTATTTAGTGGACAACAACCCGGAGTATACACATTCGCTTATATAGTAGAGTCTGGTAATTCTTGTCCAAATGATACAGCTTTAGTGGATGTGAATTTTAGTCAATTGCCCGAAATTGAGATTGACTCTGTGTACTGCGACAATGGTAACACTACCTATATTGTTGAGCTACAAGCAAATGGCTATGAGATTCTCCCTAGTAGCGGGACTGCAGTTGACCAAGGTGACGGTACTGTATTAATAATAGATATTCCAATTGATGAACAAGTAGTAATAAATTTCTTTGATGGAGAAACATTCTGTGCAGACTTTGTAGTAATAACGCCGCCAGACTGCGACTGCCCGCAAGTTCCCCTTGCAATCGTGTCAGATACAACTATATGCCAAGGAGATCTACCTGCGATATTAACTGCAATAGCTCCGGAAGGAACTATTATTAATTGGTACGATGAGGTTGATGCAAATACTGCCTTATTATTGAATAGTGCTTCATATACTTCACCTGAAAACACAGCTGGTGTCTTTACCTACTATCTTGAGACCGAAAGTATTGAGTTTCCAGGTTGTGTTTCTACGCAAAGAGTCCCTTTTCAGCTAACAATTGTAGCAAGTCCCTCAGTAACAGATGCTCAAATTGAATTTTGTATTGATAATGGGGCCACTATTGAAATAAATTTTTCTGACTACAATTCTGATCTAAATGGTAATTCGAATAATGGATTCAGATACTTTGGATCACTGAGCGATGCGGAAAGTTTGCAAAATGAAATTTTTGATATTACTCTTGCGATGTCTCAAACTTTTTGGGTAGTGGTTTCAAATATTAATGATTGTTCGAGCATCGGGATGATTGAGTTTATGATTTCTAACAACCCAAATTTAGTTACAAATAGTTTTGACGTAAGTTGCCTAGATAGTTTGGACGGCTCTATTAGTTTGGATATTAGTCCTGCTGGATCATACAGCATTACAGTTAATAATATCGACTATGCCACTCCTTTGATTTCCGATCTAGCTCCTGGTACTTATTTCATTTCAGTGGTCGACGATTTGACTGGTTGTTTTGTCTTAGATACAGCAATGATAGAAGAAGGGCAAATGATTTCCGAGAATTTTATAATTGCTACTTGCCAAAATAACGGCACAGACACCGATGCTTCTGACGATTTCTATGAACTCAATTTTACGTTTAGTGAATCAAGTAACTCAAGTCCAAGTTTTGAACTCTTTGTGGGCGGTAATTCTCAAGGTGTGTTTGCATATGGTTCGGACGAGACAATAACAATTCCAGCGGACGGCAGTGTCCTAATTGTTGAAGTTGTAGACTTGTTAACTATGTGTAACTATAATACTTCAATTGGACCTTTGAATCCTTGTAGTACAAATTGCTTACTTGAGATTATACAATATACTCAGACTTGTGACGACAATGGAACAAGCTCTGATCCTACTGATGATTCAATTGTGTTTAATCTCGAAATTTCATCAATTAATGGCAGTGATGCCAATACTTATAATGTTTTGGTCAATGGAAATGTTGAATATTCATTCATGTACAACGAAGCAGTTTCTTTTGAACTGCCAGCCGACGCAACTACTCCTAATATTATACTTATAGACAGCGATGACAACCAATGCCTATTAGCTCTTGACGTACTTCCTTTGCTACCATGTTCATATTCATGTGATATCAGTATACTTAATGTGATGGAGGTGTGTTCAGATGCTGGAACTGAGGATGATCCTAGTGACGATATAATAACAATCACTGTTGAAGTAGATGTCGTGAATGGGGGAAGCGATCAAGTCATTGTTATTGTAGATAATCAAAATGGGATACAGCAAAACGTGAATTCGATCGAGATTGAGCAGCCAGCAGATGGATTGGAACACTGGTTATATGTTCAAGCACTAGATTCACTAGCTTGCATTGATTCAATCATGATTGGTCCTTTCTTGCCTTGTTCATCGGACTGTAGTTTAAAACTTGAGTATTGGTCTATCGAGTGCATGGATAATGGAACTGCATTTGATCCGACAGATGACTTCTACAGCATTGCGTGGATGATTCAGGCAATTGAAGGTAGTCCAGATAGCATCTATCAAATAAATCTCGATGGTGGGTTCTTTGGTGATTATTTATACTCAGATACAGTTTTTACTACTCTACCAGCCGACAATGTAAATCATGTCTACAATGCTATTGATGCCACAAGCTCATTTTGTCAGCTAATGTTTGATACCGAAATCCTTTCTCCATGCTCAGATAGCTGCTTGATTGAGATTAATCAACCAATAATAACTTGTGATAACAGTGGAACAAATAATATTGATGAGGACGATGAGTTTTTCGCAGAGTTTACGGTAGGTGGATTGAATGTCGGCGATTGCTGGATCATAGAGGGTGAAATCGATACCTATCCTTATGATCAGGTCGTCAATTTAGGACCATTTCCAATTGTAGATGGATCAATTGATCTTACAATCTTAGATTGCGACAACACTCTTTGCCCGATCTCAATATTATTACAAGCACCAAATACTTGTTCGGAGTGTTTACAGACAATTGAAGCAGGTAACGATGAAATTATTGACTGTGATAATCCTGAGGCAATGCTGATTGGAGTTAGCTCTGAAACTGGACAGTATAGTTGGGAAGGACCTACAGGGGTAATTAGTTCAGATTCTTTGGCTACAGCCAATTCAGAAGGATGGTATTATTTTTCTGCAGAGTATTCAGATGGTTGTAGTTTAATTGATTCTCTTTTTGTTACAGCAAATGGAGTTGTGCCGGTTGCAAATGCTGGAGATGATCAACTTCTAACTTGCGACAATGAAGAAGTTGTATTGACAGGGATGAATATGTCAACTGCAACAAACGTAGAGTTCTTTTGGCTGAATGAGGCAGGAGACACCATTAGCCAAGATAGTACAGCGCTTGTTGATCTCTCTGGACTTTATTATTTCTTTGTATTTGATATTGATACGGGGTGCTTATCAGCTGGTGACGAGGTCTTTGTCGGTCTAGATATTGAAGAACCAGACGCTATGATTTTGGCTGACCCAAGCACCATACTCAATTGTGTAGTGGAAAGTGTAGAATTAAGTTACAATGCTGAAGATAACGTGATTTATCAATGGACGACAGATGCTAGTGCAGAACCTTCAGATGCAGTCATTTATTTAATTGATAGTACTGGATTTGTGTATCTGACTGCTACTGACACAATCACAGGCTGCATAGGAAGAGATACGATATTCATCGAGTCAGTCGAAGAATTTCCAATTATTAGTCTTAGCGAATTGGATACGTTAACGTGTGACCAAATTACTGTAATCTTAGATGCAACGAACACAATTCCATTGGAAACGAGTCTGTTTTTATGGAGAAATGAGCTAGGAGAACTAGTTAGTAATGAAACGATATTGGAGGTTGTAAATGAGGGGATTTATACTCTCGAAGTAATCGATACAGTCTCAGGATGCCTAAATATTGATACGGTAGAAGTAATCAACCTTCAAAATTTCCCAAGTGTCAGCGTAGATGATAACATTGAATTATATTGCGAGCAAATTGATACAGTGCTGACCGCAGTTACAAGTAGCATCGATGCAGCAATTACCTGGAATACTAGTAATGGAATCATAACTGGAAATGCGTCCTCCGAGACAGTTACAATATCTGGTGCAGGAACATATATAGTGGAAGTTACGGATGCTTTGACAGGCTGTGTAACCATAGATACAGTGCTTGTTGAGGAATTGCAGTTGACTCCGTCTATTGATAATTTAGAAATAACTGACGAAACTTGCTTTCAAGAAGGAGATGGCCAAATTCAATGGAGTTCTATTTCAGGAGGAACGGAACCATATTCAGTTTTTGTTGACAATACAGAAATCGACGAGATATTTATCGATGAGTTAGATCCGGGAATATATGATTTTACAGTAATCGATGTGAATGGATGTCGCTTAGACACTGTGATAGAGATTTCCGCAGCTCAAGCTATTTCAATCAATGATCTTCCTACATTACTAATCGAAGAAGGTGGCTCAGATAGTCTCTTTATAATAATAAATGTAGAAGCTGATGAAATCGCTTCAATAGTCTGGGATCCAGATACTTATTTGTCGTGTAGTACATGCTTGAACGTACAAGTTACTCCACTTGAAGATATTCTATACACAATCACCGTAACTGATATCAATGGTTGTGTAACTACAACAACTGTGGAGGTCGAAGTTAGAGAATCAGTTGATATTTATGTTCCTAACATATTTAGTCCAGATGGAGACGGTATAAATGATAATTTCACTTTGTTTTCACCTGATATCGCCGTAATTCAGAAGCTTGCAGTGTATAATAGGTGGGGCGAACTGATGTATGCTGAAGAAAACTTTGAAGCGGGCAATCCAAATATCGGCTGGGATGGTCAATTTAAAGGACGTCCTTTAAATCCAGGAGTATATGTTTATTTTGCGATTGTCGAATTGAATGACGGAACTATTCAAGAACTCAATGGAGATGTTACTATAGTTCGATAGGATTCAAATCAGAATCAATAGATCATACAATATTAAATTGAAACAGTACATTTGTACTTTGAAACATTTATGCTTAAGCGCTCGCTCTACTTAGTACTTACAGAGATTATAAATTAAATACACGTGGTCAAAGGATTTTACAATATTTACATTAACGAACGTCAGCTTCAGCTAGTTAATACTTCTGACATGCCTTTCGTAATCTTGCAAGACAAGACTCAAACGTCCGTTGAATACAAGAACGATACTGCTATCCTGCTGCAATCGATCCGAGATTTAGAGAAAGGTAAATACGATCGACTAGTTGTATATGCCGATGATGTGGAGCGACTTTTCAAAGACTTCAAGAAATTATTTATTTGTATTGAAGCTTGTGGCGGAGTCGTTGTCAACAATCGTGATGAAGTATTGGCAATTTTTCGACGCAAACATTGGGATTTTCCAAAAGGTAAAATGGAGCCTGGAGAAAGTAAAAGACAGACTGCTATAAGAGAAGTTAAGGAGGAATGCGGACTTAAAAATGTTGAAATCGTACGTAAATTAGGCGCCACTTATCATACTTTTGGTAGCGCTGATAAGAGAAAGTTGAAAGTATCTTACTGGTATATTATGGAAAGTAGCGACAAAAAGCTGGTTCCGCAGAAAGATGAAGATATCGAAATTGCAAAATGGATGTCTGTAAAGGACTTTTTGGCGAAAGCAAAACCCATCTATAGAAATATTGTCGATGTGTTCGAAGCATACTTGATAAAGGCTTCTGTAAAGAAATCATAGAATTATTTCTACTTTTGGCGAAAGTCAAACCCACCTATGTATACACCGCTTGCAGAACGTATGCGCCCCGAAACTTTGGATGATTATCTAGGTCAAACACACATTGTTGGGCAAAAGGCGGTTATTCGGAATTCAATAGAAACTGGAAACCTGGGATCAATGCTCTTTTGGGGTCCACCCGGAGTCGGCAAGACCACATTAGCACGTATAATTGCTAAGAGTCAAGATAGACCATTCATCGAACTAAGCGCTATTAATGCCGGAGTAAAAGATATTCGAGATGCAATCCAGAAGGCTAGCACAAATACACTTTTTTCGAAACCAAATCCAATACTTTTCATCGATGAGATCCATCGCTTCTCTAAATCACAGCAGGACGCACTGCTAGGGGCAGTGGAAAAGGGAACTATCATTCTGATAGGTGCTACAACAGAGAATCCTTCATTTGAAGTAATACCTGCGTTGCTGAGTCGCTGTAGACTTTACACACTTGAGCATCTTGAAAAAGAACAGTTGGAAGACTTACTTCATAAGGCAATCAAAGAAGATTCGTACTTAAAAGATAAAGAAATAAAGTTGGAGGAAACGGACGCCTTATTACGATATTCTGGGGGCGATGCTCGTAAATTACTTAATGGCTTTGAGACCGTAGTAATAGCAGTTAACGAACACTCAATTACAATTACTAATCAGCTGGTTGAGAGCATCATTCAAGAGAATATATCACTTTATGACAAGGGTGGAGAAATGCATTATGATATTACCTCTGCTTTTATCAAAAGTATCAGAGGAAGTGATCCAAATGCTGCAGTCTATTATCTTGCAAGGATGATCGAGGGAGGAGAGGATATTAAATTCATTTGCAGAAGAATGATTATTCTAGCAGCTGAAGATATTGGCTTAGCAAATCCAAATGCTTTGCTCATGGCAAATACAACAATGGATACGTGCCACAAGATAGGTCATCCAGAAGCAAGGATAATTATGTCTCAATGTGCCATATATCTAGCATGTTCACCAAAAAGCAACGCTGCATATGAAGCTATCGGTAATGCTTTAGAGTATGTTAAGAAGAATCCGAATGAGCCCGTTCCATTGCATTTGAGAAATGCACCTACAAAATTGATGAAAGAACTGAATTATGGTAAGGACTACCAGTATGCGCATAATTATGATGATAATCATATCCTTCAGGAGTATTTACCCGAAGGAGCATCTAAAACGACCTTCTATAAACCACAAGAAAACCCAACCGAATCTAAATTTTTAAAGATACTTCAGAAACTTTGGAAAAATCACTACGACTATTAAACTTAAAGGGAAATCCTTTTGTCTATATTTTTGAGTACAACTATAAATATTTAGTATAATTACTGTCTTAACCTAATCAAATAATAAATGCAAGAAGCTAATAAGCAGCAGCTATCTACAGAGGAACTGCAGTTCATTGAAGATGCCGCACAGCAATTTGCGGATACACATATACGACCTCAGTTTATGGAATGGGATGAATCTCAGGAATTTCCAAGAGAAGTATTCACAAAGATGGGAGAACTCGGATTTATGGGTGTGCTTGTTCCAGACGAATACGGCGGATCCGGTCTAGGATATCAAGAATACATTACGATTGTTTCAACTATTGCAAAAACTTGTGGTTCAATAGGACTATCGTTAGCAGCTCATAATTCTCTATGTACAAACCACATTTTAACTTTCGGAAATGAAGAGCAAAAGCAAAAATACTTACCGAAATTAGCATCTGGTGAGCACATCGGAGCATGGGGACTGACCGAAGCAAACACGGGAAGTGATGCCATGAGAATGAAGTGTGTAGCTGTCAAAGACGGCGATCATTATGTGCTCAATGGAACGAAGAATTGGATTACGCATGGAAAATCTGGGGAAGTTGCAGTCGTTCTAGCTCGAACAGGTGAATTATTGGATTCGCACGGTATTACTGCTTTTGTAATAGAAAGAGGTACGCCAGGATTTTCAGCTGGTAAGAAAGAAAATAAACTTGGGATGAGAGCTTCCGAAACTTGTGAAATGGTCTTTGATAATTGCCGTGTTCATAAGGATCAAGTTTTAGGAAAGGAAGGAGAAGGTTTCATTCAAGCTATGAAGATTTTGGACGGTGGTAGAATCAGTATAGCCGCACTGTCGCTGGGTATTGCAAAAGGGGCTTATGAAGCTAGCGTCAAGTATGCACAAGAAAGAGAGCAATTTGGTAAACCCATTGCAAGATTTCAAGCGATATCTTTCAAATTGGCAGATATGGCTACGAAGATTACTGCTGCAGAGTTGTTGACTCGTCAAGCTGCTCATGCTAAAGCAACTGGCGGGAATGTTACTAAACTTGGAGCTCAAGCCAAGTACTATGCTTCGGAAATTTGCGTAGAAATCTCCACAGACGCCGTACAGGTATTTGGTGGATATGGTTATACTAAAGATTTTCCAGTAGAGAAGTTTTACCGTGACTCCAAGTTGTGCACAATTGGTGAAGGTACTTCTGAAATTCAGAAACTAGTAATCTCAAGGGAAATATTGAAAGGTAACGTATAAAGCAACCCCATTATTTAGAAATCAAAATCAACAAAAGTGTTCAGATATAAATACATATTAATCTTATTGATTTGCTTTGTCAGTTTTAATGCTGCTGAGGCGCAAATATTTAACTTCAAAAAGAAAAAGGAGACACCTACTGAAAAACCTAAGAAAAAATCAAGTATAGAAGATTACAGTGAAGTCATTACCAGTGAGGCTGTTTCGGACACTGGACTAATTTCCACACATGTGGTTGAGGACAATTACTATTTTGAGATTGGAGACAGCTTACTTGAACGTGAGATTTTGGTGGTAAGTAGAATTTCTGGTTTTGTAAAAGGCCTAAATTTTGGTGGTGCAGGTACTAAGTCAAGACCCCAGCAAGTCATAAGGTTTCAAAAGAAGGGAAATCAGTTGGTAATGCGAGAAGTATCATATAATAGTGTTGCAAGCGAAGAATTACCAATATATCAGTCAGTTAAGAATAATAATTTTGAGCCGGTAATTGCTGTGTTTGACATTAAGGCAATAAGTGCAGATACTTCGAGCTATGTAATTGATGTAAAGACTTTTTTTACTAGTGATGTGCCTATGATTGGTGCAATGTATGACTTTCAAGAGAAGAGATTTGGTACAAGAGGAGTCGACAAGAAGAGATCGTTTATACAAAGCATGAAGTCTTTTCCTGAAAATGTGGAAGTGAGACATGTTTTAACTTACAATGGTG
>CBFHTK010000001.1:0-426919 GCA_965658745.1 Saprospiraceae bacterium | reverse complement strand
ATCACACGCTGGAGACTTGAGCCAAAAGATCCTGATGCTTACTTCAGAGGTGAACTTGTAGAACCAATCAAACCTATTGTGTACTATATCGATCCAGCAACACCACAAGCATGGAGGAAGTATCTCAAACTTGGTATTGAAGATTGGCAGCCGGCATTTGAAGCTGCGGGATTCAAAAACGCGATTATAGCAAAAGATTCTCCTAGTAGAGAGGAAGATCCAGATTGGACTCCTGAAGACGTAAGGTACTCAGTTATTCGCTATGTGTCTACAGACATTCAAAATGCTCAGGGACCTCATGTACATGACCCTAGAACTGGAGAAATCTTGGAAAGTGATATCATCTGGTACCACAATGTGATGAACTTACTGAGGAATTGGTATTTCATTCAGACTGCCGCTATAAATCCCGCTGCGAGAGGTACTAAATTTGAAGAAGCAATAATGGGACAGCTTATACGTTTTGTTTCTGCTCATGAAGTAGGTCATACACTTGGATTGCCACACAATATGGGTTCCAGTGTTGCTTATCCTGTAGACTCTTTGAGAAGCCCAAGTTTTACAAAGAAAATGGGAACAGCACCTTCGATAATGGACTACGCTAGGTTTAATTATGTTGCACAGCCAGAAGATGGTGATGTTGGCTTAATGCCAGGAGTCGGACCTTACGATAAATGGTCTATAAAATTTGGTTATCAATTATTTGAAGATACCAACTCAGAAGAAGAGGACAAACAAATTCTGAACAAGATGATACTTGAAAAAGCTGGCGATCCAGTTTACAGATTTGGTCGTCAGCGAGGTCTACCACTAGATCCTAGCGCACAAACTGAAGATTTAGGTGATAACTCAATGAAGGCAAGTGACTACGGTATAAGAAACTTAAAGCGTATTATGCCGAAGTTGATTGAGTGGACAGCTGAAGAAGGTAAAGATTTTGATGATTTGGAAGAACTGTATGGTCAAGTGTATGGACAATTTAATCGTTATATGGGTCATGTAACAGCCAATGTTGGAGGGGTTTACGAGTTCTATCAGACATACGATGAGAATAAACCTATTTATACGCACGTCGAGAAAGAAAAGCAAAAAGCTGCAGTGATATTTTTGAATCAACAGCTATTCAAAACACCTAAGTGGTTGATTAATCCTGAGATTATTGCGAGAACTGATGACAAAGCTGCAATTGAAGATATCGGTAGGATTCAGAATCGAACGCTGAATATACTAATGTACACAGATCGACTGAATAGAATGATCGAGAATGAAGCAATCAACGGATCAGAGGCTTATAAAATTGAGTCTATGTTTTCAGATGTTCAAACAGGTATTTTTGACGTTGAAAATGCTTCACCTGATGTTTACGGACGAAACCTTCAGAGAGCTTATGTTGAAAAGCTGATCAGCATGGGTAAAAGTAAGAATCCTAATATTAAGAATTCTGATATATCTGCCGTTTCTCGAGCTGCGTTGATGAAGATCAAGAGAACTTTGGAATCAAAAACTGACTACAATGGGACTTCATTAAATAGTATGCATTTCCAAGATTTGGTTTCTCGGATTGAGCGCATGGACGAAAAGTAAGACTAGTCCATTTTGCACTCGTATAATCTCAAAAGGGTATGATGTTTCGAAGACTTCATACCCTTTTGCATTTTCTTATATGAAGTAGAGTTGCCGAAATTTCGGATTTTATTCTTAACAACGCAGCGTAAGGGGAAATAGTAAAGTCATGTTCAATATAGAAGCTAAGCTAGCTTTTTCTAATTAACGAATTAATACATGATTACAAGAAGACCATACAAAAAAGCTATACTACTAAGTTTATGGTGCCTTTTCTTATTGATCTCATGCCATCCTGATCGGGAGGATGTTACTCTTGTTGATACTTATATTCCAAGTGCTGAAATCGTTGAGGCCTTTTCGGGAAATCTTCAGGTTTATATAAGTGATCTTGACAATCAACCTCTGGAAGGAGTGGAGGTTTTTGTGTATGAAGAAAAAATGACGTCAGATGCCGATGGTTTGGTCCAATTCGAAAACATTCAATTAGATAAGAATGGGACGTATGTGCGAGCTATAAAAGATAACTTCCTTTTTGGCTCCGACAAGTTTTTTCCTTCAGAAGCCAACAATTATGCAGTGATAAGAATGTTGCCGATAGAAAATCTCAAGTCTTTCAATAGCACCCAAGCTGTGACGATAGAGGTGAATGGGGGAGGAGCAATAGATTTTCCATCTAATGCATTCGAAATTGAGGGAGGAGGCGCTTATAATGGTGAAGTCAAAGTTTTTGCACAACGGATTGCAACTAATGATCCATTGATAAGTGACATCATGCCTGGTTCACTTCTTGCCGAGGACAAAAGTGGTAAAACCCAAGTATTGGGAACTTTCGGTATGATCGCCGCGGAGTTTTTTGGCGCAAATAATGAAACTCTGCAATTAGCCGCAGGTAAGGAAGCAACTGTTCACTTTCCATTAACTCAGGAACTAGTTTCTGAAGCTCCAGAAAGCATACCATTATGGCACTTTGATGAGACAGCTGGATTGTGGTTTGAAGAAGGTGAAGCAAACAAAGTTGAAGACTCTTACGTAGGTAAGGTTTCACATTTTAGTTTTTGGAATTGTGATGTGCCTTTCGATCTGATAAACTTGGATGGTCGAGTAGTCAATGATCTAGGGGAAGGAGTGGCTTACGCCCAAATTGAAATAACTTCTTCAGCTGTCGGTGTTGCTTATGGTTATGCAAATATTGATGGCTATTTTGGTGGAAAAGTCCCTAAGGGTGAGCTTTTGACTATTAAAATATTCGTGCAGGGCTGTTCTGATCCAGTGTATGAGGCAGAAATTGGTGGATTCGAAACAAATGTGCAACTTGATGATAGTGTACTAGGTACTGAGCTTCAATTAATAAGTGGAAATGTAAGCTGTTTGGGTGTTAGCGAACCTGATTCAGAAGTAATAATTAAGTCGGTAATAAATAGCTATTTGGTTCCGACCGACGATAATGGGTTCTTCAGTTTTCAAATTGCTGAATCTTTGTGTGATCCTGAACAAACGGTGGAAGTAAGGGCCAAGCGAATTTCAGATGATAGCGCAAGTGAACCTCAAGTTGTTATGCTTAGTGAGGCTAGTAATCTTGAATTTGAAGTATGTGCAGATTGTGATTTTAATGTCAATGTACTTACTGAGTTCAGTACACCCTGTAATGAAGTAGTTTTGAATGCAATTGTAGATGGTGGATCTGGATCCTACTCTTATCTATGGAGTGATAATTCAATTGATTCAAGTCTAACAGTTCTAGAAAACGGAGAGTACTGTCTTACTGTTACGGACGATATTACTGAATGTGAAGTGATTAAGTGTACAGATGTTGATGTAGTTACAAGTCCTATTTCTGCGACTTCAACTACTGTCGATATTTCTTGCTTTAATGATGGAGAGATTATCCTCACTGTTAGTGGAGGAACACCTAACTATACATTTGTTTGGAGTGGACCTTCTGGATTTAGCAGTAATTCTCAAAATCTTTTTGGCTTGTTTGAAGCTGGTATTTATACGTGTACGATTACTGATATGAATGGTTGTACTTACGATTTAGATGTGTCAGTCATGGAATCCGTATTTACATATGATTTGTCAATTATCACATCTACAAATTCGAATGTAATATGTGGAGATCAGTCTCTGCAATTGGAAGCTTTATGTAACGGCTGCACTGGATCACCGGAGTATCTTTGGACACTTCCTGATGGAAATACTATTGTGAGTGATATGATCTTAGCTGTTGAATCAGGTTTCTATTCTGTTGAATTGCTTAATTCATCTTGCTTTGGCTATGGAGAAATAGAACTAGTGGAGACAGAATTTTTCGATCCATTTTTTGAAGTGATATGTGATGTTAATGGATATTATATAGAGGTATCAGGTATTAACCCAGACCACTCTTTCATTGCCCCAGAAATCAATACACCAGACTTAATTGAGTCATTTGCATCTCTCATAAATCAAACCGTTCTAGTTCAATCAGAATATCAGGACTGCTTTGAAGCATATGATATTCAGCTACCATATGCTGAAGGGACACCAATAACCAATATTTCCGAACCTACATGTGGAAGTTGCGAGGATGGCTATGTTGAGTACGACCTTGATCTAGTTACAGGCATCAATGCTACAATAGGAACAACTGCAATTTATGCTGAAGGTGATTATGAGAATAATCTGATTGAAATGAATGATCAGCAAATGCTTCCGGTAGGAGTTTACTTTTTTGTAATTTTATCGGAGGACGGTTGTGTAATTTATTCTGAAGTAGTGGACTTGTAAAAGCTTATGATAATTTGAAAGAAATTGATAACATACTGAAAAAGTGCTTGAAAGGTGATCATAGAGCACAAACTCAATTAGTATCTTACTATGCTAAGAAACTGATGCCAGTATGTCGCAGATATACGTCAGACTATCATATGGCTGAGGATGCCCTTCAAGAAACTTTCATAAATACCTTTCGATATCTAAATAAGTTCGCTGGTAAAGGATCTTTCGACGCATGGATTCGAAGAATTGCTGTCAACTGTTCATTAACTTTGGTCAAACGCGAAAGATTTGTTTATAAAGAGATTGAAATAGGAACTGATTATTTGTTGCCTCAGGTAGATCCTGATATTATCGATACATTGAACAATGAAGAGTTATTAAAAGTAATTAAAGAACTTCCTCATCATTATTACCTCGTATTCAATCTCTATATAATCGAAGGTTACGATCATAAAGAGATAGGTAAAATGCTAGGAATTGGAGAAAGTACATCGAGATCAAATCTTTCAAGAGCTAGACAGAAATTAGTTGAAATTCTTAAAAAAAAACAAGGAATTCCATATAATACCAAGGTTGCCATATAAGTAAGTTATGAAAAGGAGTGAAATAGAAAATAAAATTAGACATCGCATCTTCGAAATGGAAGAAGAAGTTGATGTTCAGAAGATTATGGCTAGCATTCCTGCAGTTACTCAGAAGAGTCGAAAAGGTATTCTGTACTGGTGGCTTGGTGCTTCTGTCGGTATACTACTGATTGGTGGAATGACTTACTATACGTTCACTGATGAAGGTGACGTAAATATTTACAATTCGAAGATTGATGTAAATAGGAATACACTTGAATTGAACGATAAAAACCAGAATATTACGACTGTACAAGAAGTTGTAGCCGACGCAGAATTAAGAAGATCAGCTGAAGTAACTTCTGATAATAAGATTGTCGATGATAGTGATGTTGTTAATATGAGCTCGAAGGTGCTACCAACAAGTCAAGAATCACTATCACCAAATAATGAGAGTGCAGATGCATCAACTGTCAAAGACAGATCTAGCAGTTTACTCGAGAATGCTATAAAAACAACGAATATCCGAGCTGGTTTGAATGAAAATGCGAATATAGCTATGCAAGCATCTATGCAAAATACTGCGATTGAAGAAAAATCTCAGGATTCATTGCTAGATTCCGAAAGACAATCTGACATAAGCTTCGAAAATAGCTCGACTCTTAATCAATTTTCATTGAATGAACTTGATGCAAGTTTATTTGTTAAAGAGCATGTTAGTACTTTGGCATTGCCCAAAACTGTAGATTGTCCTACTTTTGGCCGCAATCCATGGGAATTTGAATTGGGTGCTTTAACAGGGTTATCAAACCCAACGAAAGCTTTAGCACCGAAGAATAACCAAGATATACCGGCATATCCATCTCGTGCTATTAATGAAAAGTCATTGGAAGGCCTTGATCTCGAATTATTTTTAAGTGCTAAACGCGCGAGATGGCCGGTTTTTATTAAGTCTGGAATAAATTATTCTAGATGGTCTGAAAGAATGACCATTGATGAATCCTATACAGAGGTTGATACGGTTCAAGGTATAATTTCAACCACTGTTTCGCAGAGTGGAGATACAATCACTTACATCTACGGTGACATCTATGTGGAACGTGATTATCAGATTAATAAGAGTATTCACTATTTTTTACACAGATTTGATATTCCGCTTTCTATCGTGTATGAAGGATTTCTGACTGATAATCAAAGTCTCCAAGCTGAGGTCGGTACAAGAATAAATTTCTCAACACTAGCTCGTGGTCGCATTTATAATAATGACTTAGAGTTTTCAAACGCCTCGCTGCCAAATTTCTTTCGTAGGTTTTCTGGTTTGAGCTATTTTACAAAATTACACTACAGGTATTATCTTTCAGAGCAACAATTTATTGGAGCTTCTGCATATTTTCAGCACCTTCCTGCAGACTTCTCTACTTCAACAAATCAGATTGAACAACGATATTTGAACTATGGTCTCGGTGTGTACTATGGTATGCGGTTTTGATCCCGCATAATTTTCATCTAGTTGAACGGTTGAAAATGAATAACGACGTTTTTAGACATATTCATGATTTATTTCTTCAGTATAGTAATGAAGAAAAGGCACATCAAATGTCAAAGTACATGAAAGGTAAGTTCAGCTTTTATGGCATTCAATCACCGATACGAAGAGAAATTTCAAGAGACATAATAACTAGTCTTAAGCCACTTCCTATTTCTGAGATCATCGATTTGATTAAAATTCTATGGTCAGCAGAACATAGAGAGCTTCAGTATCTTGCGATGGATATTATTGACAAAAGAAAAGGGAGCTTAAACGCCTCCCATTTGGAGCTTGGCGAATACTTAGTTCTCAATAAGACTTGGTGGGATACCGTTGATTATTTATCAACGCATTTCTTTGCTCCTATTCTCATCAGTATGCAGGTGACGGAAAGACATGCATATATTCTTAAGCTAGTTGAACATCCAAGTATGTGGATGAATCGCGTTGCGATCATTTTTCAGCTAATGCGTAAATCTGAAACTGAAACTGAGTTGTTAGAATTATCAGTTATTCCGCATATTGCAAGTAAAGAGTTCTTCCACCAAAAGGCAATAGGATGGGCACTTCGACAGTATTCAACGACGAATCCACTGTGGGTTAGAGATTTTCTTGATGTTCATGATCTTGCACCATTGAGCAAAAGAGAAGCTAGTAAATATTTGTAGAGTCTAAGTTTGCTTTGTCAATGGTTGCTTTAGAATTCTAGACATTTCTGGACCTGTACAGAAGAGTAAATCCAAAATTGACATGTTACTCTGAAAACCCATCGACTCCTCAAAAACTTGAGGATAATAACTGGTTGTAAAACTGTGACGAGGCCTTATTTTTTGACGAAAGTCACCTTCAGTGTAACTGCTATTGTATTCAAGCGTTTCGGTAAGTTCTATTCCTAATTTAGATGCAAAATATTCTAAACACTCCCAGTTCAAATCATAGAGGAAGTGATGCTTCTTTTTGATTATAACCTCAATGTCTTCCC
Organism: Saprospiraceae bacterium; assembly: GCA_965658745.1. GTDB lineage: Bacteria > Bacteroidota > Bacteroidia > Chitinophagales > Saprospiraceae > JAHDFB01. The sequence continues at coordinate 419,523 of CBFHTK010000001.1, read as the reverse complement.
AGTAAAACTCATAGTATGCTGCTCTACCATAAGCGGATTTAATCGACTGGAGATGATTTGTTATCCATGGGTCAACGTAAGATATGCGCACGTCTTTGATAGGCATTTGTTTATTTTTACCTTTTTCCAATGGCACCGATAGTGTAATCGATCCATTTGCACCATAGATGTTACATTTGTTTCGATAACTACGCTTTTGATAGTTCTCGTGAGCCTCAATTTCGATTCTTCTGTCAGAGTAGGCTTGCGCCCAAAATGCGATACAAGGAAAATATTGACTTTCAATAATCATTTTACAAAGTTACATGAATTCAAGATTTGATATAAAAAAAGACTTGCCTAAATCGCCAAAGTCGCTATATGTGACGATTCCTGCATTTAAAGAGCCTGATATCATAACAACCCTAAAGTCAATTTTGAACGCAGACCGCACAGGTTTAGATATTCAAGTGAAGGTATTAATCAATTCCTCAGATACTGAGATTCCAGAGGTTGTTGAAATCAATCGTCGTGGTGAAAAGGAAGTCAAAGCTTTTATACATTCACAAAAATGTGAAACTTGGATGCACGTTGATCATGTAACATTGCCTTCAAAGTATGCCGGAGTTGGTTTGGCAAGAAAAACCTTAATGGATGCTGCAGCTCGGTATTTTCAGGATAAAGATGTCAATGGGTTGATCCTTGCATTGGATGCGGATTGTGAGATACACAGAAATTATTTCCAAGTGATATCCAAGCATTTTAAGACTACGTCAGACCAAGCTGCAAGTATTTTTTTCGAGCATCCTCTTCAAGGAACGGAGGTTGATACTGCAATTATGGAATACGAATGGCATCTAAGATATTTTATCAACTTGCAAAAATGGGCGAGATTTCCATTTGCTATCCATACTGTCGGTAGTAGTATGTGCTGCTATTCTGAAGCCTATTTGCTTCGAGGTGGTATGAATAAACGTAAGGCAGGGGAGGATTTTTATTTTTTACACAAATTTATAAAGGATGAAATATGCGGTGAAATCAACGGAACGACTGTATTCCCATCAGGAAGGATTTCTGATCGCGTCCCTTTTGGAACTGGTAGAGCTGTAGGAAAGTACGAAGATGAGACGTATGTTGCTACTACTTATAATTCGACGATGTTCAAAATTTTAAAATTATGGAATAGTCAAGTTGAATTGTACTATCGAGGATCGAAGCCTCACGAAGTTCACCCAGCGTTGGATTTTTATTTAGAGTCAATTGATTTTGATAGCAAAATACAGAAGTTGCTCAAACACGTTAAGAGTCTAAAGGCTTTCAAAAAGCGTTTTTATCAGCTTTTCGATGCTTTTCAGTTAATGAAGTGTTTGCATCATATGAGGAGCGATTTCCCTGATGTACCAATTTTGGAAAGCGCTCAGTTTTATTTTGATCAGATTGAGAAAGGCGAATCAACTGAGAACTTAAGTCTCCGCAGAGCACTTCTAAAAATCAGGCAGTTAGATCGACAACGAAATGATTTTAGCTGATATTTTGAATACTAATGTAAAGCAGCTTTTATTTCTAAACCTTCAATAACTTCACTTTCTAGATCAATCCAATATTCTAATCTATCGTAGACAGCCTTTTCTTCAAAATAATTAAGAGCCATTTTGACAAAAATATGCCCATGTTTTGCTTCAGAAGCCCAAAGGATTTTGTAGAATCGCTTTAGTTCGGGATCATCGAGAGCCTCGGACACAAGCCTGAATCGTTCTGCACCTCGGGTCTCTACAACACTAGCAATTAACAATCGATCCAAAAATCGCTCCGTTTGACCACTGTGACATTTCTTAACTAACGCTTGCACATATAGATCTCCTCCAATTGAATGATTTAGCTGGAGTCCCCTTTTTTGCATTAACTCGTAGACTTGCTGAAAATGCTCAAGTTCTTCGATACCTGTGTCTATTAAATCTGGAATGATTTCAACTCGATTAGGATATTTAGCGACTAAGCTCATTGCCATAGAACTCGCTTTCCGTTCGCAATCGGCATGATCCTTAAGAAAACTATCAAAATCAGCCATTACGGCGTCAATCCATTCTTGTTTGCTGGCAACTTTGACATCCAAATTAAGCTTCATGGTAATTTTTTGGCACAAACTTAAACTATCACGAGGTTGTAAGAAAATACTAACACAGAATTTGTATATGTACTGTTCCTGAATACACAAAATTTAAAAAGCTGCACAGATATTGTTGTGTTTATATATAACAAGTAAACATAATGTATAATATGAATATAAGGATTGTCTTAACGTTAGGATATCTATTATTGGCTGGTTTGCTTTTCGGTCAGAGCAATGAATCTTTAGTGCTAAAAACTAAGACCACGAGTAACGCGAATACAAGCATTGCGTCCAAAAGCCATAAAGCAATTATTAATAGTAACTCCCCTGTAAGTTTCGACTTGGATACCATTATAGTCAAGGAGAATCCTTCAGTTCAAAGTGCCAATAATTGCGTACATGATTACTTTGATGTAGTGCTTCCTATTACCATTTCCGAGTCAATTGATTCCTCATTTGAGCTCACTGCTACTATTCATTCTTCCAATTGTAAGCCTCTTAAAGACTACGAATGGATCAAAAACTAAGTGACATTCAATCCTTCTGCACTTAACGATTCGTTTTTGATTCGGATATACGACGATGCAATTAGTGAATCTACAGAGAAGTTAGATATTAAGGTAAGTTCCAATGATATAGAAGTCGGAGCAGATACACTGATGACAATCATTTTGAATGATAATGATGCTCCATGCAGTATAATAAGTCTTGGTTTTATGAAACTGGCGATCGCCTTTTGAGTACAGATAACACTCCTTTTAAATCAAGTTATAAGAATGAAAGGTCTCAATACATCTTTTCCGCTAATGAACTTTCGGAAATGGGCCTGAAACCTGGTAATATTGATGGACTTTCGTTTTTTGTGAATCAAAAGAATAGTACAGGAAGTATTTCTAATTTCTCGATAAAGCTCGGACATACTGCCTTGAATCAATTTGAGACGGAGAATCCTGCATTCATTGCCGGAGATTACACACTTGTCTTTCAAGATACTTTGACTACTGATTTAGATTGGAATGATTTAGACTTTACAGAAGAATGGATTTGGAATGGAGAGGAATGGATTTGGAATGGAGAGGAAGGAATAGTGGTTGAAATTTCATTTAATCGCGACGAAAATTCAATGGATGATATAGCAGCAGCAGATATACAAGAGACACATATGACACAATTTGCTTTTAGTGACGTTGTTGATGGATGCTGCATTTCTGATAGTGTATCTGTCCAGTTCGCACGTCCTACACTCCGATGGAAGCAAAGTCGTGAACTACAACTTGCCAATATGTCTTCGAGTAAAAGCACTGTCACGGAGTTTGGATATGAAATGCATTTTTACGACGATAGTAAGCTAATTTGTACCATTGAGCATAACACAAAAGATACTACAGATTGTGCTATTGCAACTGTTTCTAACACGGAGTAGTCACAAATACCTCTTGAATGGTTGCAGGGAACTAACATCTCAGGTCGAAGCTTCTATCTAGAGTCGCAGAATAATTTTGAAGGTAGTGTCATTTTGTATTTTACAAATGAGGAATTGTCAGCTTGGAATATAGAAGAATTAAAAATTATGCATTCTGATCAAGTAATATCCGCAGAAGTGGTAAGTGATTTTACACTTATAGAATCAGAAGAATTACTGATTTTCGATGTAAATGAAGATATAAAAGCGGTAGCATTTTATGTAAATCACCTGGAAGGATTTGCATTAACGGATGCCACTTCAATTTCCCTTCCTGTCGAGATACTTCGTTTTGACAGCGAAAATAGGGATGAGCTAAACCAATTATTTTGGGAGGTAGCTTTGGAGTATGGAGTGTTTGGCTATGAAGTTCAACGATCATTTGATGGTAGGGAATTTGAAAGTGTATCTTGGATCGAAAGTACTAATACTAATGATTTTCAGAGATACGAATATGAAGATTCGAATCTACTGCATTCTAATAAATACTATTATTATCGTCTTAAAATCATAGATCAAGATGGAAAGTCAAACTTTAGTTCAGTTATCCCTCTGTTTGTAAAGGGAGGTTATTCAGGGTTATATGTTTTTCCAAATCCTGTTTTAGATGAGCTAAATATTAGCTTATCAAATTCCGAGAAAAATCTTTCTCAGATTACTTTTTATTCAGTAGACGGAGTTGTTCGAATGAACTATAGACTAGATGACATTATTCATGAGACAAAGTTGAGTTTGAAGGACTTAGAGCCAGGGATGTACTTGATGAAAGTTCAAAATACACAAGGAGAAGAATACGTAAAACCTATTATCAAAAGATGATTCATCTGAGAAGTATTTAATTAGCAAGATATTTTTTTGGCAATCCCTTCAATTGTAGTATAATTGTAAAATCAATAATGTAGTAGAAAAAGATCTATCATGGCAACATCAAGAAAAAGACAAAGAGCACGAAAAAGGGCAGCTGCAAACGAAAAGAAGTTTTTTAAGTATGCGATTATGATCACTGTAGCTGTGCTAGTGATATTATTCTTTTTTTATCGTAGTTCACTCTAACGATTATTCAAGAAAAACTCAGTAATTCGTCTATCTACAAAGATGTCTCGAGGTTGAAGTTTCTGCTTTAGTATGATGCCTTCGAGTGTTCGACATCTGCTTAAAGCTACATATGCTTGACCACTTTCAAACGCGCCTCTACCCAAGTCAATAATAGCACGATCAAATGTCTTTCCTTGACTTTTGTGGATTGTCACTGCCCATGCTAATTTCAAAGGGTACTGTGTAAATGATCCAACCTCTTCAGTTTTTAGAAGCTTTTGATCAGCCGGATCTGGTTTGTATTTTAGAATTTCCCAAGTAAATTTATCAACATCAACTCGTTGAATTGTACCATCATCTTGGAGAATAGCAACCACTACTTTATTTGTGTCTAGTTCGATTATTTTTCCAATTGTACCATTGACATACATTTTTTCACTATCATTTTTGATAAACATGACTTGTGCACCTACTCTCAACTTTAATGCAAGCTCTGTTGGAAACAATCGTTCAGAAAAATTGCCTGTAATGCTAGCTAAATAGGTGAATTCCTCAGATTCTACCTCAGCTAGTTTTTCTCTATTAATGCGGTGAACTTGGTCGTTTCTTGCACAAAGTGTGATATACCAGTCATCATCGTAATCTTCGACGTATCTATTATTCAAATCTTCGAGATCATCATAATCTATGTCTTGCGTTCGAACATTGTCTAGAATCCGTATAAAACTGCGGTCAGTTTGGCGATAGACCTCCTGGAGTTCAAATATTTCAAGCGGTGTGTCGTCTTGCCAAACCTTGGCAGAAAAGAAATAGGGTGATTCATAGTGCTCGGCTATATACTCGCGTTCTGCCTGTTTCGCTACAACTGGTGGCAATTGAAACATATCTCCCAAAAAAATAACTTTTACACCTCCGAAAGCTTCTTGATAGTTGTTTCGATTTACTCTTAAAAAATAGTCAATGTTGTCCATCATATCCGCTCTTACCATGGATATTTCATCGATGATAAGAACATCAAGGTTTCTATAAACACGACTATTCCGACGTTCGTAGATATCACTAGGATGAAGTAATTTGGGTGGAAACCCAAAAAATGAGTGGATAGTAGTTCCTTTTACATTCAACGCTGCAATACCTGTTGGCGCAACAACTGCGGTTCTTAATTTGGTCGTTTTTCTAAACAAGCGCAATAAGGTAGATTTTCCAGTACCAGCACGCCCAGTTATAAACATAGCATGCCTAGTATTCTCCATCTGTCGAAGGACTTCTTTGAATTCTTTACTTAAGACAATAGGAGAACCGTTTCCTAATTCCATGATGTTGGTACTGGTGACTAAAAGTATTGGTTTGTAAGATACTTCTTTTATGCCCTTATTAAAAAATATGCAACAACAGGGAAATGATCACTGTAGCCGTTGATAAAGACGCCATTACTGAACGTTCTGAATGGGTAGTTTTTGTACCGTCCGCTTGGTTGAAGCATTTTTGGTTCTTTGAAGACTTCTGCTTTGTAGAAGAATAATCCAGACTGTGTCTTATCTAGACATGCCTCACTTACTATTATTTGATCAAATAGACTCCATGAATCTCTATAAGCGTTGGAACCTACCCCTTTTGAAAATTTTGAATACATCGGATTATAAAAACCTCGGGGCTTAACTTGTTTAATTTTTTTCTTGGCATTAAGTATTTTCTTTACAGACTTTGAAGTAGGGTCATCGTTAAGGTCACCCATAATGACGATTTTAGCATCTGGTTCCATTGTATATATTTCAGCAGCAATGGATTTGTTCAATTCAGCAGCGGCTATTCTTCCCGGTGCAGATCTCTTTTCGCCTCCACTTCTTGAAGGCCAGTGGTTTACGAGAACATGCACAACTTCTCCGTTGATTCGACCTTTGACATGTAGTACATCACGTGTGAACTTTCTTCTTCCACTGGACTGAATGAGCAGCTCGTGGGCTTTTGATTCAATCAATTCAAAATAACTAGGGTTGTAGATTAAACCAACATCTATACCTCTTTTGTCAGGAGAGTCGTAGTGTACAATTTGATAATTTCGATCTCTTAGCGCATCTTGCATAACCAGATCTTCAAGTACACTGCGATTTTCAATTTCTGATACTCCCAACAAAACAAGACCATCGGGACTCATGCCAGTGCCAAGTTTAGATATCACAGAAGCCATGTTTTCTTGCTTACGCTCGTATTTGTCAAGTGTCCAAGCATTTCGACCTTCGGGCAGAAACTCTTCATCGTTGATACTTTCGTCGTCATAAACATCAAAGAGATTTTCCAAATTATAAAAACCCATTGGGAAGGCTTGATAAGCAGTTTGTGAGAAGCTTACTTGAGTTAAGATGATAAGCGTCAAAAAGATGTACAATTGTTTCTTGAACATATTCTGTTATTTTTTTGATATCGTCCAACATAAATAGTTGTTTTTGCTGACTAGACGATGATTATGTAATATACATTTAACATAAGATCAATCAGTAATAATGATATAAACCCGCATTATTCATTAGATCTTTGTCATGAGAGCTAAAAGGTCAATAAAATAAGGAGATTTTGCGAAGGATCCATAGTCACCACTATGGTGAGTGAGTAAAATTCAGCTTGCGCCTTATTTTGCAGACGTTTTAGGTCGGAATAGATTATCTAATGCATAATGCGGGATAAATGTATATTTATAAGCAAAAGTAAATGAGTTTTTTAAAATGTCTTTCCTTTTTATAAAAAACATCTTTTGAACGTGTTCAAAGATAAATTAGGTTGTACATTTGTCGTAAAAATTAAAGTGTTGAAAAAGTCTATTCGATTAGTAAGCTATATGTTGCTTATGGTTTTTAGTTTGCAAAATATAGCTACTGCACAAAACTTGTCAATTTCAGTGGTTGACGAAATGACACAAAAGCCGATATCTACAGCAGTCATAATTTACGAAAAACAAGATTTTTTCACCAATGATAGGGGAGTTGTAGAGCTAAATGTGAGCTATCGAAATCCTATTTACCTAGAAGTATCGAAACCTGGTTATGAAAACTTCGAAGTCACAATTAATGATGCTGAGGGAATGCGTTCATATCGAATAGCGCTTAAAAAGAAGGAATCGTCGAATAATGTGATAATCTTGGATGAGGGACAACTTCAAGAAGATGAAACTGCTGGAGCTATTAGTAGTATTCTGCGGGCATCGAGAGATCCATTTCTTTCCGCAGCTGCATTTAATTTTGGTGCTGCTCGATTTAGAGTTAGAGGTTATGATAATGAGTATTCTACTACAATGGTTAATAACCTGCCTATGATGACGCTTCACAATTCAAGAGTTCCTTTTAATTTTTGGGGCGGATTGAATGATGTGTTTCGTAACAATACGACCAACCTGGGGATGGATCAGGCTGACTTTACCTTTGGAAATCTCAATGGAGCTAGTAATACTGACATTTCAGCAGGATCTCAAAGAAAACAAACTAGAGTATCATATGCCGCAGCAAATCGTACTTATAGGAATAGGCTAATGGCAACTCATAGCTCTGGAGAACAGGCTAACGGCTGGTCTTACACTTTCAGTGGTTCTAGAAGATGGGCTGATGAAGGTTATGTACAAGGAACCTTTTATGATGCATGGTCATATTTTGCGAGTGTAGAAAAGAGAATTAATGATGTACACTCACTAAGTGTAAGTGTTTTCGGTGCACCAATACAACGAGGTTCGGGAACCGGTTCACTGAATGAAATGTACGATCTGGCAGGTAGTAATTATTATAATCCAAATTGGGGAATACTCAATGGTGAGAAAAAGTCTGCTAGGTTTTGGACTACACATGAACCGATGATTAGTGCTGAACATACCATGGCAGTTTCTGATAAGTTTGATTTCAAACAGTCAGTAGGTGTAATTACCGGGCGTTCTGGTCAAAGTCGTTTGGATTGGTATAATGCGCCAGATCCAAGACCAGATTATTATCGCTACTTACCAAGTTTTTATGGCGAGGAAACTGAAGCTTATAATGAAGTCAAGGAATTGTTATCAACCAGTGAAGAAAATCGTCAATTGAATTGGTCTAGAATTTTTGAAACCAATCTCAGTAATTTCGAAACGATCGAAGATGTTAATAGAAATGGTGAAACAGTCAGCGGACTAAGATCACTGTACGCTTTGAAAGAAGATAGACAAGATCTTACAAGATACATGTACAATGGTATTGCTAGGTATCAATTAACCGATGAAACAACATTGCATGGAGGATTGACAGCGCAGTATGAAGTAACGCATTTCTTTCAGAGTCTCAGAAACTTATTGGGAGGTGATTATTGGTACGATGTCAATCAATTTGTTGAAAGAGAATTTCCCAATGATGCGGACAAGGGTCAAGCAGATTTGAATAACCCGAATCGGGTTGTAAGAGAAGGTGATGACTATGGATATAATTACAAAAGCAAAATTACCGACATTTCTTTATGGACTTCTTATAATGCAATTTTTCCAAAGGTTGACTTTCACTTTGGAGCCCAGATAAACTACAATAGTTTCAGAAGAGAGGGTTTGTATAAGAATGGCGCCTTTCCAGATAGTTCTTTCGGAAACGCCGATGCCCAAGTATTTATTTCACCATCCGTTAAAGGTGGTATCAATTATAAAATCAATGGTAGAAATTATATCTACGCTAATGCGACATATCAATTAAGAGCTCCAGATTTTCGAAATAGCTATGTTTCACCAAGATTCCGAAATCAAGTGCTTGAGGATATTAAGCAAGAACAGTCGTACTCCGGAGAACTTGCATATGTAATGCGATCACCATTTCTAAATATAAAGGCATTGGGCTATCTAACTAGATTTAGGAATTTGGTGGAAGTTCGAAGTGCATTTATAGATGGTTCATCAAGTGCGTTTGTTAATATTATTTCTCAAGGAGAGGGTAGAACACATGTAGGTACGGAGATCTCTGCAAAATATAAGCTCACTACAACTTTGTCTGCTAGTTTTGCTGCTGGAATTGGCCAAAATTATATTGATGTGAGACCAACAGTAGATATCATTCAAGACAACACTGGAATTAAGTTGGTAGAAGATGAGACAATTTATGTTAAGAATTTTAGAGTGCCAGGCCCTCAGTCCGCTTACACTTTAGGCTTGTCTTATAATTCACCAAAGTATTGGTATATAACGGTAAATGCCAATTACTTTGATCATATGTACATGGATTACAATCCGTTGCGTAGGACTGTGGATGCAGTTGATGGTTTAGATCGGACGAGTGAATTCTACTTTGATGTTCTTAGACAAGAACGATTGGATCCTGGATTTACACTTGATTTGTTTGGAGGAGGCTCCAAAAAGTTTGGCAAAAAATTCGTTTACTTCAATGTAGGAGTCAATAATATTTTGAATAATACAACAATGGCAACAGGTGGATTTGAGCAGTTACGTTTGGGTACAGCTGATAACAGCAATACGATTGAGGACCTAGGAAGATTCCCGAGTAGATACTTTTATGCTTGGGGGCTTAACTATTTTGTAAACTTATCATTTAGATTTTAATTAGAAAAATACCTGTTAAATCAGGATCTTCATTTATAGAAAATTGTAGAAACAATGAAAAGACTTATTTATTTATTTGTGTTTATAGCAAGCTTGTCAGTGTTTAACTCTTGCGTGGACAACACGATTGATGAGCCCCCAGTTAAAGACACACCCATAATCGAAACAAATGCAACGGTTGCGGATGTGACTTCGAAATGGGTTTCTGGCCAATTTGTTGAAATTACTGACGACTTAGTATTTGACGCTGTAGTGGTAGCAGATGATGAAAGTGGTAATTTTTACAAAAATGTTGTGATTCAAGATGAAACAGGTGGGCTAACTGTAAGGATAGAGGCAAACAACTTATACACTGTACTACCTGTTGGTAGGAAAGTATATATTCGAGCACAAGGACTTACTCTTAGTGATTATAATGGTTTAGTTCAATTGGGATTTGGAGAAGAGGACGGAAATCTTTTAACAATTCCATTTCCTCTAGTATCTGACGATATTGAAACTGGGGTAATTATTCCAGGTGAAAGAGATCAGCTAGTAACTCCAACAACAGTAGAGATAAATACGCTAGGAAATGCTGCCTTAAACACTTTAATACAGCTTGATGAAGTGCAATTTGCTGATGGTGAATTAGGTCAGACATATGCAGATGCTGAAAATCAATTCTCTGAAAATAGAACTCTTGTTGATTGTGATGGAAATGAAATTGTTGTGAGAACAAGCGGGTTTTCTTCTTTTGCAGGGACTACTATAGCGGAAGGTAAGGGTAGTATGCTAGCAATTTATTCAATTTTTGGAGATACAAAACAGTTGCTAATACGCGACCTTGAGGACTTAACTCTAACGTCAGAAAGATGCGGTGAAGTTGTTGTTAATCTGCCTACACCGAATGCTACAATTGCTGATCTTATGGCATTGTATAGCGAAGGAAGTGTGACTGCAATTACTAGTGATATTGTTTTTGACGCGGTTGTAGTAGCAGACGATGCTTCGGGCAATTTTTACAAACAAATAGTCGTACAAGATGAAACAGGAGGGATTAATATTCAAATAAATGCGTTTGATCTTTTTGAAGACTTTCCAGTTGGAAGAGAAGTAGTTGTAAAGGCACAAGGTTTGGCCATTGGTGATTTTAATGGTCTTCCGCAAATTGGTGTAGACAACGGAGATCAAGTAGGAAGAATTCCCGAGACAACTTATAAAGACATAGTGTTTAGAGGTGCTTTAAGTACCGTTGACTATAAGGAAACTGTCGATATCACTGAATTAGACGATTCCTACTACAATGAGTTGATCCAATTGGATGGGGTAGAGTTTGTTGCGGGATCGTTAGGAAGTACCTATGCTGATGCAGTAAATATGTTTGCAATCAATCACGATGTTGGTGACTGCGATGGTAACACGGTTACATTAAGAACGAGCGGATTTGCTGACTTTGCAGATTTTCAAGTTGCTGAAGGTAATGGTAGTTTAACGGCGATAATGTCCGTATACCAAGGAACTAAGCAATTGATTATTCGTAAAATCCAAGATGTCAATATGAACGGTACACGTTGCGATGGCGGCGGAGGTGGAGGAAACGCAGTTGATGAATTAATGATGGATTTCGAAGGTCTTGCAATTGGTGTTGATGTGAATATCACAGATTGGGAAAACGAGGTAATTGTAGGAACTCGAAAATGGAGAACTAAAGAGTTTGATAACAATATTTACGTTCAAGCAACCGCATTTCAAGATGAAGAGCCTGCTATGGAAACCTGGTTAGTAACACCTGCAATTAATATGAATGGAAATAACAAGCTTTCTTTCCGTTCCGCGGTTGCGTTTTATACGCACAACGGACTTAAGATCATGATTAGCTCTAACTATAATGGCGATGCAAATGCTGCTAGCTGGACAGAACTAAATGCCAATTTAGCTGGCTCTTCACAATCAAATTATGAATGGGTGAATAGCGGAGAAATTGACCTTTCTAGCTATTCTGGTGAAGTACACATAGGATTTCAATATGTCGGAGATGGAGCGAGTAATACTTGCACATACATTATAGATGATATCTCAGTAACAAAATAGTAAATTTTGTTTTTAGACATTCAAGAATAAGTATTAGATAGCCGAGCTCTTTTAGAGTTTGGCTATTTTGATTTTGTTCGTAGAGCATTCGAAGACACTGACAAATGCACTAAATTGTCGTGACTTGTGAAACAAAAAACATTAATAGATGTCTACTATTTATAAACCGTCTAACGCAACAAAAAGTAATTCATATTTATGAAGAAGAATGTTCTAAAACCTCATAGACTTCAGAAATTAGTAACGCTTTTTTTTCTTTTCTTGGGGTGCTTTTTGGCTCAAGCCCAAATATCAATTGAGGAAGCTAGAGCATTGCCTGAAGGCTCAAGCGTACTTATAGAAGGTATTATTCTAGCGGGAGAGGAAACTAGTGACCTGAGGTTTATTCAAGATGAAACTGCTGGAATTGCTCTATATGATGGTAATTCACAATCGGTGAAAATCCAGTCCTTGGAGACTGGAGATAGAGTTCGAATCCAAGGTGAAATCGGTAGTTTTCAAGGATTACTAGAACTGGATTTGATTACAAATGTAGAGTATCTAAGTCCTAATAATCTACTGCCGGAACCTAAAAACATTGATTACAAGGATGTAGGGACACTTTTCCAGTCGGAATTAGTAAGGTTATCCTGTGTTTCATTTGAAGACAACCAATCAGTGTTTACAACTGCAGGTGCTACCATTATTTCAACACAAGGAATATCAGATCTATCACTAACAATCAATCAAGGTAATAGTGCTGTTGGAAAATCGGTTCCTATTGAGAGCGTTGAAATAGTTGGTATTAGTTATCGAGAAGGTGATGGTGAATTGCTGCTTCGATCGTATGATGATATTGTAGATCAAGAGTGTCTTGGATTTAGCCAATTACCTATACCAACTGCTATTGGAAAGGAATTTGTCGAGATAAACTGGGCTTCTACGACTGATGCTATCCATGAAATATTTGTAGGAGAATCGGAAACTAGTCTTGAAAAAGTAGAAACTAAGACCGGAAGTTCACAAACTACTGAGTTGCAGCTTTTATCGCCAGGAAATCTATATTATCTAGAAGTAGTTATTACGGATGAGACTGACACTGTGTCCTCAGGTACAATACCATTTGTTACTCAGTCAAATAGTTCAGGGGAAATTGAGGTTTATTTTAATAATAGTATCGATGAGTCGTTCTCTGATGGAAGTATTGTTGATGGTGAATCCGCAGCTGAGTTTGATCAACGCTTATTCGAAATTATTGATAATGCCGAAGAAACGATCGATGTAGCAATGTATAATATTAACCGTACGATTATTGTGAATTATTTGATTGATGCACATAATCGAGGAGTTAGAGTTCGTTATATAGCGGATGATGAAACTTCCAACAATGCATTTAATAGTGTTACACCTCCCTTCGGACTAGTGTTTGGGAATAGTGGAGACCCCTTAATGCACAATAAGTTTTTAGTTATTGATGAAGGACTCGAAGATGCCAAAGTAATAATGGGCGCAACCAATTTCACTTCAAATCAGATGGCAGTAGATCCTAATCATATGCTAGTCATAAATGATCAATCACTTGCGAAGGCTTATACGCTTGAATTTGAGGAGATGTGGGGTTCAGATAATGCCTTTCCTGATTTGTTGCAAGCTAGATTTGGATCATCGAAAGAAGACAATACTCCTCATTTTTTTAATATCAACGGAATAGATGTCGAATTATATTTCTCACCTTCAGATCGAGTTACCTCGAAAATACAAAATGAAATAGAGAATGCGGATCAGTCTATTGATATGGCTCTTTTAACTATTACAAAAAATGAGCTAGGAAGTGCTTTGGGGCAGAAGTGGGACGAAGGAAAGAGTATTAGGTTAATTATCGAAAACTTCGATGACAATGGCTCTGAATACGATTTTCTGTTGAATAAGAACATACCTATTAAGACCCACCCAAATTCTAGGATTTTTCATCATAAGTATGCAATATTTGATGAAGGTGGAAGCGAACCAAGAGTTCTGACCGGTTCTCACAACTGGACAAATAAGGCTGAGTTTCAAAATGATGAGAATACTTTAATAATTAGAGATCAAGAACTTGCAAATCAATTTCGTCAAGAATACGAAGCTAGATGGAGTGAATTGGTCGCTAGCGTGTTGGAATCAAAGTATGAAGTTGGACTTTATCCAAATCCAGCTAGTGAATTCATATTTTTAGTAACAAAAGACAATATAGAGTTTATTGAAGTAACTTCTGCAAATGGTCAGCTTATCGGGCGGTTTGAAAATGTCGATCAAATGAACATTTCTACGTGGAGTAAAGGTGTTTATTTTCTTAAGATGATGACAGACAGTGGTTTGCAAACCAAGAGCTTGATTAAACAATGAGTTCAGTCTTTCGCTTCAAGCAGTTTGACTTAATCCAAGCTGACGATGTATTCAAATTAACAACAGACGCAACGCTCTTAGCGGTTTTATTAGATTTGCCAAGTGAAGAGGGTAGTTCTAGAAATTGTTTAGAAATTGGAACAGGAACTGGCGTGATTTCGCTCATGTTGGCACAGCGTTTTCCAGAATTGCGACTAGATTGTATAGATATTAGTCCAACTGCTTGCATTCTCGCATCACTAAATGTCAGAAATAGTAAGTTTAAATCAAGAATCAAGGTTTCCGAATCTGATTTTCTCACTTGGAATTCTAAAGAGCTTTATGACGTGATTGTAACAAATCCGCCCTATTTTGATCAAAGTACAGTGAGTACAAAATCACAAGAAATTGCGATTGCTAGACATCAGATAGGACTTGGTTATTTTGATCTGATCACGCGGTCTTCAAACATGCTTAGAGAAGGTGGACTTTTTCATATGATTTTTCCATATAGATATGAAGATTATGTAAGATCGATAATTAAAAAAACTGAATTAGTGATTTCTAAATTGATCTATATTGTGCATCACGAAAAAGCAAAACCCAAGAATATGATCATCACGGCGATGAAGATATCCTTGGGTTCTAAAGAAAGGTCTCTAGCTGAAAAGACAATGCATTTTAAATTGCGTAAGTCAACTGGTGAATTTTCAGAAGAGTACAAATCAGCATTGAAAGAATTTTTACTTGCTTTCTGAAAAACTAGTTTCGAATAGCTAGAGAAATTGCATTAGTTAGTTGAGTTAGGAGTCAAATTGACTGTTTATTATTTGTTTTGCTGCTTCGAGAATACGCGTATCTTGCAAAACAACATAACCTCCGTCTGGTCCTGGTTGAACATGAGCATCAACTATTTGACCATCTTGGAACTTTCTAGCTCCAAAATAATTTCTAACCGTCTGTTCATCCACATTGAGGTCAGTAGCAATTCTACTAACACTTCCAGTTGGTAGTGCGTGCTTGATTCTTCTTAGATTTTGAAAAGTAATATTCATACTCATTTAAGATTTTAATTACGTGAAAGAAGAGGATATGTTCAAGCGGAATAAATGGCACATTTGTCATTTATGTGATATAAAATTACAAAAACTGATCTAAACTCATAATTTTAAATTGCAATATTTTAAATTTCAGCTTATAATTTTTTCCACATGTTTCTTTTAGGATGTTGATAAATTTCTTGTTTACTAGCTTAAAGCAAAAGGCTACTTGAATTTATCAAGCAGCCTTTCTTCATATTGTTATAATGTAAGACGATTGTCTATACTTTTTTTACGAAAATATAGGACTATAATCTAGGTTGAACGCTTCAGAAACTGCTTCATATACTATGTCTCCACGTACAATATTCAACCCTTTCTTCAATGCATCATTTTCATCGCAAGCTACCTGCCATCCTTTATCGGCTAACTCTAAAGCATAAGGTAGCGTAGCATTTGTAAGTGCAATCGTAGATGTATACGGAACAGCGCCAGGCATATTCGCTACGCAATAGTGCACGATGTCGTCAATTATATAAATAGGATTTTCGTGTGTCGTTGGTTTACAAGTCTCAATACATCCACCTTGATCTACAGCAACGTCAACAAGGACTGTACCAGGACGCATTTTCTTTAGCATCTTTTTAGTAATTAAATTTGGAGCTTTTGCACCAGGTATTAAAACTGCACCAATAATAAGATCGTGGTCTTTGATCATCTCCGCGATATTGTAACTATTTGAGTACTGTGTCATTACATTAGCAGGCATTACTTCATCAAGATATCGTAATCGATCTAAGTTGATGTCTAGAATGGTTACTTGTGCGCCCATTCCTGCAGCCATTTTTGCGGCCTGAGTTCCAACCACACCTCCACCCAGAATCATAACTTTAGCAGGAGGTACCCCTGGTACACCACCTAGAAGAATACCTCGACCCTTCAAAGGTTTTTCAAGGTATTTTGCTCCTTGTTGGACGGACATACGTCCAGCTACTTCTGACATGGGAGTCAAAAGAGGCAAAGAACGATCTTCAAGTTCAACAGTTTCGTATGCTAAACAAATAGAACCACTATTTACCATTGCCTCAGTTAGGGGTCGATGGCTAGCAAAGTGAAAGTAAGTAAAAACTAGTTGGTCATGTTGAATTAATTTGTATTCAGCTTTTATTGGTTCTTTTACTTTTATAATCATCTCAGCTATCTTGTAGATATCTTCGATTGTTGGGAGAATCTTGGCTCCAGCTTTAACAAAGTCGTTATCACTGTATCCACTTCCTTCTCCAGCTGTTTTTTGAACGTACACTTCATGTCCACGTTTTGTCATTTCAAAGGCCCCTGCAGGAGTCAGGGCAACTCGGTTTTCAGAGGGTTTGATTTCTTTTGGTACACCTATGATCATAAGGCAAATCTTAAATTTGGTTAGGTAAATTGTATTTCTGCATTCTTCCAAAAAAGCTGCAAACATGGCGTAGTAAACAATAAGCCCTCTGTAAGATTAACCTCTCTAGAAAGGCCAGCCTAGGCAAAGGCTCAATGTTGACTCGGCAAACTAGAGCGTATCTTCGTAAGACTCGTTTTCCGCCACTCAAAAATACGGTTTCAGATAGAATACAATCAAAGAAACCGTAATTTAATTTGGCGTATTTTAGATAGAAGACTATCGGGAGATTTGAGGCTTAGGCAAAAAAAAGCCCGCGAAAGACGAAAGACACGGGCATTACTCAATTTAATAACCAAAACTCATATTAATTGGCTGCAAAATCTGTGCCAAATATTAAACTAATCACTAATATGTTTTATTGGCTGTAGTAGTAATGCCGCTTGATTCAATCTGATCAAGGCTTTTTATTGGTAAGAATCATTCTTATGGTTCATATTACGCTGTAAATTTTTACTCCTTTTATGACTCTAACGCATATAATAATTGGTAAGTGAAGACTGGAATAGAGATACAATTATAACAAGATAATTATAAAGGTAAAGTAACGTAAGAAGAACTAAATATACTTTGTAGCTTTGTGCTATAACTTCTCGAAAATATGTTTATACTAAGTCGCTTTTCGTGCTTGGTCCAACGCAAAACTTTGAAATATGAAAGTTCTATTTGAAGATAATCACTTGATCGCAGTCTATAAACCTAATGGTGTACTATCTCAAGGTGACAGTACTGGCGATAAAAGTATGATAGATGAAGTAAAGGCTTATATCAAGAAGAAGTATAATAAGCCTGGTGATGTTTTCTTGGGTTCTATACATCGTATCGATAGAGTTACAAGTGGAATTTTGATTTTCGCAAGAACATCTAAAGCATTGACACGCATGAATCAAATGTTGAAAGACAGAAAGATCTCAAAGACCTATTTAGCGATCTTGGACGAACGGCCAGATAATCCATCGGGAAAATTAGTTAACTATTTGCGCAAGAATCAAAAAGCAAATTATGTAATTGTAGTTGATAAAGACAAAGAAGGAGCTAAAAAGGCAATTTTGAATTATGAGATGATTGCTGAATTGGAGAGTAAGTGCCTAGTTTCTGTTAACCTAGAAACTGGTCGTCCACATCAAATTCGAACTCAATTTGGTTATATAGGTTGTCCTGTAACTGGCGATACAAAGTATAGAGGGTCAAAAAGAAGTGAGTTGAAAGGTGGTATTTATCTCCATTCTTATGAATTGCAGTTCTTACATCCTGTAGGTAAAGCACCGATTCGTATAACTGCGAAGCCTGACGCAGTAGGATACTGGAAGACGTTCAAAGACTTTATCTAGATAAAGGTCGCAAGTACTGTAGTATGTAGCCTGACAGCTTACGGCCTACCTTGGCTTTGACTGCGAACGTTTCCCACTGCTTTACTACTTCATTGATTTCTTGGATGATGATTTTTGCTTTTTTGATGTTGTTTTCTTTAGCAATTTTCAGGAAATCTTCTTCGTTTATACCAATATGTTTACCATTGATACTGAGGGTTTGCTGATTTACCCAAACGTTTTGTGGGTCATAAGAAAAGCAAATGTCATAAGCTGGTGCAAGTTTCCATTTTTGGTCTTTAACAAGTCTGAATGAAAAGTTTTTCGTGTGATCGTCGCAATTAGTGGCAAGAACATTGAAAACCATTCTTCTAAACATTTGCTCTGCATCTGAGTAGGGGAGTCGAAGCATTCGCATTGTTTGAAATAGTTGTTCGTAGCCATAGCTAAATAGATGATAGTTGTCTTCTCTTGCTGGAATACTGCCGTCTGCGTCCATCAAGCGTTTTTAGCCTTGTTCCCAAATAGTGCTTCTATTTAGTTAATAAAAACAACTAAACATGTTTGGCAAAACAAGAATTACTTGTACTTTTGCGGCGTGAGGGACCTGCGGGCAGCTCCTTCTGAATCCCCCCAGGGCAGAAATGCAGCAAGGGTAGGAGGTTGAGCGCTCGGCAGGTTTCCTCATTTTTTATTTCCTTCTCTTTCTTACAAATTTTCATTATGAAATTTTTCGTTGATACAGCTAATTTGAGTCAAATTCAAGAAGCTCATGACCTTGGTATTCTAGATGGTGTTACAACAAATCCATCACTGATGGCAAAAGAAGGAATCACAGGTGAACAAGCTGTCTTAGCTCATTACGCAAAGATTTGTGATATTGTTGATGGTGACGTGAGTGCAGAGGTTATTTCAACAGATTTCGACGGAATGATTAAAGAGGGAGAAATATTGAGTGAAATTGCTCCAAATATTGTAGTCAAGGTTCCTATGATCAAAGAAGGAATCAAAGCAATAAGCTATTTTACAAGAAAAGGAATTCGTACAAACTGCACTTTGGTCTTTTCTGCTGGTCAAGCAATACTTGCAGCAAAAGCCGGAGCAACATATGTCTCTCCTTTCATAGGAAGAATTGACGATATATCTTGGGATGGTATGCAATTGATCAAAGACATAGCTGAAATATATGCTGTCCAGTTGTTTGATACGGAAATTCTGGCCGCTTCAGTAAGAAATCCACTACATATTGTAGATTCAGCTAAGAATGGAGCTGATGTTGTCACTTGTCCACTCAACGCAATTCTGGGGTTATTGAATCATCCATTGACGGATATTGGACTCGCCAAATTTCTAGCAGATCACAAAAAGGCGAACGGATAAGCTGTGTTTTAGCTTTCAGTCTTTGTTAGTGAATCTATCCTGACAAATAGAACATCTAGTTCTTTCAATTACAGCCATATATACTTTTTATAGCTTTGAGTTGCTAGTCTTAAATACACAAGCTCATGTCTAAATCATTGAGTGTGTCAGCTCCTGTAGAACACTTCTTATCAAGCGGTCAACACACTCACCTGGCATTTGGCTAAAGATACCAGTTACTCGATTGGCAAGTATTACATTACATGAGACGGCGTTGTGACCTAGTTTCTTTGCTAACATGTAAAGGGCAGCAGTTTCCATTTCCATGTTAGTTACATCAATTTTACCAACTGATAAGCTTGACAAATTGGAAATAAACTTATCGTGATCAACACGATATCGAATGCTTCTTCCCTGAGGTGCGTAAAATCCACCAGCTGTAATTCCAACTCCCTTGATCATCCTTCGGCCGATCGTCTCAACTAGTTGCTGACTTGCCTCACCCGTATAGAGTGGAAGCGGACTATCATGTATTCCCAATTTTTTTGATTCATCTGCTTCTCCGTAATATGTACCAAGACCATCCATTCCGATTGCATGCGTATTAACGACAAAGCTCTCTATATCAAGGTCTTCTCGAAGTCCTCCGCTTGTTCCAATACGAATAAAGTTCAAGCTCTTAAGTTCATCTTTCTCAGTTCTAGTTTCAAGGTCGACATTAACCAAAGCATCGAGTTCATTGAGAACAATATCGATATTGTCTGATCCAATACCTGTCGAGATGACGCTAATGCGCATGCCATTTAAGGTACCTGTATGAGTCTTGAATTCTCGCTTTTTACGCTTGATATCTACCGTATCAAAGTATTGGCTAACCTTCTTAACGCGTTGCGGATCTCCAACGGTTATGATCGTATCAGCAATTTCATTGGGCAGCAGGTCAAGGTGATAGACTGCTCCTCTGTCATTCAGAATGAGTTCAGACTCTTTAAATACTCGTTTCAATTGATTCTGTTTTATACGCTAAATTAGGCATTTTATATCTGAGAATTCAGAAGACTCGAACAATCATTGTCAAATTGAGCTTAGTTATTTAAAGTCAACTTAATATCTGCCATGATCGTTAAAATCTTTAATGTAATTCGAAAAAGCCTTCGCATTTTTTCACCAAAGGTGCATTTCTGAAGTCTGCAGCTATATCATACTATACGATATTTTCCCTACCTGCTTTGTTGCTCCTAGTATTAAATATTGCTGGTTTGTTTTACAAAGAAAGTGAAGTTAAAACGGCGATAATGACGCAACTCTCAGATTTACTTGGAAAAAGCTCGTCACAAGCCATATTAAATACTATTGACCAACTACAGATTTTTGAACCCAAATTTTGGGCTTCAGTGATCAGCATTTGTACTATTATATTTACGGCATCTACGGTCTTTGCAACTTTACAGTCAGTTTTAAATGACATGTTTTCCGTCAAAGCAAAACCTGATCAGAATACAATTTTACAATACATGAGATCCAGATTATTTTCACTAGGAGTTATTGCTGGTTTCGCTTTTCTGTTATTGATATCGCTTGTTCTAAACTCAGTCCTACAGATGGTTGGCAACCTTTTAGATGATTATCTAGGTGTCTTATCGAGCCTAATGCTGAAGTTTGGTGCTGTTATTATCCCAATAATTATTAACACCTTACTATTTGCATTGATATTTAAGCTCTTGCCAGACGTGAAATTGAAATGGAGAAATACTTGGTTTGCGGCAGTAGTTACTGCTATTTTGTTTGGTTTGGGGAAAGTAGGAATTTCGTTTTATGTTGGTACGACTGACGTTGGAGGAATCTACGGAGCCGCTGGTAGCATCTTGGTTGTGATGGTGTGGGTTTTCTGCGCAACATTGATCGTCCTGTTTGGTGCGTCTCTGACAAAAGCAATAATTGACGAAAATGACGAATTATTTGAACCATCAAGATTTGCTTCACAAATAGACTAGATATTTAGTATAAAATTTTGAACCCATTAGTGAATATTCCGTTTCAAATTTTGAATATTCAACAAGAGTTTTTGGAGTTAGCCTGTAAACTATCAAAATATGTCACAAAAAAAGATTTACCACCTTTCTACATGCAATACTTGCCAGAGAATCATCAATGAACTTGGTGGGGAAGAGTTTGAATTGCAAGATATTAAGAAGCAGCCTATCGAGGAAGAAACTCTCGACCATTTAGCTCAAGAACATGGTAGCTATGAGGCTCTATTTAACAAGAGGGCTATGAAATACAGGTCGCTTGGTCTAAATAAGGAAGAACATACTGAACAAGAGTGGAAAAAGCTAATACTCGAAGAATATACATTTTTGAAAAGACCAGTAGTTTTTATCGGAGATAAATCCTTCGTGGGAAATAGTAAAGCTACCGTTTCAGCCGCCAAAGAGGCCCTAGGTAAAAGTCATTAGAGGTAGATTAGCCAGGATTTAGGAAATGGCAAGCAGAAATTATAAACACTGAAGGTTGATTGCTTCTGTCAGAATTCTATTACTTTCATTACCCGCACGATCTCTAATATAAACCTCAAGGACCATTTCGTTAGATGGTTGCTCAGGATTTGGTTCGCAAGGCACTGTTCCATCGTTGTATATGCAACATGTCGTGAATATAAGAATTTCACCAGTACCTTGAATTCCGTTTGATGCTCCTTTTGGTGGAACGTATGGTGCGAAAAATCTATCTAAAATCGTTCCATTCCTAGTATCTGTTACAATAACATCGAAAGCTGTTCCTATTTTGTCTTCAGGTGCAATACCTATATCTCCATCCCCGTCTGTGAAGCCAAAGAAAATTCGGATTGAATCTTCATTTGCACTTCCTTGGGTCATAGTTGATCTACTCAAACCATTATAAGTGAGCACTGGTTCATCAGGAAAATCTGGGGCATTTATACAGGATTCCATTCCGAAGATCATTGTCAGTATAGAAGCAAAAAGTAGATATCTCATGTTACAAATATGATCCTTATATAATTGATACATAAAGAAAACGCAATTTATTTAGTTTTGTTACGATGAACGAGAGGGATGATTTAAGAAAAGTAATAGCAGGCCTTGATAGGACTGATTTTGACAATGTAGCTTTAAAGGTCTATAGATACCAATATGCAACAAATCCGTTCTACAAGAAATTTGTTGACTTGTTGAAAAATTCGGAGGACTTTCGTCCAAAAGGTATTACGGAAATCCCTTTTCTTCCGATTTCATTTTTTAAAACACATCAGATTCAGAGTGGTGTTTGGAAGGAGGAAAGTGCTTACAAAAGTAGTGCGACAACTGGTATGACAAGAAGCACGCACTTGGTTAGAGATGATGAATGGTATTTGAGTCTAGCTCAAAAATCGTATGAGAAAGTATATGGACCTCTTAGTAATCAAGTTTTTTTTGCACTCTTACCAGGATATATTGAAAGAGGGGATTCTTCTTTAGTTGCTATGGCGGATCATTTCATAAAAGAAACAAGCAATCCGCTCAGCGGTTTTTATTTGCATGATTTCGAAGCACTGCTGCAAGGAATTAAGAAGGCTAGAGAATCAAATAAGCAAATTGTTTTGCTTGGAGTTTCGTTTGCGCTATATCAATTGGCTAGCCAAGATCTAGATTTCAGAGACTTAGTAATTATGGAGACAGGGGGGATGAAAGGTATCGGACCGGAAATACCAAAACTTGCATTTCACGATTATCTCAAGAAGGGCATGAATTTGAATTCTGTGCATAGTGAGTACGGAATGACTGAATTGTTATCTCAGGCATATTCGGTGGGAAATGGTATTTTTAATCCTAGCGATTTTATGGATATTTACATTTCAGAATTGACTGATCCACTTAGTTGGATGCAAGATGGAAAGGGAGGGGTAGTTAATGTGATAGATCTTGCCAATCTTGATACTTGTTCTTTTATTCAGACTGAAGATATGGGTATCCGTTACGATGATGGAAGTTTTCAACTTCTAGGTAGAGTAGATGCAGCGGAAATCAGAGGGTGCAATCTATTAGCTTCTGATTTAGCTCTCTGACATTTATTCCTCAATAAATGATTAAATCAGTAATTCACACATCTTCGTGTGGTTATTATTGTTAGTTATATGAATGTGCTTATACTGCATAAAATAGTCATCAATTATGGATAACTTCAAGGAAATTTTCAGTGATAGTATACAGATATTAATTGGGATAATTCTAGCAAGTATAGGTCTTAAGGCTTTTTTCCTTCCTAATGGTTTTTTGGATGGGGGAGCAACAGGAATAGCGATTCTACTTAGCGAAGTGTACGATGTTAATATTTCAATCTTACTTATTCTTGTCAGTATTCCATTTTTAGTTTTAGCATGGTATACGCTCACTAAGAAAATCTTTATAAAATCTGTTTTATCCATTGCAGCTTTATCTGTTATGATCTACTACGAGAATTTTAGTTCAATAACAGATGACAAGCTTCTTATCGCAATTTTCGGAGGTCTTTTTCTAGGTGCAGGGATAGGTTTGGCAATCAAGAATGGCGCCGTGCTTGATGGCTCAGAGATTCTTGGAATATTTGCCCATGAGCGTTTTGGTTTTAGTATAGAAAAGGTCATTCTATTCTTTAATATTATTCTTTTTGCAGTTACCGCACTAGTTGTTTCAGTAGAAGTAGCCATGTACTCTATTCTCACGTTTCTGATAACTGCGAGAGTAATTGACTTAATGATTGAAGGTTTTGAAGATTACGTTGGTTTGATGATTGTATCGGCAAAAGCGGTCGAGATTGAATCTGCTCTTGTGAATCATGTCGGTGTTGGAATAACGACCTATAAAGGCACACAAGGACATGGAAATAGAGGAGAACAAAATCATGATCGCATCATACACAATGTTATCAATAGAATCGATATAAGAAGGACATATCAAATGATCGATAAGCATGATGCAGATGCTTTCGTAATTGAATTTGATGTCAATGATATTAAAGGTGGGCGGCTTAAAAAGTATCTTAGTAAGTCATAGGGAACTAACACTAGCTCGAAAAAAGCGTGAGCGATGTTAGTCAGTCACGCCTTGCGTGAGACCGAGCAATGTCACAATACTTGTGCACTTAAGAGCATTATATTTCAAATTTCAAGTTAGGATACTCTTCGTGCGCTGAGGCGAAGGGCCGAGCGAATAGCGAGCTGACGGACGTAGCGACTCGACGATAGGAGAGACACGCCCAGAAAAAACTATTTAAATACCAATTTGGAAGATCCAAACGACCACGAAAAATAAGATCATTGTGCCGTCGATCACACCACTGTAGAAATAGTCATTTTTTTGACGTGAAGAAAATCGAGTAATAAGTTCAAGCGCCAAATACGTTATAATGAGCACGATTTTTTGCTCGGTATTATATAACGGATTTGCTACAACAATTACTCCACAAAGGACGAATGTAATCAGGATGCCGTATCGCAAGTATTGAGGGGCAAGATGAGCGAGAGTTTTTAAGCCTGAATCACGATCAACTTCTATATCGCGGAGGTCAAAAGGTAATGTTATCGCAAAAATGAAAAAGAACTTCTCCATAGAAAACAACAATAATTCATAATTGCTAAGATGAGCTTCCAAAAGCGGAAACGCACCACATAATAGCGCCCAGCAACTAGCGACAAGAAATATTTTTATGTAGTGAAAGTCTCTTAGTCTTTTTTGTCCTAAAAATAGTGGTGCGACATAAAGTAGAGATAATCCAATGGGTACAACTAACCATAATTTCATTCTAGGAGACAATGAAATAAAAGTGTATACCGAAATGAAAGCGGCAATTGAAGCGTAAACGATGAGGTGTTTACGGAATTTTCGTATGACGAAAAATCTATTTTCAATTCGCAACTCTGACAGCTTATAGATTCCTATTATTCGGTGGAGTGAATAGAGAAGCCATGTGCTCGAACTCACAAAAACTGCATAGTTCCAATCCACTTCCAAGTATGTCAAAAGATACGTTGACCATGTAAGAAACAGGGCACATAAGGCTATGTGCAATGAACTGTAGAGATAGAAGTCTAGGATTGCTTTCACCTGTACAAGATAAAAAAAGCAGGTTAATGAATCAACCTGCTTTACATTTATAAAATATATAATTTATTTCTAGAAGTACTTGAAGTTGTGATTTTCCTCAATTTTCAAAAGGCTTTCATAAATCAACTTTACCACATTTTCAATATCTTCAGAATGTGCCATTTCAACTGTTGTGTGCATGTATCGCAATGGCAATGATATCAGGGCAGATGGCACACCACCGTTACTGTAAGCAAAGGCGTCAGTATCTGTCCCAGTGCTTCTTGATGAAGCAGACCTTTGGAAAGGTATTTCTTTGTCTTCCGCCGCATCAAATATCAGATTCAGAAGCTTGTTATGCACCGCTGGTCCAACTGTGAGTGAAGGGCCATTTCCTGCGGAAGTATCTCCTTGAATTTTCTTATCAATAAGAGGAGTATCAGTGTCGTGACATACATCAGTTATGATAGCGACATCAGGTTTTATTTGGTCTGCTACCATTTGTGCGCCTCTGAGTCCGATTTCTTCTTGAACAGCGTTTACAACGTAGAGGGAAAATGGTAGATCAATCTTGTTTTCTTTGATTAATCGAGCCACTTGCGCGATACAAAACCCCCCCATGCGATTATCCAAGGCACGACCTACGTAGTATTTTTCATTAAGCTTCATTAATTCATCCTCGAATGTTACAACACATCCGACGTGAACACCCATTTTCTCTACCTCTTCTTTATCTTTAGCTCCTACATCTATAAAGATGTTCTCCATAGATGGACTCAAGCTTGACTTTTTGCCTTTGCGTGTGTGAATAGCTGGCCAACCAAAAACACCTTGTACAGGACCATTCTTGGTATAAATATTTACTCTTTTCGATGGAGCAATAATATGGTCAGAACCTCCATTTCTTATAACTGAAATGAAACCTTTATCAGAAATATAATTTACAAACCATGCTATCTCATCAGCATGAGCCTCGATTACTACTTTATATGGTTTTCCTGGATTTATGATACCATAAGCTGTACCGTAATTATCTAGATGCCATTCATCTACGTAAGATTTTACATACTCTACCCAAGTTTGTTGACCTTCACTCTCGAATCCTGTAGGAGACGAGCTATTCAAGTAATCAAACATGAATTTTTCCGACTTCTTATTTATTATATCCATTTCAGATCTTTACTTGTTTACTCCACTCTTCAGGAGATTGATTCCAATTTTCTAATAATTCTTTTTCAGAGCTATTAATAAATCCTAAGCCAACAGCTTCTGTTAATAAGGTTTCGTAATGACTCAAGGTTGCGAAAGGGCAATCTGCTTCTCTAAAAGTATTTTTCGCCTTATCGAAACCATAACTAAATAGTGCAATTACACCTGCTACTGTAGCTCCATTTTCTCTAAGGGCATCTACAGCTAGTAAACTAGATCCACCAGTGGAAATCAAATCTTCAACAACAATGTAACTTTTGGCTTGAGATATATCTCCTTCAATCAAATTTTGACGACCGTGACCTTTTGGCTTTGATCGTACATAAATGAATGGAAGGCCAAGCTCGTCCGCTACTAATGCACCATGAGCAATTCCTGCAGTAGCGACTCCTGCAACACCATCAAAATCTCCAACGCTGAGCGCCAAAGATGCCAGCTCTTTTTTAATGAATTTTCTTATTTCCGCATGGGATAAAGACATTCTATTATCACAATAAATAGGTGATTTTAAGCCGCTTGCCCATGTGAAAGGGTTGTTTGGTTGTAGTTTGATTGCTTTGATTTCTAGCAAGTGCTTTGCTAGCTTTTTTGCTACAGACATTGGTTTTTTTTAGCTGCCCAAAAGTATATAAATTTAGCAATTTATGGGTTGAAATCTAAAGCTTTTTATAACAACCTACTTCTAGGTCATCTAGCTTGTAATGATCGATAGCTATTCTTACCAATCTTAGAACAGGATGATTAATAGCAGCGAGCATTTTCCGCACTTGCCGTTTTTTTCCTTCAGTAATTCTGATTTCCAACCACTGGGTCGGAATGTTAGCTCTAAATCTCACTGGCGGCTCTCGTTCCGGGAGATTAGGTGGCGTTTTGAACACTCGAATTTGTGCTGGTTTCGTTTTGAATTCCTTCTTATTGATTCGTATAGTTAAACCATTCTTCAATTTAGAAAGGGCTACTTCGCTTGGTATATTTTCTACTTGAATCCAGTATGTTTTCCACTTTTCTTTGGAAGGGTGTAATATGCTGTTAACTAGTCTTTTGTCATTGCTCAATAAAAGTAAGCCTTCACTATCGCGATCAAGACGACCAATGGGGTAAACGTCTTTTTCTATTTTCATAAAGTCAGCAAGAGTTTGCTGCCCAGGATGTTCTTGAGTGAATTGACTTAAAACCCCATATGGCTTGTGAAACAGATATGTCGAGAACTCTGAGTCACTCATATCTTTGCTGAATTAAACGTTGAACAAGAAATGCATAATGTCGCCGTCATTGACGACATAGTCTTTACCTTCAATCCCCATCTTACCAGCTTCTTTTACTTTGGCTTCGGAACCTAGATTTACGAAGTGTTCGTATTTAATTACTTGTGCACGAATGAAGCCTTTTTCAAAATCTGTATGAATAACACCTGCTGCCTCAGGGCCTTTTGCACCATTTCTGACGGTCCATGCTCTTACTTCTTTTTCTCCAGCTGTGAAGTATGTAATTAGATTCAGCAATTTGTATGAAGCTAAAATTACTCTATTTACTCCCGGTTCATTAAGTCCCATATCTTGGACAAATTCCATGCGCTCTTCATATGTATCAAGCTCAGCTATATCGGCTTCTATTTGAGCACTGATATATATAGTTTCTGCATTTTCATCAGCTACACATTTTAGGAATGCTTCTGTATGTTTATTACCGGATAAGATAGAGTCTTCATCTACATTACAAACATAAAGAATGGGCTTTGCTGTAAGTAGCATCATTTCTTTTAGCAAATCAATACCATCTTCATCCACTTCCAACGAACGAGCAGGTTTGCCTTCTTCTAGATGTGAATAGATTTGCTGACCAATTTCTACCTGACGAAGGGCTGCCTTGTCACCACCTTTCGCGCCTTTTTTCAATCGTTCTAGTCGCTTTTCTACCGTTTCTAGATCCTTCAATATTAACTCAGTGTCTATAATCTCTTTATCTCTCACAGGATCAACGCTTCCATCTACATGAACGACATTGTCATTATCAAAACAACGCACTACATGTACGATAGCATCTACTTCGCGAATGTTGGCAAGGAACTGATTTCCAAGACCTTCTCCCTTGGATGCGCCTTTTATTAATCCTGCAATATCAACGATCTCAACGGTCGTTGGAATAGTCTTTTGTGGTTTAACAAGTCTTTCTAGTTCGTCCAGACGTTTGTCAGGAACAGTGATTATTCCCACATTGGGTTCTTTCGTCGCGAATGGAAAATTTGCAGCTAGAGCTTTTGCATTTGTCAATGCATTAAATAAGGTTGATTTTCCAACATTTGGAAGTCCGACAATTCCACTTTTTAAAGGCATAGATGTAATTTTTTGCGCCGCAAAGCTACAGTATTTTTATCTATTTTTGTAACCATGAATTACCTTGCTCACATCTATTTTTCATACAATGATCCCGATATTCTTGTTGGTAATTTTGCTGCCGACTTTATTAGTAATAAACAAGTCAAATTATTGACCGATCAACAAGTCAATGGCGTCTTATTACATAGACTTATTGATGCATACACGGATGTCAATGAAACGGTCAGAAAGTCGACCAAACGACTCCGTACGGTACAAGGGAAATATGCGCCGGTAGTAATCGATATAATCTTCGACTACATTCTTGCGAAAGAATGGGAGCGTTTCCATCCTGAAGGTTTGGAAGTTTATAAACAAAATGCATATGAATTGCTACTAAATCACTTGGATGGGTTTCCTGAGAGAGCGAGAGGAAAAGTTCAAGGAATGGCCAATGGAGATTTCATTCGATCGTATGAGTCTTTAGACGGATTGCATTATGTTTTCGAACGAATGGACAAAAGAACTAAGTTTCCTTCTAGATTCAGAGACGCAACTGAACAGTTGAGATTAGAGGAAGATCAGTTCGTAGAAGACTTTTTATTATTTTTCCCTCAGATTAAGTCAAAAGTTCAAGCTTTTTTAAAGGGACTTGAAGTCCGAAATACATACACTTGAAAGAAATAGTTGCTAACCTTCGAAATGGAAAGACAAAGTGAAAGTTCGACTTAATAGAGCTTCTATCACTTGACTTTCGTTTAGTTGATTGTTAAAAGAAAGCACATTACCTATTCCTTGTGACATTTTGATTTCTGGACTCAAGATGAAGTAGGGAAAGAAAAATTGCATTCCAGCGCCTACTTCTAAAGAAAAATCGTGCGGAACAACTGTTACGAAGTCTTCAGCTCTTGAACTTCTGCTGAATCCATTCACATCATAGGAATATTTAAGACCTGCTACTGCAAAAACTCGCTTATCTCTAAAAGGTGCAGACTTATATCGTATTAGGAGGGGTATATCTGCATACACGAATTCTATTTTCTCGGTAAAGTATGGATTTAATTCACCTGGTTGGTAGTAAGTAAGACTGCGTTCTGAAAGTGAAAATCCAGCAAGTACTCTAAAGTCAAAATATTGCCCCAATTTCAAATTGAAAATACCTTGGAATGTTAGGCCAGGACGTGATATTGGTTGATTGACTGAAATAGAGTCGTTAAGTATGAAATTTTTACTGTGATTGATGACAAAAGTAGAATTGTTGACGCCCAAAGAAATTCCGTAGTAAACAGGTTTATTTTTGAAATCGAAGTAATTATAGCTATTGTTTGAACCTGCTTGCGCAAAAGAAGCAGCATATCCAAAAAGGACGATTAAGGCTACTTGTATCCAGTGTAAACTGCGCATATGCCTAAACTTAAACTTTCCCATTCATTATTTTTTAATCCAGCTTTTTCCATGTGTGACACAAACTTATCGTAATCTGGAAAAGCTTGCACACTTTCGTATAGATATTTATACGCTTTTGGATCTTTCGAAGTTAAACGACCAATTGTCGGTAAAATGTATTTGAAGTAGAGATTAAATCCAAATTTGAATAAGAAGAATCTAGGTTTTGTAAATTCCAAGACAACCATTTTTCCTCCATCTTTAATCACTCTGCGCATCTCAGCTAAACCCTTGTCAAGATCTTGGAAATTTCTTACGCCAAATGCAACCATGGCAGCATCAAATTCACCATCTTCAAAAGGAAGTGCCTCTGAATCACCATTCAAAAGCAGAATCTTGTCGTTTAGCTTCTTTTTGGTGAGTTTTTTACGACCGACATCAAGCATCTCGTCAGAAATATCAACACCCGTAACATGATTTACATCGAGAATTTTATCGGCTGTAATCGCTAAATCAGCAGTACCAGTAGCAACATCAAGAATTTTTTTTGCTCCTGTACCTTCGAGCTTTTTAATAGCTTTTTTTCTCCACGATCGGTCAATACCTAATGATAGAAAATGATTCAGAAAATCATACGCGGGCGCAATCGCATTGAACATAGTGCGAACTTGCGTTTTCTTTTCTTCCTCTTCAGAATAAGGCTTAACTACTTTGCTCAAGATTTTATTTTTTTGCAAAATTAATAATAGTTGGTCTTGGAACTCACTCATTTATAATATAAATTGTCAATAATAGTTCATGCACTAATTTCAAATGAATCGACTCCTGAAATTGCAAGTGCTGGAAAGAAGGTTTCAAAGGGCTTACTGTGCTTTAGTTTCACCTCATTTTTAGCTAAAATTATTGGCAAAAATTTATATATAAAAACATTTAATTTGATTACATTTGCACCCTATTTTCAAACTAACAGAACAAAAAGATAAATGGCTGATAATCAAAGGATAATATCTATAGATATTGAGGAGGAGATGAAATCGGCATACATCGATTATTCGATGTCTGTTATCGTTTCTCGTGCATTGCCAGACGTGCGCGACGGGATGAAACCTGTTCACAGACGTGTTTTGTATGGAATGTCGGAACTAGGTCTTACAGCAAACAAGTCACATAAGAAATCTGCAAGGATAGTAGGAGAGGTGCTTGGAAAGTATCACCCACATGGTGATTCCTCGGTATACGACACGATGGTTCGTATGGCGCAAGATTGGTCTTTACGATATCCATTGGTTGATGGGCAAGGTAACTTTGGCTCTATGGATGGGGATAGTCCTGCTGCAATGCGATATACAGAGGCTAGATTGGAAAAGATTTCAGATGATATTCTTTCTGACTACAAGAAAGAAACTGTTGATTTTCAACTAAACTTTGATGACACGCTAGAAGAGCCTACAGTTCTTCCCACTCGTATTCCTAATCTACTTGTAAATGGTGCGTCCGGAATCGCTGTAGGTATGGCAACTAATATGCTGCCTCATAACTTAACAGAGGTAGTCAACGGAATCCAAAGATATATTCATAACGAGGATGTGACCATTGAAGAACTGATGGAGGATATAAAGGCTCCGGATTTTCCTACAGGTGGCATAATTTATGGCACTTCGGGCGTGAAGCAAGCCTTTGAAACTGGACGAGGTAAGGTGGTCTTGAGAGGACGAGCGAACATTGAAACAAATGATAGCGGTCGTGAGAAAATAGTTATCACTGAAATACCATTCCAGGTAAATAAAGCCCAAATGATCATTAAGATCGCGGATTTGGTAAATGACGGTAAGATTGAAGGAATTAGTAATGTAAACGATGAAAGTGATCGTAATGGATTAAGGATCGTTGTAGATGTTAAGCGCGAGGCGATGGCTAATGTTGTTTTGAGCAAACTCTACAAGTATACTCCGCTTCAAACTTCATATGGTGTAAACAATGTATGCCTAGTCGGTGGACGACCGAAAACGCTCAATCTTAAGCAATTAATTTCGGAATTTGTCAAATTCCGAATCGAAGTTGTTGTAAAGAGAACAACATACGAATTAAGAAAAGCAGAAGAGCGAGCTCACATTCTCGAAGGCCTTATCAAGGCTATAGATAATATTGACTTAGTAATCAAGTTGATTAGAAGTTCAAAGACTGTTGAGGATGCACGAAACGCCTTAATGGCAGAACTTGAACTTTCAGAGATTCAGGCAAAGGCAATTCTGGAAATGCGTCTTTCTAAGCTTGTGAGTCTAGAAATGGACAAAATCAAAGCTGAATTTGACGAGTTGATGAAAACAATTGAAAGATTGAAAGCGATTCTGGCAAGTGAGGATTTACAGAAAGAAATCGTTTTAGAAGAGCTGGATGAGGTAAAGGAAAAATACGGAGATGAGCGTCGCACAGATATCTCTTACGCAGATGGAGAGATTTCGATTGAGGATATGATACCAAATGAAGAGGTGATAATTACTATATCGTCTCTTGGCTACGTTAAAAGAACTAACAGTTCCGAGTATAAAACTCAAGGAAGAGGTGGTCGAGGAGCCCGCGGATCCAAGACGCGAAACAGTGACCATATTGAGCACATGTTTGTCGCCAATAATCACAATTACTTGCTATTATTCACTGAGCAAGGAAGATGTTTCTGGATGCGTGTATTCGAATTGCCAGAGGCTACTAAAGGTTCTACAGGGCGAGTTATTCAAAATTTGATTAACATTCCAAAGGATGATAAAGTCAGAGCATACATTAAGATTGAAGATCTCTCTGACGTTGACTTTATTAATAATAACTACTTATTATTTATTACTAAGAAGGCAATTATTAAGAAAACCCTTGTAGAGGCATATTCTAGACCTAGAACGAATGGGATCAATGCCATAACTATCAGAGAAGATGATCAATTACTTGAAGTGTTACTTTCAAACGGAAATAACGAAGTAGTTATAGCAAGCAAAAAAGGAAAGGCTATTCGTTTCAATGAGCAGGATGTGCGTTCAATGGGTAGAAATGCAGCTGGAGTCCGCGGAATGAATCTCGGAGAAGATAATGAAGTCGTTGGTATGCTGAGCATACGGGAAGAAGACGAGATTGAGGTATTTGTTGTTTCTGAAAAAGGATATGGTAAACGATCTAGTCTTGAAGATTATAGAAAAACCAAGAGAGGTGGAAAAGGAGTCAAGACACTTAAGATTACCGAAAAGACTGGAAATCTAGTAGCTATCAAAAAAGTTACAGATGACGATGAAATGATGATTACCAATAAATCTGGAATAGTGATTAGAGTCGCAATGGAGGATTTTCGTGTGATGGGAAGAGCTACTCAAGGAGTTCGTGTTATCAAGGTGTCTAAAAACGATGCAATTTCAGATGTAGCTGTTATTAAAAGAGGAGAAGATGATGACGAAGAAGAATGATTATATACTGAAGTCATGTTTCGAAACTTATAAGCTGCACCAAATAAAAAAATAAATTTTTAACGTTTTGGCAACACAGTTAGCAAAATTAGAGCGTCATTGAAGTGTACGGATGGACGAAATGCAGAAGTTTCGGATTTCCCTATTAATTAATAACTATTAAAATTTAACTTTTTACGATATGAAAAAATCATTTTTATTGCTTTTTGTGCTTTTTGGATTTGTTAGCATTTCCTTTGGGCAAACAGGAATGAAAGCTATTAAGAAAGCAGGACGATTATTAAGTACTTATAATTTAGATCCCACAGCCAACGCTGATAAATTGACTCAAGCTTTAGATTTACTAGAGACTGGGTTTGAGGACGCAGAGGTGCAGTCCAGTGCTGCAGCTTACCTTACCAAAGGTGAAATACTAAAAACTCAAGCAAATTCTATCATCAACGAAGTTGTTCTAAACCCTGCAGCGGGCGAAGGAAAAGACTTTACAGTTGGATACAAAGCCTATGAAGCATTCACTAAGGCTCATGACATTGCTGAAAAGAAGTTTCGGAAGAAAGAAGCATTGAAAGGACTCATCAAGCTCGAGAGCATCATAGAAAATATGGGTGTAATTGCGTATCAGAATTCGTCTTGGGATGCAGCATTTAAGTCTTTTAATTCTGCAATGGACATGTCTGATTATATCACCGCAGCTGGTGAAGAATCAGCAGTAACTGCTGAGAAGAAGCAAGATCTATTAATGAATGCCTTGACCGTTGGTTCTCAAGAAGGATCTGGCCTAGATATTACTAGTACAGTTGAGAAAGCGATTGCAATGGATATTCCGAATCCAGCAATATATCAAATTGCTTATGCTACTTTCCAAAATACAGATGCAGAGAAGGCAAATATGTACCTTGAACAGGGAATCGCTAAATTCCCTGAAGATTCTGGACTTCTATTTGCTCAGATTAATAAGTACATAGCGGAAGGAAAGCTAGAAGCATTGATTGAAAAGCTAAAGGCCGCTATTGCTGCTGAACCAGAGAATGCGACTGTCTATGCAACTCTAGGCAATGTCTATGATCAATTATATGTCCAAGCGTCGGATGAAGGAAATGAAGAGAAAGCGAATGAGTATTTTGACGGGGCGTTGAAATACTATGTAGAGGCTACCGAAATTGATGAAAATTCATTTAATTCTTATTATGGAATTGGTGCTTTGTATTTCAACAAAGCTGCAAAAGTTGGTAAAGCACTTAATGAATTAAGTAGTGATTTTTCACCTGCAGGAATTAAGAAATATGATGCTAAGAAGGCTGAAATGACATCAATGTATGAAAAGTCATATCCATATTTGGAGGCGGCAGAAAAAATAAGTCCTGATGAACCTTTAATTCTACAAGCACTTAAAGAATACTATGTTAGAACGAACAACAATGACAAAGCTGCAGAATACAAAGAGAAACTAGAAAGCGCTACAGGAGGAAACTAAAAGTTCAAAATTTTAGTAAGAAGCGTTTTTGATAAAAGAGATGTAATCAATATGATTGCATCTCTTTTTTTATGCTCTAATTCAATATATATGGCGCTTTTGATAATGTATAAAGGTTCTCATTGTAATCTTTTTATGAAAAAATTAACCTAGCTGTAACTTTTTTTTAATTTTCTTCGTTATCAAAGCAACCCTTAATACCTTATCTTCGTCTTTAATTCAAACAGAGTTTAACTAAGAATGAAAAAACGTCATATATCAGCTGCCTTTTTGTGTTTAGTCGTTCTAAGCATTTGCTCATTTGTCTTTCTTAACAAAGAAAATCCAGACTTTGCACTTTTTACATTTCCGACAGAACTTCCTACGTTCAATGTAGCTCCCAGTCACTTACCTGATGTTGAAGCTGTAAAAAACACAATACTGTTAATTAAAGAAATTATCTTGTTTGACCTATAGCTTCTTATCTTCTCCTTTCATTTACTTTGTCCTGGAATTCTGGACTTACCAGATCTACTCCTTCGTCCCTTGCTGCCTCATTGATTTTGGATTCTAATCCTTAAGCACTTCAAAATATGACTGCAAAAAATAGCGCTTGAAATATATAATCATTCAGCTTGTGAGAGGTATACCTATAATCAAACCAGGTAAACCGAAGATATAGCTCCAGACACTAAGTGCCGGAACCATGATCCCTGGATTCATACCAATATTTTTTCCATAATCATCGGTGTAAGCAAAAGCTCTTCAACGATACTAGCAACTATAAAAACTACAACGACGATAGTGAAATAGAAAAGAAAACTTAGAGGTGTTTCGACTGAAAGGACGAGACACGACAGGGCTAGTGGAATAGGAGCAAAGTATTGCAGGTAAGGTATATATGACAATATCGTAATCAAAAAAATGATCAGTATCAATCCCGGCAAGGTGATTGTTTCCTCTCCATCATGAAAAATACTAAATGGATATTCTGTTTCAGCATCTTAAGTGCAAGGGACGTAGATAATTATTCGATATTCTTTGTTGAGCTTGGGCCCAAAAAGCGATAAAGTATCCAAATTACCTTGACAAATATCATGCTCGAAAGTTTCAATTGGTCGCTGATATTCCACACCTGTGAGGAGAGAATTTATATACTTTCCACCCGAGGTCTTATGGGGGTTATTCGGATCTCCGTACCAGTTTTCTTCGTCTACGAGTTTATATTCCAAATAGGTGTCGTGTTCGATAGGAATCGTGTAGAATTGATATGAAGTTCCTTGAATTCGCTTGAGAGGATTCTTTTCGGGATTCCACTGGTTGAAATCTCCTGCAATGGATAGATTTTTACTCGTCGATTTGGCTAATATTGTTGCCTCTCCATTGGCGATGAATGGGTTTCCTAGAAGGAAGATAGAATCGAGTAGCTGTTGCCGATTAGGAATGGAATTTGACACGTATGTTATACTAAATGTCGACTGATTGGAAGCACAAGAACTCAAGAATAGTACAAATAGAATCGTGTATAGGTGCAACTGTATTTTCATAAGACTGTAAATATATCGAAATGTTGCGCTAGTTTTAGCTTAATATTTTGGATGAATGTTTAAACCAATGTGTCGAAACTTAGTTTTGACTATAAATTACTGTTTTTCAGCTTAAACCTTCAGCTATGGAACCAAAACTACTATTTCGAAGCATCTTGCTTTTTTTTATAAGTAGTTTGCAGCTTCAGGCGCAAGTTCTAGGCGATATTCAAACTTCCAATGTTTCGGAATTGGACGCTGTGCAGACCGAATCTGGTGTGTGGATCAGTGCATCGATGGAAATCACTCCATTTGTGGGTTTGGGTTATCGAGTGATCCTTAATCGCAGTGAAAATAATGGAGTTAGCTGGGAGTTTGTGGGCTATCTTGATTCGTATGATAACTACACGGTCATTGGAGATCCAGTGATGGCGATCGATAATCAGGGAAGGGTCTATTTATTGGTGATGGAATATCTTAATGATTCGGATTTGACTTTGCATTTAACTTTATATGTGTCAGAAGACGATGGTCAGACTTGGAATATACAGAGTCAGCCTTATGTAGGGGAGAAGTTTGCAGATACGCCAGATTTTCGAATTGACGGTGATGATCGATTCTATGTATCTTATTCGGTGTATAATAATTCTGCTGTATATCCCTCTGAAGTGCATTTTATTCGTTCTGAGGATCAGGGATTGAGTTGGACAGAGCCGGAGGTTTTTGAAGCTACTCAGTCCGATAATGTGATCGGATCAAATTTCAATTTCTCACAGGGTGATCAAATCAATCTCGTTTTCGCTGACTACAGCTTCCCGATTGCATATTATACAGCGAGCTCAGATTTTGGTAATGTGTGGGATACGGTAGTTGAAATACCGATTTTTGATCCTTTTTCTGTCAATAAAGTCGTCAGTAGAAAGGAATTTGAATCTATCTGTGTTTTTAGTCATAGAGCACATGATCCCACGGCCGGTATATACTATAATTATAGCTTAGATAATGGTGGAACTTGGGATAATTACTTCTTTTCAGAAAACGCAAGTATGGCCGAAGGTTGTATGGATGAGCAAGGAAATGTACACGTAACATATAATCACTTTGTTGGGAATGTTTTTGAGCTTATCTATGTGTATTCGACTGATGGCGGAATTACATTTACTGAACCAGAGGTCGTATTTTCGGGACTTTGCGCTTATGAGTTGCCTCTGCCAAATGACATTCAGTTGACCAGTGGTGAGTCTCAATCCATGAAGTTGGGAGAAGACAACAACTTGCACATGAGTTTCGTGGACTGGACTGACTTTACAAGAGCAAAGCATCTTGTTTTTGAACCATTTAACTTCATTTCTCCTATAAAATCGACTAGCGCTGCAATTGCCAATATTAGGGTTTATCCTAATCCTAGTTCAGATCATTTAAAAGTGAATTTTGATAATTCAAACGAATTCACTTCGTGGAGTATATATACCACAGATGGTCAACTCAAAATAGACGGGACAATGAATTCTAACGAAGATTTGACCTTGGATATTAATTCGTTACAAAGTGGGAGTTATTTTCTACGCTTCTACGATGAAAATAGGGTATTTGTAAAGCGTTTTGTGAAGATATAGCTGGTACTTTTTGATCGCGATGAAGTAGCACCTTGCTTATTTTACTCGGTAAAACTCTTCAATTCGCTGATTTTCACCTTCGCCGTATAGGATTCGCATGATCGAATAATCTAGCCTTATGATTTGCCCAACTCTTGCTCGGCCATTCAGATCGATGTTGATTTTATATTTTCCATTCTCTGTTCGAATTTCAAAATTTCTATCTCGTCCATCTTCCTTCCAAGTACCTTGCTGCGAGTTCTTATCAAAGCTTAGGTACATAAAGTCATCGCGAAAGGTCATTTCAGCTCCATCTTTGATATCCGAAAGGTAAAAGATATAGGGTCCATCGTAATTGCCACTTAGTTGGGTCAAATCGATTTTACCGCTGGCTGACGCAAGATTAGTGAATTTTTTAAAGCTTGGTTTGAAGGACCCGAATTCTGGTGTTTTTGTTTGCTCTTTTTTATCCTCTGCGTAGTGATCTTGAATGTTGATTTCGAATTCTAAAGTGTCTGGACAACCAAACTTATCATCTCCGATCACTCGAACCATTCCATCTTCGTAAAATCGTCCAATATTCATTACCGTTTGATTATGCCATTTATTGTTGAAAGTCCAATCGTAGTATTGGAAACCCTTCTGCATGACCACATTTATTCCTTTTTTTCTGCCGAATGATTTCTTCTCTATTTTTTCAATGTTCAATTTGAGATGCTCATTACCTATTGCGGGAATGTGTACAATCCTTCTGATGACTGTTTGAGTTGTCGTATCGTAAAGAGTAGAGTAGTACTTCTTCTGATTTTTTGGGACAAATCCCGTTCTGTATCCTGTGTGGCTATCGAATTCAGTGCAACTATCCCATCTCATTTCCAGACCTGGAAAGAGAACTTCTAGGTTCATCTTAGCCTTTTCGCCTGTGCAATAGGTGTAGGTGAAAATAGAATCAAAGGGTACATTCTGATCTAAAGAGTCTTGATCGTCGGCGTTCATGATTCCATCACGATCGCTATCAAGTTCAATCTGATAGGCTTGGGAGTGCAATTGTAGCGATCCGAGGACTATAGAGAAGACTAATGTAAGATTCTTGATGAGCATGTGTTTACTTTGTTTGCTTGGACTCGGTTATAGGAAGTGCTTTTGTGATTTCTGTAAAGAGCTCTTCATTTGATCTACTTCTCGATGAATAATAAATCTTTTTGTCGTTGGTTTTAGTCAATAAAATAAATGGTGACTGTTTGGCATTGATAATCAATTTTACGACTTCTCCCTGACCTGTCATAAAATAACCTTTGCGTATTTCACCAAGTGCAAAGCCATTGGTTCTGACGGTTATTTTTGGAATTTGATTGACAAGTTCTAGACGCTTGATCTGTGCTTTGGGCACGACTTCCCCATAGCTACCATGGAATTCAATCTTCTCCTGATCAAAGCTTACTACGTTATTCTTAAAGCCGAAAGAGAGAATCGCTACAACAAATAGGAGTGCAAGTAGTAGTACTCCTACACCACATTTACTCCATTTAGCGCCTTCTTCCTCATAATACTTGGCGCTTGTCAGTGCAAAATACACATATGCAATAATTGGATAGATTGCGAAAAAGATTCCAGCTAGATTTTCGCTAATGTACACATGTAAAATATAACAGAGAGTAAATAGTGAGATGCCTAGAAATACATGAAATTTACGGAAGTAGGGTAAGAAAGCTTTGATGTGCAGCCTTTTTCTAGACTCTTCACTCATAGAGTTATACCCAGCTAATAGATATTTAGCGTTTCCCTCGTTGACAACAAATCCGATTATGATAAATAGTAGACTTATTGCCACAATTACATAGATCATTGTTGTAATTATTTTTACATTCCAAAAATACTAGCACATCGGACCACAGCCTAGAAAGTGACTACATATTCGCCTTTTCTATCCCCAGCATTGCTAGTCTTCTTTTAGGTGCACGTTCTAGAACTTTCTCAAACTGCGCTTTTGCTTCTTCCGTTCTTTCTTTTGATACCAACCACTCACCGTACATTTCGAACGAAGGTTTGACGATGTTAGGTGGTCCGTAGGTGTAGCCTGTTTCTTCTTCTTGTGCCGTTGCTTTTTTCATCCAAGTTTCAGCCATTTTTTCGTCTTCATTGATTAATGCTTGCATTGCTTTCAACTCATATTCTAAGACTTTAATGCTATTTACTTCTTTCACTGACGGCGGCTGTAGGTAACTTGAAATACCACTACACATTTTTGCATCACCAGCAACCATTAAGGTTTCTCCTTTCGAAGACATGTCATTCAGTTCATCAATTGCAGTATTCAGCTTGTCTTTATCACCACTGTGGTATGCCGACATTCCTTGGGTAAAAACTTCAACGCCTTGAGTAAGCGCGTTTAACTTGTCTATGTCTACCGTATCGTTTGCAATACTATCGGCCCAATTGCCTGTTTGAGTAAGATAGTCAGCTTTCATCATAACGTAATGTGCCCGTGCTCTACTTGAAGGCGTTTCCGCAGCATATTGCTTCATTTCATATACCATTTCTTTTGCCTTAGCAAAATCTCCTTTCTGTAAATAGCCATACATGAGCCATTTGAAGGCATGATAACCGCGAGCATCATTGTCTAAACCCTTTTCCTTCATTCGAGTAACACTGGCTTCATAACTTGCAATATTGGAATTGATCACTTCGTCCCACATGCCTAAGGCCACAAAAATATGCGAAGGCATATGCAATGCATGTTCTGCATCAGGAGCAACTTGCGAGTATGCATGTGCAGCATCCAAAGCTAGAGTAGCATGATCTGGATCATCGTAGGAATGAATTAGATAGTGTAAAGCTCCTGGATGATTTGGATTCTCATCGATGATTCCTTGAACGATCTTAGCACCTATCTCATAGTTGTCGTCCTCTTGTCGGCTTTTTGAAGCACCGAGCAATGATAATGCGTAAAACGCTGCAACCTCATGATGTTCCGGATACTTTTTATACAGTTTTTGCATTTGATTTTTGTAGGCTTCATCCTGCGCTTTTTTGTCACCTGCTTCGTATAGAATCTCCACCGCTTCAAGTAGATCACGTTCTATATCAGTTTGTGCCAATTCGAGACGCTCTTCTTTCGTTTCAGCTAATTTGTTTAACGCAGCAATACCCTCGTCACTATATCGCTCTCGCCAAAGTGGGTGATTATACGACATCGCTTCCCCCCAATATGCCATAACGAAGTTGGAATCCAATTCCTGAGCTTGTACAAACTTCTCAGCAGCATCGTCAAATTCGAAACTATGTAGTAACAATAATCCTTCCTGAAAGAACGGTGCAGCTTCTTCTGTACTTGTGACTTCAAAATTGACTTTGCCAAGTTTAACCTCTTCAGAAACTGGAGATTCCGTTGATTTACATTGAATTAATAGAAAAGTAAATAGGAGAAAGTAGATCGGATATTTCATCGTAATAGATTTGTATCTAAAAATAGT
The DNA here is from genome assembly GCA_965658745.1 of Saprospiraceae bacterium. GTDB lineage: Bacteria > Bacteroidota > Bacteroidia > Chitinophagales > Saprospiraceae > JAHDFB01. Next base: position 377,367 of record CBFHTK010000001.1, on the reverse strand, counting down.
AAATTAATCGTGTTTTAATTTATTTGTGATGAAGAGGAATCTAAAGGATATTACTAAAATGTTACTTGTCATCCTTCATTCCGATCTCCCAAGTTGTCTCTTTATATCCATTTAAGAAATCAACAACGGTCATTTTACGTTTTCCTTGCAATTTCACCTCTTCCAAAATTATGTAACCATTGGCACAGGAAATTTTCATCTTCTTAGTTCTTTCGATTACAACTTGTCCGGGAGAAAGAGCTTGATCTGACTCTTTCTTTTTGCATTTGGTAATTTGAAATTGTAGCCCGTCTAAGGTAGTCCAAGCAGTCGGAAAAGGACTCATTCCACGAATGAAATTATAAACAGTAGAAACATCTTGATTCCAGTTAATCTCACAGGTTTCTCGATAGATTTTTGGCGCAGAAGTAGCTTCTGAATCATCCTGAGGGATTAAATTGAGTTGACCCGTTTCTATAGCTTTTGCCGTATCATGGATTACTTCAGCTCCTAGAAAACGCATTCGCTCGTATAATTCCCCAGCAGTTTCGTCTTCTCCAATTTTGATCTTTTTTTGAAATATGAAATCGCCAGTATCTATAGCGTGTTTGAGTTTGAAACTCGTTACGCCCGTTTCTTTTTCACCTCGCACGACTGCCCAGTTGATAGGAGCGGCACCTCGATATTTAGGTAGCAACGAACCATGTAAATTGTATGTTCCGTGTTGTGGCATATCCCATACTACAACAGGTAGCATCCGAAAAGCTACAACGATCTGAACATCAGCCTTGTAGGAAGCTAATTCTTCGATGAATTCTGAAGCTTTCAGGTTTTTTGGCTGTAGGACTGGAATATTGTTTTCTTCAGCGTAGACTTTGACGGGCGTCTTGAGGAGTTTTTTACCTCTACGTCCACCATATTTATCTGTTGCAGTTATGACTGCAACGACATCGTATCCGTTTTTGACTAAAATGTCTAAAGAGGGTACTGCAAAATCGGGCGAACCCATAAAGACTATACGCATGAAATTTTTGTTGTAAAGTTACGATTATTCAAATTTATGACGATCCAGATTGTCAGTTGTGTCAAATAAATAAACTATTTAGCTGAGTGAGCTTCTCATGAAAAGATGATAGATATCAGCTTGAGAAAGAGAAATAAGATCTAAATTAATGATTGTGATGTCCTGCATGCAGATTCCATGTGACTGGTTTTGTTTCTACTAATTGTGCTTTCGGATTTCCCTCTTGAATCTTATAGACTTGGTCTGCTTGTAAGTTTTTTAGTTTTTGTACATTCTCACCTTCTATCGGCCACAGAATCTGTAGTTCTTTTACTATTGTCGCTTTACCGATACCAATAATCATGTCAAGTGAGCTTGCACCAAAACTAGCTCCTGAATTCATCGTTCTCCAGATTTTGCGCTCTTCACCATTTTCTGAAATCGTCAAGACAATTCTTGCGCCAATTCCCTTTCGGTTCGATCTTACCCCCTCAAGTCTGACTCCGACGTAATGATTTTCAAATCCTGGATTGTCAAAGTATGCATTCTGAAAATTATCACCTTCGTAGGCACCACCCATAACCGCATAAACATCAAGATCTCCATCGTGATCCATGTCAACCATGGAAATTCCATGTCCTTTCTGAATATGTCCCATACCGCTCGCAAATGTTACATCCTGTACACCTTTTCCATTCATATTGCGGTAAAGCTTATTTGGCACGATCGAGAAAAAACTTGGATTGCCAGTTGCTAAGTAGAAGTCTATCCAACCATCATTATCTAGATCTCCATAGTTACACCCCATTGTATAAATTGCCTCTGTTAAGCCGATCTTTGAACTTATTTCTTCAAATTTTCCCTGTCCTTTGTTGATGTAGAGCAAAGTTTTACCTCCCGTTTCAGCTCCCTTGATGTTGTATGCCAAGTCCGCAGATGGATCATTTAGTTTACTTCGAAAAGAAGAAACGAGGATATCATTATTTCCGTCATTATTGAAATCAAAAATCATATTTGGAAAAGCAATTGTAGGCTCTGTTAAATTCAACATCTCAGCGGCTTCTCTGAATGTAGGTGTGCCATCATCTTGGTTGCCACTATTAATATACATTAGGTTAGCATCTCCAAGAGCTGATACATAAATGTCTGGCCAACCGTCGTTATTGATATCATCTACGCTGACCCCCTTATGATATCCAGTATGAATCAGACCTGCATTCTGACCAATATCAGTAAAAGTACCGTTCTTGTTATTTAACCATAACTGTGTAGGGAAAGCAAGAGTATCAAAGCTTTCATTAACTACTACAAGATCAAGCCATCCATCTTTGTTAAAATCATTCCAACTTATAGCTTGAGTAGGCGTATGGGTCATAAGACCAGCTTTAATAGTCACATCGGTAAATGTACCATCTCCATTATTTTTCAGTAAAGTGTTTGGTATTGTTCCGTCCCAGCGCATCCAAGCACCTCGCATTATGTATAGATCAATATAGCCATCATTATTGTAATCTGTTTGTTTTATGTTCAAACCACCAATTACTCCCTCGAGGCCCTTCGATTTAGCTTGCTCGTCAAATCCTCCCTTACCATCATTAACATAGTAGTGGATTTGATCGCTTATTCCCCAAGACGTAGCAATAATGTCGTAATCGCCATCCTGATCAAAATCTTCTATGACACTAGCTCCACTTATGCGATTGTCATCGATCTTTAGAGCTGATGCAATGTTGTCAAATCGTGGAAAACCTGTGTTAGATTGATCGAAGTAATCGGGCGATAAAAGGAACTGCTTTGGTACACCATCAGGGTATGACCCCAAAGTCATATGAGCCAAGTTCAGGAGCCAAATGCAACTATGTTCATTAGGATTATAACTCAAAATATCCTCCAAGAGTTTGATTGCATTTGTCGAGCCTTTAGTTAATGTATGAATTCCATCTTCCTGTATCGGAACAATGCATGATTGATGATTATGATTTTGTATGCAGTTTTCTTGCTCACCCATTCTCATATATGCAATTGCGACTGCTTTTTTAAGATTAGTCCCCATTTCATTGTTCAGATCAATGTTATTCATTTCACATGACTTGATAATTCGATCGAGTACTTCCAGCGCAATAACAGTTTCACCACCATTAAGCATTTCTAGGGCGTACTGAATCAATAAATTTGCCTGTTGTATTCCCGTGGCTTTGTCCGCCTCAATTTTTATCGACGCAGCTCTTTCCTTATTCAGAGTGTAGGTAATGTTCATGGGGCCGATTGCCTCGTTCGCTTCTCGGACTAATTGTCTTGTATCAGTTGGACTTTCGGAACTCCTTTTTGAGGGTTGTTCCGGTTTACAAGATATGACAAGTAAGAGTAGAAATAATGTGTAAGCTGTAATGTGTTTCATAAGAATACAATTGGAACTCAAAGGTATTAATAGTTGAACAATCTAATATGAATGCAAGCTTGGATTCTTTTTTGAGGCTTTGAGCCCAAAAGGCGTAGTTAGTGAAATTCGAAACTTAATAGAGGAAGTATACCAAAACGAAGATAAAACTACATTGCTAATTAGATTGGCTCCATACTCTAGGTCTAATATGCAGGTGCCGTTTCTCTTTGTACTCAGAAGATAGAAAGATGATCCCCATCATATATAAGTCTATGGAGGCGTTTACTCGATCATGTGATTTAATTCGATTCCAAGCTTTTTGCATTCCCTTTGACCAATGAATGTCATCGAACACTATGATACCATGCTCATTTATAATCTTTAGACTTTCGTCAAAGTAGTTTAATGTAGCACTTTCGCGATGATTTCCATCGATGAAGATCAAGTCTACTTTGGGATTGGTCTGAACAAATTCAAGGTAAGTTGTATCAAAGTTCCCTTCTATTATCGAGAGATTATCGAAGCCGAGCCTTTTATTTTGACTCTTGATAAATTTTACAAAATGGGGATTTCCCTCAAAACTTGTCACAGTGCTTTTACTAGAAGTTGCTGACAAGTAGAAACTTGACAATCCTAGTGAAGCACCTAGTTCAACTATATTTTGGGCCCCGACCCATTCAATCAATCTAAAAAGAACGCGTAATTGATATGGCGAACTAAGCTGTTGAGCAGCTACTTCCTTAATTTGCTTCTTAGTTGCGGTGTCATAGTTTGATCCAGCACCTAGTTCCACAATAACAATTTCTTCCGAACTTCTAAGAAGCTCATTTCTATAAGCTTCAAGCTTTTCAAAAACATGAAATCGTCGATCATCACGGATCACATGTTCATAGAGCTGGAATAAACTTGGACTGTGAATACCATGCTGATTGGTCGATTTCAGCACAAATTGTACAATATCAATGGCTCGATTGAGCATATCTACTTATTATATGTTAAATTTGTCTAATATGTATTGAGAGTTTCTAACTCCCCCTAATACTCAAAAGTCAACTTTTATGCTTAAAAAATGTCTGTTTTTCGTCGTTTGTTTGAGTTTCATAATTTCCTACTCGATAGAAGCGCAAGTTACTTTTCAAACGGAGGATTCGTACATTGGTGACTATAATTCAAATATCAGCATTATTTCAGCTGATATGAATAATGATCAGCAAGATGATTTGGTGTTTTTCAACAATAATCAACAGCTGGTTGTTGGCCTCAATAACGGTCTGAAAAGGTCTTGGCGTGAAATAGAAGGACCTCCTTTTTCGGGACCGGTTTGGTCTGGATTGGTTGCTGACTTTAATAATGACGGAGTTTCTGAAATTGTAGTTGGGACAAGTAGCTCCCCGATTCGTATATATTCGTTTGATTTTGAAGAAGAGTCATTTACGCTTTATTGGCAGGCGCCTTCTAGCTTTTTGGTCCAGAATATGAATGCTTCGGATGTTGACAATGACGGTTTTCTAGAGAGAAAGTTGAGGACGAATACATTTCAAAGATTAGGTTAGAATCCCTAGTCTGGGCAGTCTTTGTAAATTATGGCATTCTCTTAGTTGCCTTTTTGTGTATTTATGATTTGTCATTTTTATGGGTCATGATCTTCAACATGTTTACGATACTGTGGTTTTTCATAATCCGATTCAATTGGAGAATCGTCAAACTTAAAAATGGTAGCGATGAAAAATAGTATTAAAGTACAACGGGCGAAAAAGAACTTGACGCAGGCGGATCTGGCTAAGTTGGCTCAAGTAAGTCGACAAACGATTAACGCTATGGAGTTAGGAAAATATGTACCTTCGACTGTATTGTCTTTGAAGCTGGCAAAGATATTTGAGGTGGAAATTAGTGAGTTATTCAGTTTAGAAGACGGTGATTGGACCTAGTGGAGGCTTAGAAAATTTACCTTAGCGCGCAATTCGATAATACAAGTACCTGCGTGAGGAACCTCAAGAGGCGAGGGTAGCGAGCTCCCTTAGTTTGAAATGATAACATCAATTCCCTATCGTGCTCGTAAGGCAAATTATTAATAATAGTGTTATTGCAATGGAAGGGATGAGCACGAAGTGCGAACTCGGGAAGACTCCGACCCACTATTCATTTCGAGGAATAGTGGGTCACGCGCAAATATTTCTAATTTTCAATCTAGTTTACGACTAGTTTTCTGGTAGCAAATTGTTGACCATTTGAAACTCTAACAATGTACATTCCAGCTTGGAGATTATGTTGAATTTCTGTCCACGGATCGAAGGTATCTTTGAAGAAAACGCGCTGACCTGAGAGATTGTAGATTTCAAGTTGCGCTTTGTCAAGTTCATGATTGATTATGATTGTTCCATGTTGTGATGGATTCGGATAAATCTTAAAGCTCAATGATTCATATTTTTCAACATCTGTCACAATAGCAGGATTATCTACTTTCTTGTCCCAGTACATTCTATATTCACCTGGCTCGAAATCGATGCTTGTCAGTGATTCATCAACAAAAATAGAATCACCTGTAAAGTAGTCATACCACCATCCATCATGCTGAAAACTAGTTGGAATCGACTGAGCAGTTACTTCAAAATTACCCATCAGGAATACATTGTCTTCGTCGCTATTCAATCGAATCCGCTTTGTTTTACCTCCTACATCCGTAACAAAATCATCAGTATGCATTACCTCCTCAGTTGCTCGTAAGTGCATCATTGCTTGATAAACTTTAAGCAAATCTGCTCGACCTTCTTCTTCTAAGTAGTCCCACCTTACGGGTTTAGGAGTCAGTCGACAATCGTTATTAATGGTACCATTCGTGCACCAATTGATAGAATAATCAAATGCTAGCTCTCCCATTTGCCAGATCATCTTTGGACCAGGAATGCTAAACAGAAATGCTGTCGCAAGTTCTAGTCGATCGAAGCTAGTTTCAAGATCTTGCGTGGAGTAAGAGCCATTACTATTCCCAAATTCTAAGTTTTTATATTGCAATCTTTCTTCATCATGACTTTCCATATACCCGACGGCATGTGGATCATTCCAGCCTTTGTTTTTGTAGGATAGAAATGCAAAGTTTGATTTCCCACTTTCGTTGTAACCCATTGTACCTTCGTTGAACGCATGATTGGCATTGGTCCAAAGCATCATTCCTTTGTTAGCTAAGACCTTTTCTTCATTATTGGCTGCAAAATGCTCCAGAATAACTACAAAGTCATTATTGATCTCCCATAAATGCTCAGCGTATTCGGATAAGATATCAATACGATTTTGGTCATATGCTCTCATCACTCCGTCATCTGTGGAAAGTTTTTGGGTGAATCCTTTACTGAGATCAAATCGGAAACCGTCAATATGAAATTCATCCAGCCAGTACTCAGAGGTTTGCTTTACATAGTGGTTTGTTGCCTCGGATTCATGATTGAAATCAAAACCTACATTGAATGGATGCGTTGCATCGACATTGAAAAATGGAGATTCTGGACTTGGCTTTCCGTTTTCCCAGTATAAACGTACGTAAGGATTTTGACCGAAAGCATGATTGTAGACAACATCAATAATTACTGCAATGTCCATTTCATGTGCGGTATTAACGAGTTTCTTAAACGTTACGGGATCACCATAGTACTTATCAAGCGCCATGTGGAACGAAGGATTATATCCCCAACTCTGATTGCCCTCAAATTCCTGAACTGGCATTAATTGAAGTGTATTAATTCCCATTTCTTTTAAATATGATAGACTGTCTATTAGAGAATTGTAGCTTCTGTCTTCCAAGAAATCTCTGACAAGTAATTCATAGATATTCATCCGCGACTGTGGCACAGGCTCAAAGTCGTCATCTGTCCAAACGAATGGTGTTGGAGTCAAGTCTAAGTATGTGATAAGTCCTACTGCTTTCTCTGGATACACAGGTAGATCAGGGAATTTCGTTGAAGAAACCCATGGATCATGCCAATCATCAAGAATAAGTTTGGAGTAAGGATCACCAATATGTATAGTACCGTCGACTAGATATGAATATGCAACTCCGTCCATATCTGATAGCCCATCAATATCTATCCAGTAATAGCTACCGTCTTGACTTTGCTTCATTTGTCCACCTTCCTCAAGAGACCAATCATTGAAATCGCCTAGAACGTAAACGTGTTCCTTTAGAGGCGCATAAAGCTTTAAACGCACTACATCATCAGAAATGATATTGGCGCCATAAGGTAAGTCATCAGGATCATCGGCTACCTCATTAGGTTTATTCACAACAAAATGAAAGGAATCGGAAATTGTTTCAGATCCATTGGTTGCCTCATATCTTATATCATGAGACCCCTCAGATAGGTCTTCTAAAGTGATTTCACCAACTTTTCCGGTTGCAGATAGTATTGATTCATCATTGTCAAAAAGTTCGAAAGTGACTTCTTTTGAAAATGCCAGTGAAACAAGCAAGTCCTCGTCCTCTGCTAAGACGAAGTTGTCTAAACCAGGACTAACAAATTTACCTAGCAATTCAGAATTCGCAGAGTAAATAGGTGTATATATATCTCCAAAATCGGAGGTTTTGCCCTCTTTGGAGCCATCCACATTCCTAAAAACCATTCCTAGTTCAACAACTTCATCTGATGGCTCAACGCCGTAATAGTCAGTGACATTAAAACTTATCGAGTGGATGTTATCTCCCTCATTAGTCATTTTAACATTGGGGTCATCCGTTCCCCAGTTACCTTGAACATTCATCCATCCTCCAGGTCCTCCTGCCACAGTAATAATACCTGTATGTATGTAAACTTGATCTACGTCAACAAGACCTGCGCTCCCTTGAGTAGCGTCATAGTAAATGGTTATATCATCTTCAACGGTTGGGAATGGTGGGTCAGTTGTTACAATTTGACTAGAAAGTACAGTGGTAAAAAGACTAGTCAGAAAAATTAAGCTTAAGATTTTATACATATTAAATATTTTTAACGATTAGGTATGAATAGGGTAGTAGCTCAGAGCTTACATCAGTCAATTTAACCTTACTTTCTTGGTCTACTCCATGGAGTAGTTTAGTTTCTATCACTATTGGTTCTGAGCTTGTGTTAAAGAAAAAAGATACTTGCGATTTATCGTCTTTTCTAGTAAACGCAAGTACACGTTCATCTATGTTCGGTATCCAGCTGGCTGTTGCGCCAAAAGGTGTATTGTATAGACATGAATTGTTCTTTTTTATGGTGAATAGCTCTTTGTAAAAACTAGCGAGTTCGTAATTCTTGAAACCGATGGTATCTTTCTCAAAAAACTCCAAACGCTTCGTCATCGGCTCTTCCATCCCTGAATAGATGAGCGGAATTCCATCGAGGAGTGCCATTGTTGCTGCCCATCCTTCTTTTCCTTTACCAAGACGTTCTGGAGCACTTCCATTCCAAGCATTTTCATCGTGATTTGATGTAAAGAGTAGGGTGTTGCCTTTATTGAATTTGTTGTGATTTTCTTGATGAATGTTCTTAAAATCTTGAACTGTTTTTTCTCCCTTGGCAATGTCATTCATTACGTGGAATAAGTTCCATCCATAGGTGCTATGAAATATGCTATCATTTCGGTGCTCTGCGACATCTGACTCTGCTAGCATGAATATGGGCTTGATCGAATATAAACGATCACGTACTTCGTGCCAAAAATCAAGGGGAACACCGAATGCGATATCCATTCTATAGCCATCGATATCTTTTTCCACAATCCACCATTCTAGTTGACGAAGCGTCTCAGCTCTCATTTCTTTGGAATTGTAGTTCAAATCTGCAACATCAGACCATCCATGTGATTTTCCTTCATCGTTATGCGGATCGATTATTTCACCTTGATCATTTTTTGTGTACCAATCAGAGTGATCTTTTATCCAATGATGATCCCAACCAGTGTGATTTGGTACCCAATCAAGAATCACTTTCATTCCTAGATCGTGAATTTGTTTGATCATTGTGTCTACATCGTCCATGGTTCCGAATTCGGGGTTGATCTTTGTAAAATCGCTGACACTATAGTAAGAGCCTAAAGTTCCTTTCTTTTTTGTGGTTGAAATAGGGTATATCGGCATAAACCACAATATATCTACACCCATTTCTTTGAGTCGAGGAAGATCTTTTGCGAAAGCATTGATTGTTCCTTCTTCCGAATACTGTCGAATGTTTACTTCATAAATATTCGCTGATTTTGCCCATTCTGGTAGTGCTGTATTCACTTGCTTGTTTTCAGTATTCTTACCCTCATTGCTAGATTGACATGCGACAAGAATAATAATAGATAGGATGCTTAACACTCTAATCATTGTGAAACTTTTATTGGATTCAGCAACATTTGCGTTCCATCAACAATTACACTAAGTGGCTCCCCTTCCTGGAGTTCCAAGTATGTTTCACCAGCTGACATACGAACCTGGAGAAGTCTTCCACGGAAATTGATCATGAATTTGATAGATTTCCATGCTTTAGGTAAAAAGGGCTTAAATTGCAGCAGCCCGTCTCGCACACGCATCCCTGCAAATCCTTGAACAACACTCATCCAAGTCCCTGCCATAGAAGTTATGTGCAGCCCGTCTTCTGTATCATTATTATAGTCATCTAGATCAAGTCTTGAGGTTCTCAGATACATTTCGTAAGCTTTCTCCTCCATACCTAATTTAGCCGCTAGAATAGAGTGCACACATGGTGATAGGCTCGATTCATGCACTGTTCTTGGTTCGTAAAAGTTATAATTTGTTCTATGTTGATCTACCGTAAAGTCATCCTCAAAGAAATACATGCCTTGAAGCACATCCGCCTGTTTGATGAAACAAGATCTCAATATCCGATCCCATGACCAGTTTTGGTTTATTGGCAGATGTTTGGGATCAAGATCCTTTACAAGAATTTGTTCTTTGTCTAGGTAGTTGTCCTGCTGTAGAAAAATCCCTAATTCTTCGTTTACAGGAAAATACATGTTTTCTATTATCTCTCTCCACTTTTTGACTTCCGATTGATTAACGGTCAACTTTTTGACTAATGATTCAAATTTATGTGGAGCACTATTTTTAACAAACTCCATCATTCTACTCGTGTAATCAAGACACCATCTTGCTATGTAGTTCGTGTACCAATTGTTATTGACGTTGTTTTCGTACTCATTTGGCCCAGTAACCCCATGCATCATATATTGTCCACTATGGGCGGAATAGTGTACTCTTGATTTCCAAAACCTAGCTATTCCGATCAAAACTTCAAGACCATGATCAACAATATATTGATCGTCACCAGTATAATTGACGTAATTGTATATAGCATATGCAATCGCCCCGTTACGATGGATTTCTTCAAATGTAATTTCCCATTCGTTGTGACACTCTTCTCCGTTCATTGTAACCATCGGATAGAGGGCTTCTCCGTGATGAAATCCAAGTTTAGCAGCGTTTTCATAGGCTTTGTTAAGTTGCTCAAATCGGTAGATTAATAACTGTCTAGCTACTTTTTGATCAGCTGTGCTTAGATAGAATGGTATGCAATAAGCTTCAGTGTCCCAATAAGTGGAACCACCATATTTCTCGCCTGTAAATCCTTTTGGTCCGATATTGAGTCTTGAGTCTTCCCCAGTATAAGTCTGATTCAGATGAAAAATATTAAATCGAATAGCTTGTTGAGCAGCTATATCACCTTCAATTTCAATATCTGCATGCTTCCATTTAAAATCCCAGGCTTTGATATGCGATTTCTTTAGTTCTTCGAAACTGTGGTCTAAGTAACCAAAGACAACCATTCTAGCGTCATCTTCAATCGTCTCAGTATCATAGTCAAGCGAAGAAATTATACTGACGATCTTAAACATTTCAATACTTGAGCCTTCTTTCAAATTGAATTCGTTTTGAAACCCAATGTATTTTTCACGCTGAACCTTGGTTTCTTCATGAGTCGTAGAGAATCCATCGATAAGAAACTCTGTATTCATGGCCGCAGCTACAGCAAAACCTGTTTTTTTAGTGTAAGCCGAATTATATGCTATTTCAGAATCAAAATGAATTTTCTTTTCATCCCAAAATTTTTCATCGTAATTGCTATCCTCATTCTTCACATCAAAATCGAGACCTTGTTCGAGCTTGATTTCAACATCTTTAGAGAAACCTGAAATCGCGTATGATTGCACTGCAATACGATCATCGGCCATCGAACAAAATCGTTCAGATTCGATATAAAACTCAACTTCGTTAAATAATACCTTACAAGTACGATATAAAACTCCAGTTTGCATATCAATTTCACGATGCCAATCGAGAATTTTGGCCTTAGCCAGGTCAAACTGAACACCGTTAATATGAAAATCTATACTTGCCCAATCGACAGCATTTAGCACTTTTGAATAATATTCAGGATAACCGATTTTCCACCATCCTACACGAGTTTTGTCCGGATAGTAAACACCTGCTACATAATTTCCTTTCATGGATTCACCAGAATAATGCTCCTCAATGGATGCACGCTGGCCAAATTTTCCGTTTCCTATGCTACAGATGCTTTCGGTATTTTTATTATAGTGTGGATGGAATCCATTTTCAATGATCTTCCACGCATCTTTAGTTAAGTATTCCCTTGTTAGCTGTTTGGATATGTTAGTTGTCATAATTCTAGCTAGTAGTTTAGGTAAATAGTGTAGATAGTTGTTGAGGGTGTTTTCCAGCGAAACTGAAGTAACAATCGTCAGCAAGACTTAATGTTTCTTTATTGCCGATGCCCACCGACTGAAAACCTCCGTTCTTTGCAGCATGAATTCCCTTTATACTATCCTCAAATACGATACATTCAGAAGGGTCAAGCCCAAAATGTTTGCTGCACGCTAGAAAGGTTTCCGGATGTGGTTTTCCTTTTTTAACCGAATTACCGTCGCTGATGAAATCAAAAAAATCAAGAAGCTCCAATGTTTCAAGAATAGTGCGTGCATTCTTACTGGCAGAACCTAAAGCAAGAGGAATTTCGTTTTTTACAAGAATCGTGAGGTACCGCAATACTCCTGGTAAAATTTCTCTTTTGTCCATATCTTCAATAAGTCCGAGGTACTCGTCATTTTTTTCAATTAGTGCATTGTTGAAATCTTCTTTACTAAGTTCAATTCCTGCAGCATCTAGAATGAGAGTTAATGAATCTGCTCGACTTACACCCTTTAATTTTTCATTAAAAGTTTCGTCGAAATTAAAGCCAAAGCCTTTTGCTAAGTTTCTCCAAGCTTGAAAATGGTACTTAGCGGTGTCTACAATGACACCATCTAGGTCAAAAATACAGGCTTTAACGTGCGCTTTCCAGTTCATAGTTTGTTACTTAGTGTAAAAGTAACACATTCTAACTATTCATATGGATAATTGTAGATACTTTTGGATGATTATTTGCTTAGACGCGACAAAAGAGAAATTTTATTCTACATTTCAGGCAACCACACTTCTTCGAGTTGCTCATGGAATGCTCTCATTTGCTCGATCTGCTCTGATGCAAGTTTGTCGTCATAAATTGCTCGTAAGCCTTGCATGATGTAAATCTGATTTCTCTTAGCAACATCAGCATCAAGAAGGCATTCGTCCTTATACTTCTGTGAGAAAAATCTCACCAAGTCAGCGCTGTAAGCGGCAATTTTTGGAATATACTTTGGAACTTCTTCATACCATTTCTTTTCCATAATGTGAGAAATGATCAAATCATACTCTTGGAGTTTGTCGAGGATTTGAAGATCTTGATTTCCAAGTCGATCTTTATTTAGTAGTAGTTGATAAAGTGACCGAAGTGTTTTTTCGGTAACGGCCGCAGGAATACTTAGAAGCTCATCCAAAAAACTAGGTTCTTTCGTTCTTACATACTTACGAGAAAGTGCTTCTGCGAGGTATTGGTGATCATTATGGCGTCTACCAATAATTATTTCAATATCCTCGAATTTGAATTCCTGCAAGTATTCATAATCCCTAATTTCTTTGAGCACTGCCTTAACAAGTTCGATATCTTCTGCTTGTAAGAGCAGCCGAAAAATTCCATGGAGATGTTGTACCCGGATTCTACTTCCAATTTTGGAGATTGATAAGTTGATTGCATCATGAGTTTTTAGTAATAGAAAAAACAGAACTGTTCTTTCAGAATCCAATCTGCTGAGTTCGAACTTAGTATTGATGACTTCAATTGCAAGCTTTATCTCAGACTTAGTTCCAAGTTTAATAAATATGTCTTCAATAATACTGGGTGAAAAGTCAAGAGGATAGCTTGACTTTGCGAATATTTCCAATAATTTAGAACAAAAAGATTGTCTGAGTTTTGGTGCTATCGAAGATTTGAAAAATAAGGTAATTTCATCGTATAGCTGGTTGATGAAATGCTCTAGCTTTTCATTCTCAACCTTTGTTCTTGTATATGCATGCATTGCTTTAGCTAGCAGAGCATGAAGAATAACACTTGTTTCGATGTAATTTTCAAGAGCAAACGTATCTTTAGCTTGCTCAAGTAGCTCAGAAGCATTCTTAATGAAGTAATTAATAGCGGGAATTGTATAGAATTTTTTCCCTGCAATTGGTTTTAAGATTTTTTGAAGAATACCTTTGTATTTGGATTCAATATCTTCATTTGGGATTTGCCGCGCAAAATGCACTTTGAGTGCCGTGCTGAACTTTGAATCTGCACTAGCATATGAAGCAATAAATTGACGCATCTGCTGATCAGAGATTGTATCTAAGATGGTCTTGGTGTTAAATGTACGAGGCTTACTAATGGTTTTTTTCGCTTTCTTTTCCAATAGGTATCCTCTCAAAAACAAAAGACTTGATGTAACATGAAGACAACATCCTTCCTTTTGATTCTTTTGACAACTGCAGCTTGTCGATTTTATATTCTTTGGAGTTACATATAAATATACGATATGCTCCTCTGAGTTTCGCGAGACAGCAATCTTCCATTGATATCTTTTGAAATGATCACGAACTACAAAACTAGCTTCAGACAGAAAACTCTCGGTCTTCAGATATTGCTCCTCAGTCAGATCAGATTCTAAGCTATCCAGTTTTGTTAATTGCATACTACTTGTCACCCGGCTTAGATTCCTCTTCTCCCTCGTTTTTTTGCTTGTTTTCTTCATCTGATTCCTCATCACCTGAGAATCGCTTGCTCATTGATTCTCCTGCTTTTTTCGCTTTTTCCATCGCATCATGAGTGAATGCTTTGGTTTTCCCAAGTGCATTCTGAACGGATTCATTTTCACTCACGTCGTGGATAACATCTCTTGTTTTATCTGCTACGGCACCTGCAAAATCTTTCGTTTTCTCGACAGCATTTTTCACAGATTCATTTTCTGAGACATCCTTTGCTACTTCTTTTGTTTTTTTGATTGCATTTTGAACAGCTTCGTTCTCTTTAATGTCTTCGTAGACATCTTTTGCTTTCTCAGCAGTCACTTCGGCCACATCTTCCAATTTTTCAACAAAGTTTTTAACTGATTCACTATCAGCTATTTCTTGTGATATTTTTGTTAGTTTATTTAGGAATTTCTTTAGCATAGTCGTAAAATTTAGTATTTATCATAGTAACCAACATAATTATGTGGACTGATTGCACTCAGTTCTCTTTTAACATCGTCACTTACTTCCAAAGTTTCTATAAACTCAGAAATTTTTGATTTTGTGATACGGCTTCCTCTAGTCAATGCTTTAAGCTTTTCGTACGGCTTATCGATCTGTTCTCTTCTGAGGATATTTTGGATAGCTTCTGCTACGACAGCCCAATTATTTTCTAAATCTGCTTCTATCTTATCTTCATTTAGGCTTAGTTTACCTAAGGCCTTTTCTAATGATTTAAGTGCAATAAGCATATGACCGAATGGAATTCCTACATTTCTTAAGACGGTACTATCTGTAAGGTCACGTTGCAATCGTGAAATTGGTAACTTTTCCGCTAGATGCCCAAAAATAGCATTTGCTAGACCTAGGTTTCCTTCTGCGTTTTCCCAATCAATAGGATTGACTTTATGTGGCATAGCTGACGAACCTACTTCATTTTTGACCACCTTTTGTTTAAAATAGTCCATTGAAATGTAGGTCCACATATCTCTAGCGAGATCAATAAAGATTGTATTGATTCTACTAAGCGTATGAAACAAGTTTGCCAAGTCATCATAGTGAGCTATCTGCGTTGTTGTTTGGTGTCTTACTAGGTTCAGTTTATCTGTAACGAAGTGATTGGCAAACTCGATCCAATTTGTATCGGGAAATGAAACTAGATGTGCGTTTAGATTGCCGGTAGCACCACCGAACTTAGCAAATAGGTCGAGGTCTAGTAGTTTATCTGTTTGATTATCAAGTCTTTCAATGTATACATGTATTTCTTTACCTAAGGTGGTTGGTGATGCAGCTTGACCATGTGTCCGTGCAAGCATTGGTATTCCTTGCCATTGATTTCTTACTTCACTCAATTCATTGACAAAATGTTGCAGAGCTGGAACCAACACTTCATCAAGTGCAGCACCAATCATCAATGGAAAAGCTGTGTTGTTGATGTCCTGCGAAGTCAAGCCAAAATGAATAAACTCAAGCTCCTCCACTATGCCGTGAGCTTTCAACATATCTTTCAAATAGTATTCAACGGCCTTCACATCATGATTAGTAGTCTTTTCTATATTTTTCACCTCTTGAGCTTGATCCACGGTGAGATTATCTATTTCATTTTCAATTTTGCCAATAGATTCTAGAGAAACATTGGTCAACTGCGGTAGACCAGCTTCAACCAAACTGCGGAAATATAGAATTTCAACTTTTAAACGGTACTTTATTAGAGCGTATTCAGAGAAATACGACTGTAATTCCTTGGTTTTTGAGCCATAACGGCCATCTATCGGAGATATTAGTTCGAGCATATATTTATTTAGTTAGTCTTTCTGTTAATCTTTTTATATAATAGTACGTCTCTACTTGAGATCGTACAGCCAAATCACCAGTCAATTCTCGATACTTATTAATTTCTTTGTGACGTAATGATCTGGATTTAATAGAATCGTTTATTTGAATTTGCAAAAGTACTTTAATCATGTACTTTAACTCTGGATCATAAATCGGCACCGCAGTTTCGATTCTATGTTCTAGATTTCTAACCATCCAATCAGCACTTGACAGATAAATCTTTTCATTTCCTTTGTTTTCAAACACGTAAATTCTTGAATGCTCAAGAAATCGATCTACAATACTGAATGCGGTTATGTTTTCTGAAATACCTGGGACACCTGCCACTAGAGAGCAAATTCCTCTGCAAATCAAAGTGATTTTTACTCCTTTTTGACTAGCCTGATATAAGGCGTTGATCATATCTTGATCTTCAATACTATTGATTTTCAAAATAATTGAAGCGGGAAAGCCATCAATAGCATTTTGAATTTCTTGAGCAATCAATTTAAGCAGATTCTGCTTAAGGCCAAACTGACCAACAAGTAAGTGCTTAAAAGAGATGTCCCCTCTTTTCTTTGTTTCCAAATATGAAAAGACTCTGGTTACTTCCGAGTTGATTTTTACTCTGGCTGTAAATAAACCTAGATCCGTATAGATTTTTGAAGTGTCTTCGTGGAAATTTCCAGTGCTTAAATAACTGTATATAATAGGCTTTGTATCTTCAATTCTACGTACCATTGCCATTTTTGAATGCACTTTAAGACCAGGCATTGAATAGTAGACTTGAACTCCTGCTTTCTCTAGAAACTCTCCCCAAATGAGATTGTTTTCTTCGTCGAATCTCGCTTTTACTTCGATAAATGCAGTTACACTTTTTCCTTGCTCTACCGCTTTGGAAAGTGCATTCATAATTCGAGATTTCTTGGAAACTCGATATTGAACAATCTTTATGTGGGTAACCTGTGGGTCAACTGCTGCTTTCTCAAAGAAACGAACGACACTTTCGTATGAGTGATATGGCTGATTTAGTAGATGATCCTTTTCCCTTATCGCTCCAAAGAAATCAGGAGCCATTTCAAGTGGTTTGTAAGGTATAGGAGGTAAATCAATATTTAAAAGATAGTCTTTTTTGAAACTTGGGAATGAAAAAAAGTCACTGTTATTATGATAACGGCCTTCCGGCAAAAGATCGTAGTTTGCAAGTTCCAGAACTTGGGTCAAGAAGTCTAGGAAATGTTTTGGGATATTCCGATCATAAACAAGTCGAGAAGCTGGTCCGATATGTCTTTTTGTGAGTGATTTCTTGATTTTTGTGATAAGATCACCGCTAAACTCATCATCTATATATAGTTCTGCATCACGAGTTAGTTTGATTGAATAACTATCGATTATATCATATCCAGGAAATATCAAATTCAGACTATGTCGAACTACATCATCGAGGAGCATAATAGTCTTGATGGATTCGTTCTTGTTGGGTATGATCAAGAAACGACCTACATGATCAGAAGGTATCTTTACGATTGCATAATCTGGTGATGGATTATCAACGGCTTTGTCTTTTAATAAGATTGCAAGATATAGGGCCCGATTATTAAGGAAAGGTTTTATCTTATTCCCATGCAGCAAAACTGGTTGTACGAATGGTAGCAACTCATCTGCAAAGTAATTTTCAACAAATTCTTTCTGATAATCATCCAATTCCAATCTCCGAATGATCTGGATCCCATGATTTGACAATTTTGGAACGATCAACTCTTCAAATATGTAACTGAATTCTTCTTGCTGCTCTTTAACGATTCGCAGAAGTTTTTGAAGAAGTCTTTCTGGTTGAAAATCTAAGACTTTCTTAGTTTTTTTTCCTGCGCGAAGCAAGGTTCGATGGTTTGCAACCCGAACTCGAAAGAATTCATCCAGATTATTGGAATAAATCGCCAAAAACTTTAAACGCTCCATTAGTGGAACAGATGGATCCTTAGCTTCTTGTAAAACTCGGTAATTAAAAGAAAGCCAACTTATATCGCGATGTATGTATGGTATTTTGTTCACTCCCCAAAAATACGATTGTTGTCGCGTTATGCTAAAAAATCATAATTTTAATTAGAAATTTCCTCTTAAGATTAGTTTTTGAGTCTGCACATTGGAATATTGAGATTATTACTTGTGTTGTGTTTATTTACTTCACAATAGATAATTAATCGATTAAACACTGGTGTTTGTAGATTGCTAGATTTGTGGGAAACCAAAGCTGTAAATTCTGAGTTATATTGGTGAAGCGCTATTTGGACATATCCACATTAAAATAGAAAGGAAGTTCAGATATTATAAGTGTAAAATTATGATAGACAAAATATATAAAAAACTAATCATGCAAGAGAATAGAACTAAGGAAGAAAGAATCGATTCTATAATTCGGAACCATATGGTTTGGAGTATGGGTGCAGGGCTTATTCCAGTCCCTATTGCAGACTTTTTTGCTGTAAGTGCAATACAACTTGACATGATTCGTCAGATTGCAAAAATATATGACATTGATTTTTCTGAACAAGCTGGAAAGGCTTCCATAACGTCACTTACTAGTTCTGGATTAGCTAGACTTGGCGCTAGAGCGGTAAAGTTTATTCCCGGTGTTGGTACGATTCTAGGTGGAATTACGATGAGTGTGCTTTCTGGAGCGAGTTCATATGCACTAGGTCAAGTTTTTTCGAAGCATTTTGCAACTGGAGGCACTTTTCTAGATTTTGAACCGTCCAGAGTAAGAAAGTTTTATAATGAGCAATTTGAGAAGGGAAAGGTAATTGCGAAAGACATTAAAGAGGAAGAAGGTGTGCCAGAGAATGTAGTGGAACATATTACAGAAAAACCTGTAGTTAAGGCAACTCAGCCTCTATCAAATACAAAGTCTAAAAGTATTGCTGCTCCCGATCATAATCCTGAAAATCCACTTCAAAAGGAAGCTATGAAAGACCCTTTGCCAGATGAAGATGATCCAATCTCAAAAATTCTTAAACTTTCGGAAATGAAAGATAATGGTATTATTACAGAAGAAGAGTTTGCAACATTAAAGAAGCAAATTATAGGGTAATTTCCGTACTAGGTTGTCATTGCCTCTCAGATCTTCAGTCGAGGATTTGGGGTGACACGCTGGTCAGTGAATATTCCTTCCTTATACTTGTAGTGTCCCGCCATTGCTATCATTGCTGCGTTGTCTGTACAGTACTTGAAATCTGGGATGTATGAATTCCAGCCTTTTTCAATGCAGAGATCAACCAAGCCTTGACGTAATGCGGAATTTGCACTGACACCACCTGCGATTGCAAGATCAGTGATATCATTTTGCTCAGCTGCAAAAACTAGCTTGTCTAACAGAATTTTGACAATCGAGTCTTGAACAGATCTACATATATCTTCTTTGTTCAGCTCGATAAAGTCTGTGTTTTCTTTTAGATTGTCTATCAAGAAGTTTCTAATTGATGTTTTTAGTCCACTAAAACTAAATTCATATGGACCTACCTTCGGCGTTGGAAAGGAGTATTTTGGATTACCTTTTTGAGCAAGTTTGTCAATTATCGGACCTGCAGGATAGGGTAGCCCCATCATCTTACCTGTCTTGTCAAATGCCTCGCCAGCTGCGTCATCTAATGTTTCCCCAAGAACTACCATTTCAAGTGCTTCCTTTACAAGAACTAGTTGAGTATGACCGCCAGAAACTGTCAAACAAATAAAGGGAAACTTTGGTCGTGGATCTTCAATCATGTGCGCGAGGATGTGAGCCTCCATGTGGTTAACAGTGATGAGAGGTATGTTCTGAGCTAGGGCAAAACCTTTTGCGAAAGACGTGCCTACCAATAAACTACCAAGCAGTCCAGGACCTTGTGTAAATGCAACTGCATCTATGTCAAATGGCTTTAGATTAGCCTCCTTCAATACGTAGTCAATAATCGGGACGATCTCTTGCTGGTGAGCTCGGCTTGCTAATTCAGGGACCACACCTCCGTATTGTTCATGAATTTTTTGACTTGACACACCAAGACTTAATAAACTTGCATCTTCCATTATGGCGGCCGAAGTATCGTCGCAAGAGGACTCTATTGCTAAAATTGTTGGAGGCATCTGTTTTTTAGGCAAATATAGTAGAACTTCAATTTCAAAATTTATAAAAAAAGCGTATTATTACGTCATCTTATATTAATAGAAAAAAGATCAGCAACTAATGAGAATTATATTAAATGTTCTTTTGCTAGCAATTTGTGCCTTTTTGGTTTATCTGATTTATGCAAATATCAAAGAACCTATCGTTTTTGCGTCCGCTTTAGAGAAAAGAGAAGGTGCTGTTGTCAAGCAGTTGGAGAAGATTCGTACTGCTCAAGAAGTGTACAAACGTATTACAGGAGAGTACGCGGGAAATTTTGATACACTTAAGCAAGTTTTGAGAGAGGGGCAGATTGAGACGTATAAGATCATTGGTAATTTAGATGATGAAGACGCTGATACTCAAATTGACACCTTATTTACTAGTGCGAAGGATAGCATAAGAAGTTTGGGGATTTCAATTGATTCATTAGATTACGTGCCTTACGGTGATGAGAATGCAACATATAAAATCGGCGCCGACACTCTAACTTACCAGAATACATTGGTGAATGTTGTTGAAGTAGGCATTAAGAAAAAGGAATACATGGGGCGGTTTGGAGCAAAGAGATTTCAGAAGTACGATAACTTTTATGATCCTGAATCTCTTCTTAAGTTCGGAGACATGAACTCACCAAATACATCTGGTAATTGGAAGAATTAGAAATATTCTATGAAGATAAGGAAGCACTAAAAGCTTCAAATAATAAAAGGCTTTCAGTGGTTATATCCGCTGATAGCCTTTGTTCTTTTATACACAGCCGTAATCAGATTTTTTTAGTACAAAGAGATAAACCCATACTGTCTGATCAAGATTTTAGTACGTATCTCCATAATGTCATTGCTTATTATCAGCTAATATCAATTAAGGTGTACCTTGATGATCATCGATTTAGTCTAGTGCCAAGTCAACTTAGTGATTCGCAAGCAATCAAAGCACAAATATCTACTAATTTCAAGTTTGATGAGAGCGATTTTTTAGGAGCATCTTTGGTCGATGATGTAGAATTACATTTTGTGAAGTCGAAGTTTGCTTTTGAATCTTTAGGTCCAAATGTCGCAATTAATAAGGAGGACCATTTCATTTCATTAATGTTGAAAAAAAGTCTTGCATTTCAAGATCTTACCTATTGTTTCTTTCTAAAAAGATGTTTTTATTTTCTTCAAAAGGAAAACAATAAAACCATACTTGCCACTAGATATGAATATAGTCACGAAAATGATGTGTTATACCATTTGCAAATGGTGCATAATCATGTTCAACCAATTCAAAGTGTTTCTTTGGCGGGGTTTATATCTGAAGAGTCTAGAATCGTACACTTACTAAGTAGCTATTTTAAAATTGTTAAAATGTCTTCTTCTAAAATTGTTGATAGATTTGATATAATCTTGGATACATATTCTTGATAATGATAGACGATTTAAATAGGAATCTTCAAAATCACAAGTGTTTTAAGAAGAAAGAATAAGAAATGAGAATAATTAGTGGAAAATTTGGTGGTAGAAAGTTTATTCCGCCTGCTAAAAACTGGCCGACCAGGCCAACGACTGATATTAGCAAAGAAGGCCTTTTTAATATACTTCAGAATGAAATAGATTTCGAACAGACAAAAATGCTTGATCTGTTCGGAGGTACAGGAAATCATTGCTACGAATTTATCTCTAGAGGTTGTCAAGATGCAACCTACGTTGACCAGCATGGACCAGCGGTAGGGTTTGTCAAAAAACTCAGCAAAGAACTTGAAATTGACGATCAACTTACGATTATAAAGTCTGATGTTTTTAGATTTATCAAACGTTGCTCAACACAGTACGACTATATATTTGCAGGACCACCATATCCTTTGCCTAATTTGGGAGAAATTCCAAATATTCTCTTCAAGGCTAATATTCTCGCTCCTGAAGGACTTTTCGTTATGGAACACAACCCAGAACACAATTTTGAAGCTCATTCAAACTTTGTAAAGTCAAGGAATTATGGTCAAACTATATTTGCTTTTTTTAAAAACGTTGAATAAGAAAATAGGCTCACTATAGTTCAGATAAAAAAAAACACCCGGCATTTCTGCCGAGTGTTTCTATTCATGCAAGCATGAATTAAATACAAATTGAAGCTTCTTTTATATCTTGTAAGATGCACCAATACTAAAGGCAGTTCCCGGACTCATTATTGTAAATGGCTGAGGTTCTGCATTGTAAGCTTGGTACAACTCTTGAATCTTACTATTCAGGATATTACTAACTTGAAAATCGATTGACGTCTTTTGATCCTTTCCTAGTTTTTTGTTAAAACTGAAATTTAGACTATGGAATGGTTGCGTATAGATGTCTGGAAAAAGACCACCACCTACGATAAATAGAGTAGGTCCCTTAACGTTGTAGAAAATTCCTGCGTTAATACCATTTGAAAAGCTATTATAACTTAACCCTGCATTGATTACGTAAGGTGATTGGCCAGCCATAGCTCGCTGGTTAGAAACTGTTTGACCTTCCTTTTCGAAATTCTTTCTTGCATTAAACTCAATATCGGTCATGTCAATAGTAGATTGAACGATTGTCAAATTTCCATTAAAGTCAAAATTTGCTAACGCATCTGACATGAAGATCAGACTTTTTCGAACCTCAATTTCAGCTCCTATTACAGAACCATCACCAACGTTTCGCGGCTGATACTCTGTACTTGCCTGTTGCTCAGGAATTCTTACAAGTTCAATAGGATTTGCGAATGTTTTGTAAAACGGGGATACTGAAAGTAAGCCACCATCTTCTAAGAACATTTCCCATCTCAAATCGTAGTTATTGACATTAGTAGGAACTAGAACACCTCCCCATTGCTCATATTCGAATAATGATCCGTTGAATATTCTATTTGTTATCGGATCAATAATCTGAGCAAATGACAATTCCTTAAATGAAGGTCTAGCAATTGTTCTTGCATATCCAACTCTTATGTTTTGGTTGTCAGTTATGCTGTAAACCAAATTAGCCGTAGGGAAAAGGTTGAAATCGTTCAGAACAATCTCATTATCAAAGTTCTTACCGTTCTCGAAATCTCCACCAGCATATTTTTGATCTCGTCCTGTGTGCCTTTGAACATAATTTTCTGCTCTTAGTCCTACTATCGTTTTAAGATTTCCCTTGAAAGTGGTTTCATTTGAAACATAGAAACCTGTATTCTGGACATTTGAAGAATATTGATTTGGATTTGGATCAGAGTTACCTGATTGGTAGTATATGTTGTTTTGTGCAGCAGGGAAAATATTCTCATCAGTTAAGACCTGAGAAGGGTCATTACTATTCCATGATTGATTTCCGAAAAACTGAATATCGTAGAAAAGAATTTCGTAATCTCGATCTTTGTAATTCTGGCTAACACCAAATTTTAACTTTCCGCCAGTATCACCAAAATTGTATTTTTTTGTTACATCAACTTTAGCAGTTAGATTGACTTCACTTAAGGACCTCCAAATTCGACTTGGGTTTCCACCTGCACCAGCAGAGAAGAAGGTGTCAACAGGAGTTATAGTAAAGGCTGTCTTGCGAATATCAGGATCAGAAGACCTAGATATGGTGGGCGATATTCTCCAGTCTATTTCCCAATCTTTTTCTGGCATCACGTGTGTCCCATTAAGCAATAGATTACTCAATGCCCGCTGATTGTATTCTAGGTTGTCAGATGTTGCAAAGTAACCAGATTGGCCAACTGCTTCACCATCATTGATAATGTCAAATTTACCAGCTCTACTTTCGCCATTTTGCAAGTGCATAAGCATTAAGCGAATTTTATTATTTCTAGTTTTGTATGCTACACCACCCATTCCACCGATTAAAATTCCTCGTTGTCCGAATTCTCCTGTTTGCTCTGTTGCATATCTCATTTCGAAATTATCAGCTTCACGATTACGCTGATATTCACCATAAGTAACATCATCAAAGTACTTGTAGTCGCTTTTGTATGATAGTGAGAATAGGTAACCTAGTTTTGGTGAATTGATTGAATTGTCATTTTTACCTAAAGAGATTTGATTAGCGTAAGATACACTTCCGCTTAAATCCATAAGGCTTGTTTGCCTTTGCGCTTGCAACTGCGAATCAAAACTCTTAACAAAACTAGTGACCTCTTGGTCGCTCGCACCACTTATTGGTGTTGGAATATTGAACTTGTCACTGGCTGTAGGTAAAGCTCTTTGTCCATTGTCAAATCCAAGGAAATCTGTAGATGAACCGTCATAGCCTAAATAATTGCTATTTAAGTGCATAGCTGGATTATAACCAACACCTAACGAAACAGAGAATACTTTGTCTTCTGGAAAGTCTTTCATTTCCACGTTCACTAAACCACCCGTAAAATCCGCTGGCATATCAGCTGTGAAATTCTTGCTGACTATGATATTGTTGATTAGGTTAGTTGGAAAAATATCCATTTGAAGTGTATTCTTATCTGGATCTAGACCCGGAATATCTACTCCGTTTAGCGTGGTTTTGATATATCTGTCACCAAGTCCACGTACATAAACATATTTTCCACCTTCTACAGAGACTCCTGTCACGCGTTTTGCAGCGTCGACTGCATTACCATCACCTATAAGTGCCATTTTTGCTGCTGATATTCCATCAAGCATAACGGCAGAACTTTTCTTCACTGTAAGTAGAGCGGTTTCGGTTGTTTTTATTGCTTTCGCTTTTACAACTACCTCTTCAATTTCAAGAGTTCCTTCTCCTAGTAAAACATCGGCAAGGATGAGTACATCGGAAGCCTTAACCTCCACGTCGGAGATTGTGATATTTTCGAAACCGATATAAGACACAGTCAAGGAATAAGTTCCTGGATCAAGTTTTAATTCAAATTTTCCATCAAGGTCAGTGATTGTTCCTGTGCCTAGTTCATTTACTACAATGCTGCCACCGATGATTGCGTCTGCATTTGAGCCATCTAAAATAGTTCCTCTCACAGTACCTTTTTGTGCGTGAACGGTCAATCCTAGAATGAGTAGTATAAATATTAATGCTTGCTTCATTTGTATTTAATATTTAAAATTACATATAGGGTTAAAAGCAAATAGAACGAGTCATCTTGCGAATCCTCGTTCTACTTACACGATCTTAATATTCTATTTTATAATGCAGAGAATGCGTTATTCTTAGCTGCCCATGTCCATCCGAAAACAGTTTTATCAGCTTGCTTTTCAGTTCCTGATACAATTCCTGCAGGAACAGTACCATTGACATAATTAGCTAAGTCGGCAGCAGGTACATCAAGAATGATGTTTTCATAGTTAACTCCTGCAGCATCAACTCTATTAATCATTTGACCCTCTTTGATACCTGTAAAGTAGATATCTTTCAAGTTTACAATTGAATTATTGTCTGTGTTGATGATATCTTCTGAAGTTCTTTCTGCGTCACCCACAATTACAGAACCTTTTTCGATTGTATGACCATTTTCGTATGATCCTTCTGGACCGTCAAGTTCAAAACAGTGTCCAGCTGGAGTTATGATGATAAAATTGCTAAGTGTACCGCTCCAAGATTGATCAGTATCAATTGCATCATCACCGTTGTTCCATACCAATACATTGGTAGCACTTACTGTTCCACCAAACCATTCAACTCCGTCATCTTGATTGGCTACGATTTCTATATTTTCAACAACAGTACCACTACCTACACCTCCTAGTGTTAGACCATTAATTTCATTACCGTTTCCGATGTTTGTTCCACCGTGACGAACTGAAATATAACGTATGATACCTGAATTATCTGCGTCATCTGTTCCACCGTAAAGACCATTTGGATCAGAAGTTGGTATTCCATCAATTTGGGCTTCACTTATGTCTTCGTCGTTGTCATTTGATGCTGAAATTCTAGCATTTCCAAGAACGATGACACCACCCCAAAGACCATTGATTGTTGGGTCTAAGTTTGGACTTTCAATATTTCCTGCAGCTACATCAGCTGGAGTAATGTTATCAGCTACTGATGTAAAGATGATTGGTAAATCAGCAGTTCCTTCAGCCAACAATGTTGCGTCTCTTGCGATTAACAGAACAGTTGAATTTGGACCATTACCAGCGTCTCCTTTAATTACTGTACCAGCTTGAATAGTCAAAGTTGCACCAGCTTCTACAACAATTCTAGATCCTAGAATGTATACTTTATCATTTGTCCATTCAGTATCTTCCGTAATATTACTTGTAAGTCTTACTTCTGTTTGATCAGCTAAAAGTTCACAATTTCCATTTACACAAATTTCGTCAGCTGCACAAGTTACGTCAGCACAAGGGTCTACTACAACACATTCTCCGTCAACACATTCTGTGCCTGCAGCACAACTGTCACAAGGGTCTCCACAAGAAGTCACAAAGACTACTGCGAAAAGGGCGATTACAGCAAAAATTGAATTTTTCATAAAAGTTAGATTCATTATATTTTTTAATTAAAATGATTTGATGCTGCAAATGTACAACAGCATTACAGTTGCTATATTAAGCGAATGTTAAGCAATTATTAATTATATGTAGAAATTTATATATGTGTTTACGCAGTCTAGGGATATTGACTGAGATTTGCGAGTTTTCTTCGGTATGTTAAAAAAAATAACAATAAATTCTCGCTGTGAAGCAACAATTACCAAATAAGATTCGTTTATCTTTGTACTAGGAGTAGGTTAAAGCAAAATGACCGATTTCTTTTTTATGACCCATATCATATATATCAACCATGTTTAAATCATTTTTTAGGATGGTGATTTCTTCGTTCTGGAAGAAAGCTGAAGTTACCAAAAGGATTCTCGTAGTAGACGAGGAGTACGAAAGCTGGATAGGAATATAGTTATTCCCTGAATGTATCTACGACAAACAGTTTAAGAAAATGAGCTTTGATAAGAAATTATTGAAGCTCTTTTTGTTGGTGGATTTATGCGCGAGCTTCTAACTGAACTCTACCTTGCCTTTGCTTGCTAGCAGGAATAAGACCGACATTCTGCAAGCAACTCCGTTTTCTACCTGTTGTAGAATGATTGAATGGTCGCTATCTACTACGTCAGATCGTAATTCGACACCTCTATTGATTGGGCCTGGATGCATAATAACAGGAGAACTCTTTAAAGAGTCTAGAAGATCTCTGTTGATTCCAAAATGCTGGCTATACTCTCGAAGTGAAGGTATGTATTGGATATCTTGTCTTTCGAGTTGAATCCTCAATACATTGGCAATGTCACACCACTCAAGTGTTTCTTGAAGATTGTAAGAGACCTGAACTCCTAAGGCACTAATGTGTTTTGGTATTAAGGTAGGTGGCCCACAAACTACTACTTCGGCTCCAAGCTTATTAAGACAATAGATATTACTAAGGGCTACTCGAGAATGCTTGATATCGCCGATAATTGCTACCTTTTTTCCTTTCAAGTTTCCAACTTTTTCCTGCATAGAATAAGCGTCAAGAAGAGCTTGAGTGGGATGTTCATGCGTACCATCTCCGGCATTGATGATGTTAGCGTCGATTCTCTTTGCGAGAAATTGAGGAGCACCAGGGGTAGGGTGCCTCATAACAACCATATCGACTTTCATTGAAAGGATATTATTTACTGTATCTAGGAGAGTTTCACCTTTTTTGACGGAGGATGCAGCCGCTGAGAAATTGACAACATCTGCACTTAGTCTTTTTGCTGCTAGTTCAAATGATATCTTGGTGCGTGTTGAATTTTCAAAAAATAGATTGGCAACTGTTACATCTCTAAGTGAAGGGACTTTTTTGATCGGTCTATTAATAACTTCTTTGAAATTATTTGCCGTGTGAAAAATGAGCTCAATGTCCTCTCGGCTTATATACTTAATTCCTAGTAGATGCTTGGTACTAAGTTGCTTGTTCATGATTCACGATTGTTTTTGTCTCCGGCAAAAAAGAGAATTTTATTTTTAGCAGCGTCATCATCCCAATCTACGCGGACATAAGCATCATCCAAAGCGTCAACGTTAATTCCTGCATAATCTGCCTTTATAGGTAAATGCCTATTGAATCGGCGATTAACCAAAGTCAGGAGCTCAACTTGTCGAGGACGACCGAAGTCCATAAGTGCGGACATTGCAGCGTGAATCGTCCTACCTGTATAAAGTACGTCATCTATCAGGATTACTCTTTTGTCTTCGATTAGAAAGTCAATCTCTGTCTTGCTAGGACTTAGAGGATTATCCCTTCTTCGAAAGTCATCTCTGTAAAAAGTAATGTCTAATTTACCGTACTTAAACTTTGCTTTTTTGGAATTTTGCTTTACGATTTCCGTAATTCTATCAGCTAGTAGTACTCCTCTCTCTTGTATTCCTATAATGCAAGTTTCAGAAAAGTCACCATGATTTTCAATGAGTTCAAAACTCAATCGTTTTAGGGTTAGTTCGAATTTCCCTTTATCTAATATGACCTTGCCCTTCCTCATTTGAAAGCAAATATAGATTATGGAGCGGGATTTGGAATTGTTTCGTGAATCTTTTCTATTTCGTCTATGATTTCTTCTGAAAGATTCATAGAACCTGTGACAATATTTTCTTTGAGTTGCTCCATTGTGGTAGCCCCGATTATATTACTAGTCACGAAAGGTCTAGAGTTTATATAAGCTAAGGACATCTGAGCCAGAGACATGCCATTTTTCTGTGCTAAGTCATAATAAAGGGATGCAGCTCTTTTGGAATTATTACTATTATATCTCGAAAGTTGGTTAAATCTGTTAAGGCGATCTCGTTTCGAGTCGGTTCCATTATGATATTTATCTGTCAACCTTCCAAACCCTAAAGGAGAGTAAGCTAGAAGACCCATGTTAGATCTGCAGCTGATTTCAGCCATTCCCACTTCGTATGTTCTATTGAGAAGGTTATACGGATTTTGAATACTAACAGCTTGCGGGGTCTTTTGATCATTGGAAACCTCTCTTGTTCGCATAACACCCCAAGGCGTTTCGTTTGAAAGCCCCCAATTTCTGATTTTACCAGATTTCAATAAGACATTTAGAGTATCAATAGCCTCATCAAAATTATCTTTCCATTTTTCGTTTTCGTCATGCTCATAGCCTCTTTTACCAAAGTAATTGGCATTTCTTTCTGGCCAATGTAGCTGATAGAGATCAATGTAGTCAGTTTTTAGTCTTCTAAGTGACTTGGTAACAGCGTCGAAAATTCTATCTCTACTGAAACCTAGGTTTTCAGCGATATAACTAAAACTAGCCGAGGGACCAGTAACCTTTGTAGCTAATATTACTTCTGATCGCTTTCCAGATCGTTCGAGCCAATTCCCAATAATTCTTTCAGTGGAACCAGTCGTCTCTTCTCGACCTGGGACGGAATACATTTCCGCTGTATCTATGAAGTTTACACCATTATCTAGTGCATAATCCAGTTGTTGAAAACCCTCTTCCTGCGTGTTTTGCTCACCATAGGTCATAGTTCCCAAACATATAACACTGACGTCGATATCGGTTGATCCTAACTTATTGTATTTCATTCCTGTGTCGAAATTTTGCAAACAAACATAGTCTTAAAAATAAGAAGCTTGTCATAAATACAGCATATTTGCAAAAAAAAGCTAATATGAGTCGACAAAAGATAGCAGCAGGAAACTGGAAAATGAATTTAGATTTTGAAGAGGGCTTGCAACTTGCAAGAACGATCTCTCATATGGAAATCCCAATGGATGTAAATGTTATTCTTGGAATACCTCATGTATATCTTAAGTCCGCTTTGGATATGTTATTGCATGTGCCGAGAGTTGATGTCGCAGCACAGAATTGCCATCAGGAAGAAAGCGGAGCCTACACTGGAGAAGTTTCAGCAAGTATGCTCGAATCCATCTCTTGCCCTTATGTTATTATTGGGCATTCCGAACGCAGAATGTATTTTGGTGAGGATTCGAAAATCCTAGCAGAAAAGGTAGATAAAGCATTGGAACATGGTCTAAGAGTTATCTTTTGCTGTGGTGAAAGCTTAGAAACTCGCAAGGCAGGAGAGCAAAATAGCTATGTTACTCAGCAACTTAAAGAAAGTCTTTCACACTTGTCTCAAGAGCAAATGAAAAGTATAGTTATTGCATATGAACCTATTTGGGCGATTGGAACTGGAGAAACGGCTTCACCTGAGCAGGCTCAAGAAATGCACTTGGAAATCAGAAATTACCTCAGAGAGTCTTTTGGTGATGAAGTTGCAGATCAGATGGCGATACTTTATGGAGGCTCGGTAAAAGCTGCCAATGCAGAATCAATCTTTGGACAAGATGACGTAGATGGTGGTTTAGTTGGAGGCGCATCTTTAGATGCTGATCAATTCCAAGCGATTATTAAAAGTTTTTCCTAGGAAGATTGTTAGTTTGGAGAAAAGAAGGTGCGAAAAAAAGAGGCTGATTATTCGACCAGCCTCTTTTTGAATGTTGCATAAGTCTAGCTTTTTACATTCCCAAAAAACTTGCTCTTTTTCCACAAACAGACTTGGCGTATTGTCCCAAACCAAAATTTAATTCTAGCACTAGTTCAATAAATGCCGGATTTGTTGAAGCATAGTTTTCATACACTCTAGGTGCTGTAAATGCTTGTGTTTCAATTCCAGATACTGTGAGCAGATCGTAAATGCCATAGCTAAGTCTGAAACCTAGGTTTGCAGTAAAAGCATCTGCATTAAACATGTAATAACCGAATCCCAAAACCGGACTGATCATATTGTCTACGTAAGTGTCATTGACATCTACAAATGTTCCTTGGTTAATTGACTCTAGTCTTTGCTGATATAAGCTGTATTTTGCACCGAGTTCTATGTAGTTCAAGTTTCTGTTATACCTATACATAAGAAAGACATCAGCAGAATTCCATCCCAATTGACGTGTTGTGACATCACCACCTGATTCTAGTTTGATGTCATTTTTCTGACCTATTCTTGAGTACATTCCATCAATTGTGAATGCATGGTACTGACCAAAGTTGAATCCGAATTTTCCACCAATTCCGTAAGTGCTTCCAAAACTAGGATCAATATTTCTGTCATTTATTAAGTTGTTGTTGTAAAGCATTCCTGATCCAGCGGAGACCTTTAAACCCGCGTCTAGCCAGAAATAAACTTTTTGACTATTACCCATTTGTATGCTTAGGAATAATACACATAACAGTGCTAAAGTTTGAGATATTCGATTATTCATTTTTACTTATTTTGACTTTGAGTCCTTATTTTATAACTCAAAAGTCTCGTTAATAATTATTTATATATTAACAAATATAGTAAAGTGTTAAAACTAATTTAAACTGCCTTTACTATTTCGTCACCTGCAGTGATCGTTGATCCAGACACAAACGCTGCGTTCATTCCAAATATAACCTTGTTTCCAGAATTTCTAGTTTTTGCAAGATGTTTAAGTGGTTGTTTAGATGACAGGCCAGTATCTTGATCCACAGTAATAACTTGACAACGCGCACACGGTTTAACCATATTGAAATAGCAATCTCCAACTGTAAAGCTGTTTAGCTTATCTTCTTCGAATGCTTCACACTGATCGACAATTAGGTTTGCCCTAAATTGTCTTATATTAACGGCTCTTTCACCCAACTCCTCTAGTTCTGCATTAAGTTGTGCAACGGAAGCCTTCGACAAAACCAAGAATGGATATCCATCTGCATAACTCATATCTGTCTTGTATGGTGCGACTGAGAGTTTTCTACTGCGCATTTCCTCATGATTCATGCGAACTAGTCTAACTGACTTTCTAAAATAGTCCGAAAACCACTCATTGTAGGATTGAGAAGCAACCATTGAGTCAACTCGTGCCTCCCAAATGCTAGCTTTAACAGATTGCTCTGAATCAAATCTATAGGGTATTTGTATTTCGTTTGAGGGATTAGATTTTTCAAAAACTGAAATACTGGTGTCTTTTATTCTAGTACCTAGAGTAGCCATTGTTGGCATTTGCCTCTGCGTCATGAATTCGTTATCCTCATTGACAAGCATAAATCTACGATCCAGTTCTAAACCACTCTCCAGAACTCTAGAGGATGCCAATGAAACGCCACCTAGGGATTTGATAGGGTAGACCCAAATTTCAGAAAGTCTCATTTTGATACTGATTTAGCTAATTTCCAACACTCCCAAAGTACCATACCCCCGCAAACTGCAACATTGAACGAGTGCTTAGTGCCAAATTGTGGTATTTCCAAACAATGATCACTTCTCTCAATTGAAGAAGCTGAAACGCCATTTACCTCGTTTCCAAAAATAAGACAAAGTCTTTTGGACCCATCCCAATTCAATTCTTCAATATTATCAAGTGAAACTGAGTTGTCGGTTTGCTCCACGGATATAATTAAGTGTTCTGTCGAAATATTGTCGATAAGTTCCGTTACACTTTCGTGATATGACCAAGATACGGATTCAGTAGCTCCGATAGCTGTCTTAAAGATTTCTTTATGAGGCGGTTTCGCAGTTATGCCGCACAAGTAAAGATGGTCAATTGCAAGTGCATCACAGGTTCTGAAGAAAGATCCTACGTTTAAAGCCGATCTTATGTCGTCCAAAACCACAACCACGGGAGTTTTCTTAGCAGTCTTGAAATCAGCGACTTCTAACCGATCAAGCTCCTCAAGTGATAGTTTTCTTGCTTTCATCAATTAATTTGAAATACGCATTTGAAGATCTTTCTTTACTGCCTGTCTGGTTTTGGCAGCTTTTACAAACGATATAAAGATAGGATGAGGATTCTCAACAGTACTTTTCAATTCAGGATGATATTGAACCCCGATAAAGAATGGATGTCCCGGTAATTCAACAATCTCAACCAAGTCTAGGTCTTTGTTCTTTCCAGAAGCTACTAAGCCAGCATCTTCTAGTTGCTTTAAAAAGACATTATTAACTTCATATCGATGTCTATGTCTCTCATTGATTCTAGACTTTCCATAGATTTTGTAAGCTAGAGTATCTTTTTGAATAGTACACTTATAAGAGCCTAAACGCATGGTACCTCCTTTATTAGTAATCTTCTTCTGTTCATCCATTAGGTCGATTACCTTTGAATCTGCAGATACCTTATATTCAGCAGACCAAGCATCCTCCAGTCCAGCAGCATTCTGAGAAAATTCGACAACTGCACATTGCAAGCCAAGGCATATTCCAAAAAATGGAATTTGATTTTCTCTAACAAATTTGATAGCCTTCAATTTCCCTAGAATTCCACGCTCTCCGAATCCGGGTGCAACAAGTATACCGTCAAACTCAGACAATACATTGGCAACTTCTTCGTCCGAGGCTTCAAGTCTCTCTGAGTGAATTGGCACTACAACTACTTTAGTTTCATTTGTTGCACCTGCATGAATAAAAGCCTCGTATATTGATTTGTAAGCATCAGGTAATTCATTGTATTTACCTACAAGAGCAATTCGTACTTCGTCTAGTGGATTTTTTAGCCTTCCTAGGAAGTTTTTCCAATTTTTAAGGTTTGGTTCCTTTCCATGATCAAGTTCCAATTTGTCTAACACAGAGATGTCCAGTTTTTCACGGAGCATCAATAAAGGAACATCATAGATCGTCTTCGCGTCAATGGCTTCCACAACTGACTGAAGTTCGACATTGCAAAAAAGAGCGATTTTCTCTCTAATTTCTTTAGTCAACGTATGCTCGGTTCTGCATACTAAAATATCTGGCTGAATACCCTGTTGTAGCAATTCTTTAACACTGTGTTGTGTCGGTTTGGTCTTCAGTTCTTTAGCTGCACTTAGATACGGTATCAATGTCAAATGTATAAATACACAGTTTGACTTGCCTTTTTCTCTGCGAATTTGTCGAATAGCTTCGAGGTAGGGCAGCGATTCGATATCACCTGCTGTTCCGCCGATTTCGGTGATGATCATGTCATATTCTTCAAGATCACCTAAAAGATACATTCTTCTTTTGATCTCATCCGTAATGTGAGGAATCACTTGAACGGTTTTACCTAGGTACTCTCCTCGTCGCTCTTTGTCAATTACAGTCTGGTAGATTCTACCGGTAGTGACATTGTTTGCTTGAGAGGTGGGAGTATTAAGAAATCGCTCATAATGTCCTAGATCGAGATCAGTTTCCGCTCCATCGTCTGTAACGTAGCATTCGCCATGTTCATATGGATTTAGAGTTCCTGGATCAACATTGATGTAGGGGTCAAATTTCTGAATAGTTACACGAAAGCCACGTGATTGCAAAAGTTTCGCAAGAGATGCTGCAATAATTCCTTTGCCTAATGAAGATGTTACGCCTCCCGTAACGAAGATATATTTAGCCATGTTTTGTTTTTCTCATTACGGGACACAAAGGTACAAAGACTAAGCTAATGCTGATTGGATTGCTTAGATAATTCCTAAAAAAAATGATTTGGGTATAAAATTGTGTTCTACTGGATCTTCTAAGTTGCAATATTATAGCTATTTAGAAATGTCAATTAGGAGCAATAAAAAAGCCTTATTCTGCAACGAGAATAAGGCTTTTGATGTATGCGGAGGAGGAGGGATTCGAACCCCCGGTACGCGTTAACGTACGCTAGTTTTCAAGACTAGTGCATTAAACCAGCTCTGCCACTCCTCCGTAAATTATTAAGATGCACATTTGCATCGTGGTTGCTTTGTTAAAGCGAACGCAAAAGTATATAACATTTTCATATTAGAGAATCATATTATCATTATTTTTTTCTATTTTTTTAGATAGAATAAATGGTCTGTTTGTAAGTTTATGATAAGGTGCGTTTTTGGAGAAACTTAGCATCTCTAAGAAATCGAAAATAATCTACCTGCGCAACATCAATTCAAATTTCAGTGTTAGGGATACATAAGATAAACGTAAATGAAAAGACGGCTTATTTCTTTAGGATTTACATTAAGTTTTGTACTAGCAAGTACTAACTCACAGGCGCAACTCTGGGATACTTATCAGCAGTCATACGGCTATTTTGGAAATACGCTCATAAATCCAGGATTCTCATACGGGGTTCAAAGGTCGGTATGGGATAGTGACAAAGGAAGTGGTTTCGCTGTGCCTTTTGGACGTTCTACATTGAATGGTTCTGGAACCGCCGCTTTATATTGGGATCCATTCTCACATGTAGGATTCGTAAATTATTATGAGTGTAATGTCAGACAGTATGTAGGAAAACGACTTGGAGTACAGTTTGGTGCAGGTCCTGGCTTTCAAATGAATTTTACTGGCGATAATTATGTCATTGATGATGACTTCAATGTCAGTAGACGAGGACTTCTTGTTGATCCCTATTTTATGCTTCAAGCTAGTGCAGCTATATTTCTTTCAGACAGAGCACAAGAAAAACATTGGATATCAAAAGTATCTCTTTTTTTTCTTACACCATATAACACAAGCGTGCTTCCAGGTCTAAATTATGAATTCATCTATCAATTTTAAACACATGAGATACCTACAAGCATTAGCTTTCATCATGTTGGTTGTTATTTCTGTAAACTCTTGCGAAAGAAACGATGGAAATGATCGTATTGATTTAATCAATGTCGTTCGAGATGGTGCTACGATTCCCGCCTATATCTATGGCAATACCAATTCAAAAGTGTTTTTGATTATACTTCATGGAGGCCCAGGAGGCAATGCTTTGGAATATCGAGGCGGTATCTACAGTGATTTACTAGAAAGTGATTACGCTGTAGTTTACACTGAACAGCGTTCTCAGGGAATGGCACAAGGAAGTTTTTCAGAGGAGTCTATGACGGTTCCAAATCTCGCAGCTGATGTTTATGGATTAAATTTGGCTTTGAGGAGTAAATATGGTGAGGATGTCAGTATTTTCTTGCTAGGGCATAGCTGGGGAGGAATGCTTGGAAGTCAAGTGATGATTGACCCATTATATCAGCAGGCTTTCAAAGGTTGGATTGATGTAGATGGGGCACATGATCTCCCTTTAACGTATAAGTCGGCAGTGCGAAGAATTGATGAAGTTGCTAAAGAACAGATTCTGGAAGTTATGGATACCATATTCTGGAATAATGCTTTGGAGACAATTAGTGAAGTCGATACTTCGGAGCTTGTAGTAGATGATTTCGAAACAGTGAACGCTCTCGGATATGAGGGGGAAGCAATATTACAAGCAGCTGAAATCCTCGCTCCAGTAGATGTAGATTTTGCTTTAGATGCTTTGGCAAATTCTCTTTTTGTAAATAATCTATTAACAACCTTCTTTTCGGGAAATGTTGCGAATAACACATTGTATGGTAATGGCTTGTTTGAGTATTCCCTAAGTGATGAACTTGTAAATATTGAGAAACCTTGTCTCTTTCTGTGGGGTAAGTACGATATGGTTGTTTCGAGTGAGCTTGCTTATGATGCCTTCAAGCGAGTAGGTACTTCAGAAAAGTCCATAGTAATATTTGAAAGAAGTGGTCATTCGCCGATGTTGCAGGAAGGTCGTTTTTTTGCTGAGACCATTATTGATTTTATAGAGGAATACCGCTAGTAAAGAAGTTTATTTCAATACACAGTCTTAGCTTTAGCTAACATATAACTAAGTCATGTGAATTCAATTAGGAAAAATTAAGTACCTCATGGAAATTCCGTCATTTGTTTCAAAATCTCGATTGTCCACACCAGCTTGCAATAGGCAACTTTTTTTCAATAGTGCAGGTTCATCCTTGATTTCCACCGCTACAAAGAAAGTAATGCTTGATTATCTAAATAAAGAAATCGAAATAGGAGGTTATGATGTTATGATGGAATGCGAAGATGAGACAAATGAGTTTTACAAAGAAGCCGCAAAGCTTATAAATGCTGAACCACATAATATTGCTTACCAAACGAGTGCTACAGATGCTTACTCTAAGGTGCTTTATTCTATGTCATGGAAAGAGAAAGATCTCATCTTGACAACGAATGAAGACTATGTCTCAAATGTCCTATCCTTTATCGAATTGAAGCGTAGATTCGGGGTCAATTATGAATTTTTGGAAACTGATGCAAACGGTCTAGTTGACCTTGACAAGTTGGAGAAGATTCTCAGCACTAGCAAGGTTAAGCTTCTTGCAATAACGCATATGCCAACTAGTTCTGGAATGATTCAGGAGGCGGTTTCTATAGGTCTTTTAGCAAAAAAATATAAAGTGCTGTTTCTGCTTGACGCTTGCCAAACTGTCGGTCAGATTAATGTTGATGTAAATAAAATTCAATGTGACTATCTAACTGTTACTGGGCGAAAATTTTTACGAGGTCCTCGAGGGACAGGTTTTCTATTTGTAAGTGATAAAATTCTCGAAAAGCAAGAAGTACCTTTTTGCTTTGATTTGGCAGGTGCAGAATGGATAGATAACGATCAAGTAAAGTTTGCGAAAAATGCTAGAAGGTATGAATTGTGGGAGAAAAACTATAGCAATCTTTTGGGCTTGACCCAAAGCATCAGAGAGATAAATGAAATAGGCATAGAAGAGGTCGCACAGTACAATAGACAATTGCAAAAACACTTTAGATCAAAGTTAGCAGGGGTTCCCAATCTGGAACTGTTTGATCAAGGTTTGCAGCAAGGTAATATTATTACTTGGCGAATTAAAGGTAAGTCTCAACAATGGCATAGTGAAAAACTTAGAGAGCTTAATGTTAACTTTAGTTTTGCGTCCAAGCATAGTGCTCTGATTGACATGAAAAATAAAGGTATTGATTGGGCAGTTCGATTTTCCCCACATTACTTTAATCTACCAGAAGAATGCGATCAATTTGTAGCCGCTTTTTCCAATAATTATGCGTAAATTTCGCCTTCAAGAAAAGAAATCTATGAATCAAAATTTACATCAGATTGCAGAGCAACTTGACAAAGCAGCCACAAACGCACAAGCAACTCCACAAATTAGTAAACATCGCGATCTTACTCTAGAGGAAGCGTATGTTATTCAGTCAATTTCACTAGGTCGAAGATATCTTCGAGGAGAAAAGATGACTGGTCTGAAACTTGGATTTACAAGTAAAGCCAAGATGGAGCAAATGGGTGTGCATGATATGATATGGGGGCAATTAACAGATGCTATGCAAATTTCTAAAGGAGGTGAGCTAGAAATGAAAGCTCAGATTCACCCGAGAGTAGAACCAGAAATTGCATTTCGATTTGGTAAAGATATTGTGGAACCAATCAGTCTAGAAAACGCCAAAGATTTTGTTGATGGCGTGTCACTCGCAATCGAGGTGATCGATTCCCGATATGAGAATTTTAAATTTTCACTGGCAGATGTCATTGCCGATAACTGTTCATCGTCTGGATATTGTCTAGGGAATTGGATGCCAGTTGATCATCAAGTTAACTCTCTGGAGATTTCACTTTCAATAGATGGCGAAGTACAACATTCCGGAAATACAAATGCGATTTTGGGTAATCCGTGGGAATCAGTAGTACACGCAGTTCGTCTTGCTCTGTCGCACGGTATTGAAATTAAAAAAGGTCATGTTCTTCTTGCAGGTGCTGCTACCGCCGCAGTTTTTGTAAATGCAGGTAGTCAAGTGAAGGTTACTTGTCAAGGGTTTGAATCAATTGGTTTTACGGTTAAGTAATTGAAAAAAATGGGAAAGGATCAAATTTATCTTCATAACTATATTAACGGCGCCTTACGTAAACCAGCAGATGATCAATGGATTGATGTAATTGATCCTTCTCGGAATGAAACTTTTGCTTATGTCGCTCGATCTCAGAAGGAAGATATTGAGCAGGCAATAAGCTCAGCTAAAGATGCATTCGAAGAGTGGGCCGATCTAGGTGCCACTAAAAGGTCAGCTATAATGATGAAAATTGCGGCCTTGATAGATGAACGGTCTGAAATACTTGTCGCAGCTGAATCACTCGATAATGGGAAACCGATTAAGCTTGCAAGACATGTTGATATTCCACGAGCATCAGCTAATATTCGCTTCTTTGCAAATGCAGTTTTGCAGTTTCATGGTGCTCAGTATCCAATGGATGATGGTAGTATTAATTACACTGTTCACGATCCTTTGGGTGTAGTAAGTTGCATATCTCCCTGGAATCTTCCACTTTATTTATTCACTTGGAAGATTGCTCCTGCTTTAGCTGCTGGGAATACAGTTGTTGCAAAACCCTCTGAAGTAACTCCATATACTGCATATCTTTTTTCGCAGATATGCATTGATGCAGGTCTTCCTCCGGGCGTTCTTAATATCGTTCATGGCTACGGACATGAAGTCGGGGATACTATGACCACCCATCCAGATGTAAAAGCGATATCATTCACTGGAAGTACGATGACGGGAGGAATCATAGCACAAAATGCAGCCAAGCATTTTAAAAAAATCTCTCTGGAAATGGGTGGCAAGAATCCAAATATCATTTTCGCAGATTGTGATTATGACGAGATGTTGAAGACGACATTAAATTCTTCCTTTAGTAATCAAGGTGAAATTTGCTTGTGCGGATCGAGAATTCTAGTTGAGCAATCAATTTATGATCGTTTTATTTCTGATTTTGTCGAAAAGACGAAAAAAATGAAGGTTGGTCCTCCTGCGGAAGGTGATACACGTGTGGGAGCAATTGTAAGTGAATTGCATTACAATAAGATCCTTTCATATATAGCATTAGCATCAGAAGAAGGTGGTAATATAGAAGTAGGGGGTCAAGCCCCAAAAATGCCTGAACCTTATCATAATGGCTTTTTTATTGAGCCAACTATTATTACAGGTTTAACACATGAATGTAGAACCAATCAAGAAGAGATCTTTGGTCCGGTAGTTACTGTGCAAGCATTTAATTCTGAGGAAGAAGCTTTGGCTCTAGCCAACGATAGTAAATACGGGTTGTCAGCAACAGTTTGGACTGAAAATATTCATCGGGCGCATCGATTTTCTAGAAAGCTTGAATCAGGTATCGTGTGGGTAAATACCTGGTTGAAACGAGACTTGAGAACACCATTTGGTGGGGTTAAGCAGAGTGGAGTAGGACGCGAGGGAGGTATGGACGCTTTGCATTTCTTTACCGAGGTTAAGAATATCTGTATTCAGATTCATTAATAATGGGATAGAATCTCTAAAATATCTATATTTAATTCCGTAAATGATTATCAAAAAATACAAAACTTATGTTGTTTCCTGTAGTGAATTTTAAAGAGTGGATCGATGAGAATAGACACCTTCTAAAACCACCGGTAGGTAATAAAGTGATCTGGAATAATGGTGATTTTATAGCTATGGTTGTTGGTGGACCTAATTCAAGAAAAGACTACCACATCAATCAGACTGCAGAGTTTTTCTATCAGGTGGAAGGTGATATGGTGCTGAAAATTATTGATGAAGGTAAGCCGAAGGACATTCATATTAAGGAAGGAGATATTTATTTGCTTCCTCCAAATATACCTCACTCACCTAGGCGTCCTGCTGATACAATTGGCCTAGTTATCGAACAAAAACGAGCAGAGAATATGCAGGACGGCCTAGTTTGGTTCTGCGAAAATTGCGGTCACAAAATGTACGAAGATGAATTTAGTCTTCAGAATATTGAAAATGACCTTAAAGTGATCTTCGATGAATTCTTTTCTAGCGTAGAAAATCGCACTTGCGATTCTTGTGGAACTGTCATGGACGCTCCCAAATAAATGGAAAAGACACCATACAAAATTGATGGTCATGGTCACTTAGTGCCTTATCCTCATGAGATACCTACTTTCATGAAAGAAAAGGAGGTTTTCTGGGTTGATGACTCGATGCAATTCATGCATCAAGGTAAATGGAAAAGACCTGTAACACATGGTAGTTTCTTTCTAGAGCAAAAATTAGAATGGCTGGAAGAAAGCAATATTCAGCATGAGGTGATACTGAATCTATCCCAATTATATTGTAATGGATTCGCGCGTTCTCTTGCAAGAGATGTTATTCAATTTCAGAATGACTTCAATGCATCTACACAATCTGCTCATCCCTCCAAATTTACCTGCGGCTTCGTCATTCAACCTTTGTACATTGATGATGCATTAAAAGAAATTGATCGATGTGTGAATCAACTTGGTTTGTCTCTTGTCTGTATGCCTACTCATTATCTTAACTCAGATGGCGAATGGAAAACAACGGCAGATCCTGAATTGGCACCGATTTATGAGTATATAAATGAACTAGGACTAGCACTTCAAATACACCCTTACGATGGGGACAAGATTATTGGGCTCAAAAATGAGTTATGGAGATTTCATTTAATATGGATGTGCGCCCAAACCGCAGATCATTTCCACTTTTTCAGCTCGCACAATTTTCCAGAGAAATATCCAAATATTCGTACTTGCTATGCACATGGAAACCAGTTTGGACAAATGAATGTAGGGAGGAGAAAGCAGGGGTATTACGGAAGGCCAGATCTTTTTGAAGGAACAGTTGCTCCAGAGAAAAATATCCAGTCTCGGAATGTGTTTTTTGATACTTTGGTGCACGATGTCTATTCATTTCGCCTACTAGTAGATCGGCAAACAAGTACGCAAGTGATAGCTGGTATAGATGACCCATATCCGCTCGGAGAAATGGCTTCAGCAGAAGGTTCATATCCGGGAAAAGTTATAGATGATGCTTTTGCCTTAGGGTTTATAAATGAAGATGAATATCAGAATATTTGGTATGAGAATGTGTTGGATTGGCTGGCAGGTCAAGACCAAATGAAAATAAAATCAAGATTGAAGATTAATTAGGATGAGTATAGAATTATCAACAGAAAGTGGTTTTAAAAAAGGTTTAGCTTTTGCTCAACAGATGGATCTAGAAGATCCTTTGGCTAGATTCAGATCGTATTTTCATATCCCTACTGATGAAGATGGAAACGAGTTTGTCTATCTGTGTGGAAATTCTTTAGGGCTACAGCCCAAAAGCACTAAAAACTATCTAGAACAAGAGTTGAAAGATTGGGGTAATTTGGGAGTTGAAGGCCATTTTCATGCAAAGAATCCTTGGATGCCTTATCACGAGTTTTTGACTCAAGCGATGGCTGATGTGGTGGGTGCAAAACCCAATGAGGTAGTGATTATGAACACTTTATCAGTTAATTTGCACTTGATGATGGTTTCATTTTATCGACCAACTACTACTCGTAATAAGATAATGATTGAGTATGATGCATTTCCTTCAGACCGATATGCAGTGGAATCACAGATACGATTTCATGGATTTGATCCAAAGGATTGTTTGGTAGAATTAAAAGCTAGAGAAGGAGAGGTGACTCTGAGAGACGAAGATATTCTTTCAGCTATAGACGAACATGGAGAATCACTCGCCTTGGTTATGCTAGGAAATACAAATTATTATACTGGACAGTTTTTCGATATGAAGTCCATCACTACTAGGGGGCATTCTGTAGGTGCAGTAGTTGGTTTTGACTGTGCTCATGGTGCAGGAAATGTACCATTGGAATTACACGATAGTGGTGCTGACTTTGCTGTTTGGTGTACTTATAAATATATAAACAGTGGCCCAGGTTCTTTAGGCGGTTGCTTTGTTCACGAAAGGCACGCTAGTGATCCAGATTTGCCACGGTTCACAGGTTGGTGGGGGCATAATAAAGAGACTAGATTTGGAATGAGAGATCCCTTTGATCCCATTCAAGGAGCTGAAGGCTGGCAATTAAGTAATCCACCGATATTGAGCATGGCAGCAATAAAAGCTTCATTAGATATTTTTGCAGAAGCAGGGATGAACAATCTCCGTTCAAAGGCAATTAAGTTGACGGCTTATATGGAGTTTCTTATTCACCAACTTGGTAACGAAATGATCGCGATTATTACGCCTGCAGAACCCGAGCGAAGGGGTAGTCAGCTTTCAATACAAGTAAAGAATGCAGACAAGCAGCTATTCGACAAAATAACAAAAGCAGGAGTGATTGCTGATTGGCGTGAACCTGACGTTATAAGGGTTTCTGCAGTGCCACTTTATAACTCATTTACGGATGTCTACAGATTTGTAGAAATACTAAAAGAACAATTATCATGATTGAATTAACACAACGCATAGCGGTCGTTGGAGCAGGTCTTTGCGGAAGTATGTTGGCGATTAGTTTAGCGCAGCGAGGTTTTAACGTCTATCTGTTCGAAAAACGTAAAGATCTTCGAAAGCAAATAGAAGATGGAGGTAGATCAATCAACTTGGCTTTGTCCGACAGAGGGTTGAAATCACTTCGTATGATTGGGTTAGACGAAGAAGCTCGAAAGCTATGTATTCCGATGCTTGGGAGGATGATTCATGATACTGAAGGAGAAAAAAGATTTTCAAGGTACAGTGGTCGTGAAGATGAATATATAAATTCGATTTCAAGAACGGGCCTAAATGCCCTTTTGCTCGATAAAGCGGAGTCTTACCGAAATGTCAATATTTTTTTTGAAGCTGGAATTGATCAGGTTGACATTGAAAATAGCGAAATTAGATATCAATATTTGGATCAAGAGATACGCGATTCCTTTGATGTGATCATAGGCACAGATGGAGCTGGATCTTCAATTAGGAAGTCCTTGTTCGATTCACTCGCTGAAGATTATGACTTTAGCTCTGATATGCTAGATTATGGATATAAGGAGTTAGAAATTCCTGCCTCGGAAGGAGGTGGATTTAGAATAGAAAATGATGCATTGCATATCTGGCCACGCGGACATTTTATGATTATCGCGCTACCAAATCTTGATGGGAG
This sequence comes from Saprospiraceae bacterium, assembly GCA_965658745.1. Classification (GTDB taxonomy): domain Bacteria; phylum Bacteroidota; class Bacteroidia; order Chitinophagales; family Saprospiraceae; genus JAHDFB01. The sequence continues at coordinate 333,327 of CBFHTK010000001.1, read as the reverse complement.
TTTTACAGTAACAATGTTCAATCCATACGACGGTGATGTTGGCTTTAATGCATTGAAAACGGATCCTGAAATTTTAGCATATTTCAAAAAATACTTTCCTGATCTTGTAGATCTTCTACCTGCGCTTCAGAATGACTTTGATGATCATCCCGTTGGCCGTCTTGGAACGATCAGGTGTGCACCCTGGAGAATCGGTGGTAAGGTTCTGATAATGGGTGACGCAGCTCACGCAATAGTACCTTTTTACGGACAAGGAATGAATGCTTCCTTTGAAGATGTCTATGTGTTTGATGAGTTATTGACCGCACACATGAATAAAACTTGGGAAGAGTTATTTGAAGCGTTTCAAAAAGAACGAAAGCCAGACACTGATGCTATAGCGAATCTAGCACTTGACAATTTTCAGGAAATGCAAGATACCGTGGATGATCCAGATTTTATCAAAAAGCGAGTTTTAGAAATGCAGCTTGAACGTACCTTGCCAGATTATTACAGCAAATACAGTTTAGTTACGTTCAGAGAAGAGATGTCTTACGAAAATGCCATGATTCAAGGGCGTGCGCAAGACGAATATCTGCTCCAACTAGTTTCTTCATCAGATTTTTCGATGCCCGAAAGTGAAGATGAAATGAAAACCATTGTAGATGAAATGCGTTCTAGATTATCATTAGAAGAACAAATGCACAGCAATTAAAAGTCTTACATTATGCAAACTGAGAATAAGCTTCTTACTGATCGAGCTCGCCCACTAGGTAATTATCCACATATCAAAAAGGTCGGAGACTTTATTTATGTCTCAGGGACAAGCAGTAGAAGGTTAGATAATACGATTGAAGGCGCTGATAAACAAGATGATGGAACTTATAAGAAGGATATACGTGTCCAAACGAAAGCAGTCTTAGAAAATATTCGAGTACTTCTTCAAAGTATGGATTCAGATCTAGATGATATTATTGATATATCAACTTTTCTCGTGGATATGAAAGATTTTAAAGGGTACAATGAAGTTTATGGCACATATTTCAACCACGAGACTGGACCTACTAGGACTACGGTTGCAGTGCATCAGCTTCCTCACCCGCTGTTGTTAATCGAAATCAAGGCGGTAGCGCATTTGGGTAAGTAAAACCTTCGTTTTTGCTTCTTGATACGGCAATCTATCAATTTAATTGGCTGTATGATTCGAGAAATTTAGATTGAGACTCAAAACGTGAACAAAACGGGATTTATTTTCATTGAATTGAAAATGGAATTTCAAATTTATGTTGTATAAAATTAAAGGAAGACCCCTTTGGTACCAATTATGGGTTTTTAGTGTTGCTCTCGGAGCTGTATATTTCCTTGGTAAGTTATTTCTTTTTGAAACATCCTCAGTTGATAGACTAATCAATGTCTATGTTCTAGTATACATCTTGCTTGATATTTGGTTTTTTCCTCAGAAAAACGAAAGCTCTTCGAACTAGTCTTATTTCTTTACTATATTTTCTAGAATAGGATCGAAATCTTGAGATTTTTGGAGTCCCACTCCTTAGGTCTTTTGTCATATTATTAGAGCTTCTCTTTTGACGATGATTCTTATATTTTCAGAGTTGCAACCTAGAGACTTCTCGCCTCAACACGATGCTTATGAAAGGTCTTTTTTAGATGAAAAGGACTATTCGATAAATGGGGTATGCATAAAAAAAGGACTCCGACATTGCCGAAGTCCCTATGTAATTATGACAAACAAATTAAATTTCGAATTTACAATAGAAGATGTCTTTAATACCCTCTTGAAATGCTAAATTACTAAATTTTATTTAATTACCAACTCTTTTACAACCGTTCCTTTTTCTGTAACAATTTGAGCAGCATACATGCCACTATTCAAGCCCTCGCTGTTCATTGTAACTTGATTAGCATTGATTTTTGCTAGGGCTTTTACCATTCGCCCGTCCATACTGTAGATGTACACTTTGTTGATGGTTACGTCATCTGCAACGTTGATCGTAAAGCTCGTTACAACTGGATTGGGAAATAATTGTAATTCTACCGATGCAGCTGGAATTTCTACTGTATTAGTCGGCAAGTTACAGTTTAGATTCAATGCCAGACAAGCTCTTGGAGTCATAAAGTTTATGATTGTGTCTAGATAAGCTTTACCTTTTTCTGGAGACATGTCGGGGTTTGTTGCTAATCCATTTAAATGAAGAGTATCAGCATTAAAATCTGTCCCCAATGCTGCGTTTGTCCCTGCAACTACAGCTTGTAGAGTAGGGAAGTCCCAAAATGCATAAGGTGACCCCTGTGGGAAAGGAAGGTTAAAACCATAAAAATGATCCTCACCCATGTTAATAGGAGCAGATAGGGCAGGCATCACATTAGTAGTTTTTTGAACTTCCACGTTTTCTTGCAATGCGAAAGCAACGCTTGGATCATTAAGCACATCATTATTGCCTAATTCGTTGGCACGCTGAATTGCAGTTCTATTGCCTGATACGTTTACAACAAATTCGTTTGTAGTAGGAACTATTACAGGTCCATCGCCATACGGTGCAAAGATATCTTGAGTACAATGAATTCCAGAAAAAGCTGCTTCTCTTTCCTCTCCATCAATCCATGTAGCGTCTCCTAATGCTCCTCCTAAGGAAAATGCAAAGTCAATCTCTGAACTATAGCCAGGTGTGTTTGGACTACAAAGAGCTGCTTGAGTATCACCATAAATATTACCTAGGATTAAACTATCAATGTATGGTAGGGCAGTTTCTGTATCAATAAATTTCTCAAGCAATACTTCTTCAAAATCATAAAGAGAGCCACATCCATATGCTAAGTAGGCACCTGTTCCAACACCTACCATTCCAATTTTATCGGGGTCAATGCCGTATATGTTTCCACCTACATCGACGGTCTCTCGCAAGTGGCGAACACAAGATCTAGCATCTTGAATCCCTCTGTATGCTGCCTGAAGCAGAGTTCCAGTTCTCACATTTTGATCAGGAGATGTTGGTAACCATCCCGCTCTATAAGTGAAAGCAACTGCAACATATCCTCGAGATGCTAGCTGTCGGCAAATATTGACAACTGAGCTATCTCCTTTTGAGCCTGTAATTCCTCCGTTAAAAAGAGGCGGTAAAAATGAGCCTGTATGCGCAACTAGTATCGCTGGGCGATTAGTTTCTGTATCATCTTTTGGGGTATAAACATCAAAAGTTAAGTCTAACGGAGCTGGCATACCAGTAAGAATACTGATATTATTTCCATAAATCTTATCTTTTTCAACTGTAACCTCAAATTCAGCGTCGAGATAGCGCTCCTGAGCGTTAAGCTGTATTGAAATGAAGACTAATAAAATTATGTAAAGCTTATTCATAAAAACATTTTTAATTAGTTAACGAAAATTTATTTCTCCCATTCATAAAGCAGCGACAAGTAAGCCATCCGACCTATTCTCGGTCCACCGTATGTTTGGAAGGTTTTATTATTAAGAATATTTGAGGCACCAAGCTTAAACGTTACATCAAAAGGCGATTTCCAGTTGATCTGCGCATCCAACAAATCATATGTTGGTACTAAGCCAGTAAATTGCGGGGACCCTTCAAACAAGAACCCCTCGATCCATTTGTAGTTAATGCTGAATCCTATGTTTTTAATTTCGATACCTGGATTAATGGTTAAGTTACGACCAGAAAATCCCAGATTGAACTTGTTTGTAGGAGTATTAAAAGCAGGTATGATGGGATCATCTGTCTGCGTATTCAGCTGATTAAAAGAGTAGTTTCCTCTGAATTGATAAAACTTAGCAAAATAGTAATTGAATCCTACTGAGAGGCCTTGGGTTGTCACGATGTCTCTTGCGTTACTACTTACCCTGTAAACCTGAACATTACTAGGAGTTGATACACCCTCAGGTATATCTGCATCTACAGCAAACTCAAAGCCTATAAAGTTCTTGTAACGAGAGAAGTAATATCCCATATCTAGATATAGCTTTTCCCATAGCGTAGTTCTGTATCCGAATTCAAAGGTATTTACATTCTCAGGTTTGATTGCAGGAATTTCAATTTGTACTAATGTATCTCTGAGTCCTGAATTAAGAAAATCAACAAAGCTTTCCACGTTGTACAATCCCGAGACTCCATCGATGTTTCCTCGCAAGATTGCTGGTCCTACATTATAGTTCAAATATTGGTCAGAAAGCGTTGGGTTACGTATCGCTGAAGAAACTGAAACTCGCAGAAAGTTGTTTTTGCTTGGCTCATAAGTTATTGAACCGGCAGGAGAAACCAAGAAGTCAAAGTTCTGATGCTTATCCAATCTAGCAGTTCCACTAACTTTTAATTTGCTATCCAAGAATGAAAACGTCGTTCCTGTGTAGACGCCATATTCGTAGGTGTTGATATTTACTCCATTAGTGTCTAGCAGTATAGAACCTCTTGAGTTTGGATAGTACATTCTGACGTTTGCACCTACTCTAAAATCTATATCGTTAATTCGTTCACCTTGATAAACATCGTCAAACCTATATTCACCGTGAGTGTGCCACAATGCAGATCTATCGAAAAACCTTGTCCCACCTTCCGAATTCGAAATTCTGCTTGTAATATCATCAAATGCCGCTTGGAACTCAGCTGAACCTGGTTCTAGGAAGTCCGACGTGTTCGTGACTTCTCTTCCAGTATTTGCATAATCTTGAGCATCAGCATGCCATCGGAACATAGAGTCAACAAGGGTTGTTGAGACAAAATCGTTTATAGCCTCTTGATATGCTTGAGGCATACCGGGAAAATCAAGAATAGAAGGGTATCCTTCTGTATCCTTTATTTTAGGACTGATGTTGATTTGCCAATAGTTGATGTAATCTGTATTCCATTTCACATTATCTTTTGACCGTCTTTGAAGTTGAAGAGCGGTGAAAAAGGGATCGTAAGAATCCCCAGCATCCTCATGAGTGACGTACGACCTAAGGAAGTACTTATTATACTTTTGAAGTTCAATCTTGTGCTGAAAGAACATGATGTTTTTTAGTGAAAACCGATTATCACCTTGATATACAGTAGACCCACCTCCGTAATTCGATGTTAGCATCAGCTCTGGAGATTCAAACCCTTTCGAAGGTTGAAGTCTGAAATGCGTAGCAATCCCAGCTTTGTAATTTCGAGTAGCATAGTTAACTAGGTCCTTTTCTTCGTATCCTCTTCGATGATAAGTCCCCATTATATTGACAGTTCGATTGAATTCGTCACCATAAATATTGACAGCGTCAAAACCTCCTGGATTGTCAAAACCAGTTTCTGATTCATAGACTGGTGTATAGTTCTCCGCTTCCCAGTCATTAGCCCTCAAGTGAAACAAATTGAGCTTATAAGCAAACCAATCGTTACCATCTTTATTTTTAAATGCATCAGCGTATCGAAGTCCTACTTCCAATAGACTTCGCTCAGCTCCTTTGACCTGCAAAGACAATCCCTTTAGAACAAATGGATTTTTTGTTTCCATTGAGATAACTCCGTTGAAAGCATTTGGTCCATAATATGCTGAGCTTGCTCCGACAATAAGATCGACCAATTTGACATCTAACTCCGATGCACCTAGGAAGTTTCCTAAAGAGAAGTTCAAGCCAGGAGATTGATTGTCAACGCCATCGATTATTTGCAGTGATCTAACAGGACTTGTACTGTTGAAACCTCTTGTATTTATAACTGTAAAGCCAAGTGAGGCTGTTGTTAGGTCTACATCCTTTAATGATCCAAGACCTTCATAAAAATTGGCAGAAGGAGTTTCTTTAATCGCCAATATATCAAGAGACTCAACTGTCAAGGGGTTTTGCCTCTGTTTATCTGAAATTCTTTGACCTACAACTTCGATATTACTGATTGTTAATGATTCCTCTTGTAGCTTGACCAATAAACCAGTTTCAGGGGAAGTATAATCTAACTTTAATGAATTATAACCTAGATATGAGAATACTAGCTTGTAAGGAGCCTGTTTTTTGGTTTTTATGAGAAAGTCTCCATTATAGTCTGTGATGACTCCTTCTGTCGTACCTTCTATTGTTACGCTGGCTCCAATCAAAGGTTCACCATTTGATTCATTAACTATTGTTCCACTAATAACATATGTTTCTGCGTTACTTTCTTGGGCAATTAGACCGTTGGAAATCAGGGACATAATGGCAAGTACTAAGGCACTGCAAGTAATTATAGCTCTCAATCTAATCAGTATTTAGTTCGATATCTCGCTCCAATATAAGAATTAAACTCTAAGTCTAAGTTAAATTATAAAACATAATTTTAGAATTAAGTCGACTATCATAAAAAATGCAAATGATTTGAAATATCAATCTGTACAGGTGTTTATATTTTACGATTGAGAGGAGTCTATGTTTGTGTGTTTTTCGACTACTTTATTTCTGCCTTGCGTCGATGGAAACTTTATTTTACCGTACTTTTGCATCATATATCGAAATGTAATGGATAATAAATTTACCACTAAGATTGCAGAATCTGTTGTAGAATGCCTAAAGGCAAAATATGATCTTGATGTTATTCCTAAATCTCTTCTCTTCAACGAAACAAGGAAGGAGTTTGAAGGTGATTACACTTTGGTGATTTTTCCCTTACTTAAGTTAACTAAGTCGAATCCCAATGAGCTTGGGGCGATCTTGGGTGAAGCCGTAGTTAATCAAATAGATTTTGTTGAGTCTTATAATCTGATCAAGGGTTTCTTGAATTTCAAATTGAACGCTTCTGTTTGGTTTGAAGAATACAATTCCTTTACTGCCAAAGAGAGCTTTCAAAGCGAATCAAGTGGAAAGAAAACCATCGTTGAGTTTTCTAGCCCAAATACAAACAAACCACTTCATTTAGGACATGTTAGAAATATATTGCTGGGATGGTCTTGCAGTAATATTTTGGAAGCTGCAGGTCATGAAGTTGTTCGCACGCAAATAGTTAACGATCGAGGTATTGCTATATGCAAGAGTATGCTAGCTTGGCAATTGTTCGGAAATGGCGATACCCCAGAATCTACTGGAACAAAGTCAGATCATTTCGTAGGTAAATACTATGTTCTTTTTGAACAAGCTTTCAAAACGGAGTACATTACTTGGCAAGCAGGAGAAACAGCAAGAAATATTTTCGAAAATAGACCGAATAAAGAGCAAGTTGAAGCTGATTTCTTTAAGTCTTATAAGAATAAGTACTTTAATGAATACAGTCCTCTAGGAGCTCAAGCGAAGAAGATGCTACTAGATTGGGAAGCGGGCCTTGATTCTGTAATTGATTTATGGAAGAAGATGAACAGTTGGGTCTATGCAGGATTTGAGCAGACCTACGATCAGCTAGGTGTATCTTTTGATAGTTATTACTATGAAAGTGAAACTTATAAGTTGGGAAAGGATATCATTGAAGAAGGTGTGACTCGTGAAATATTTTATAAGAAAGCTGATGGTAGTGTTTGGATTGATTTGGAATCCGAAGGGCTTGATCATAAGCTAGTATTAAGAAGCGACGGTACTTCAGTCTATATGACACAAGATATAGGAACGGCTAGAAAACGATATGAAGAAACCGAGGCAAACGGGATGGTTTACGTGGTAGCGGATGAGCAGGATTATCATTTTCAAGCACTTTTTGCAATACTTAAGAGACTTGGTGAGCCATATCATGAGGATTTATTCCATTTGTCTTATGGAATGGTTGATTTACCTACGGGTAGAATGAAGTCAAGAGAGGGAAAGGTAGTTGATGCTGATGATCTTGTGCAAGAGGTGATTGATGAGGCAAGAAAAAATGCGGTGGAGCGCGGAGAGATAGAAGACGCTAGTGCTGAAGAAAGAGAAGAAATTTATAATAAGATTGGAATGGCTGCCCTGAAATTCTTCATTTTGAAGGTTAACCCAAAGAAGCGGATGATTTTCAATCCTGAAGAATCTGTGGATATGCAAGGAACTACGGGACCTTACATTCAGAATGCATATGTTCGAATTCAAAGTATCAATCGCAAAGCCGGTGATTTAGACCTGACAGTTAGTAAATCATATACGAAACTAGAGGATATCGAGCTAGATATTATCAAAAAATTGACTAGTTATACTAAGCAAATTCAGGCTTCAGCTGAACAATTTGATCCTTCACTGTTGACCAACTTTTGTTATGAGTTAGCAAAAGCATATCATAAATTTTACAATGATGTCCGTATTTTAGGCGCTGAAAGTGAAGAGGCGAAGGCTTTTAGAGTCAATTTGGGGAACCAAGTAGCGCGTGTGCTCAAACACGGATTTGGACTCATCGGAATTGAGATGCCAAATAGAATGTAGAATTGATGAGCCAGATGTAGATTTGGATTCAACTAAAGATACGCATTAAGAAAAACGAGTAATTAATACTTTAGATCATAGAATATGAGTACTGAAAAAGAGCCGTTGAATTTCATTGAACAGATTATCGAAGAAGATCTGCAATCAGGAAAGCACACCAACATATATACACGATTTCCACCCGAGCCTAATGGTTTTTTACATATAGGCCACACAAAGGCAATCTGGATCAATTTTAGTTTAGCAGAGAAATACGGAGGGAAGACAAATCTTAGATTTGACGATACGAATCCCACGACAGAAGAAACCATTTATGTTGACAATATCAAAAAAGATATTGAGTGGCTGGGTTACAACTGGGATAAGATGTTTTTTGCTTCTGATTATTTCGAACAGCTTTACAATTTTGCAGAGCAATTGATAATTAAGGGCTTCGCATACGTTGACGATCAATCGTCTGAACTCATTGCAGAACAAAAAGGTACTCCAACTGAACCTGGAACAAACAGTCCATTTCGCGGGCGTCCAGTTGAAGAAAACTTAGATTTATTTCGACGTATGAAAGAGGGTGAGTTTCCCGATGGAGCAAAGGTGCTAAGAGCTAAGATTGATATGGCTCATACAAATATGATTTTACGTGATCCACTTATGTACCGGATTAAGCATCAACATCATCATAGAACTGGCGATGCGTGGTGTATTTACCCGATGTATGATTTTGCCCATGGACAATCAGATTCCATTGAGCATATTACGCACTCTCTATGTTCACTTGAGTTTATTCACCACCGTCCATTATATGATTGGTTTATCGAAAAATTAGGCATATTTCCTTCAAGACAGATTGAATTTGCACGCATGAATGTTTCTTACATGATTACTAGTAAACGTAAACTGAAGAGGTTGGTTGACGAGGGAGTTGTCACAGGATGGGATGATCCACGTATGCCTACAGTTGCAGGAATGAGACGAAGAGGTTATCCAGCTTCTGGTATTCGTCTTTTCTGTGAAAAAACTGGAGCAGCAAAACGAAATAACCTGCAAGAGATTAATTTGCTTGAAGCATGTGTTCGAGAAGAGCTAAATAAATCGACTCACCGTGTAATGGTTGTTCAGAAACCTCTGAAGTTAACAATTACAAATTACCCTGATGGTCAATCTGATATGCTTGAAATGATCAATAATCCAGAAGATGATCAGGCAGGAACACGCATCATTCCATTTTCTAAACATCTTTATATCGAACAAGATGATTTTAGAGAAAATGCGAATAAAAAGTACTATCGTTTAACACAGGGGCGAAACGTGCGTTTGAAGGGAGGTTTTATTGTACATTGTGAAGACTGTGTGAAAGATGCTGAAGGAAATATTGTGGAAGTTTTATGCACATATTACCCTGATTCGAAAAGTGGTGAAGATACTAGCGGAATTAAACCCAAAGGGACGATTCATTGGGTGTCTAGAGAGCATGCAATACCATGTACAATAAACAAATATGACAAACTCTTTGCAGTTGAAGCACCCGGGACTTCAGAGGAGGTAGATTTCATGGATGAAATTAATAGTGAATCCCTTGAGGTGAACAAGGATGCCTTTATGGAACCAGCATTAAAAGAATATGAAAAGGGTAGTGTTGTGCAATTTATGAGAAAGGGCTACTATGCGATCGACTCAGAAAGCAACAGTGATAATATGATCTTTAACAGCACAGTATCTTTGAAAGAAGGTTACAAGGGATAAACCAGATCACCAATGCGCATCGCTTGATTCTAAATTAACAATGAGTTTACACGAATAATTGGACTGACTAAATTATTTGTTTGATAATTGCGTTATTACAGTATGAAGACAGTTTATTATAGTAGACATGCTAAGTCATCATGGGAATATCTTAACTTGAAAGATATTCATAGACCGCTCAACAAAAGGGGGAAACAAGATGCACCATTAATGGCTAAACAGCTAAAGCTTTTGTTAAAAGGACAAAAGATCGACGCTATACTATCTTCTACTTCACAAAGAACAAGGGAAACCTTAATACCCTTTGCAGAGACCTTCGGAATTTCAGCTGATAAAGTTGTATTTGATCCAAATCTCTATCTTGCTGATGCAGATTATCTGGTGGAAGTGCTTTTCCAGCTTTCAGATGAATTTGATTCTGTTTTGTTATTTGCTCATAATCCTGGTATAACTGATTTAGCTAGTAGAATTGCATCTTTCCCGGTTGATAATGTACCTACTTGTGGACTCTTTCAGGTAGATTTTGATGCTAATTCGTGGATCGAAGTACAAGTGCCAAAATCAAAAATGGGATTTTTTACATTTCCGAAAATGTATAAGTAATATGAATCAAATATTCCTAAAGTCACTAATACTGTTACTAGTTGGTTCTTGTTTTGCTTCATGCTCCGGTGAAAAGTCGCAGTTAACAATAGAAAATGACAAACTGGTAAGCATACTTTCAGATCTTCATGTTGCGGAAGAGATGTTAGGCAAGTTTCGACAAGTAGAAAAGGATAGTGTTCGAAGTAGATTTTTGTCTGACATTGCGGTTATTCATAATGTCGATACCACAGTTATTTTTCAAAATATTGAGATTTTGCAGAATGATCCAAAGTTGGCGCTAGGTATCTATAATGAAGTTTACGAGAGGCTTACAGAATATGCAGAGATCGATAAGCTCAAGAGAACAAAGAAAGAACCGGTAGCGAAAGTAGCTAAAGACAAAGGAAAAGTTTCTAGTGATTCCCTACAACAAATTGCAAAAAACAAAAAAAATGGATCCAAGTAATTTTCGAATTTTGGTGGTCGATGATGAACCCGATATTGTTGAACTTCTTGAATATCACCTTAAGAAGGAAGGTTACCATGTCAAAACAGCAAGTAACGGAGAAGAGGCATTAAAGAAAATCAGAAAATCTGAGCCGGACTTAGTTTTGTTAGACATTATGATGCCGGTGATGAATGGAATTGATTGTTGCAAAGAGATTCGAAAAGATTCAAAGTTTAGTCAGACTATAGTTGCATTTCTTACTGCTCGAAATGAGGATTTTACTGAGATTTCAGCATTGGATAGTGGAGGAGACGATTTTATATCCAAGCCCATAAAGCTTAACTTGCTAAAAAGCAGGGTGAAAGCTCTTTTGAGAAGACGTGTTGTTGAACAAACAGCAAGTGTGCAGTCATTTGGGGATTTGGAGCTTAATCATGAAGAAATCTGTATCAGGATGTCTGGTGGAGATGCCATTCAATTGGCGAAGAAGGAATATGAACTTTTAGTACTTTTGACCTCTAAACCAGGTAAGGTTTTCAAACGTCATAAAATCATGGACAAGGTTTGGGGGAATGAAGTAATTGTAGGCGATAGAACTATCGACGTGCATATTCGGAAACTTCGAGAAAAAATTGGTCAGGATTATTTCAAGACAGTAAAGGGAATTGGTTATAAATTTGAAGTTGCATGAGAAATGCGTCACCGAAATCTCTGACTATTTGGATCTCCTTGTTGTCCTCTTTTTTATTAGGAGTAGTCAGTGGCTTTGATCAATGGTTTCATCAAGGCCAAATAGATCTAGTATTTTTAGTTGTAGCAATGTTACTTTGCTTTGTTATTAGCTATATAATGACAAGGTTCCTTCTTCAGCGGTTTATTTACGCAAGAATAACGCCTATTTACAATGTTATCCAAAAGCAAAATTCAAAAGACCAAAAGAAACTCTCTGATAAGGAGTTTAGACAAGATATTCTAGGTAATTTAGATAGTGAGGTTAATCGATGGAACGCTAAGACCACTCAGGAGATAGAGTTATTGAAAGCATTAGAAAGTTATCGTAAAGACTACGTTGGTAATGTATCGCATGAACTCAAGACACCGCTCTTTTCTATACAAGGTTTTATTCACACGCTTTTAGAGGGAGTCGATGATAAGAAGATGAGGCGGAAATTTCTTACGCGTGCAGCTTCAAATACTGATCGACTTTTGAGCATTGTCAATGATCTTGAAGTTATCACAAATATTGAATCAGGGAAAATAGATCTGAGAAAAGAGACATTTGATTTGCGTTTACTTTATAGAGAGATTAAAGACGATCTTGAAATTCAAGCAATTCATCGGGGTGTACAAATTGTAGAGCAAACTGGAAAGGACATCAATGCCTTAGTCTATGCAGATAGAGAGAAAATTAGACAAGTGATCGCCAACTTAGTCATCAACTCGATCAAATATGGAGTTGAAAATGGACGGATAGAACTGAATCTTTTTGATATGGATAAGTTCTTGATGTTTGAAGTTTCAGACAATGGACCAGGAATAAAGGAGGAGCACCTTAAACATGTGTTCGATAGATTTTATCGCATAGATAGATCGAGAAGCAGAGATATAGCAGGATCGGGTTTAGGTCTTTCTATCGTAAAACATTTCATCGAAGCTCACGGACAGAGTATAAATGTTAGCTCCAAAGTCGGAGAGGGTACAAGCTTTAGTTTTACCCTTCCTAAAGCGAAAAGTAAATAGAGAAAACTATAACCGATAGGTTATTCGAGAATTGCAAAGTGGTCTTATAGTACCTTCTACTATGGTTCAGAACTTTCACTTTCACTATCAGTAGTGATAGAAACTGGCGTATTACATACTCGATCAAGTAAGTTAATCATCTTATCACGATAAGTAAAAAAGGCATCTAACTCATCTTCAGGCATTGGTTCTGCAGGCGGGAAGTTTTCTTTCAAATGATTTACTTGTTTTCCATTTTTCCAAAACCTAAAACAAACATGAGGGCCTGTTGCAAGTCCAGAAGAGCCAATGTAACCTATCGTTTGACCTTGCTTGACTTGCATTCCAACTTTGATACCTTCAGCGAACCTAGACATATGTAGGTACTGAGTCTGGTAAGTTTTGTCATGTTTTATTTTTACAAATCGTCCATTCCCTTTCGTATATGAAACACGTGTTACAACACCATTGGCTACTGAAAATATTGGTGTACCGTAAGCAGCAGCATAGTCAGTACCAAAATGTGCTTTCCTTCTTTTCAAAACGGGATGAAATCTACTCAAACTAAATTTCGAGGATATGCGTGAAAATTTGACAGGAGCCTTCAAAAACGCTTTTTTTGTTGGGCGACCTTCTAAGTCGTAATATCCACTATAGTGCTCATGATCGTAATATACAGCATAGTACTCATTATCATAATTCTTGTAGTATGCTCCTAGTAATTTACCAACACCGACAGCCTCTCCATCAATATATTCACGTTCATAAATCAATCGGTATTCGTCGTCTACTTGCGTATGATAAAAATCAATCGACCATGCAAGTGCATCTTCCATCTTACTTATCAAAGCAGGAGGCATGTTATTGTCTATCATGGTATTCCACAAGGAAGAGTTAAGAGTTCCTGACCCACTTTCGATGCAAGTCTCTATTGGTTTCTCAACAATCTCCGCATTAAGCCTATTTTTAAGATTATACTTGACGTATTTATAGACAGAGGGAACGTATACAAGTGCTACAGGCGAAAGGCAAGAATCTCTTACTATTGCATATTTCTTTCCAGCTCTCAAGTTTCTTACATCAAATACTTCTTTGCTGTTTTCAGCGAGATTATGGATGTCACTGTAGTTGACTCCTGCATCAGTTAATATTTCTGATAGAAACTGATTTTTCTCGATCGTTCTTTCTTCGATTTTGTAAAGGTCAATATCGTAGCCGTATTTTTTGATTGGCTCTTCTATGAGCGACTCTTCTTGCCTAGTGTTTGCTAAATCATCATGACGATTTAGTTGATAAAGTGCAAAACAGGCTGAAAGTGTAAGAGCTGCTGTGATAGCATAAGCTGCGCTCTTTTTTTTATTCTTTTTCACTTATTCTTAATTCAAAAACTGCTGTTATCAAAACCAACATCGCAAACAGGAGATTCAACCTTTAGTTTGACTAATATCAAGAAATATGGTTAATTTCCCAAAAATTATGCTGAGTCACCATCAAAGGTACGAATATATGGAAATTGACTTCCTTTGCAAACTATAATGGTGATTATTTGACAAAAAAATAGTTGCATTTCTTTTCATATCTAATTAAAAATGACAACTTTAAATATTACTAATGTTTACTATATGATAATTAACTGTAATGAAAAGCTTTTGGAGCTTGACTCTCCAAAAATAATGGCAATTCTTAATGTCACTCCAGATTCTTTTTTTGACGGAAGTCAGTACCAAAAAATTGACGAGCTCACTAATCATATCGATAAGTGCATAGAAGAAGGAGCAGATATTATTGACGTTGGAGGAATGAGCTCGCGTCCGGGAGCTGAGATTACAAGTGTCGAGGAGGAATGGAATAGGGTAGAGCCAGCACTGGAGTATTTGGCGAGTTCACATTCAAATCAGATTGTATCAGTTGACACAGTGCATGCCGATATTGCTAGAAGAGCAATTGAAATGGGAGTCGGAATTATAAATGATATATCAGGAGGACAGCATGATTCCCAAATGTTGACTACTGTCGGGCAATCTCGTGCAAGTTACGTAATGATGCACATGCGAGGCACTCCAGAAACGATGCAACAAAAAACGGATTATGAACCGACTGTTTCTATGGAGCTGTTGAAGTATTTCAAGCAGAGAATCTCAGATGCAGAGCAAGCTGGTATATCTGACGTGATCCTTGATCCTGGTTTTGGTTTTTCTAAGACTCTAGAGCAGAATTACGAAGTTTTGAATCATTTGGGAGTCTTAAGGATTTTTGATAAACCAATATTAGCTGGCATAAGTAGGAAGTCTATGATTTACAAAGTGATTGGGGGTGGTCCCCAAAAGGCTTTGAATGGAACTACAGCGTTGCATATTATCGCTTTGCAGCAAGGAGTCAAAATTCTCAGAGTCCATGATGTTAAAGAGGCTAAAGAGGTTTTGAAGCTTGCTGAATATTTAAATATGGAGAAAAACTGATCCAAAAAGAGATAATTGGTGTCCAAAAGAGGTGACTTAGTGAGGAAGGGCGTTAATTTGTGGTTAAATCTAGAATGACCTGACTTTTTATGAAACTCAAACGTTTTATCATTAAGAGTAATAATTAATTATTGGAAGATCAATCAACAGAATTTGATAAGAAGCGCTTGATTAAGCGTGTCATGCGGCCACTTAGGACAGCATGGATATCACTCGCTGTGTTCATTTCACTGTTTATATTGATTTTCTTCCTGCTTAGAATACCTGCAGTTCAGCAATATCTTGCTGAAAAAGCTACTAGTTTGATTGCTGAAAAATATCAAACTGAAGTAACAATCGGTAGTGTAGATGTGAATCTATTTAAGGGAGTTGAAGTTGAGGAGTTTTACATGGAAGACCTAAGTGGAGATACCTTGATTTATGCGGGATCTTTATACTCAGGGTTTTATAATTCTTTGCGGTCTTTTTACTACAAGGATTTCAATGTAAATAATCTCAATCTTGAGAACGGCTACCTAAATCTGAAAAGGACCAATAAAGACCCACTTAATAATCTGCAAAGACTTTTGAATAGGACATATGACCCCTACCAAATCGATACCGTACGTTCCTACCAAGACACAATTATCTTAAATCCTCAAAGAAAAGCTAAACCTTTTGAGCTTACTTTGAATGAGATTAACCTTTCCAATATTCATTATAAGTACGTTGACTCACTGGCTGGACAGACCCAACAAGGGTTTTTGGGAGATTTCATGATGGAGTTTGATACGTTTGATATTATTAATCTTCATTTCATCGCAAATCAATTAAGGATTGAAGATTCAAATTTAGTAATAGATAGATATCAGAATCAAGAACTAGAGAAACCTTTGCCAGAGCGGGAAAGTTCGGATCCAAAATCGTTTGTCTTAAAATTGAAAGAAGGTGATCTTCAAAACTTAGATATCAAATTCAATGACTTAAGATACGAACCAAAATATCCTGCTATTGAGGCGGCCTTTGATCCTTATCGGCAAGAATATAAGGTAGTGGAGGCAGATTTAGAGAATTTCAATGTCACAGAACCTTACTATCTTGAGGGAAAGGTGAATCAGTTGTCGCTAGTTTCGAAAGGTTTCAGTATCGAGACTTTCGAGGCAGAACGAGTTTTTGTCAATAAAAGAAGATCTGGTATAGAGGGGTTCACTCTTGATACAGGAAGAAGTACTTTGGGAAATGAAGTAATTTTCAAGTACAGAAAAATTAGCGACTTTAGGGAGTTTGTAGATAAAGTGATCATGGAAGCTAGGGTAGAAAAGTCCGTAATATCACTAAAGGATCTTGTTTTCTTTGCACCCAAACTACGAAATAATAGATTCGTGACAGAAAACATAAATGAGAAAATTATTCTTTCTTCTCGCATTACTGGTCGCGTTAATCAATTGAACGCTAGGGATCTTTCATTAATAATAGCGGACAATCTTAATATCAGGGGAAATTTCATTGCACGTGATTTAACAAATCCTGATGAATCACTTTTAAATGTCACAGTTAACAGACTCCAAACCGATATAACAACATTAAATAAGTTGATCCCTGGATTTACTGTGCCTGCTAATTTTTACAAGCTAAATTCGATTGATTTTAATGGCCGCTTTGATGGATACTATCAGGATTTTGTGGCATATGGCGAGCTGTTGACAGATCTAGGTCGAGCTGATGTTGATATGCGGTTGGACTTAAAGGAAGGGAGTCA
Organism: Saprospiraceae bacterium; assembly: GCA_965658745.1. Lineage (GTDB taxonomy): Bacteria > Bacteroidota > Bacteroidia > Chitinophagales > Saprospiraceae > JAHDFB01. The sequence continues at coordinate 316,339 of CBFHTK010000001.1, read as the reverse complement.
AAATGCTAGATACTCAGGAAAAGTCAATCTCTTTGATTTTGATTTGGCTACTTGGTCAAATAATTCTGATTTTGACAAGCTAAGTTTATCAGCAAATGTCACCAACGGCAAGGGACTTGAATTGTCTACCGCGTATGCTGAACTTGGCGGAGAAATTATTGCTTTTGACTTCCGAAATTATAAGTATAGGGGAATTATTGATGCAACATTGGAGAGGAATTTATTTGATGGTAAGTTACAGATGAACGATGAAAATATTCGATTTGACTTCTTGGGAAACATCAACTTTAAAGAGGAAATGCCGCTCTATGATTTTAAGGCGGATGTTGAGTCGATAGACCTACAGGCGTTGAATTTATCAAAGGATATAACACACATAGAAGGTTTACTAGATATCAAACTTAAAGGTTCATCGATTGATAATATTATTGGTTCTGCGTTAGGAAATAGAATTCAAATTGTACGTGAAAACGATACGCTAGATTTCGGACACTTGGCAATTGCCTCTACCTTAAGCAATCAAGTTCAACGATCTATTTTTGTTGATAGTGATGTTGGAAACGCGGAAATTACTGGTGAATATAACTTGTCGGAATTACCAGATGCAGCAATAGCAATGATAAAGCTGAATTTTCCTTCATTAGGAAAGAAAATAAAGTACACAGGTAATATTCCAGCCAATGAAGTAATAGCAAATTTTGAGGTAAATCTTATCGATGGTGGAGACGTGCTTAGTTTTTTCACAAGTAAAGAGGCAAAGCTGGAAGACATTTCAATGAAAGGTTCGATTGATTACAGACAGAATGATTTTAAGTTTGACTTAAACACAGCTGACGCCTTATATGATCAGTTCCATACATACGGTCTGAATGTAAACTTTGATATCGAAGAAAGTAAAGGTCACTTTGAGGCAAAAGTGGATAGTGGATATTTGAAACAGTTTCCACTAGCCGCCGTAGATATAGAAGGTAACCTAGAGCGTGATACCTTGTATTTTGGGGTGACAACCCAAGAAATTTTAGACTCAATAAGTAATGTTATTGTGAGTGGTAGAGTTTTTCCAGAAGATTCGGTATTTGTGGCCAATTTTAGTCAGCTGCAGTTTGATCTTTTAGGGGATAAATGGAGATTATTGGATCAGAATGAAGCCAGTGTAGGGAATAATTACATTAATGTTGAAAACTTTGTCTTATCGGACAATTATAGAAGTATCAAACTTAAATCTATTAATGATAACAGTGGGATTGAAACGGAACTCAAGGAAATTCAGCTTTTTTTAGTTAATAAGTGGATTAATAAGGATGATTTTATCCTAAATGGGGACGTTAATGCAACGATTGCGTTCGAAGATATTTTCAAGCTATCTGGTCTTTATGTAAAGAGCAAGATTGAGAATATGATGGTCAATGAACAGCCAATGGGAACTGTGACCATAGATGCCGAAACAGATTTGAAAGCCAAATCTATTGGTTTTGATGTTACCCTCGATCATTACAGTGAGGATGTGAACTTAAATGGTACCTACAGCCTATTAACGAAAGATGTTGAAGCTGATTTGGTAGTTTCTGGGTTCAAATTATTGTTCCTTGAAAACTTCTTAAAAGGAAATATCGAAAATACGCAAGGTACAGTTTACGGCAAAATGCATATCGATGGCCCTATCTATGATATGAATACTACTGGAAGGGGAGAAGTTCGTGATGGGTTTACTCGAGTCAATTACTTAGGAACAGAGTATTCTTTCGAAGAGGCAAAGTTTAAAATCTCTAAGGGATTTATCGATTTTACAGGAGGATATTTACGTGATACGCGAGAGCAATTAGCCTTGGTGAAAGGAGGTTTGACTCATGATAATTTCAGGAATTTAGGGTTGGATGTAAATATAAGTTCTGAGAAGTTTATTTTAATTGATACTGATGAGAAGATAAATCCGTCGTACTATGGTCTTGGTCTAGGAGAGGCAAGTGTAGATTTTCTTGGGCCTTTTAGTAATATGACTATAAAGATTCAAGCTACAACGGGTAAAGATACTAGAATGACCTTACCGGTAGTATATGTTAACAGCACGCGAGATCAAAGCTTTATCCCGATTGTTGATCGAGAGAAATTTCTAGAAGGTTACAAGTCTGACAAAGTAGACAATAAGAAAAGTACTTATGTGGGGCTAGAGCTTGAGATGAATTTGACTGTCACACCTGATGCTGAGATGACTATCTTATTTGATCCCATAACAGGCCATAAGCTAGCAGGACGAGGTTCGGGTGATATACAATTATTCCTATCGCCCAATGGAAATATTAACATGTATGGTTCCTATAATGTAGATAAAGGACAATATGATTTTGCTCTCCAAAATTTCATTAAAAAAGAGTTTAGTATCCGACAAGGAGGTCAAGTTGTGTGGGACGGAGACCCCCTTGATGCACAGATAAAAATTGCCGCTGATTATAGAACATTACGCGTTCCTCTAAATGTGTTTCTAACTGAATTTCTTGGAAGTAATGAGGAGTTGAGTGCTAGAGCGTCTGAAGATCAGGATGTTAAGCTTACAGTTAATCTCATCGATCGCTTACTTAATCCAACCATTAAGTTTGATATTGATTTTCCTAATTTAACAGGCGAGTTGCGATCCATTGCTGAGAATAAATTGACAATACTAGAAGCAGACCCCTTGGGGCTAAACAACCAGGTTTTTGGATTACTTATCTTCAATAACTTCCTACCTTACAACAATCCGATAACAGGATTTGGTGATAACGATTTAGGCTCAAGTGCCGCAAATGTAATTTTTAGTGAATTAGTGAGTGCTCAGTTGTCAGCCTATGTTTCCTCGTTGCTAGAGTCCGTATTGGATGAAAATGGATTGATTTATGACGTAGATGTTGATGTGAGGCTTGATAACCGCTTTGGATTCGGTGATAATACAAACTCTTCGACCTATGGAGTAACGGTAAATCCGAAGTTCAACAGTGACAAGTTTGATATTATTCTAGGAGGTGACTACTTAACTGCTTCAGATCAAACTGATCCCTATGCAGCTGGTGACTTTATTCTAGACTACTTCATTACACGAGATAAAAAGATTAAAATTCGGATTTATGGAAGAACAGACCGTAATGCCGTAGATGGCAGACGTCAGAGAATTGGCGCTGGTCTGTATGTAAGAAGAGAGTTTGCTAATTTCAAAGATCTTAGGAAGTCATTTTCTAAAATAGCAAAGGAAGCTGAAGACATGGATGCAGAAGACCAACTTCAAGAATAGGCATGTTTTAAGAGATTATCTGTAAAGTCATATATAACTAGCTCGTACTTAATTAACCTTATTGTTTACAAAGCGGAACCCTTCTAAGCATGAATTGGTGATAATGATAAACTAATTCCACACGCAGATCGTTATCAGTGTTGTAATTTTGCTGTAGCATGGTAACTGCTATTGCAATTGAAAAGAACTACAATAATCACATGTCAATCGAAGAGCTGCAAGATCAAAAGCAAGTAAAATCCAAAAACTCATCCAGAAAGAGACCGCGTCCTTCAATGATACCCCAGGACTTCTTTGCGAAGGTAGAGTTCAATAAAATAAGGGAAATGCTGGTTGACCTTTGTAAAGGTGAGCAGGGTAAGGCGTATTACCGACAACTTGATTTTTATACTTCAGCAAAGGCTATAAATCAGGAATTCAGAAAGTCATCGAGCTATTTCGAATCATTTTCTGCTGAATTTGGAATTCCAAATAGAGAGTATTATAACATTTCCAATGATCTATTTCTACTCTCGAAGGAGAATTACATGCTCGATATCGAGTCAATTTTTCGCATCAATGCCTCTATAAGACTAGGACACGAACTTGTGTTATTCTTTAATGAGCACGATGAATATTACGATCTGAAATCTTTATCTGATCGAGTGATTTTTGATCCTGCTCTTGTTAGCTTAATAAATAAGGTGTTGGATGAAGAAGGTAACGTCAGACCAAATGCTTCTCCCGAATTACAGAAGATTACCAAGAATATCGCTTCCAAAATCAGAGAACTTGACAAAGAATTTGATCAGGTTGTCAAATATTATAAGGAGCGTAATATGCTCAAGGATAGTGCAGAGTCTTATCGGAATGGTCGTCGGGTACTATCAGTGCCTGCTGAACACAAACGGCAGGTAGGAGGTGTCATTCATGATGAGTCTGCAACTGGTAAAACTGTTTTCTTAGAACCAGAAGCAGTTATAAGGTTGAACACAGACTTGTTTAAACTAGAAAGCGACCAGAAAACAGAAATAAATCGAATTATTCGTCAACTGTGCACGGATTTAAGAGGATACATTGATTATATATCCTCATATCATAAGCTTATCGTACAACTTGATATAATAGGAGCAAGAGCTAAATGGGCGCGAAAAATAAATGGCTCTTTTCCACTTCTTGATGGAAGACCCAATGTGAACTTTAAGGAAGCTTATCATCCTCTCTTGAAATTAAAAAATGAAGAGCAAGAGAAAGAGACAGTTCCTTTTGATCTAGAATTGAAGGGTAAGAATAGAATTCTATTGTTAAGTGGTCCCAATGCAGGAGGTAAGTCTATACTAATGAAATCTGTGGTTTTACTTCAGACGATGGTACAATGTGCAATTCCAGTGCCAGTGCATGAAGATTCTAAACCTGGATTCTTCAAGAAATTTATTGCTGATATTGGAGATCAGCAAAGTATTGAGAATGATTTGTCCACCTACAGTTCTAGGTTGAAAATCATGTCAGAAGCATTAGAGGTGGCTGATCAAAACACACTTTTAGTAATTGATGAGTTTGGAAGTGGTACAGATCCAAAATTTGGAGGAGCGTTGGCTGAGTCTATGCTCAAAAGTTTCAATCAAGCAGGTGTTTTTGGAGTAGTAACGACGCACTATAGTAACTTGAAGATCTATGCATATCGAACTAAAGGTATTATCAATGGAGCAATGGTCTTTAATGAGGCTGAGTTAGTACCATCCTACGAAATGTTGGTAGGTAAGCCTGGTAGTTCTTTTGCTTTTGAAATTGCAGATAAATCAGGAATTCCAGCCCAAGTAATGAAATTTGCCCGTCAAAGAACGGGAGACAAGACAACGAAAGTGGAGGATTTGCTGGTCGATCTCCAAAGGGAAAAGGCTGAGACTGAGCAAACTCTAATGACGCTTGAAAAGAAAGAAAAGGAACTGGAGCGATTGATATCTACTTACAATCAGCTATATAAAGAGCTTGATATTCGTAGAAAGAAAGTCAAGATCAAGGCACGGGAAGCAGATTTGCGTGATACGGCCGAGAAAAATCGCGTTTTCGAAAATTTGATAAGGGAGTTAAAGGAAGAGAAGAAGTTGGAAAAAGCTCAAGAACTAGCTGCAGAAATGCGACAAACGCGAGAAGTTCTTCACGAAGAAATGTCAGATTTAGAAACCAAAATGTATCAACATACAAATTTTGATCTCAGCCAAATCAAGGAGGGGGATTTTGTCAAAATAGGAATGGGTGAACAGGTGGGAACCGTGAATTGGATTCGAAAGAAGAAAGTTGAAGTGCAGTTTGGGCATATGAAAATTGAAGCAAAATTGGCTGATATTAAACCTGCGAAGGAACCAATTGAAATTAAGCGTTCGAAATCTGTGCAGTCTCAACTGTTGAACAACGAGCAGACATTGACAAAGCTTGATCTACGTGGGATGAGTAAGCAGGATGCATCGCGTATGACTGAGGAATTTTTTGATAAAGGATTATTAGGGAATGCGCATGAACTAGTTGTTGTGCATGGTATCGGTAATGGAATTCTTCGAAAAGAGGTATACAGAATTGCCAAAGAGTATAGAGATTTCAAGGAAATTTATCATCCGCCACAAGAAGCAGGAGGCGAAGGCGTCACAATCGTCAAGCTTTAAGACGCTGTAGGTAATTCCTGGAGTCCTTCGGTGTTTGAAAGTGGCAAAACATATGATTAGTTAGTATCCCAAGTTTCTTCTCCGCATTGTCCGAGGTCTAGCGTAGTCAGGTCGTAGTCCTAATCTCAATCCGACAACAAAATGCTGGAGATTTGATTTGAGAGTTTCTTCTGTTGAAGAAAGATAGTCATATTCAAAATTACTTGTCCAAACATAATTAAAATATGGACTAATGGTAATTAAGTCCGACAGACCAAAATCGAATCCTGCTCCGATACCCAATTCAAATAAGTGCTTGACTTCATTTCCTTCTGAAGATGGATCTAGATGTTGAAGCCAGTTCATACTATAACCAGGTGCAACTTGTACAAAAAAAGCTTTTTGGAACCATCCACCTTGTTTACTGAATGTTGGACAATTACAGTCATTTTCAAAATCCAACAAATACAGATTATTTTTGAAGTGAAAACCAAGCGATTGCATCGATAAATCGGAATTTTCATTGAAACTGGTTGAAGTGGTTTGACCCAAAGTGTAGGACACAGTAGGTACCATTTCCCAGCGGTAATCTCTTAAGCGCAACCAATAGTCTACAGCTACACCATACTGAAGACCGTAAACGGATGATTCAACTTTCTCTTCAATGGCAGATGGGCGATAATTCATTCCTTGAAGACTAGTACCAAACTGACCATGGCCAAGCTGAAAAGTGACGCAAACTATAACTAACAAGAAATTTATTCGCAACATGAGTTCAATTTTACATACAATTATAGGACCTTTTCGTAATAATGACAGTTAATATCAAGATATTCAATGTCATATATGGTTAATAATCCTTTGGTATGAATAACTTTGCAATCGTAAAAAAAGTATTTTGAAGACAAAGAAAATAGAGAGAGACACCGTAAATGTAGTAACCCTTGGTTGCTCTAAAAATTTGGTAGACTCTGAAAATATCATAACACAGCTTGGTCACAACAAGTTTGATGTATCGCACAACAGTAATGATCAAGCAAATATCGTAATTGTCAATACCTGTGGATTCATTGACCTTGCCAAGGAGGAGTCAATCAATACAATTCTAGCATATGCTGAAGAAAAGAAAGAAGGCAACCTAGAAAAACTCTATGTTACAGGCTGTTTGTCAGAGCGATATAAAGAGGACCTTGAACAGGAAATACCCGAAGTAGACGCTTATTTTGGGACTATGGAACTACCAGGTTTGATGTCAGTTTTAGAAGCTGATTATAAACACGAATTGATCGGTGAGCGTACTATTTCAACTCCGAAGCACTATGCATATTTAAAGATTTCAGAAGGGTGCAATCGGACATGCAGTTTCTGTGCGATACCTCTTATGAGAGGGAAACATATCTCAAAAACAATCGAAGATCTTGTAACAGAAGCTAAGAACTTGGCTCGAATCGGAGTCAAGGAGGTGATGCTTATCGCCCAAGAATTGACGTATTATGGCTTAGATATTTATAAAAAACGAGCACTTGCTGACCTTTTAGCGGCACTAAATGATGTCGAAGGAATAGAGTGGATTCGTTTACACTATGCTTATCCAAGTAAATTTCCATATGAAGTAATTGAAGCTATTCGTGACTTGCCGCATGTTTGTAATTACCTTGATATTCCTCTTCAACATGCAAGTGATTCAGTTTTGTTTCGCATGAAAAGGCAAATCACCAGAAAAGAAACAACAAAACTGATCGGAGACCTCAGAAAGGAAGTTCCTGAGATAGCAATTCGTACGACGATGCTTGTAGGATTTCCGGGTGAAACTGAGGAGGAGTTTGAGGAGTTGTGTGATTTTGTCAGAGAGATGCGTTTTGAAAGACTTGGTGTCTTTAGGTATTCTCATGAAGAAAACACATCGGCGCACGATATCGAAGACAATGTGCCAGCTGAGGTAAAAGCAGATCGTGCCAATAGGTTGATGGATATTCAACGTGAGATTTCATATGAACTCAATGAGGCAAAAATTGGAAGAAAGTTAAAGGTCTTGGTTGATAGAAAAGAATCTGGTTATTTCGTTGGACGTACTGAGTACGATTCTGTTGAGGTCGACAACGAGGTCCTGATCGATGCGACAAAGCATTTTGTCCGTGTAGGTGATTTTGTAAATGTTGAAGTGACAGATGCTGAAGAATTTGATCTCTACGCGAAACCTATTTAGTCATTTGATGTTTGAACCACTGTCAAACAATTCTATGAAAGCAGCAGTGACCAAGCAGTTAGTGAATCCTATTTTTCAAGCATCAATGATTCTTGTAAGCATGCTCGTTTTTATGCTGATTTCAAAGGCAATCAGAGCAGCTGGTTTAGAGTCGGCTACACCGATCAAGCCATGGGAAGTAATGGCTTCTTTTGTTTTGTTTTTTGCACTGGTAAACTGTGTGTTTAGTCTACAAACTAGTGATCAGATCAAATACTGGCGCAATTCAATTTTTTGTTTTGTTGCTTTACTATTGTTTGGAGGATTGATGAGCTGGGGTGTATCTGGTCTCTCCGTCTTCGAGGCTGGAAGTATTTCTTGGATCTTATTTATTTTTTCGTTCTGTTATTTGATCTTCTTGTCGATAGTCAACCTGATGCGATTTATAGTTGAGTTGGCTCAAAAACAAGACAGTCGCTTGAGAGGAGAAAGTGATTCATCAACAAAGAATTCTTCAAAATAACTTCCTAAACTTTCGTTAAATCTTCGAGCGAGTGATTATTTGCTTTGCTTTCTGCGAACTAGAGCGCTACTTTCTAGGTTACTATTTTAGGTTTCATTTTTCTCATCTACTCCTTAAAGAAATATTATGTTCCGAATACTATACATCTGCTCAATAGGTTTCATTTTAACATCCTGTAATGCTCAGAAATCCACTTCAGATGTCTCCCAAATGAAGACAGGTGACAGTGCGACTGCTGCGGCAAAAATTGATACAGCACTTGCGAGAATTCCAGTTGGGGAAATCACTAAGATAGAGAAATCAGAAAGTGAGTGGAAGTCTATGTTAACTGACCAAGAGTATTACGTGATAAGAGAAAAAGGAACCGAAAGGGCATTTACTGGTGATTTGCTGAAGAATAAGCAATCAGGGACTTACATCTGCGCAGCTTGTCAATTACCACTTTTTGAGTCTGACACAAAGTTCAAATCGGGGACAGGATGGCCAAGTTTTTATGCACCATTAGTAGACAAAGTTATAATAGAAGATGCTGACTATTCATATGGAATGAAGCGAGTTGAGGTTCTATGTGCTAGATGTGATGGGCATTTAGGACATGTTTTCGAAGATGGTCCGAAACCCACTGGTTTGAGGTATTGCATCAATGCTGTTTCCTTAGATTTCATGCCAGCAAAAGTGGACAAGCCGTAGTTCTGATTCGTTAGCTCTCTTCAGTCTTAATCCTTATCCTTTCGAGTTCTTCCAATTCCAATCGATCCGTCTCATCTAAGTTCAACCTTGGTTCGAGCCCTTCTGTCTTAGCTTGGTATATTCGTGCTACCTCTCTATCAATCTCATCGTCCTCCTCGTAAGGATCCGAAATTGCAGTCGTTGACACACCAAACATACCCACATAAATAATTCCAAGAACGCCCATTAAGATGAAGCTAGGAAAGTTAATCCAAAATCTTTCTGAGACAGGTTCTTGCGTGCTTACCAAAAATAGTAACAAGGCCACAAATCCGAAAACGACGGATACAACTTGGAATGATCGTTTCTTCTGAATGTGCTTTCGGACCTTTTCTTCGATTTCTTTTTTCATGCTACTGAGTGGTTAGTAATTTTAATAGAAGTTTCTGTGATTTTGAAGCTTACATATTAACTTCTAGACTTTAGTTTAGGAAGCCAACATAAAGACAGTTTCGACGATGATCTCCCTCAAGATTCACAAAATAAAAAAACAATCTTACATTTGACCGATGAAATCAAGCATTCTCTGGTACATTCTAGTCATTACAGTTCTTATTACATCCTGTAACAAAGAAGAGAATCTTGCGTCGACACTTCCTATTATCAAACTGACAGCAGATGAAGCTGATCTATTCAGTGACTCTATTGGAATTTATGTGAAAGGAATTGGAACCGCAAGTAATTGGCAGGGAGAGAAAGCAAATTACTTTGATAAAAGAAGAATTAAGGCAAACTTTAGCTTTGAGCAAAACGGCACTGAACATCTTAATCAAGATATCATTATGCGAGTGTCCGGAGGTGGGAGTCGAAAACAAGCTCAAAAATCATTTAACCTCTACGCTGACAAATCAGTAGGTCCATCGTATTTTCATTATCCTTTTTTCTCAGATCTTCAGGATTCGTTTTTCAATACGCTGCGACTTAGAAATTCGGGGCAAGATTGGAATAGAAGTCATATGCGTGATGCACTGATGCACACGATCGTTCAAGATTTGGATATTTACGGTCAAGCATATGAACCAGTTGTAGTTTACCTCAACAGCAGATACTGGGGAATTTATAATCTGCGCGAAAAATTTAATAAGAACTATATTCGTCGGCATCAGAATTTATCGAAGGAAGTTAAGTTCGATATTCTCGAGAGACATCATGACGTGGATGAAGGTTCAGCCGATGACTATGTTGCGCTAGTGGATTACCTTTTACAGCATGACTTGAGTGATCAAAAGCACTTTAATCATGTCATTTCGCAGATAGACACCGCCAATTTTCTAGATTACTATTGCGCTCAAATCTATTTTGCAAATACAGATTGGCCTGGAAATAATATCAAATACTGGAAGGCCAGATTGCCAGACGCTAAATGGAATTGGTTTTTGCATGATACCGATTTGGGATTTGCTCTAGCTCCACTTTTCATGCATCCAGGGGGAGTAGATCATAATACCTTGGCTTTCAATTTGAACGATCAAGATACTAATCTTCACAACCAACCGTGGGCTACCTTGTTGTTTCGTAAGTTAACTGAAAATCAAGTATTTAAGGAGGTTTTTGTAAAGCATTTTCTTAAGTTATTAGATGATGAGTTTTCTGCAGAAAGAGTTATACCAATAATCGATGAATTGCAATCACAACTACGCCCTGAAATCCCCCGACACATTGAACGATGGAAAGGTGAAGATCCTAGTTTTTATCAATCAGTTTCGGATTGGGAAACAGAAGTAGAACTCCTACGAGATTTTGCACATCAGAGGGCAGATATCGTCAAAGGTCATCTCGAACAGTGGGACTAGTAGTAATTACAGTTGCTAATTTGCGAAACATTTCGCACAACATTCTAGGACATTGCTTGGAATCCGCTTTCAAGTCCTTTAATCAAGAAATCTGCATCTTCAAGTCCGATATAGAATCGGATGAGATTCCATGGGACATCTGGGTTAGGATGATTTGGTATGTCAAATAGAGCTATAAAAGGCACTATCAAGGATTCGTGACCTCCCCACGAAACAGCAAACAAGAAATGTTCGACTCCTTTTACAAATTGCTCCACCTGTTCCCTTTTATCTGCTTTAAGCAATATAGAAAAAAGACCGCCAGATCCTCTCATTTGCTTTTTAGCCAATTCAAGTTGTGGGAAGTCTTGATGAAAGGGGTATAGAACCTCTTCAACTAGATTGTGATTGCTAAGAAAATCAATGATCTTTTGAGTTGTCTGATCGATTTGCAAAAGCCTAGTTTTCAGCGTTCTAAGACCTCTTATCGCAAGCGCTGCATCATGTGGACTTACAATTGCACCGATCGTCATGAATTCTTCATAGAATATCTTCTCAATAACTTTACTGCTAGCGCAAACAACACCCATTACTACATCACTATGTCCGTTAAGGTATTTAGTTGCTGAATGTATTATTACATCTATTCCAAAATCAGATGGATTCTGAAATATGGGACTTGCGTAGCTATTATCGATCATTGTAATGATCCCGTGCTTTTGGGCAAGCACAGCGCAAGCCCTCAAATCTTGAATCTCAAAAGTTGCAGTATTTGGACTTTCTAGATACAAAACTGTAGTGTTCTTTTCGATAGCCAATTCAATTGCATCGATTGAACGTCCATCGACAAAAGTGTGTGAAACGCCATACTTAGAAAGATAGTCCTCTAACAATTTCACCGTCCAACTGTACGGTTTGCGAACACATACAACATGATCACCATTCTTCGCGTGGGACATGATAGAAGCTGCAATTGCAGCAGAACCACTAGAGAAAACCAGAGCATCCTCAGTTTTTTCCAATGCAGCTAATTTCTTACGAAGTATTTGAACAGTTGGATTATTACCCCGTGTATAAATATGTTTGTTGCGTTCGTCAGAAATAGCTTCGCGAAAAGCTTCTATGCTGTCAAAGGCGAAGTTACTCGACTGTATAATCGGTGGAGAAACTGCATTAAAGTAGTTTTCGCGTTCCTCGCCTAGATGATTTATGATATAGTCGAAATCCATCAGTTGTGAATTTCAAGAATGTATTTATTTTTCTTACCGTTCTCAATCATTAAGAAGCGTCCCTGCAGTAAATCTGAACTTTCAACTTTTCTTGCAGCATCATTCTGCTTTTCCTTGTTGAGTGAAATAGCATTTCCTTTGAGAGCCCTTCTGAATTCGCTTTTGCTTTTGAAAATCTCTGTGTGATCACAAATGACCGTTTCTAAATCTGTAGGAAATTCAAGTGAGCTGCTTTCAAACGATGGAATCTCTTCTCTAACTGATTCAAGACTAGCCACATTCATTCCCCTAAGCTCCTCAGGGCTTGTTTTAGAGTTGAAAAGTAAATTTGTTACTTTCTTGACATTTTCAAAATCTTCTTGAGAATGAACTCGAACAGTCAGCTCCTCTGCTAACGCACGTTTAATTGCGTTCGGATTATCTGCATGTTCTGTTTCCATTGCCTCAACTTCTTCTTTGCTTTTGTACGTAAAGTATCTTACAAACTTTGGAAGATCTGCATCGCTAGCATTAAGCCAGAATTGGTAGAACTTGTATGGTGATGTCATTTTTGGGTCTAACCAGATATTTCCCGCTTCCGACTTACCAAATTTGGACCCATCCGCTTTTGTCAAGAGTGGGGTAGTTACAGCATAGGCTTTCTGATCGGTATTTCTTCGGATAAACTCGGTTCCGCTGGTAATATTTCCCCATTGGTCACTACCACCCATCTGGACGACACAATCGTCTTGTCGCAGCAAACACAAGTAATCATAAGCTTGCAGTAGTTGGTAGCTAAACTCCGTGTAAGACAAACCAGATTCCAGCCGATTCTTCACACTATCCTTGCCCATCATGTAATTAACTGTGAGGTTTTTTCCCACATCCCTCAGAAAGTCAAGAACATTCATTTCCTTGTAGAAATCGTAGTTATTGCGGATCACTGCAGCATTTTTACCCTCGAAATCCAATAATTTCTTGACCTGCTCCATTTGAAAATTCAGATTGCTATCTAACTCTTCTGCACTTTTCAGTTGTCTTTCCTTGTCCTTTCCACTTGGATCACCTACACGCCCTGTTGCTCCACCCATCAGAACGATAGGTTTGTTACCTGTTTTTTGAAACAGGTGTAATAGCATAATCTGAACATAATTCCCGATAGTCATTGACGGCGCGGTCGGATCGAATCCGATATAGCCAACGACAGAACCTTCTTCAATTCTTTCTTCAATTCCTGGGGTCATATCGTGCAACATGCCTCGCCAACGTAACTCTTCTATAAAATTCATGATAACTAGATTCTTAAATTCAAGACGCAAAAGTATTATTTTTGGACTGACTTCACCTAAGGTTTATGAATTCTTCTATACATTTGAGCGCTTAGGCTAAACCTCATGAATATAAGTCGTTTTATTGCTCGTCGTATCACTTTTCAACAAAGCCAAGGCTTTACTAAGTTGATTATCAAAATTGGTATAGTAGCCGTCGCTCTGTCTGTCAGCGTCATGATTATATCTACGAGTTTATTTAAGGGGTTTAAATCTGAAATTAGTAATAAGGTTTTTGATTTTTGGGGACATATTCACATTTCTGATAGTAACACAAAGAGGACTTTCGAAGCGATACCAATAGACTTCGACCAAGAGATGGTTGATCGACTAGAGTCTATGGAACCGCAAACATATCAGGCAGTCAAGAGTAATATTTTTGGTAGAGAAACAAGTGGTTTTACGGAGAAGGAAACCAAAGGAAGTATTAAGAACGTTTCACCATTTATTATCATACCCGCTATACTCGACACCAATAAAGAGTTTGAAGGAATTTATCTGAGGGGATTAACGGCAGATTACGAATGGGCCCGCTTAGACGGATTCTTGAAAGAGGGTAGATGGATTGATTTTGCTGATTCCACAAGTCAGAAAGAACTTGTCATATCCTTAAGTACTGCAAATAGGCTCGGAAAGGACTTGGGAGATATGATTATTGTGAACTTAGTTCTGGAAGGTCAGCAAATACGGAAGCGTATGGAGATCGTCGGTATTTATAATACGGGTATCGAAGAGTATGATAAACAGTTTGCCATCGTAGACATGAAATTATTACAAATTGCAATGGGCTGGGATTCGACTCTGGTGGCTGGTTATGAAGTGATTCTTGACTATCCAGAGGATATGGCTGTTTGGAATGAATATATCTACATAGAAGAATTACCTGCTAGTCTATATTGCGAAACCATCAGAGAGAAATTTGACAACATTTTTGGATGGCTCAATCTTCAGGATATCAATGAGCGAGTTATTTTCTTGTTGATGATTATTGTTGCTGTTATTACAATGATTACAACCTATCTTATTCTGATTCTAGAGAGAACTCATACTATTGGAGTTTTAAAAAGTCTAGGGGCTACCAGTAGGGACGTCGTTAAGATATTTCTTTACTGCGCTTTTTATATAATTACTAGAGGCATGCTTTTAGGGAATTTACTCGGTCTAGGACTTTGTTGGATTCAACAGCAGTTTCATTTGATTAAACTTGATGAGGTAAATTATCTAGTTGACCGTGCACCGGTACTCTTTGATCTATGGACGATTATATTAATTAATCTTGGAGTTCTTAGCATAACACTCTTGTTCCTACTTATTCCGTCTTTACTTATTGCTAGTATAAAGCCAGTTCGAATTTTTAGATTTAACTAAACGATATGACCGTTGTTGAATCAGGAAAACATCTTTTCAATCTACTTCGGTACTTTTTATGGAGTTATCGTATCCGTTTATATCGCATGCCAAAGAAGCTACTGTTCATTTGTCAATGTGTATATAGATTACAGTGGAAAAGACTGGGACGATAGTTACTAGCTCTTGGATTATTAGGTCTTGATTTACTTGGAGTCCCAGAAATATACGATGCCTTAGGTATTCTTTTTAAAAGAAAGGTTAGAGGGCTTTCGCCCAAAGAAATTGAATTAATTGAGGAAGTGATTCCTGATTGTTTACCTGTCAAACTTATCAAAATAGACGCATCTTCTAAATTTATTGCCGGACGATTGAAGATCGCATATTTGAGCTTTTTTACAATAAATTATCATCAGGAGCTCGATGAACACACCAATGCTCACGAGCTTATTCATGTCTGGCAATACTATCATTTTGGTTCAGAATACATTATTCAAGCATTAGCAGCACAAAAATCAAAAGAGGGATATGATTACGGTGGAGCTAAACAATTGTTTGAAGATTTTGGAACTAGTAGAAAGCTCTTAGACTTCAACTTTGAACAGCAAGGTGAAATCTTGGCAGATTATTATTCAATCCAAAAGACTGTCAAAACACAAACTTCAGGAAGGAATGTTCACCTTCAAAAAGTTTATCAATACTTTATTAAGCAAATTGCCGATACGAAAGTCTATCGATGGTAATCCTATCCTTCGTGATATTTATGATAAATTTACTCTATAACTTTCACGAATGAAAAATTTAAAATTTCCAATAGGCAAAGTTGAATTCACGGAATACAGCGAAGAAATTAAGGAAAAATATATTCAAACTATTGATCAATTTCACGAATCAATCAATACACTTACCACGGGATTGTCGGATAAAGATCTATTGAAGACATATCGGCCTGGTGGTTGGAATATAAGACAACTTGTACATCATTATGCCGATAGCCATATGAGTGCCTATATAAGGTTTAAGCTAGCTCTCACAGAAATCAATCCAGTAATTAAGCCTTACGAGGAAGCTGCGTGGGCAGAACTAGCAGATAATTCTGCCAATATCTCGTTTTCGCTAAGTATCCTGAAAGGTGTACATCACAGATGGGCAGTACTGCTAAAAAGTTTAACGGTTAGTGAATTTGATCGTACTTTCTATCATCCCGAATCTGAAGCGACCATGTCTTTATGGGAAGCTCTAGCAATGTATGATTGGCACGCAAGACATCATCTTGCTCATATCGAAATCGCAAAGGGATCTTAAATTGAAGAAGAAAATTTATATCATCGTAGGCTCGTCTAGGAATCCAGGGAACACTTGGACAGTAGCTAACGAATTGAAAAACTTCAAAGAGACTGAATTAGTTGATTTGCTAAGTCTAGAAGTCAGCTACTTTGATTACGAGCATAACAATCGCGACGATGATTTCATTCCACTTATGAAACGAATGTTGAGCGACGCTTCTGCCATTGTTTTTTTGACGCCAATTTATTGGTATACAATGAGCGCCGTGATGAAAACGTTTTTGGATCGTTTCTCCGATTTGCTGAAAATTGAAAAAGAGCTAGGAAGACGACTTCGAGACCTCTCTATGGCTGTTCTCAGCACATCAGAATCTGAAGATGCTCCTTTTCATTTTGATGAACCGTTTCAGTTGTCCGCTGAATACTTGGGAATGAACTATTGTGGATATGAGCACATAGTAGTTTCAAATAGTTTATTGCAAGGAGAGTCCAAGAAAAAGGCTCTAAATCTGATGCTAAATTTGACTGAGAAAAGTTAAGTTTCTCCGCTAAGGATCCTTATTCCACATATTTTTAGACTGATTCCACTGAAATGCATTATTTTGCAAACTTGTTGAGTGTCCATTATGGTACAGTTTTTGCTTTATTTATTACAGTAGAAATCAAACTTTAATTGAATTCAATATATTACTTGTAAAAGGCCAACAAGGATACTAAGTCTTTGTGAGGCAAAATTAGATAGTGTATGATTCGGTACTACAAGAAAGAAGGTAAGCGTGTTATAGAGGTTATGGATGCTGAGGAAGCTAGCTGGATCAACATTTCTGCACCATTCGTGAAAGAAGAACTCATACAGCTCAGCGATTCTAGATCTATTCCACTCGATTACCTCACAGATTCTTTGGATATCGATGAACGTTCCCGTTACGAAGTTGAAGATGATGTCAAACTAATTGTGTTGAATACTCCCTTATTGAATCAAGACGAAGACGGTACAAAGCCCATCTATATAACCGCTCCTATTGGTATAATTTTAACACCAGATCATATTGTGACGATTAGTTTGTTAGATAATCCAATCCTAAGTAGTTTCATTGAAAATCGAATCAAAAACTTCAAACCAAGCGACGATAAGATGTTTGTTCTCCAGATTTTCGAACAGAATGTATATGCATTTCTCGATTGCCTGAAGAAATTAAATCTTCGTAGGGATCTGATCGAACAAGAGTTATATAATAGTTCTCGTAACTCCGAACTACGACAATTACATCGTATTGAAAAAAGCTTAGTATATTTCGTAACCTCATTGAGCAGTAATGAATTACTCAAGTTGAAAATTAAAAGATCTGACTTTTTACGAATTAAAGAGTTCGAGGCACATACTGATCTATTTGAGGATATTATCGTTGATAACTCCCAAGCGTTGGAAATGGCGAATGTTCATACTAATATACTTAGCAGTACTACAGAGGTTTTCGCTTCTGTAGTTTCCAATAATCTCAATGAGTTTATACAGAGATTGACGCTTATTACAATAATACTCATGGTGCCCACTTTGGTAGCTTCTTTCTACGGTATGAATGTCAACTTACCTTTTATGGAAAGCGATTATGCTTTTTATATTATCATTTTCTTTTCCGTCATTCTAATTGTTTTTCTTGTTTGGTTCTTTAGAAGGAAGAAATTAATCTAGAACATTATTCTGTATATAGGTCGCTTTGATAGTAGCTATGTACTGCTCTCATCTTTAGCTCAATTGATATATTTTGCGTTTCTGCAATCCATGTGTTGTTAACTAAAAACCACATATCAATTTTTGTGTAGATTATCGTAATTTTCGTGACTTTGTCTGTCCGCGAAACACCCGAAAATATTCTCATATTAAAAGTTTTACACATGTTTCATATTTTCTTTATTTTGTATTTACATGGCTATTAGCAAGTTATGTATTTTATCCACACATTGTGGATAACTATAATGTGATATAAAGGAAAAAAAGTCCTTATTTTGTATTCACGATTTGAGGAAGAACCAACATTAGAAATTGGTAGAAAAATATCTTCCATTTACAATCAGCAGAAACCGACCATTTTAAATATACCGAAAAAGAATTATGCGTTTTTTTTCGGTTATTTTATCGCAAAAATAACAGATTACAAAAATTTTAATATATTCGTTTTTGTAATATGTTACTGGACCGAACGAGCAAAGTATATGATAACCATTATTTAACTTAACCCAGGTATGAGCAATAAGAACGAACCACTATTAACAGACAACCCGAACCGTTTTGTAATTTTTCCGATACAGCACGACGATATTTGGAATTTTTACAAGAAAACAGAAGCTAGTTTTTGGACAGCTGAAGAGATAGATTTACATCAAGATCTAAGTGATTGGGAAAACAAGCTTAACGATAACGAAAAACACTTCATAAAGAATGTATTAGCTTTCTTCGCAGCAAGTGATGGTATCGTCAATGAAAATCTTGCTGAGAATATGGTTAACGAGGTTCAGTATACAGAGGCCAAGTTCTTTTACGGCTTCCAGATTATGATGGAGAACATCCACTCTGAGACCTACTCATTGTTAATTGACACATATATAAAAGATAATGAAGAGAAAGATTATCTCTTCAATGCGGTTGAGCATATGGATAGTGTGAAAAGAAAAGCTGATTGGGCTCTTCGTTGGATTGACAATGGATCTTTCACAGAAAGACTTATCGCATTTGCTGCAGTTGAAGGTATATTCTTCTCTGGTTCATTTTGTTCAATCTTTTGGTTGAAGAAGCGTGGCTTAATGCCTGGCTTAACTTTTAGTAATGAACTAATTTCACGTGATGAAGGAATGCACTGTGATTTTGCATGTTTGTTGTACAACAATCATATCCAGAATAAGCTGCCTGATGGAGTAATTACAAAAATCATCGCAGACGCCGTCGAAATCGAGAAGGAGTTTGTATCTGATTCTCTTCCCGTAAGTCTTATCGGAATGAATGCCGACCTTATGTGTCAATACATAGAGTTTGTTGCCGACAGACTATTAGTACAGCTTGGTGAAGAACGCATTTACAATGCAGAGAACCCATTCGATTGGATGGACTTGATTTCGATTCAAGGTAAAACAAACTTTTTCGAGAAACGAGTAGGGGACTACCGTAAATCGGGAGTGGGAATTGAAAAAGATAAGCAAGTTTTCTCAATTGATGCAGACTTCTAGATTGTCCGAAGCAGCACTTAAGTCAACGACTAAATACAATAAGTAACTACACAAAATTCTCTCATCTACCTTAATTTAATCCTATGCAAGTAATTAAACGAAATGGCAAGCGTGAAGACGTCTCATTTGATAAGATCACAGCTCGTGTCAAGAAAATGTGTTATGGTTTAAACCAGAAATACGTTGATCCTATCGAGATCGCAAAAAAGGTGATCCAAGGGCTTTACGATGGTGTGACAACATCTGAATTAGATAGCTTGGCTGCTGAAACAGCGGCGACAATGGCCACAAATCATCCAGATTATGCACTACTTGCAGCCCGAATTGCCGTATCTAACCTTCATAAAAGCACTAGTAAGTCATTTTCTGCGACTATGGAAGCTCTATATAATTATATAGATCCAAAAACCTCTCAGAAAGCTGGTCTGATTAGCAAGGAAGCATTAGATGTAATTATGGCTCATAAGGATAAATTGGATTCAGCGATTATTTATGATCGTGATTTAACTTTTGATTTCTTCGGATTCAAGACTCTTGAAAGATCATATTTACTTCGTATGGATGGTAAGGTAGTTGAACGTCCTCAGCATATGCTAATGCGCGCAGCAGTTGGTATACATGGTGAAGATATTGACTCAGCCATTGAGACTTATCATCTTATGAGTGAAAAGTGGTTTATCCATGCCACACCGACCTTATTTAATGCTGCTACACCAAAACCGCAATTAAGCTCTTGTTTTCTATTGACGATGACGGATGATAGCATAAGTGGAATTTTTGAAACGCTTACAAGATGTGCTAAGATTTCGCAATCAGCAGGTGGAATTGGTTTAAGCATTCATAATATTAGAGCAACCGGAAGTTATATCAAGGGAACCGGTGGAACATCAAACGGAATTGTTCCTATGCTTCAGGTCTTTAATGACACTGCTAGATATGTTGATCAAGGTGGAGGGAAACGTAAAGGAGCTTTTGCGATCTACCTAGAACCTTGGCATGCTGATGTTTTTGAATTCCTAGATCTTAAAAAGAATCACGGTAAGGAGGAGATGCGTGCAAGGGACCTTTTCTATGCAATGTGGATACCAGACTTGTTCATGGAGCGAGTGCAGGAGAATGGTGATTGGTCTCTTTTCGATCCAAATGAAGCAGAATCATTGTGCGATATGCACGGCGGGGAGTTCGAAGCTAGGTATCACCAATATGAAAAAGAAGGAAGAGCTAGAAAGGTTGTAAAGGCTCAAGACCTTTGGTTTGCAATTCTTGATGCGCAGATTGAAACAGGTACACCTTATATCCTTTACAAAGACGCTGCAAACAAGAAATCAAATCAAAAGAATTTAGGCACAATTCGTTCAAGTAACTTGTGTACAGAGATATTGGAATATACATCGCCAGATGAAGTTGCAGTATGTAATCTAGCTTCACTGTCTCTACCGAAATTTGTGATAGACGGAGAATTCAATTTTGACAAACTAGTCGAGGTTACTCAGATTGTTACTAAGAACTTGAATAAAGTCATTGATGTTAATTACTATCCGGTCATTGAAGCGGAGAATAGTAATATGCGCCATAGGCCAATAGGTATAGGTGTACAAGGGTTGGCGGATGCATTCTTAATGCTAGGAATGCCATTTGATTCAGAAGAAGCACGTCAACTCAATAAAGATATCTTCGAAGCAATTTACTTTGGAGCATTGACAGCCTCAGCTAAAATTGCCGAAAGAGATGGGCATTACAAAACATTCCCAGGTTCTCCAGCTAGTGAAGGAATTCTTCAGTTTGATATGTGGAACGTGACACCGTCAGATAAGTGGGATTGGGAATCTTTGAAGAAGAAAATCATGAAAACGGGGATTAGAAATAGTCTACTTCTCGCACCGATGCCAACAGCTTCTACTTCTCAAATACTTGGAAATAATGAGTGTTTTGAGCCGTACACAAGCAATATCTACTCAAGAAGAACATTGTCTGGTGAATATATCGTAGTGAACAAACACTTATTGAAGGATTTGATCAAGTTAGGATTGTGGAACGATGATATGAGACAAGCGTTGATGGCAGCCAATGGTAGTGTACAAGGTCTTCCTATTCCTCAGGAATTGAAGGATCTGTATAAGACAGTTTGGGAACTTAGTATGAAAACCATAATTGACCAAGCTGCAGATCGAGGAGCCTTTATCTGTCAATCGCAGTCCCTGAACTTATTTGTTGAAAGTCCAGACTTTAGTAAGTTATCTTCTATGCATTTTTACGCATGGAAAAAAGGACTTAAAACAGGTATGTACTATCTCAGGTCGAAGGCAGCCGTTGATCCGATCAAATTTACATTGAAAGCGGAACATCAGACGAAATTTGCAAAAAAAGAAGAAGAAGTGATTGAAGGAGAAGTTTGCAACATGGATGAGGGATGTATCATGTGTTCAGGCTAGAAAAATCTCTTGAGATTTAAAAATAAATCTTTAGCTCAAATACTTAATGGCGGGTATCACTCAGGTGCCTGCCATTTTTATGTTTGGGCACATCCAGGTTTCAAAAATGATCAAGCTGCATTTTAAATGTAAACTTTTAAAGTTGAATTTAGCTGAGTTGTTGTTGTACCTGGACCGGAGTATTTCGGGTTCTCACATTCGTGATCATCCGTGAGCCACTTTTGACTAAAATAATAGATTTGAATCGGTAAAATCATTTGTAATATTGTTAGTCACTTTCTATGGATTTGGCTCAGGACAAGCCCTTCATTTTCCTTGTGCTAAGAGCTCCAGCAAGAGAAACAAGGGTGGTTGCCAATAGTCTACAAGTATTGTTCTACAAGGAGTGGCGTAGCTTTAGCTGCAGTATTTTCAATAACCCTCACATTGAACCTTGAAAGTTCATAATTAATTTGAGGATTAGGATCGATGTAAATAATCTGAGAGCTAGGAGGAGCATACGAGACAAGGCCCGCCGCAGGATAAACTTTCATACTCGTTCCAATAATCCACACTTCGTCAGAATCATGAATAATTTGTATTGCCTCGTCTATCATTGGAACAGCTTCTCCAAACCAAACAATATGAGGACGGAGTTGATGACCCTTTGGACATAAGTCCCCAAGGAATAAATCGCCTTCAAAAGGAATCACATAAGATTGATCCAATTCACTCCTTACTTTGCGAAGCTCACCATGCAGATGGGTAATATTTGGATTGCCTGCTCTTTCGTGAAGATCATCTACATTTTGGGTGATAACATGTACATGATGACTTTTTGATAATTCTGAAATCGCAAAATGAGCCTCGTTGGGTATAACGTCATGTAACTGAGCTCTTCTTTTGTTATAGAAATCTAAAACTAGTTCCGGATTTCGCTTCCATCCCTCAGGCGAAGCAACCTCATAGATATTATGTCCCTCCCAAAGTCCATCTGAACCTCTGAACGTATTGATTCCACTTTCAGCGCTAATACCAGCTCCTGTTAAAATTACAATCTTCTTCACGATTTAATCATCTTGTAAGCTGAAGATATATAATTTATGATGTCTGTAGAAATCATAAATTCTTGACCTAAATCTTTCGCTGCTAAATCACCCGCTAATCCATGCATATAAACACCTAGTGTACAAGCATTTAGTTTGCTGTATCCCTGAGCAATTAGCGAACAAATCATGCCTGTTAGAATATCACCTGAACCACCAACAGCCATTCCAGGATTCCCAGTTTGATTGAAATATATATCGCCTGATGGCGTCGTAATTGTTGTGTAAGCACCTTTCAATACTATATATATATTCAGTTTAACACTCATTTTTATTTGTGCACTTCGTCGATCAAAATCATTCTTATGATACCCAAATATTCGATCAAATTCTTTAGGATGTGGAGTTATGATACTTTCCGAAGGAAGTTGTTCAGGAATTTCTAGTTCGCTGATTAGATTTAAAGCATCGGCATCAATGACCAATGGAACTTTTTGTTTTGATAGAAAACCTTGTATGGCGCTTCTCGTATTGTTTTCTCTGCCCAAACCTGGTCCTATTCCAATAACATTAAAACCATCAAACTTTGAATTAATCTCTGTCACTGAATGTTCACCTAAAGTCTTTACCATTGCTTCCGGCAGCGAAGATTGAAGTGCAATTCTGTTTGACTCAACACTGCCAAGCGTTACCAAGCCAGCACCGGTTCGCAAAGCTGATCTTCCAGCCAAGGCTAATGCTCCAGCCATGCCCACGGAACTTCCAATAAAAAGGCAATGTCCATAAGTACCTTTATGTGAAAACCGAATTCTTGGTTTTACCAGCGGCTTGACCATTCGCTTCGTAATTAAATACTGTGAGCAATCAACTTGCTCGTGGTACTTTGGGTTAAGGTCTAAATCCCTTGTGACCCACAGTCCCAAGCGATCTTCATTGGTCGAGCTGAAAAAACTTCTTTTTGGTGAGGTAAAGGTGCACGTTTCTTGTGCTTTGATGGTAGTATGGATAGTTTGTTCTTCGGTGTACATACCACTGGGAATATCAACACTCATGATATGTACAGCGTGTTCATTGATGTATTCTACTAAATCTAAAATCAAACCTTCCAGTGGACGATCAATACCTATACCGAAAATAGCGTCTATACAAAGCTGGAAGTCACCAATATCATGTAAATCTTGAACAGAATGCACATCCTGTATTTCACCTTGAAAAAGGCCCTTTGCGTGTTCTCGCAGTTGGGAACCTTCGGAAGGTGATAAATCATATACCTTGGGAGTAAGTCCACGCTCACGGAGGATTTGAGCTACTGTATAACCATCACCGCCGTTATTTCCTTTTCCACAGAGGATACAGATGTCAATATCGTCTCGCACCAATTTTTTATCAATCCAATTAGCAACTAATGTAGAAGCCTTGGTCATAAGGTCGTAGGGTTCTTTCTCAGAATGTTCAAAGTGAAAATTTTCCCATTCAAGAATCTGTTTAGCTGAATATATTCTCATGTATTATTGAAGTTTTTTTGCAAAATTAATTTCTTTTAAGTAAGTCAAGTAGGTAAAAGTAATTAAACGCTATAATTTGTAATTGGTGGATTTTAGAATTAGAAATTAAGACAAAAAACATATAGTATATTTTTTTTATATAAGATATTAATATGTAATCTTACTTGCAGATAATTCCAATTGAAATCATATATTTGTTAATGATTTTGAGAATGTAAGTATGTCATGTAAGTGTACTGAAAATCAGGGTACTAGAACATTTATGAGTAGACTGTTTCTAAGTATCTCTGAACTAGGTGTATATATATGCTAACTTTTTGTGATATTAAAACCAACCTGCTTTGAGAAAGAATTTTTACGCAGCAATGGTTGTTTTTCTGATCTTTTGTTTCGGAAAGAATGACCTGATTGGACAAGATATTCATTACTCTCAGTTTTATAATAGCCCACTGAACATCAACCCCGCCTTGACTGGAATATTCAACGGTGATGTCAGAGTTATTGGAAGCTTTAGAGATCAATGGAGAAATGTCGAAGTACCTTACACTACCTTTACAGGTAACTATGATATGAAGCTTTACACAAAAAATCGTGATAAGGGTTTCTTTGGTGTAGGTGCGATTTTTAACTATGATCAATCTGGAGATGCAAATTACAATCTCACTGATCTCAATCTAACGGGATCATATTCTCGCATAATCAACAGCAATAATATTATCACTGCAGGTATACTATTAGGTGTAGCCTCTGAAGGTTATTCAGCGAATGGCTTGAGATGGGATGAGCAATGGACAGGTGCTGCATTTGATCCCACATTACCTTCCAATGAAAACTTCAACACAGATCGCTTCACATATCTAGAAACTGGTGCAGGAATAAACTACAGATTTCAAAAATCAGCAAGAACGAACTTTAATCTTGGAGTTGGCCTTTGGCATTTAAATCAGCCAAGCTCTACATTCGATAATATTACTTCTCAACTTCCTCGCAGATTAGCTTTGAACTTTACAGGTACTTTCAAAGTTGCCAATCCACTAGATTTAGGATTACACGCTAACTATTATGATCAAGGGCCTTACGCTGAAACAGTCGTCGGTGGACTCGTCAGATATCATTTAAATCAAAATGCTGGCAAGAAATATGCAATTGACCTAGGTTGTAATTATCGATTTGGAAGTTCATTAATACCATTGGCAGCGTTACATTTCAATCAATGGTACGTAGGAGCTAGTTATGACTTGAATTTAACTCATTTCCAAGATTTGCACGACTTACGTGCAGGGGGGCCTGAAGTACATATCCGGTATATAATTACCAACGTTCAGCCTTTATCTGAGAAGAAGGCTTGCCCAATATTCTAATTTAACTGGAACTGACTACGATTATGAAAAAACAATTTACGATAATAATAGCCTTACTTCTTTTTTCTTTTGGAGCGTTCTCGCAAACCCAAAAGGCCTTCATCGAGGCAGCGGAAGAGGCTTATATTGCTAAGAATTATTATTCTTCTCTAGTATACTACCAAGAGGCAGTTGCTTTTGAAGAATCGAATATTGATTTACGCTATAATCTGGCTGAGTCAAGCCGGAAGTTCATGTCCTATAGCCTAGCTGAGCAAAATTATCAGTTTGTCAAGGAGAACGATTCTGAAAATAGATATCCTTTGGCGACGTACTATCTTGCTGAAATGATGCAAAGACAAGGTAAGTATCAGGAAGCAATTGATATGTATGACTTATATCTTTCAGAGAATAGTGGTGATGATGAGTATTTTACGATGAAAGCTGACAAAGAACGGGCAGCTTCCGAGTGGGCGTTGACAGAAATTCAAGAGCCAGATGAATCGATTAATGTTGGAAACGCTGGAGATAAGATTAATACTGTCTATAGTGATGTGGCACCTTCAATAAATGAAGATGAACTATACTTCTCTTCGATGAGATTTGAGGATAAAAATGACAAAAAGAGCAGGATTTCAAAAGTCATGAAATCTAAGTTACCAGAAGACTTTAATGGTGATTTTGGCTCTGCTAACGTAATCGAAGGTGATTTAAATAGTGATATCGCTATCACTGCCAATACAGCTTTTAATAAGGACAGATCAAAGTTGTTTTACACTGTTTGTGAAAGACTCAATGATAGTGAAATTCGATGCGACTTGTATTGTCGAATGATTGATGAAAATGGTAAGATGGGAGCAGCGAAAAAGCTTCCTGACTTCGTAAATGCGGAAGGTTTTACATCTACACAGCCAACCGTAGGTTATGACAAAGACCGAGATAAAGAAATTCTGTATTTTTCGTCAGATAGACCCGGAGGTAAGGGCAAATTGGATTTATGGTATTCGATCATAGATAACAAGGATAACTTTACGAAGCCAATGAACCTTGAGTCAGTAAATACTAAAGGGGACGAATTGACTCCGTTTTTTCATATTCCAAGCAGCACTCTTTATTTTAGCTCGGATGGGTATCGTTCTTTTGGAGGCTATGATGTATATAGTACCAGATATGATGGTAGTTATAGTGAGCCTTTGCATTTGAATAACCCATTAAATTCTTCTTATCACGATATCTATTTTGTTCTTTCTGATGATGAAGAGACAGGTTACTTTTCAACTAACCGAGAAGGTGCTCAGTTTATCGATAACATTCAGCAAGCATGTTGTTTTGATATTTATAAAGTGAAGTTTGACGAACTTGATTTGAATTTGGATGCTTTGACATTCGATAAAATATCACTTGGTGATTTGGTGGGAGCTACAGTAAAACTGTACAATGAAGATACAGGTGAGTTGGTAGGAGAAATTACGAATGATGAAGGGAATTCGCACTTGTTCAAACTCGATCGATGTACCAACTATCTCATCATAGGAGAGAAGCTTGGATATAAATCAGATACACTTAAGTATTCAACTTGTGGACTGAAGAAAAGTCAAGACATTACAAAGAAACTATTTTTGGAGCCAGAGTTTTTGGAGCTAGATGTTTTTACGTTTGACGAACAAACGAAATTGGAATTAGCTGGATCAACGATCGTGTTGAAAAATCTTACTGATGCAGGAATTGAAGATGTGGTTGTCACAAACGCAATTGCAAATGACTTCAATTTTACTTTAGTGCGTGGACATAATTATAAGCTTTTAGCTTCTAATCCTGGGTATTATCCAGCTTCCATTGATATAATGACAAGTGGAGTAGGAGGTACGAAGATTACTAAGAACATTTATTTGAAACAGGATCCAGTTGGAATGCTTGATAACATGTTGCCGTTGACCTTGTATTTTGATAACGATCATCCAAATCCGCGTACAGTAGCGAAAACTACAAACAAAACTTACACTACTACCTATGAAAGATATCTGAAACGAAAGCCTAGTTTCATGAGGAGAAGTCAATCTCCTGAAACTATGGAGATGTTCTTTGAAAATGATGTGGTAGGAGGTTATAACAAATTGACTCTGTTTTTAAGCCAACTAGTACCAACACTAGAAAAGGGTATTTCTTTTGAAATTACTGTTAAGGGTTTTGCGAGTCCATTATCTAGAACTGATTACAACTTAATTCTAGGACAGCGAAGAATTTCATCTATCATGAATGAGATTCGTCGGTACAATGATGGTGCTCTTATACCTTATTTAGAATCTGGACAATTGGTAGTTACAGATATGTCGTATGGAGAGGAACTTGCTCCAAAAGATATTTCAGACTCTAGTTCAGATACACCAGCATCGATATATAGTGTGCAGGCGTCTAAAGAGAGACGAGTGGAAATTATTGAAGTAACCCGCCAACAAAAATAGTCATGAATATTATTAAACATATAAAAGTGTATCCATTGAAGAAGCTATATAGCCTTTTGACCTGGACATTGTTTGCATTCCTTTTTGTGTCGGGAAATTCTCTCAACGCAACGCATATTGTTGGTGGAGACATTACCTACAAATGCCTAGGTTTTGGTGACTATGAAGTCACACTAACTGTAAGGAGAGACTGTCAAAATGGTGAAGAGCCATTTGACAATACTGCACACGTAGGAATTTTTGATGGTTACGGTAATTTGCTACCTTGGTTTGGTACTGGAGGTATGATTCAAATTCAAAACCCAACAGTTGATACGATAGATACTTCTTTAGATCAAGGGTGTTCCTTTCTAGGAAATCCAGTATGTGTTGAAGAGGCAACCTATGTGGGAGTTGTAAACCTTCCAAAAAGAGAGTCAGGTTACTACTTTGCTTATCAAAGATGTTGTAAAAATGTTACAGTAGATAATATAGTAGATCCTTTGAACACGGGTTCAACGTTCTTTGTGCGCTTACTTGAAGAATCTATGGGTGAAGAGTGTAATTCTTCTCCTACGTTCAACGATTGGCCAAGCGTATATATTTGTGCTAACCAGACTTTAGTTTTTGACCACTCAGCAAGTGATCCTGAAGGTGATTCTCTTGTTTATAAATTATTTAATCCTTTTACTGGAGCAACTTTCGATAATCCACAGCCTGTTCCTCCTGCAGGGCCTCCATATGTCCCAGCTGAGTATCAGGCTCCATATTCGTTTGATGATCCAATGGGAGGAACACCATTAACGATTGATCCTAATACGGGAGTTCTAACAGCTTTACCAAATACGATTGGTCAGTGGCTAATTGGGGTTGCTGTTGAAGAATATCGAGACGGAGAGTTAACTACTACAGTAAGAAGGAATTTCGAGTATAATACTAGAATATGCACCGAGGGACCAATGGCAGCATTTGATGTACCTAGCAATCCTTTTTGCGAGGGTTTAGAGATATCTGTTGTAAACAATTCCACGGATGCTGATAGCTACGAATGGACAGTTAATCCTTCTGAAGATGTGCTTTTTGATGCTAATGCTGTAAATCCGACTTTTACTTTTCCAGGTAATGGAGTCTATATAGTTGGTCTTGAAGCATTCAGGGATATTGATGGCTGTTCCACAGTAGTGTTTGATACAGTAGGAGTATATGATTCAAACCTAGAAGCATCTTTTGAAACATCAATAGAATCATGTGCTACCGATTCAACAACCATTTTACTAAATAGCACCAGTACTGATCCAGATTATGAAATAGTATCATGGGAATGGGTTATTACATCTGATGGATTTAATACGAGTGCTACAGGAGAAATGGTATCTGTAGTTGTACCACAAAACGATAATGTAAGTATAACGCTAGTGGCAACCTCTGAAAATGGTTGTACAGCTTCAGTAACTCAAGAAGTAGATGCTGACCCCCTTGACTTGGAATTAACGGCTAGCCCGATGATGATTTGTCAAGGTGATACTATTGCAGTTTTAGTGAATCCAAATTGTGATCTAACATATTCAATTAGTCCATTGGACTACGTGATATTTGACGATGAAGAGGATCCTTGTGTGATTTCAATTGCTCCATTATCTACCACTAATTACACAATCATTGTGACTGATGGAATTTGTACAGATTCAGCTGTTTTCATGGCTGACGTGATAGATAAAGCAGACCTATCTATTGCTCTAGACTCTGTCAGTTGTGATGGTACAGTTAAGTTGTGGGTAAACGGAGGATTAGAAGGTAACCAGTTTGTTTGGTCGAATGATCCACTATTTGAAAATGTCATAGGAGATATGACTGATACGCTCAACTATACAATGGTTGATCAGAATGAAACAATATACGTTCAGGTGAAAGAAGGTACTGGTTGTAGTAATGTCGCTACTTTTGATATTTCGAATCAAACCATCGAGATTTCTTATCCAGAATCTTTTGTTGCTTGTACGAATAGCCTAGAAGAAATAGTCGTGACTAATGAAAACCCAGATCACGAAATAACGATCACCTGGGATGAAAATGATATTATAGAGTCGACAACGGACTCTTCAGTTATTATTCTTGTAGAGGATGCCAACCTAGAAACTACGATCACTTTTATAGTAACTAATCAATTTGGTTGTACAGAAAGTGGATCTATTGAGATTACAGCTGAACAGCAACCAGAATTGTCTTTCAATGCAGAAGTGACGTGTGGAAGTCTTGAAATGTGTTTCAACAATTCAACTACTCCAACAGGTAGCTCTTATATGTGGGATTTTGGCGTTGAAGGGACAGAGGATGATGTATCAACAGAGGAAAATCCTTGTTATACATACGAAGAACCAGGCGTTTATAGTGTGACTCTTACTATTGCAGGAGGGCCTTGTGATGGAACACAACTTGTTCAAGAAATAGAGGTTCCTGTCATTCCTGAAATTGAAATTGATAATGGCGATGTTTTCTTGTGTTTTGGCAATAATGTACTATTAACTACAACGACCAATACTGAAGGCACTATTGAATGGACCGATAGCGAAGGTTCTATAGGAGAAGGACTTACAATTATTTATGTTGGAGATGCATCTTCACAGGTCGTTGCGACTATCACTGATGAGTTTGGTTGTTCTGCTAGTGATACTATTGAGGTTGAAGTTTACATCTATGATTTGACTGTTAATAACCCAGACATCGCTTGTGTTGATGAAGAGATTACAATCACTGTCACTAATAATACTCCTGGAAATGACTTTAGTTATGATTGGGAACCACAAGATTGTATAGTTTCTGGTGAAGGAACAAATACTGTTGTAGTGACTGCAAGTGATACTAAGGAGTTTAGTGTGTTTGTGACAAATGGAGATAACAACTGTGATACACTCATAACTTTTGTTCAAGAAATTAGTGTGATTGACAAGAGTGTCGTTGCGGATCCATCAGAACCTTACCAATGTAATGAGATAGAGGTTTTTGTAACACCGGACAATGACAATTGCATGTATGTGTGGAATACTGGAGAAACAGGATCATCTATCACAGACACAATCCTGCAGGAATCGACTTATACAGTCACAATTACTGATGAAAATGGTTGTACGGATGTCGAATCATTGACAGTGCCAGTTATTCTACCAAATTGTGATGAAACCGATGTTTTTATACCAAATGCATTTAGTCCAAATAATGATGGTGTTAACGATATTTTCATACCAAGAAGTAACTTTATCAAAGAAGTGAACTTCATAGTATATAATAGATGGGGAGAAACGGTATTTGAAACAACCCAACTAAATACTGGATGGGATGGAACTTACAATGGAGATGAATTGGCTCCGGATGTGTACGCATATTCCTTAGTTGTGACTTGTTCTAACGGAGAGGTTTACATTACAAGAGGAAATGTAACACTATTGAAATAAAATTAAGATTACAGAAATAAATGGCACGTCTCAAGACGTGCCATTTTTGTTTACAAGCAGTGTGATGATTAAATCTTTTTTTCTCGAAAACCGTGATTCCAAAGTAGAGCTACTTAATTGGGGGGCAACCATTAAGTCATGGTTAGTGCAGGACGGTCAAGGTAATAAAATTGATATTGTTCTTGGGTTTAATGAAAATCAAAGGTATCAAGAAAAACATCCTAGTTTTGGATGCATAGTGGGCCGATATGCGAACCGAATTGCAAAGGGTACATTTACGCTCAATGGAGTTCAATACCATCTTGACATCAACAATGGTCCAAATCATCTACATGGGGGGATTGAGCGTTTTGGGAATAAAATATGGAATGTAGTAAAACAAGAACCTCATTCAATTACATTTAGTTATGAAAGTCCCGCAGGAGAGAGTAATTATCCAGGGAAGATGCTTGTTTTAGTTAGCTATTTCCTTTCCAATGATAATGAGCTTATAATTGAGTACCAAGCTGAATCAGACGAAGATACCATCTGCAATTTGACAAATCATTGTTATTTTAATTTGAATGGTGAATCGAACGGTACAGTTCTTGATCACAGTTTTCAAATTAATGCACAGCATTTTCTGCCAACTGATGATGAAAGCATACCTACTGGCGTAATTCAAGCGGTAGACGATACTGTGATGGATTTTCGAAAAAGTAGACGAATAGACTCTGATCATTTCAATACACCACTTCTAGGTAAGACGAATGGCTATGATCACAATTATGTTCTAGGTCGAACAACATCCGAACGATTAGCAGCAACTGTGACTTCTGAGAGATCAAGACTCAGACTAGAGTGCTACACTGATCAACCGGGAGTACAGTTCTTTACAGCAAATGGCTTATCTGATCTTGCAAACAAGAACGGTGGCGAGTATTCTCCCTATTCGGGGTTTTGTTTAGAAGCACAGCATTTTCCTGACTCGCCAAATCACGCTCATTTTCCAAGCCCTATTTTAAGAAAAGGTGAATCATACACACAAAAAACAACCTATAGAGTTCAGAGTTTTTAGGCTAGTTAGATTTTGATAAAATTTGGGCACCTCCTGAGATTTTCACATCATATATTTCGGGCTCTTTACCGAAAATCTTTTGAAATGAACTACTGATTTTTTGGCGGAACAAGCCCTGGTGGTCTTGTGCAACTATATTTAATGTACACCCTCCGAATCCTCCACCCATCATTCTACTTCCTAGAACATAGTCCAACTCTTTAGTTGCGTCTACCAACAAATTGAGTTCATCACAGCTTACTTCATATTGTTCGTTCAAGCTACTATGAGAATCGTATATCAATTTGCCGAGTTCAAGGATATTGCTGTTTTGAAGTGCAGCAGCAGCTTTTAGGACTCGATTGTTTTCTTTTATCACATGCGTAGCACGTTTGTACTCAATATCTGTTAAAGCTGGTTTTAACGTGTTCAGAGTGTCAAGATTTAAATCACTTACGCTTGTGATTGAGATATTTCGAACTTTTGCTTTTTCAACAACAGACTCACAAGTTTTTCTTCTTTTGTTGTATTCTGATGAAGCGAGCTCATGTGAAACACCACTATTAACCAATACAATTTCAAAAGCACCTAACTCAAAAGGAATAGGTTGGAATTTCAAAGTATTACAGTTTAGTAGATTTACTTGAGCTGCTTTTGAGTATATACTTGCAAACTGATCCATTATTCCACATTGGATCCCTACACAGTTGTGTTCTGCTTTTTGAGCAATATACATTAACTCCTTCTTTGGTATACCTAACGAGAACAGTTCATTAATCCCGAGCGCAAAACTACATGTCATAGCAGCAGATGAGCTTAGTCCAGCACCGATTGGAATAGTACTGGAAAAGTTAAGATCAATGCCGGAAAGTTTCTCGTTTTGTTTACTCATTTCCTGGAATACTCCCAAAAAGTACTTGAACCATGTAGGAATGGTCTCCAATCTCTGTTTTGTTTTTAAGTCAAAACTGTAGAATTCATCAATGTCATCTGCCCAAATGTTGAGCAGGCGTTTGTTATTCTTTCTAATGCGACATGTACACCCTAGATCAATTGCAGCTGGTAAAACAAAGCCATCGTTATAGTCAGTGTGCTCGCCGATAAGGTTAATTCTTCCTGGGGCAAAAGAAACTACTGATACTTGATTATACATAGATATTACTTTGTACCAAGTTAAGCCGAAAATGATAATCTGCGAATTTTTATATGATTGAACAAAATCCTATTTCAATTGAGGTAGAGTTGGATGTTTTTGATCTCTCAATGTGGAAGTACTTTGACAATATTGTTTAATCGCTCGTTGATTCGAATTTGAAATATCTATTTTAATAGAAATATTTTGGAACTACCTTGCGAGTCTAATGAATTGTAAACGAACGAAATGTGTACAGAAGTAGTAAAAATCTTACTTTTTTTCATTGTTATGCTTTTAGACATAGCTAAATAGTATTATATTTGCATCCGCTTTGAAAAAGGCACAAGCGAAAGTAGCTCAGCTGGTAGAGCACGACCTTGCCAAGGTCGGGGTCGCGGGTTCGAATCCCGTCTTTCGCTCACAAAGTGTTCTTCTAGAATACGCCCGAGTGGTGGAATTGGTAGACACGCAGGACTTAAAATCCTGTGCTCTTTGGAGCGTGCGGGTTCAAGTCCCGCCTCGGGTACCAAGATATTGGGAAGCAATTGTGTAAACAGTTGCTTTTTTTTATGCTCCCTACTGCGCACTGTGAAAAATTATAAGCTTTTAATTTTCATAGTCTGAACTTAATTATCATGTAATATCTTTGCTTACGGTTCAGTTTAGCTTAAGTTGCCTAAAATTTGTATTTTAGCAACTCGTCTAGACTAAGGCGATCATGTGACAAAATAAATTATAGACTTTTGAATCAACAGAATTCTTCGATTATTAACTATGCAAAGATGTTAGAGTCCGTTAGTAGGACTTTTACTCTTTCGATCAAGCAGCTTCCTGGAATAGTTAAAGATTCCATTATGCTTGCTTACTTATTACTGCGTGTTTCTGATATTTTAGAGGATAATGAGGTAATGGAGCCTGATCGTAAAGTAAGGTTACTTAATCTGTGGTATGAAAT
Organism: Saprospiraceae bacterium; assembly: GCA_965658745.1. Taxonomy (GTDB): domain Bacteria; phylum Bacteroidota; class Bacteroidia; order Chitinophagales; family Saprospiraceae; genus JAHDFB01. The sequence goes on along the minus strand of CBFHTK010000001.1, from coordinate 281,541 downwards.
TTTAGCAGGAAAGAAGTCCGTAAAAGATCTTACAGATCAACTGAATGACCTAGATGGGAATGATCCTGAAGTACAAGTTGCACAGAATGCCGAGGTTTTAGTGAATCACTTACAAACTTTTCCGAAAGAGATACAAGAATCGATCACTAAGCATGTATCCGACACTACTGAAGGTATGGCTCGTTGGCAGGTACAAGGACCCTACATTCAGACTGAGGCCGAAATGGATGATTACATGCACGAGGTTGCTGGACGCGTGGGATATCTTATTACTGACGTTTTCGCTTACCACTCTCCAAAGATCAAGGCGAAAAAAGAAGAATTAATGCCCTTGTCTCGAGAATATGGGCTCGCATTACAGACGGTAAATATTTTGAGAGGGATGAAAAAAGACTACGAGAGAGGTTGGGTTTTTACTCCTCAAGAGTTCCTTGATGAAGCTGGAGTTTCTCGTGATCAATTGTTCCTTCCTGAAAATCAACATAAAGCATTACAAGTTGTAAACAGACTTACCGAGAAAGCTGAGCGACATCTGAGGCATGGTTTAGAATACATCGCTGCATTTCCTACGCATCAGCATCGTATACGTCTCGCTTGTATGTGGCCACTTTTCTTTGCTGTCAAGACTTTGGCTCTGAGCCAGAACAATATCAATGTAATCATGTCTGAGGTCAAAATGACTCGAGATGACGTCAAGGATATTATGTCAACTACTTTTATTAAAGGGTGGTCCAACAAGTGGTTAAAGAAGTACTATGATCAGATATTAGCCGAAGGTGGTATCGTTCCAGTCAACTAATTGTCGGGTCTCGTCATTTGCTATCATTTAATTTGTAGTCATATACCTTTTCCTATCGACTATCTGTTTCAAATGCATATCAAAACAAAACACAATGCCTCACAGTAGTAGGTGGTCTCTTATATTACCCCTCATATTTCTATTTTTGACTAGTAACGCTCAAGTAGAGAGTTTACAAGAATTCAATACTCTTCTTGATAAAGTACTTGGATTGCATGTTTCCTCGAACGGAACAATAGACTACAAAGGATTATCAGATGATTCAGATATTTCTTCCCTCGTTTCATACATTAATCAAGCGGATTTAACCAATGCAAGTGAGTTTGACTTAAAAGCATTTCGAATCAATGCCTATAATTTAATGGTGGTTAATCAAGTCTTGGAAAACTACCCAATTGCAACTGTTCAAGAGGTTTCTGGATTTTTTGATAGAAATAAGCTATTAATTGAGGGAGAGTTGACAACCTTAAATAACTACGAAAAATCAAAACTTCTAAATCACTTTGAAGATCCAAGACTACATTTTGTACTAGTATGCGGTGCTCTTGGATGTCCTCCAATAATAGAAGTTGCTTATCGAGGAGAAATCTTGGAGCAGCAACTTGATCGACAAACTCGCATAGCACTAAATAATCCAGAGTTTATAAAATACTCCAGTAGCGACTTCCAAATTTCTCAGATTTTCAATTGGTATGCTACTGATTTTGGTAGATCTTCAAAGAAGATAGTACAGTTCATTAACAGTTATCGTATAGATAGTATCGATAAGTCATTGAGCTTAAAATATTACGAGTACGATTGGAGCTTGAATGATCAAGATATATCATCATTGGCAGTAGTTGACGGAAACAGCTCCAATAGATACGTTGTGTCTGCTGCAATACCGAAGGGAACTTACGAACTGAAAGTTTTTAATAATCTGTATTCCCAAATTGATCGGATAAACAATAATCGATCAACTTTCTTCACCTCTGCTTTTAATGCCCTATACGGTGTTTCAAATAGATTTAACGCAGGAGTTTTAGGGCGATTTCGTACAGTGACCAATCATTTTCCGTCAGGTCAAGTGATTGACTTCTTCTCAAGAGGAAATCTAACCTCTGAAAGAACGGGTTTGACTGCTCTTGGACCTCAGCTTCGCATAGCTCCTGTTCCTAGTTGGCCAAATTTCTCGATTCAATCTACATTTACTTTTCCGATAGGTAAACAACTCGAAGGTGAGAGTGGAGACAAGCCATTCATTGATTGGAGTGGAGCAGTATTTCAAAATCAGTTTTTTAATGATTTTACGCTATCCTCGAAATGGTCAATATTCGCTGAAATCGATATAATCATTGAAGATATTAGCTTTGATCTTGATCAAGGAGCTTTTAGAACCTCTACACCTGTTATTGGAATCCTAAGTTATTTTCCGACACCAATGGCTACTATTTATGCGCTTGGTGGATTTTCGCCATTTTGGCAAAGGGAGTTTGATTACTTTTATCAATTTGGGATTGGAGCCAAGTATCAGATTACTTCAGATTTTGAAGTGGAGTTATTATCAAGCTATTTTCAAAACAAGTACCTTCCGACTGTGGATGGTGTAGCTGGTACTTATAACCTAGGTTTAAGGTATTCGATTCGATAAAATGAGATTTAATTTTTCACTGATTTTTATGTTGTTAACTGTTTGGGCTTTCGCCCAAAAGGACAGCAATTATCAGATCAAGGAGGTAAGCTTTGAGGGTAACGAAAAGTCAAAAAGAAACTATCTACTAAGTGAGTTACAGGTAGAATTAGATTCCGTATATTCAATCGATTATCTTAATCAACAAGTTAGAATCCTTGCACAGATTAACGGCTTGTATGCTACATCGCTCGAAGTAGATAGTCTTTTAAAGAATAAACTCTTTATAAAAGTGAAGGAGCAGAGAACGCTACTTCCAGTCTTTAATTTTGGATATCAAGAAGGTTACTACTGGCTCCAGGCAGGTACGGTAGATATCAACTTACAGGGGAAAGGAAACACTTTGTATGCTTATTATCAAAACAATTTTGGTAGACATACAGGCCAAATCTATTATCTCAGAAAACCAAGAACGAATAGAAGATGGGGTTACCATCTGAATTTGTTGAAATGGTCTTCAGTTGAGCCATTGTACTTTTTTCAAGAACGAATATTTTACAATTATGATATTTTTCTTTTTCAACCAGGATTGCTTTATCGTTTAAATCCGTCCATAGTTGTTGAATTATCTCAGGGTATCTTCGTCGAACAATACGAAAGGGCAGGGGATCAAATCTATTCGTTTGATATTCCAACTGCTTTGACCTTGACTAAAAGTCTATCGAAAGTGAGATTTATTCAGGAAAAGATCGAACACAATGACTTTCGGCTTAAAGGTTTTCGATGGGCAGCCCAGTATCAAGGTGTAGTAACTTTTGAATCTTCAGAGTACTTTCACATTGCCGAAGCAGATATCAGCTATTATAAACCTATTAATTCAAAATTTTATTTGGCTACTAGATTGGCGCTAGGCGTTTCATCAAATTACGACACGCCGTTTGCTCCATTTGTAATTGATAGCTACAGAAACATAAGGGGCGTAGGTGATCGAATCCAGAGAGGTACTGCACTTTCTACCTTCAACTGTGAAATTCGTGCTATCGGATTTAACTTACCAAAATGGCAACTGCAAGCTGTCAGTTTCTTAGATATTGGTTGGATTAGAGAGTCTGGGGAGCAATTCTCAGGAGGTCAATCACATGCATTCGGTGGACTGGGAATTAGAATCTTGTACAAACCGATTTACAATGCTATGTTGAGAGTTGATTACGGAAGGAGTTTAACTGATTTTGAAACAGACCATTTTGTGATCGGTCTGGGACAATATTTCTAAAGCTTATCCACCCATTTCGGATCTCATCACGTCAAGCTGAGATTTCCACAGTTGCTTTTGATCCTCCACTTCGTCATCATCTGCAAAATCAGTTATTTCAAGTATAGTTTCGTTTGTAACCTCACTTTTATACATCCTAAATTCCAAGTATTCGCCTTCTTCTCCATCTTCCCAGTGAAATCGCAATCTTTCTTCCTCAATATCGTCTATTAACTCAGCAACTTCATCAAAACCTTCCCATGTGAAAGTATAAATATCGCCAGTAATATCAGCGGTATCGCAGAACCATCTCACAAGGCATGAAGGCGTAGTGATAAATCTATAGACTATAGCTGGCGAAGCACGGAAAAGGAACTCCATGTCAAATTTAACTCTACTCATATGGTGTAAATTATTTTAAATATTCAGTCTCGATCCATATTTATATGGATTCTGCGGCAATTAATAATAAAAAATCGATTATGTCAAATTTTTGCTCGATTTTTCGCTTAATATTTTTCATGTTTTTGAAATAAAATATCACGATTCAAATGGTTTTTCATAATATTTTTAGAACATAGAGATTTTCTACACAGTCAATATCGAAGAGTTGTTTCAGTTTTCTGATTCAAGTTTCTTGCAGTTATGAGTAGATTCTTACAATGTAGTGAATTAGTTATTCAGTACATTTGATACAGAACTAGTCAAAATTTATCTATTTCTTTGTAGTGCAGAAGGAGAAAGCGGATTTGCTAAACCCTTATGCAATATAATTGTTCCACTTACATGAATAATCGAGTTAAGTTTTCTTATCAAACATGGTTACCCTTATTAATTGCGTTCTTCACAGCATTTGGTATGCTTGTGGGGTACAGACTTGCAGATACAGGTAGTCATAACGGGTCAAGATTCATCCAGTCGTTTGATGCAGAAGTTTCTCAGATAGGAAGAATTGAAGAGCTTTTACGATTAATTGATGCTAGATATGTTGATGAGATAGATGAGGAACTATTGCTCGATGCAGCAACAAATGCAATTATCAATGAATTAGATCCCCATAGTGTATATATTACACCTGATGAAATTGCGAGTGTTAAGGAGACTATGTCAGGTTACTATAAAGGTATTGGTATTGAAACAATACTTTATAGAGACACACTGCGAGTAACGAAAGTGATGGAAAAGAGTCCTGCAGCTTTGTCCGGTCTTGAATTTGGAGATGCAATAATCAGTAGTAATGATTCAATTTTGGCAGGACAGAATATGCCTATCAAGAAACAATGGAGCTTTCTTAAGGCGCAACAAGACGAAGTTCTCAATCTTAAAGTTCTTCATCTAGACAAATCTGAGGAAGTGATTGAAGTCCAACCAGAGAATATACTGTATCCAAATGTAGAGTACTATTGGATAGATGATATAGCATATATTAACATCAGCAAGTTTAGTGATAATACCTATGAAGGTCTAGTAAAAGCCCTAGAGTTCTTTCAAACGAATCTAATTATTGAAGAGCTTATAATTGATTTAAGAGATAATCCAGGAGGATATCTTCCAGAAGCTACAAAAATATTGAATCAATTGTTTGTAGAAGACAAGCGTCTTTTAGTTTTTACCAAAGATCGGAATGATCGTAAAAGTGAGTTCAATACAACAGGCCGCCCTTTTTACAAAGTTGATAAGTTAGCAGTGCTCATAAATGAAAATTCGGCATCTGCAAGCGAAATTATTGCTGGCGCGGTGCAAGATTGGGACAAAGCTATAGTAGTAGGAGAGCAATCCTACGGAAAAGGACTAGTTCAAGAACAGTACGACTTATCTAATGGAGGGGCTTTACGCTTAACGATTGCGAGATACTTTACGCCGACAGGTAGATATATTCAGACCCCATTCGATACCGATAAGGAAGTAGATAGCACTCAGTATAGCACAAAGCTACTCAATAGACCAATTATTGCACAAGGTGGAATTACTCCAGATATTCTTGTTAACTGGTCAGAAGATCAAAAAAAAATTAGGAAGATTGTTCAACAATCAGTTGTATCCAAAGCATTTGAGCTTATTATATCTAATCATTTGTTTGCTGCTGATTCTGTTAATTTAGATTTGTATCAAAAGGACATCAACGATTTAGTGGTTCGAGCATACTCAGATCATAATTTAGAAATTTCTGATGCTTCACTTGAAATAGGGGAGGCAATGCTTAAATCTGAAATCTATCAGCAATTAGGAATGAGTGCCAAGGCAATAGAAATAATTGCTTCATCTGACGTATTTATTCAGCAAGCTACACAGTCACTCCAGAAAGAGAATATTTTTGCAGATTTCTTCGAAATTGAGAATTAGGAATTTAGACTGAATAACAAAATTTCTTAGAATACTGTGGCTTGTGATTATTAATATATATGCAGCCGCGGCTTTTTAGGCTTAATAACCATCGAAATGTCAAGTTGGATAAATATTGACCGATGGAATTTTGTTTTAGATAATTATTGCCATTGATTCAGTATCTTAGCACATGTTTATCAAAAAAACGTTGGCATGATTAATAAAAATGTCCTTAGACATTTACTCAAGTTCTCTGTACTTTCATTGTTATTTGTGGGATTCAGTCCCCTAAAAGCTGCGCATCTCGTAGGAGGTGAAATCACTTATGAGTGCTTAGGTATTGATACGATCAATGGAGTTCCAATGATCACATTGGCATTTACAGCAACTATGTATAGGGATTGCCAAGGAATGGGAGCCTCTTTTGACTCTCCCGCTGATTTCTCCATCTTTAATGGCTCCGGAAACGATTGGTCTTTTGTCGATGATACAAATGCTGCCGTGTCGATTTCACCGGATGTACCTTTAACAAATGACCCTTGTGTTGAGCCGCCACCTAATGTTTGCCTTGACAAGGGAGTCTATATGTTCGAATTTACTGTCCCCGTCAGCGATGAGTCTTACATGGTTGTTTATCAAAGATGTTGTCGTAATAATTCAATCGTGAACATCGTAGACCCCCAGGATACAGGCGTCTCTTTTACGGTTACGATTTCACCTCTGGCACAATCCATATGCAATAATTCCCCTGTATTTAATGATCTACCTCCAGCAGTAATATGCGGAAATAAGCCGTTTGTTTTTGATCATTCTGCTGTAGATCAAGACGGACACAGCATTGTGTATGAGTTTTGTGCGCCTCTCGATGGAGGAGGAACTAACGGAATATTTGGAAATCCAGGGAATGTCAATGATTGTGAAGGTGTTAATCCAGACGTTTTTAACTGTCCTCCACCTTATGATCCAATCATATTTAAATTGCCAGATTTTAATGCTCAGATTCCCTTGGGGGCAGCAGCAAATCTATTGATTGATGCGAATTCAGGCTTGATGACTGGTAGCCCAATGAATACTGGCCAATATGTAGTAGGAGTTTGTATTAAGGAATATCTTAATGGAGAATTACTTGGAACTGTTCAAAGGGATTTTCAGTTTAATGTGACTCAATGCGTGATAAATGTTCAGGCAGGAATTGATGACGCTGAAGAAACAGCACCCAAAAATCTAAGTCTAAAACATTGTGGTTCTGATCCCCTAACGATAATCAATTCGTCGCAAGACGAAGCAACAATAGAAGGTTATCTATGGCAATTCTACATAAGTTCTACGGAAACCTTGGAATACGATACTAGAGATGTTGATGTTCCATTCCCAGACCCTGGATTCTATACTGGCCTGATGATTGTGAATCCTGATGTGAATGGATGCTCAGATACACTTTTTTTAGAGATTGATGTTTTTCCTGATATGGAAGCAGACTTTACTCTAGAATATGATACTTGTGTTGCAGAAGCAGTCAAATTTAAAGATCAGTCTTTCACCGAAACTGGAGTGATTCTAGAATGGGACTGGGAGTTCAACACAACGAGTCAAAGTAAAGAGAAGGACCCCAAATTCTTTTATGATACTCCTGGAGAAAAGTCAGTCTTTCTGCAAACACGGGATCTGAATGGTTGTATTGATACAATAACAAAATCATTTGATTATTTCCCTGCACCTCCTGTTGTCGTAGTTGAGCCCAATACCTTTGAGGGATGTGCTCCTTCTGAAATCTTATTCAATAATCTGAGCTCTCCGATAGATACTACATATCAAGTATTGTGGGATTTTGGAGATGGGACTTTTGGTACTGAGATTAATGAAATCCATGAGTATAGCGAGATTGGAGTTTATAGCGTTGGTGTACAGATTGTAAGCCCGCTAGATTGCGAGGTAAGTAGAACATATCCATTCTGGATTGAGGTCTTACCAGAACCAATTGCAGACTTTTCTTTTACACCAGATGAACCCAAAGGAGAGGATGTTGTAATGGAGTTTTTTAACGAGTCAACTGATGCAATTAGTTGGCAGTATATTTTTGATGAAGAAAGTTCAGTATATCAACCTAATCCCACTTTTGTCTTTGATACCCTAGGTGAACACACTGTTGACTTGATAGTTACGCATCCAAGTGGTTGTCCTGACACTATTAGAAAGACATTTTTTATCGGTCCACAGTCAACTTACTTTATTCCAAACGCCTTTTCACCAAATGGAGATGGAATAAATGACGTTTTTAAAGGTAAAGGGAACTTTGAATATATTTCAGATTTTGAAATGTCAATTTATTCTAGAACTGGAGAACAGGTTTTTCTTACCAATGACATAGAGGAAGGTTGGAATGGAAGAATTCGTAATGTAGGGAAGGATCTTCCTCCGGATGTATATGTGCTGAAACTTTTCTATTTGGATGCAGAAGATAATCCTGTTGATGAATCAGGATTTATTACATTAGTTAGATAGGTTGATTATTCGCGAAGTATTTCTAACTCCCCCTTTTGATCAAATCGAGCTATTACCGATGCTTTTTGGTTTACTGGGACTTGAGCATTATTGCTTACTACAAAGTCGACATCTGCTAATAGTTGTTTAGGTAAATCTTCAAGATCAAGTGCATGGTTTTCACCAAAAATATTTGCTGAAGTGGTAGCTAGCGGTTTGCCCGTATGCTCCATTATCTCATTGCAAAGAGCATCTTTAGAAATTCGGATTGCTATAGTTCCATCTTTTGCTAGAAGATGCTGAGGTAGATTTATGGGAGAATCATATACAATTGTTAAAGGACGGTTGTGATAAACCAAAAGAGTCTCAATTCTAGGATGAATGTCTTCAACGAATTGTTTTAACATACTTATATTGCTCACCAAAATAATTAGAGGCTTGTCCTTTGGTTTTTTCTTTATTGAATAGAGTTGGTCATAAGCCTCCTTGTTAAATGGATCACATATCATTCCCCAAATCGTATCAGTCGCTAACAAAATGGTACAACCTTTTTCTATCGCCGCAGCTAATTCGACTGCTGTTGGGTCATATTTAGGAACGAATTGAGTTGATCTCATTTTTTACCTTGCTTTAGGACAAAGGATTATTGTGAAAGCTAAACGACGGCTTGTCGAAAAAAATTATCGGAAGAATTAGATTTTCTTTCTTAGGATGAACTATCTGAAAATTAAAGTAATTGTCAAGATTTAAGTAAATCAAGAGACAAATTGTGATACTATTTTAGGATATAGAGAATATTTAGAGTTTGAATACTGTTAACTTTCTAACTTCTTCGTTGTTGGTATATGTATAAAGTGATAAATTTATAATATGATCAAAATCAAGGCCAGAATTTACTCCTTTTTCATTGTGCTTATTACAGCCGTTATGTTTCTTGCGCCAGAGGCGCTTCAAGCAAAGCATATTATTGGTGGTGAGGTCTATTACGATTGTTTAGGCATAGATTCAAGTGGAAATCAAAAGCTCGCAACTTTTCAGATAACTTTTAACATGTATAGAGATTGTTTCGGTGGTGGAGCAGCTTTTGATGACCCAGCAAGATTTGGTCTTTACTCTGGATCAGGTTCGAATTGGAATTGGCAAGAAACATTTTTTGCTCCAGTTACCTCAGAAAGTTTCCTTCCGATAAATGATGATCCTTGCGTTGAGGAGCCAACTGACGTATGCGTGGAAAAAGGAGTTTATGTTTTTGAAATAACTGTCCCCGTCATTAATGAATCATATTTATTAACCTATCAACGTTGTTGTCGGAATAATACAATCGTAAATATTGAAAACCCAGAATCAACTGGTGCGGTTTTCCAAGTAGAGATCAGTCCATTAGCGCAGCAGATTTGTAATGATTCACCTACGTTTGATAATTTCCCGCCAATTGTAATTTGTGCTAATACTCCTTTAGTTTTTGATCATAAAGCTAGCGATAATGAAGGTCATGAATTGGTTTATGAACTATGCACTCCTATTACCTCTGGCGGTACTTTGGGAACTAATGAAAATCCTGGTGATCCAAACAGCTGTTTTGGTGTGACGCCAAATCCTCAGCTTTGTCTGCCAATATATGATGACGTAATCTTTAAGCTACCTGACTTTTCAAGTCAAAATCCATTAGGTGTTGCTGCAGGAACTACCATAAATACTTTCAGTGGCTTACTTACAGCAAATCCAACAATCACTGGACAATTTGTTGTTGGTGTTTGTGTTAAAGAATATCGGAACGGAGAGCTGCTGAGTGTTGTTCAAAGGGATTTTCAGTTTAACGTGACACAGTGTCAAATTTTGGTTTATGCCGATGTTGGGAATGACGAAGTAATCAAGGAACAAGAGTTTCTTATTAGATCCTGCGGGGAAAATGAGATTACTTTTGAAAACTTGAGTGAGGATAAGAATTTCATTGAAGCTTACCTTTGGGAATTTGATTTAGGAAATGAAACTGTAACTTCTAATCTTGAAAATCCGACGATAACATTCCCTGATATCGGTTCATATTTTGGACAACTCATTATTAATCCGGACTCCGACGATTGTCGCGACACTGCCAAATTGTTTATTGAAGTATTTCCAGAAATTATAGCTGATTATGAGTATGATTATGATACCTGTGTCGCTGGAGATGTGGTCTTTGATGATCTTAGTTTTAGTGGGTCAGGAATCATACTTGATTGGGAATGGGATATGAATGAAGAGGATACTATAAAGAATGCTGACCATAGTTATTTATTTGACACTCCTGACATAAAGACGGTCAAGCTAAAGGTCACAGATATTAATGATTGTACTGATACTAAGATTGTAGATATACCTTATTTTCCTATCCCATCTCAAGTACTAGTTGAACCAAGTACATTTGAAGGCTGTAGACCAGCCAATATCACATTCAATAATCTGTCTATTCCCATTAGTGATGCGTACGACATTTTATGGGATTTTGGTGATGGTGGTCAAGATACTGTAATTAGTCCAAGATATGAATATCAAGAGACTGGTATATACTCAGTAGGTTTGGAAATCACCTCGCCTCTAGGTTGTTACACCAGTAGAGAGTATCCATTTTGGATCCAGGTCAAACCAAGTCCCATTGCAAATTTTAGCTATTCACCAGACCCAGTGACATCTAATAATCCAACTGTAGCTTTCAAAGATAGATCTGAAGATGCTATTTCTTGGCAGTATATATTTAATGATGAGGTATCTGTCTTTCAACCTGATGTTAACTACACATTCCAAGATACAGGATTACAAGTTGTACAATTAGTAGTATTACATCCTAGTGGTTGCCCTGACACACTTACCCAGTTGATTGACGTAATTCCATTGGCTAGTATATTTTTGCCAAATGCATTTTCGCCAAACGGAGATGGGATCAACGATTTATTTAAACCTAAAGGTAACTTCTTTGGGGTAAAAGACTACGAACTACGGATCTACAACAGATGGGGTGAGCAAATCTTTGAGACTCAAGATCCAGACGAAGGTTGGAATGGAAGAGTGCTTAATGTTCGAAATGAATCTCCACCAGGTGTTTATGTATATAAATTATTTTATACTGGTCCAAGGGGAGCTCCAATTGTTGAAGAAGGGTTTGCAACTATTGTGCGATAAAAAAATACTTTAGGTAAAGTAAATATTCATAAATAATATTATCTTTGCGCTTCAAATTCGTTTCAAGTTTTATTTAGACTTGAAAATTAAATTATAAGTAAAGAAATATATTCTAATGGACGCTATCAAATTTGTTGAAGAGCAACTATCGCAGGAGAATACGTTACCTACTTTTAGAGCAGGAGATAACGTAGCTGTCAGTTACCGTATTATTGAAGGAGATAAAGAAAGAATTCAAATTTATCGTGGAGATGTGCTTCAGATCAATGGTTCAGGTAAAACCAAAACTTTTACTGTTCGAAAAATGAGTAATGGAGTAGGTGTGGAGAGAATATTCCCATTGACATCTCCAAATATCGCCTCAGTTGAAGTACTAAAACGTGGAAAAGTTAGACGTGCTAAATTGTACTACCTAAGAGGTCTAGTTGGTAAGAAAGCAAGAATTAAAGAGAAAGCCCACAACGCAAAATAGCTTTGTGCAATTAAAAGATATAAAGAGCCATTTGTTTACAGATGGCTCTTTTTTATTGTGTAGATTATGTCTTCGCAAGTTATTTCCCGTGTTACAACTATCGTCAAATTGACGTATCTTTGGGAACACTTGTTGTACAAGCAGTTATGTCTGCTTGGAGTGCTGCAAATTATACAAATTTTTAAATCTTAATAAGTGAAAAATAGTTTGATCGTTTTTTTCTGCGTATTGGGTTCTCTGATCACTATTATTTCTTGTAGCTCTTCGGATCAAGAAATTGTAATGTCAGAGATAGAGGGTAATTGGATTATGCTTTATGCTGAGCGAAACGGAAAGGAAACAGAGACCCTTGAGAATGCTTTTTTTGATTTTAAAACTAGCACATTGAGACACAATCTCACTGGTGATACTGTTCAAGTTGACTATGCAATCGATGGAAGTGAACTGTTGGTCAAAGATGAGCTGATTAAGACAATGCAGGTAAAGCGACTGATTGCTGATACACTGCAGGTTCAAATGAAAATAAGTAAGTTTAACTTCAATTTTTTAATGAAGAAAAATGGGAAATAAGACAATTATATTACTGCTGCTTTTATTATCGTGCATTGGCTCAATAGTTCACGCTGAAATAGATGCCGATGTTCACTTTGGTGTGTATTACCAAGACGAACTACCTTACTTAGAGGTAAGTCTGCATATTGTAGGCTCGACACTAGAAGAAAAGATCGTTACAAACGCGGGTGTTGAAACAAGAGTCAATGTTTTAGTGACAGTGAAAGCAGATGAGCAAATTGTAGATTTTGAAAAGTACGCACTGAGATCCCCCTTAGCAAAGAATCCCTCTGATTTTATAGACTTGAGAAGATTTGTTTTACCACCTGGCAACTACACCGTTGAAATCAAAATTGTAGATCAACTCAAGAAGAGCAACCAGTTTAATTTACAACAAGAAATCACTATTGCAGAGTGGAAGCAAGAAATGTTCGTTTCACCAATTAGCCTTCTCTCAAATGTCAAGCCGTCAAGAGAGCAAGATAATCCGTTTTTCAAGTATGGTAATTTGATGGAGCCAGCTGCTTTTCATTTCTTTCATCAGCAGATGAATAAATTGTACGTATTCTCTGAAATTTATAACGCAGATCAGTCTGGTCAAGAGAATCTGGCGGTAAAGTTGTCTATTGAAAACCTAGATAATGATATAGATCCCATTGTCAAATATAAGAGATTTAAAAGTTCGAGTAAAGAGGTGTTCATAGACATGATACCAATTGTTGAATTGTCGAGCGGTAACTATAAGTTGATATTTCAAGTTGTCAATTCAGCTCAAGAAGTCATGCTTGAAGAGGAAAGGTATTTCCAGCGTAGTAATCCCCAAAAGGATAGAGACTTGCTGATTAATTCAGAGTATGATTTGGAAGGTAATTTCATCAATAGCCTGACACCAGAAGAACTAGAATACAACCTAATCGCACTGTCACCGAGACTACCGCCAAGTGATCAAGTAACTGTTAATCTTTTGCTTTCTGAAAATAATATTAAAGGACAGAAGTTCTTCCTCTATAACTATTGGGTGACTGTAGATCCAGTTACAACTGAGGAGACTTTCAGACACTATGAGAAGATTGCACAAGCAGTCGATAATAAATTTTATAACGCAGTAGGTCGAGGCTTCCAAACTGATCGAGGCTATATTTTTCTGAAGTACGGTAGGCCTGATAATATGATTGCGGTCGAAAATGAGCCTTCAGCTCCTCCATACGAAATTTGGTTCTATGACAAATTGGATCTTACGGGAGAGGTTAACGTCAGATTCTTATTCTACAATCCTTCTTTGGCTGGCTATGATTTTCAATTGCTGCATTCGACGTCAAGGAACGAGAAACAGAATCGTCAATGGGAGCTAGAGTTGTACTCTGACGCAGTTAACGAAATTGATGGAAATAGAGTTGATGCGACGAGGATGAAGGATAATCTAAATCGTAGAGCACGTGAATATTTTGAAGATACCAACTAATAGGGCTGGATTCAAAAACAAATGCCTTTTCTTGCTGATAGTTTATATTGTAAACGATGTGTTTTCAACGACAGATTCGGCTACCATTTCGTTGGATCGTGGGAACAATAATTTCTTTACATTTGCGTGAAAATTAAAGTACTTTCTGTGAATAGAATAATAGTTTTGGCATTCCTCCTTATTGGGGCAAGTGCAGCGTTTGGTCAAGGATCTGTGAGAGGAACTGTTTACGATCAAGAATCTGGGGAACCAGTTGGGTTTTGTAACGTATATTTAGAAGGCACTACATATGGTGTCAATTCCGATATAAATGGTTTCTACAACCTTACGAGAGTACCTGCTGGCAATTATACTTTGGCAGCCTCGTTTATTGGATATGATACAGCCAGAGTTGAAATAGATATTGAAGATGATAATGTGTTTACTCAACAACTTTTTCTAGTTCAAGGTGCATTGAAAATCAAGGAAGTCAGTATATCTGCAGAACGAGAGATTGCTCGTAATGAGGTAAAGATTTCAAGATTATCAGTAAGTCCCAAGCAGATTGCGATGATGCCTTCTACTGGTGGAGAGCCTGACATTGTCCAGTATCTACAGGTTCTTCCTGGAGTTGTTTCAACTGGTGATGCCGGTGGGCAAATATTTATTAGAGGAGGGTCTCCAGTTCAAAATAAAATACTGATCGATGGTCTTACGATTTTTAATCCCTTTCATAGTATTGGATTCTTTTCCACATTTGAAACAGATGCAATAAGAAATGTTGATGTACTAACTGGTGGATTTAATGCTGAACACGGAGGAAGAATCTCAGCAATCGTTGATATTCAAGCCAAGGATGGGAATAAAAAGAATTTGTCTGGAGCGGTTTCTGTGAGTCCTTTTATGGCGAAAGCATTTTTTGAAGGACCTATTGTCAAGCAAACTGAAAGTGGGGGATCAACATCATTTATGATTTCACAGAAGACTAGTTACATTGATCGTACAGGTCCTGCAATCTATCCACACGCTGCATTGAATGACTCGATTGGTCTTCCTTATTCATTGAATGATACATATGGAAAGATCAGTTTCATCAACGGAAATGGATCATATCTATCCTTATTTGGTTTCAATTATTTGGATAGGTTCAATAATCCTGATGTTGCTGATATTGGATGGAAGAATCAAGGTGGAGGTGCTAACTTTAAGCTGTTGCTTGATAATTCAGATCTAGTGATGAATGGGTTGATTGGATATTCTGCTTATGATATTTCATTCAGCGAAGATGAGGATGATGATAGGAGAGAGAGTTCAGTAGGTAGCTTTGTTGGACGTTTTGATTTTGATTATTATCTTCCACAGGGCTCTGTCAAATATGGAGTGGAGATTAATGTGATTAATACCGAATTTACTTTTACGAATCCATTTGGCATTCGACTTGACGAAGTACAGTCATCACCAGATATTGCTGGTTTTGCACAATTGAGATACAAATTCGGAGATTTGGTCATCGAACCTGGATTTAGAGCTATTTACTACTCTGCACTATCTGAGTTTTCTCCCGAGCCAAGATTAGGGTTAAAGTATAATATTACTGACTATTTGAGATTCAAGGCCGCAGGTGGTTTGTACTCACAGAATTTGTTAGCGACATCAAATGAACAAGATGTAATTGCGCTTTTTTCTGGTTTTTTAACTTCGCCGCAATCTAGAGTGGCTGATCTTGGAACTGAAAATCGAACTTCTAGTAATTTACAGAAAGCAACACATGCAGTAGGTGGATTTGAAATTGACCTATTGCGAAATTTTTCTGTCAATATCGAATCATATTGGAAGAGTTTTGATCAACTAGTTGTAGTGAATCGTAATAAACTCAATGCGACAGATCCCAACTATACATCTGAAAACGGAGTAGCCTATGGTGGAGATATATCATTGAAGTATAGTCTTCCCAACCTCTACCTCTGGGGTACTTACGCTCTTGGATATGTAAACAGGTTTGACGGTATACAGACTTACCCTACAATATTTGATAGAAGGCATAATGTAAATATCTTAGGAAACTACCAGTTTGGAGTCAACAATTCATGGGAAGTCGGGGCAAGATGGAATTTTGGATCAGGTTTTCCATTCACTCAAACTCAAGCATTCTATGATTTCTTCAATTTTGCAAATGGAAGTAATACAAACGTAGTAACTGAGAATCCTGATCAAGTAGGAGTTCTTTACAGTACATCTCGAAATGGAGGAAGATTACCAGCATTTCATAGATTGGATTTATCTTTAATAAAGCGTATAGATTTTGGTAAAGCAGGTGAATTGGAGATTAATACATCTGTAACAAATGCTTACGATCGCGCAAATATTTTCTACTTTGATAGAATAACATATAATAGGGTAGATCAGCTACCCATACTACCAAGTGTAAGTTTAAAATATAAGTTCTAGAAATAAATAAACATATAGTATGAGATTAGCCATTGGAATATTTTGTCTTGTTTTACTAAGCCATTTTTCCATGGCCCAGCAAGAAATACTACCTAAGTTTTTAACTTCTCAAGAAAGAAAGATTGTCGATCAAGGTATTTACAAGCCTTACCAATCTAGTCAAATAACTGCTCCTCCCGGAGTTGTTAGAACTCCGGCAGAGTGGGAACCAATGCAATCTGTTATCATAACTTGGCAAGGCTTCAACTCTATACTCTCCGAAATAGTGAAGTACCTAAAAGATGACGTTGAAGTTATCATCGTTTGCGATAACATGAGTAACGTGAAAACATACTTAGGTAATAAAGGTATTGATTACAGTGAAAACGTTAGTTTTTATGAGATTCCTAGCAATAGCTTATGGGTAAGAGATTATGGCCCAAATTCAGGATATTTAGAGGAAACAGGTGAATTAGTTTGGATTGATTGGATTTATAATCGTCCTAGATATAAAGATGACCAAGTACCACAACAACTTGGAGCCTTTCTCAATATTCCAGTTTATGAAACATCAACAGCTCCCGAAGATCTTGTAAATACAGGTGGAAATTTTATGGCAGATGGTTTGGGTACAGCTTTTTCCTCTGATCTAGTTTTAGACGAGAATGGTGCAAACAACCAATATGGAACCTCCAATCATAGTGAAGTTGCAGTTGATTCAATCATGAATCAGTATATGGGGATTGATGAGTATATTAAAATGGAAGCGTTACCCTATGATCTTATTCATCATATTGATATGCACATGAAATTGATCGATGAAGAAACAATTTTAGTAGGGGAGTACCCGGAAGGAATAGCAGATGGCCCGCAGATAGAAGCTAATATTCAGTATATTCTAGATCAGTATCAGACTGCTTATGGTCGACCTTTTAATATTAAGAGAATCCCAATGCCCCCTGGGCCGGACGGAAATTATCCAAATCAAGGTGACGATTATCGGACTTATGCCAATGCACTTATTGCGAATAGTACCATTATTGTACCGACCTACACGGAAGAATACGATACAACTGCATTAAGGATTTGGAGTGAGTTGATGCCGGGCTACAATGTTCAAGGAATCAATTGTAATCAGATAATACCACTTTCTGGAGCTTTGCACTGTATTACTAAAGAGGTAGCAGTGTCTGAGTCCAGTCAGATAAGTATGAAAAAAGAAGAGAGCTGGTGCGCTAATGAGACTTTTGTTTTTGAAGTTCAATTGAACACCAAGCAGAATGTCGCAGCTGTAAATTTCGTCCTAGTCGAAGATGGCTCTGAAGAGCCTATTGCCATGAATATGGTAAGTGAAGGGATTTATTCTATTGATTTAGAAAGTTATGCAGAAGGATCGTCAATTGAATACTTTATTCGAGTAGAATTGGAGAACGGTGATGAGATTTTAAGGCCTTTTGTTGGAGCAGATGGCCCGCGAAAAACCGAATTTATTGACTGTGGTATTGTTTCAAACTTAGAGGAAGTAGTAGCTGCTTTGAACGTATTTCCAAATCCAGCTAGCGCTATCACATGTGTTGAAGTTGAACAATTTACAAATGAGCCAATCAGAATCGAATTGATCAATATGTTGGGGCAAGTTGTAGAGACGTTAGGAGATGGACAAAGAGGTAATTCAACGATAGGTGGTGATAAACGGGCTTACGCCCAAAAGTATTTTTTCAATGCACAGGACTTTGCTAAAGGTCAATATACTTTGAGAATTACGGTAGGAAATGAGGTAGTGTATAAATCTGTTACTATTCAATAGTATTATGCATTGAGATATAATTAAAAGGTGTATCTTTGTGCCGTCAAAATCCTGGTGTTCGATTTACGAATTAGTCAGGTATGGTTTAACCAAATAAATTTTACATTTTATGGCAGTAAAAATAAGACTAGCTAGAAGAGGGAGAAAAAAAGCTCCATTTTATCACATCGTAGTGGCAGACGCAAGAGCTCCGCGTGATGGTAAATTCATTGAAAAAATCGGATCATATAATCCGATGACTGTTCCTGCAACTATTCAATTAGATAGCGACAGAGCTATTGATTGGATTGAAAAAGGTGCTCAACCAACTGATACAGCAAGAGCAATCTTGAGATTCCGTGGTGTTATGTATCGATTACATCTACTAAGAGGTGTAAAGAAAGGAGCACTAACAATGGAACAAGCTGACCAACTTTATAAAGATAAAGTAGCTGAAAAGGATTCAAAAGTTGCTGAGAGAATCGCTAAAACTGAAGCAGAGCAAGAAGCATTTAGAAAAATTGTGGATGGTACTGCAAAAGCTGCTCCAGTCGCGGTAGAAGCTGAACAAGAGGCACAAGACGCGTTTAAAGCAGAAGGAGCAATTGAAGAAGCTGCACCTGCTGCAACTAGCGAAGAAGAATAAAAACAGCAAACTAAGCGACACTATATATTTAGATTTTCTACATATGTAACAACTCGATTGTAATATTTATTTATTATATTTGGGCAAGACGAAATTTGTGAACCTGATAAAGCTTAATTGTTTTATCAGGTTTTCTTTTTAATCGTTCGATTTTGTTACATGAAATTCTAATGAAAAATACTAATCAAATACAACGAGATACATGGAAGTTTTAGATAAAAAGTATCTGGCAAGACTGAAAGAAGTTGCCGATCTTATTCAAGGCTCAGAGGCCTTGCAAACATACCTCGATACGGAAGAAGAAGAGGATTTTAAATTGATTGTTCAAGAATTTGAGCCGCAGATAGGAGAAATTCATGAAGAGGTCGCTCGAAACCACCCACTCCAGTTGGTCGCTTTTGAGAAAGCACTACTAGAGCCGCAATACGAAGGTATGTATTTACCTAGAATTTTGGGTTACTGTGTGTTGAGAGGTGAGCTCAATGAGCATTACAAGTATATTCGACCACAAAATCACTTTAAAGATGTTCTTCGCGGTATTTGTGAATCTTCAAACTTTGAGGTGATAAAGCAAAGAATAGGTCAGACGCTACAGATTGGGTTTGCATTAAGTAGTGACATATGGGTTACCAACTTTATCGATGAAATTCCTCTTAAATCAGTCAGGTATTTTCTAGAGTCTAAAAAAAATGAAAAGTATAGAGTTCTTGAAAATAGAAAGACAAGCTATTTGAAGTATCAAAGACAATATCAATCTTTGAATTTCTTGACAGCTGAGTTTCCAAAAAGCGCAATAGAGCTAAAAATATTAGCTCCTAGATTAAGATCTTTCTTATTGTATCGTTCAAATGAGGATTTCAATAATGACAACCTTATTGCACATATCAAGGAATTCTTAAACAACAAGGAACTAAGGTCGGAACGGAATTATCTTGAATTACTAATGATAATTGCGATGACTTTTGACCTTCAAGGAGGAGACTTACAAGTATTGACAGATTCCCTTGAATCTCTCAGAGAGAATTACACTAAGTTTGAAGCGACATATTTTGAAGTTCTAGATGAATTGTATGATATACCAGAGATACATGTTGCTGAAGCAGATGCCAGAGTCGCAGCGATCGTCGACAAGTTAGGTGGAAAAGGTGATTTGACTAAGTACTACGAAACAGTTCATGTGGTACATAGTAAAGGATACGTTCACGAAGATGCTATCGAAGCTGTTAGGACCTTCTATTATCAGCATCAAGGATTGTCTGATGAAAACGAATGTCTTAGAAAAGTTATTTTCTCCTACTTTGCCAACTTCCTACTAAAACTTGATCCTAAGGAGTATACTGAATACATGGAGATCATGAAAACAATGATAGTTTACATCGGAATTTTCAGTAACCAGAAATTCAATCTCGGCATTAAAACTTATTCGCTTCAGTATATCAAGAAATTGATAAAAACATTCACGGACAAGCGTGGTAGAGACTATCAGGATATAAAGAAGTTTGTTAAAACTACTTTTTTAGATTTGGGCTTTATGAAAGAAAAGCAAATAGTTGAACTCTTTAAAACTAGGCGTAAGAAACCAGCTAGTAAGTAGCTTTTTCTCAAAGCAAAGACGAAAAAGGGGATACACTTTTTAAAGTGCTTCCCCTTTTTTTATTGCCAAATTAGATTATTAAAACCCAATTGACTTTTGTTGTTGTTTTTTGCTTTTCTTCAAAGCAGCCATCTTAATTGCTGTTGCTGCAGCTTCAACTCCTTTGTTTCCATGCTTTCCTCCCGATCGATCTTCCGCTTGCTCCATATTATTAGGTGTAAGTACTCCAAATATAACTGGTGTACTTGATAAAATACTAAGCTGCGATATTGATGTAGCTACTGCATTTGAAATGTACTCGTCGTGTTTGGTTTCACCGCGAATTACACACCCGATACAGATTACCGCGTCGTACTTGTCTTGTCCCAATACTATTTTGGCACCCATGGGTAACTCAAAAGATCCAGGTACATCAACCAAGTCAAGATCTGATTCAACTAAGCCATTTTCTAGAAGAAACGATTTACAACCATCTGCTAAGGCAGAAGTTATTTTTGTATTCCATTCCGCTCTTATGATTGCCATCTTCATGCCTTTAGCTGATGGTACACCCTGCGATACGACAGAAGAAAGATTTTGTATTGAACTCGCCATTTTATTTTTACTTTTTTTTGAAGTCAATGAAATGAAAAAGAGGTTAGTGAATAACTCACTAGCCTCTCTTAAACGTTTATCTATTGACTAAGTTTTGCACTTAGTGTCTGTGAATCTTATTTGATCAAAAACTTATCTACTTCTTGAGCAACAGAAGACTCAGGATAATCAGCCTTTATTTCAGCAAAGAGTTTCTGAGCATCAGTAGTCCTACCTTCTTTCATATGTAACAGAGCTAATTTATTCATGTAATAGGGCTTCAAATATGCATTTTCGGAAGAGTTAATCGCTTTTTTGTAAGACGACTGCGCTTTGTCCATTGCTCCGAGTTCTGAATGTACATCACCCAGATTTCCATGTTTCATTACTGGAAGAATGTCTCCTTTTGCTTTGACACTTGACAAGTACTCTAATGCATCTTCGTAGCGTCCTAGATTAAGGTAAGAAACACCAGCATAATATTTGGCAGTGTTAGCAGTTGCTGTACCTCCGTAGTTTTCAGCAATATCAACGAAGCCTTCAAAGCCAGCTCCAGGGTTTGTCAAAGCTAGTGCAAAAGAATCTTTAGCGAATTGCTCTTGTGCCTTTGAAATCTGCTCGATAGCTGCGGTCTCTCTTGGAGCCACAATTGCATATTTCCAAACGAAATATCCTGCAACCAAAAGAAGCAGAGCTGCAATTAGTCCGATGATTAATCCCTTGTTGTCGTTGATATAATCCTGAATGTTATCTCTTGCTTCAACGATGTCAAGAATCGTTTCGTCATTCTTCGGGTCTACCTTTCTTTTTGCCATTAGTTTTAAACTTGTCTTATTATTTTAGAATCAATTAATCAGACTGCAGTGTATGCATATGAAAAATCAAGCGCAAAAGTAATGATTACTTATCAAATTGCACACTTTCAACAAACAAATATATGTGATCAAGAAAAGATTACATATCTCTTTTTAGGAATATGTAATAGGTTAATCCTAGAAATATTAGACAATACACACCGGATGTAATTGCAGCTTCTTTGTAACTTAATAAGAGTAGTGCGCCATCTGAATTTGGCATGTTTTGAGTTATTTGATAGAAAGGCATAGGCATTAGGTCTTCTGCTGCATTCATAGGATATAGGTTCTTGCTAATTCCCTCTTCGACTATTTGCGCATGACCTAGCCATCTTATCATCGGTTCTAGAAGGATTCCATAAGAAAGGTATGTAAGTACAGCTAGTCCAGAGTTTCTGATTGCAAACCCGATAAACATAGCGAAAAGCAAATAAGTTAAACTCATTAAGGCAAACCTTGGAATAGCCCAGTCATTATCCATAGCTTCTGCAAAACTAGGATCAGTACTATGAAACCAACCAATAGTAAATCCCGTAATTGCATATAGAACAGTTGCAATCAATACAAAGATCAATACTATATATAGCTTCGAAAGAAAGAATTCAGTCCTAGTTAGACCTGTGATGATATTCTGCCTCATTGTTTTGTAGCTGATCTCAATACTGATAGTATATACAACAAGAAAGCCAAGGGCAAAGAAAACCATCCAGTTTCCATCGTAGCCTAACCAATCCCACACGGTTGGGAAATTGAAAAACACTCCTGGTTTTAACAAGGGGTTATTTGCAGTCAGACTCTCCTCTTTACCAACAAAAATTAGAGTAGGGAAAAATATTATGAAGATCCACAACAGCATTTGCACTACTGAGTTTTTGCGGAACTTCATCCATTCAAGACGTATTAATTTTATCATACTTTTATCTGTTGCGGAGCGTATATATTATGTAGTTAATCTACTTTGTTTGTGTTATCTCCAAGAATTCTTCTTCGAGTCTTTTCTTTCTAGAAACTAAGTGCGTTAAGATCACTCCTTTATCATAGAGATGTTGACTAAGTGTTGCAGTGTCGAGACTTTGGTCGACGGCACATTCTAGGAAGTCCTTATGGTCGTATATCTTCTTTACAAAACTACTTTCTTGAAGTACAGTCTTGAGTTTTTCAGCATTCGTGGACATTACTTCTACTGTCATGTCTGTTGATAAAATTGATCCAACTGTCCCAGTTGCAAGAAGATTACCATTCTTTATGATAGCAACATGTGAGCATACTTTTTCGACTTCATCCAAAATATGTGATGCCATCAACACGGTTTTTCCAGATGATGCCACATTTTGAAGAATGGTTCTTACCTCAGAAATTCCCTCGGGGTCTAGTCCGTTGGTAGGCTCATCGAAAATGACTACTTGAGGAGAGCCAATAAGAGTTGCACCTATAGCCAATCGCTGTTTCATTCCCAGGGAGTAAGTTCGGAACTTCGACTTTCGTCGATCATATAAATTTACGGTTTTCAAGATCTCATCGTAATTTTGAGGTGGTAAACCCTTAATTACTCGAACGATGTCAAGATTTTCTGCGGCATTCAAGTAAGGATAGAAGTTTGGAGTTTCAAGAATTGCTCCAATTTCCTTTCTTGGGTTTGTACCGTATTTATCTCCAAACCAGCTAAAAGAACCATCGTCTTGTGCTAATACTCCTAAAATAATTCCCAGTGTTGTTGTTTTACCACTTCCATTCGGGCCCAGTATTCCATATACATGACCAGCTTCGATCGTGATGCTTAGTTTATTCAAAGCTGTGATCTTTCCGTATCTTTTGGTGAGATTATTTATTTCTAATACTGGCATATATTTCCATTTCAATGATTGGCTATAAAGATATACATTCAAACATATCTCGATTCTAATTTTCTTCTTATTCTTGTAATTCATCGATAGATAGCAAAAATTGAAGCACGAACCTTTACTTCAGGTAAAAAATCTTAGGATTGTTGTTGAACAGTCTAGAGAAACTAGTACTCCGCTAATACATGGAGTTAGTTTCGATGTGCATAAATCAGAGATTGTGGGTGTCGTAGGGGAAAGTGGCTCCGGAAAATCGTTGACCTCACTTTCAATTCTGAAGCTTCTTGACGAAAAGCTGTCAATCGAATCTGGATCAATTACCTTTGGCGAAAGCAGGTTAAGACTTCAAGAACTTCCCGAAAAGGAGATGCGATCTATCAGAGGGAAGCAAATTGCTATGGTTTTTCAAGAACCGATGAGTTCGCTCAATCCACTAATGAGATGTGGTAAGCAAGTTGACGAAATGATGGAGATTCACGCATCCAAGTCAAAATTAGAGATTAAAGAACATACATTATCTCTCTTTAGACAAGTTCAATTGCCTGATCCTGAGCGAGCGTACAGAGCTTATCCTCACGAATTGAGTGGAGGTCAATTGCAGAGAGTTATGATTGCAATGGCTATTTCCTGTAATCCTTTGCTACTAATTGCTGATGAGTGCACAACTGCTTTGGATGTTACTGTTCAAAAAGAGATCCTTGACTTGCTGAAGCAATTAAATAGGGATTTAGGCATTTCAATATTGTTTATTTCTCATGATCTTGATGTTATTTCACAGATTTCGGATAGAGTTATCGTGATGAAAGATGGCAGAATTGTAGAACAAGGCAATATAGAACAGATATTTAAAGCTCCTAAGAATTCATATACAATGCGACTCATTGCTAGTAAACCGCCTCTCGGAGTAAAGCTAGATAGACTGCCAAAACCACGTTCATTTGAAACTTCAATAGGAGATGATGGTGATTTCAATGATTTTACAGAACGTTTTATTCAGAAGCATCAGATTTCCGCAACATCCATGCAGTTACGCAGGAAAATGCTAGAGGTAGCTGAGGATGTTCTTCAGGTAAGAGATCTCGTTAAATCTTATCCTGTCAAGTCGAGCTTTTGGGGAAAACCCACAGCCTACTTGAAAGCAGTGGATAACGTTAGTTTTGTCGTCAAGAAAGGTGAAACTGTTGGGCTAGTGGGGGAGAGTGGATGCGGTAAGTCGACGCTTTCAAAGGCACTTCTTCGTTTGATTGAGCCTGATGCTGGAGATGTTTTTTTCAAAGGAGAGTCCGTAACTGATTGGAATCGAAAAACATTGAACAGAAAACGCAAAGAAATTCAGTATATATTTCAAGATCCTTACTCCAGCTTGAATCCAAGGCATACTATTGGATATGCTATTCAAGAACCTATGACAGTTCATCGCATCCTACCAACTCAAAAACAGCGTAGGGGAAGAGTTGAGGAGTTGCTAGAATTGGTCGGACTTCTTCCCGAGCACTATTCCAGATATCCACACCAGTTTTCAGGAGGTCAGAGACAACGGATATGTATTGCCCGCGCACTGAGCATGAATCCTGAGTTTATTGTTTGCGATGAAATAGTTAGTGCACTTGATGTATCGGTACAAGCCCAAGTATTGAACTTACTCATGGACCTCAGAGAACAATTTGACTTAAGCTTGCTTTTTGTTTCACACGATTTATCAATTGTCAAATTTGTCAGTGACAGATTACTAGTGATGAAAGCAGGAAAGATTGTTGAATATGGCTGGTCAGAAGATATCTATAGAGAACCCCAAAATGACTACACAAAAACGCTTTTCAACGCAATCCCAAAACCAAAAACTATTT
The DNA here is from genome assembly GCA_965658745.1 of Saprospiraceae bacterium. GTDB lineage: Bacteria > Bacteroidota > Bacteroidia > Chitinophagales > Saprospiraceae > JAHDFB01. Next base: position 255,883 of record CBFHTK010000001.1, on the reverse strand, counting down.
AACCTATTGTTTAGGTGGATTGGCATTTTGCATTTCGATTATAAGAGATTCCATAACTTCGTCAATCTGTTCTGTAGGTACTCTTTTAAGCAAGATTTTTTTGTCCTTGTCCAAAATAAAAAGTCTCGGAGTTGAAACGACATTATACAAATCTCTAAATTTAGATCGATGGTATTCGTCTCCAACGGAGAGCCAAGGTAGTTTTTTCTCTTCTATAAATTCCCAACAAGATGGATATTTATCTCTGTGCTTAGTGCATACACCTAGTACTTCAACTCCACGGTCTTTAAACTTCTTGTAGAAGTCAATTAATCCAGGCATTGCCTTCTTACAATGTCCACAGTCCGGAGCCCAAAAGATCATGACAGTATATTCAGATTCGATATCGTACAATTTAACAGGATTTCCTTCTTTATCGTAGAAAGTAATTGGAGGGGCTTGTTCACCTATTAGAATGGGACGCAGCTTGTCAGCATTTTTTATGAATTTTTCTAGATTTTCTTCCTTTACCCAGGGAGCTTTTCCGACAGAGTAATAATTGTCGATCATGTGCACGTAAATGGCATCGTATCCTATGATATTACTATTTGCGTATTTGTTGAGAAAACTCGATGTGTAAAATTGGAATGTCTCAGAAGATGGTTCCATTTGACCAAGAATATAGTCCACCGCAATAATGATTGAATCAGGATGCTGAGGAGTCAGTTTTTCCATATAATACTTAATGCGTTGATCTAGATACGGAGTGCGTAAATTTGCTGGATCTCCCAAATCAATATGATCTAGATAATGGCTTCTGTAGTAGAGATATTTTTGTAATTGTACTTCTTTCTCAGTTCCTTCGTAAGACGGAATATTTATATTTAGATTACTCTTCAATAGCCTAGCAGTCATAGTTTCTGGATGGCTTTCTATTATTTCGAGTTGCTTAGACATCACTGTTTCATCGAGTTTTTTCGCCTTATCGCTGAGAGCTGTAATATCTTTACCGTATTTCTTAAGTGTATCTATCTCCGAATTGTACTTCTTACGTTGCTCTGACTTTTCTTCAATAAATCTTAGATAATAGTAGAACACTTCGTTGTCTATACTACCTCTAGGTTTAGGTTGAATTTCATTTCGGCTGCCTTTGAAAGAGAATACTTGATCATTAGAATTGACCATAAATTGGAAGTATTCATTTGAAGGTTGATAGAGTGCTAAGTATATTCCAGGTTTTAGAAGAGAATCTTGCTTTATCTCAAATTTCCCTTGTTTCGTTGCTTTAAGAGTATCGTATACTAGAGTTCGATCTCCGTAATAGTATCCTATCAAAAGTGTATCGTTATCGTAATCCTTGATGTCAAATTCAATTGACACCGAGTTTTTTTGACTGAATGTTGGATTGATTGAGCCAAGCAACAGTAAAAAAGGAAGAATCAGGAAAGAAATACGCATACTTATGTTCTTTTTGCTGTAAAAGTAAGGTTTCCTTCCTTGAACAAATTCATATTCAAAATAGTTTTAATGGTTTTTTAACCGAATTTACCACCTTTGCTAGTAGAAGTGACTCTGCTATTCATCTAAATCTATCGCAATATTATGCTAGGCAAAGTGTACCAACAATATAAAGAGTCACTTAGTGGTCTTTCAAGGGAAGTTTGGATATTGTCTGGCTTAATGCTCATTAATCGGTCTGGTCTAATGGTCGTGCCTTTTTTAGCATTATATCTGACTGAGGAATTGGAATTTACGCTGATTCAAGCCGGTACAGCAGGTATGTGGTTTGGAATTGGTTCATTACTTTCTTCCCTGCTAGGAGGGTACTTGACCGATAAATATGGATTTGCCAGAATCATGAAATTCAGTTTATTGGCGGGTGGTCTATCATTTTGGTCTTTGGTTACAGCCAAAACCTTTATTGGATTTTGTTCCTTGATTTTTTTGACGGCTTTACTAGCCGATTTACTTCGACCTGCTGTAATGTCCGCAATTGCAATTTATAGCAAAGAAGAGAATAGGACCAGAGCGGTAAGTCTATTAAGAATGGCAATTAACCTTGGAATTGCGGTAGGACCAGCTCTCGGAGGATTTCTAGCGGCCAAGTTTGGATATGATTGGCTATTCATCATAAATGGAGGATCCGCAATATTGACATTCTTGATATTTATTAGTGTACATCCTTCAATGAAAAAAAGAAAAATTCCAGATGAAGTTAAGGTGGAAACTAATATTACCGCTAGAACCGCATACACAGACTACAATTATCTTTGGCTTATTCTGATTATGTTTTTAGTGGTAGTTGCTTTTTTGCAGATACTATTTGCGATTCCTTTGTTCTTCAAAACTGTGTATGGTTTCACAGAGCAGATGGTCGGGTTTTTCTTTACATTAAATGGACTGCTGATTGTGGTGTTTGAAATGCCAATTGTAAACTACTATGAAAAACAACGGAAGTTTTATAAACCAGTGATATTTGGAGGTCTGCTGATGGCCATTGGCTATCTCAGTCTTATGATTCCTGCATCAGGGTCTTCCTTGGTGTGGTTGATTCCATTCTTGATTTATACATTGACAATAGGCATTGGTGAAATACTGAATTTACCATTCTTTAATAGTTTGGCGCTTGCTCGATCAAACCGTGGCAATAGTGGGTCGTACATGGGCTTAATGACATTCACTTTTTCGCTCTCTTTTACTGTGGCACCATTAATGGGAAGTTTTATTATCGACGGTTATAGCTTTGATGCTTTATGGATCGTCTCAACTTTCTTATGTTTACTTTCTGTGGCACTATTCGTGCTTTTGAAAGATCGTTTTTTAATTAGTGATCAATACAAATAAACTATGTTTGCATTTCTAGATAAACTTGTTTTTCGTGTAGCCGGTAATATTCTTATCTACTTCGTTGCCTTGGGACTCTTAGGTAGTAGTTTCGGTAAATTGCTTGGTGAGCAAACGGTTGTTGAGACGATTCGCTTAATTAATTTCACAGATCCTATTGCATTAGGTATTTTGGAGTTAACATGTGCAGTTCTACTCGGGATACCAGCAACTCGAAAGATTGGAATTTTGATGTGTACTGCCTATATAGGTGGTATTATTGTTGGGGAACAAGCATTAAACGGTAGGCCGATACCGGGGTTCTTTCTGATGAGCGTTCTATGGCTTGGAACCTTTCTCCGACACCCTGAAACGTTTTTTGACAAACCTGATGATGTGAAAACATTTGAAGGTTAGAAAGGACTATCGATGACAAATGGCACCAAATAGTCATTTTTGTCTATTCCGAAAAGATAAAAAGTGTATTTTAGCCCTGTGATAAGCAACAACAAGACAGCAATTTTATTCTTTAGTCGCTCGGCTCAATCAGAAGTAAAGCACAAGAAATGGAATCCTCTTCAGTCGAATAGTCAAAATGTTGTAGTAGCTAAACATCTGATAAACAATACATTGGATGTTCTAGCTAGTTCGGGCTTGCCAGTATATCATTATCATGAAGAGATTCAGATTGGTTCAACTTTTGGCGAGCGACTTGCAAACGCAATGCAGGACTTGTTTTCGAAAGGTTTTGAAAGTATCATCACAGTCGGAAATGATTGCCTTGATATCAGGGACATCCAATGGAAGGATATCGCAGAAAAGCTAAGGCAAGGAGTTCCAGTTTTGGGCCCTTCTTTGCGCAAAGGTGCTTATCTAATTGGGATGCACAAAGATCAATTTGACTACGAAAAATTTTCACAACTATCCTGGAAAACGGGGAATCTTCAGAATGATCTCACAGAATACCTAGTAACTGAAAGCTCTGTGGCTTTGCATTTGCTTCAATCAAAGGTTGATTTGAATTCACGTAGAGACTTTATGAGACTTCTCAAAAGCCTCGAGTTACGTAAATTATTGCTTACTACATCTAGTATTATTGAGCTTTTGGGCTTGTTCCATAAGGCAATCTACGAAGACAAAAATAAGTTAATATATAAGTTCCAATATTCCAATCTGGGACTTAGAGGCCCACCAGCCACATAGTATATTTTACTCCATTATCTATTTTTTTGATCAAGTTTTACTTTTTCTAGATCCAACTTGATCTTTTTCTCGTAATTAGTATTAAGCGAAGGCCAGTTGGTTTTTGCTATTTCAATTAACAAAATTGCATTCTATGCTTCGTTTTGTAAGTTTCGTACTGCTCTTACTATCTCTGGGTGCCTGTAAGCAAGAGAAAGGTGCGCAAGAGATTGATCTTTTAACGAATGATTGGAACGATATTGAGCTGCAGGCAAAAGGAAGTACGGTACACTTTATGATGTGGCAGGGTAGTCCTGCAATCAATAGCTACATGAATGATTTTTTAATCCCAAAAGTCAAAGAACTTTATGATATCGAATTGAAGCTCGTTGGTGGTCAAGGACCCGAAATAGTTCAATTAGTAATGAGTGAAAAGCAAGCTGGATCAAATTCAGGACAAGTAGATATGTCGTGGATTAATGGAGAGACATTTTTTCAATTAAGACAGATTAAAGGTCTTTGGGGACCATTCGTAGAGTCGTTGCCAAATTCACAATTAATTGATTTTGAGAATCCTCACATAAGTATAGATTTTCAGCAGCCCATCAATTACATGGAGTGTCCCTGGAGTATTACACAGTTCGCTATGGTTCACGACGCAGAGAAAACACCGAACCCACCTGCAAATCTAGCTGATCTAGAGGTTTGGATTGCTGAAAATTCCGGGCAGTTTACAATAAGTAATGATTTTTCTGGTATGACTTTACTCAAAAGTTTCTTAGCAGAGATCAGTGGCGATAAAGATGGCTTAAATGGAGCCTTTGATGAGCAAAAGTATAATCGACTATCTGGTCAGTTGTGGGAATGGATTAATAGAAACAAAAAGAATTTTTGGAAGGATGGGGAGACTTTTCCAAAAGAACAAACTAAGATGGATCAGCTATATGCCAATGGAGAACTTAGTTTGTGTTATGGTTTTGGTGAAGGGTCAATTGACGATAAAATCCGTCAAGGATTGTTCCCAAATACGACCAGAGTTTACCCTTGGAAAAATGGATCAATTAAGAATTCAAATTATTTAGGTATTCATTATAATGCACCAAATAAGGCCGGCGCAATGGTTGTGATTAACTACATGATTTCACCCGAAGCACAGTTGCGTAAAATTGATCCATCAGGGATGGACGCAAATACAGTATTGGATATAGATAAACTAACTGATGACTGGAAAGTGAAGTTTGAAAATCGTGAAAAGAGGAAATATGGAGCAACTATAGAGGAACTTGCAGCATATGCTATACAAGAGCCTGACCCACAATATATGATTCGACTTTATGAAGATTTTAGAAAGGAAGTAATTGAAAAGTAAATCTAGATATATCGGCTTAGCTTTATTTCTATTGATTGGTTTGTTGCCTTTCGGTCTAGCTTTAATGTATGCCTTGATTTACAGTTTTGGAATAGTAGGTATTGCAAATGATGGTTTTACGACTAAATTTTGGCAGCAAGTTTTCGCTGAAGGTACTTTTGTGCAATCTATGTTATATAGTACTGTAATTTCGATACTTTCAGTAGTTTTTTCAGTTGGAATAGCGATGTTGATTGCAATCAACTATGTCAGTAAGCTAGAGAAACCGTTCATGTCATTTGTGAGCTATCTACCGTTATGTATGCCAGGAATTGTCGTTGCTTTTTTTCTGATTCAGATCCTAAGTGAAGCTGGTTGGATTTCGAGAATAGCATACTCTATTGGTTTAATAGATCAACTGCAATCTTTTCCTAGCTTGGTAAATGATTCTCTTGCTTTCGGGATTATCGTAGCCTTTATCAGTGTAGTGATGCCATTTTTCCTGTTGCTCTTCATCAGCGTGTATAGGCAGGAACGGCTCGACGAATTAGCTCATGTAGCAAGTTCTTTGGGCGCAAGCCCTCAGCAAATAGCCATTAAGATCAAAATTCCGATTTTACTACATCGGACAAGGATGATTATTATACTGTATTTTATTTTTTTATTGGGAGCTTATGAGATTCCTCTTATTCTTGGGCAAGAGAGCCCGCAGATGATTTCAGTCATGGTTGTAAGGGAATTGAATCAGTATGACTTGACAAAAATATCGGAGGGTTATGTTGTAGCAGTGATGTACACGATGTTGATTAGTTTATTAACGCTTGTGGTCTTTTTGTATGGTCGCTCAAAAACGGTATCATATGCGTAGACCGTCATTCTCTATTGTAATGCTAGCTTACGGTCTTTGGGTATTGTTCCCTTTTCTATACCTGTTAGTATTGTCCTTGTCTGCAGACTGGAGATTTCCAGATATTGTGCCAAATTATATTGGTTTTAAGAACTGGGCAACGGTGTTAGGAGGTGAGACCGGTCTTGCAAAGAGTTTCTTTCTGTCACTTTTTATATCTGTATTGGTTGCGCTGAGTTCCACCTTATGTGGGTTCTTTCTTAGTAGAATCGTGAACTATAATAAGAAGAAAGACCTCTGGACCATTATCAGTTATTTTCCATATGTACTCGCTCCAGTAGTTTTTGGAGCTTGCCTGAGCTACTATTTTTTAAGACTTGGTATTCTTGGGACTACTTTCGGAGTTATTTTAGCGCAGTTCTTTATTGCGTTCCCATATGCGATGATATTTTTTAGTCCATTTTGGACTGAGAAGACCAAGGATTATGAAAACCTTGTTGCGACTTTGGGCGGAAGCCTCGTCCAAAAATTCACAAAAGTTCTATTTCCGCTTTCTAAAAATCTACTACTCATCTGTTTTTTTCAAACCTTTCTGATCTCCTGGTTTGAATACGGCCTAACTTCAATAATTGGAGTAGGGAAGGTTCAGACGTTGACTATACAGGTCTTTTTATTTATAAAGGAATCAAATTTTTACTATGGTGCGATGAGCTGCTGTTTACTAATGCTACCACCTGTCGTATTTATTTATCTCAACAAAAGATACGTATTCAACAAAATTCTATGAGTTTTTTAGAGATTAAGAAAGTGGGGAAAAGTTTTGGCAATCAGGAGATTGTTAAGCAGTTAGATATAGATCTGGAAGCGGGCAAAACACTCAGTATTCTGGGTAAATCAGGTTGCGGTAAAACAACTATGCTCAAATTGATTGCTGGTCTCGAATCACCAGATGAAGGATCAATAAAGTTGGGTGGAACAATTATGAATTCGATACCACCAGCTAAGAGGGGAATCGTATACCTCTATCAAGAAGATCTTTTGTTTCCTCATTTAACAGTATACGAGAACATTGCTTTTGGTTTACGAATTCAAAGAAAAAACAAGTTGGATGTAGATAAAGAAGTCCGCAAAATGATTACAGAACTTCAGTTAGAAGGCCATGCCGACAAAATGCCAGAAGCTATTTCAGGAGGACAAAGGCAGCGAGTCTCTTTTGGGAGAGCAATTATTACCAATCCCTCACTTCTGTTATTGGACGAGCCCTTCGGTAGTCTTGATGTAGGAACTAGAAAGGATATGCAGGAGCTTTTTACAGATTTGGCTGCTACCTATAAGATTACTTCTTTGTTTGTGACACATGATATGAAGGAGGCAATATTGATGGGAGACGAAATTGGGTTGATGCGGGAAGGACGGCTTAAGGTATATAAGTCGCAACAAGCTTTTATGGCGGATCCAGATACGGGCGTTGCCAATGAAATAGATTTTTGGGGAGGACTTTCGTCCAAAAAATCGGACTAGCACTTTAAGCAGAACGAAAACCATTGACTGACTTATTAAAGGAATAGTATTAAGAAAAAGAAATAATAATGAACAAGCAAGTATGGATTGACACGGATCTTTCAGCTGGTATGAAACGATACACGCGTCCAGGATATAGCGATGTAGATGACGGATATGCAATTCTTCAATTAATGCATTCAGATACGGTAACAATTCGTGGAATTAGTGCTGTTTTTGGAAATACTAGAATTGATGATGCCTATAAACTATGCAAAGAGATGGCGTCAGATTACGCTCTGTACGAAATTCCAGTTTATAAAGGCGCAGGGGAAGCAATAAATCTAGAACATGTGGTTACCAATAATGCTGTGGAAGCTCTTGCAAAAGCACTAAAAGTTGAAAAATTGACCATTATGGCAATTGGTCCAGCGACTAACGTTGGTCTTTTGATCTTGCTTTATCCAGAATTAGCTAGTCAAATAAAGGAAGTTATTCTTGTAGCTGGCCGCAGAAAGCCAACAGATTATTTTGCTATTGGAACGCAAGGTGCAAGAGCGAGAGACTTAAACTTTGATCTAGATAATGATGCTTTCCGAGTGATGTTTGAAGCTGAAGTCTCAGTTACTTTGTGTCCTTTCGAGATATCAAGTAAGGTTTGGATCACAGAAAATCACCTGGAACAGCTTTCAAAACGTAGTGAAGGGAGTCAGTGGATCGCAAATCACTCAATCGCTTGGCTGGAGCAATGGAAGCAAGCAGGAGCAGCTGGCTTCAATCCATTTGACGTGCTTGCCAGTCATTATTTGATTGCTCCAGATGATATTATTTCTGAGCCACTTTTGGCGAGATTGGAAATACATGAGAATGATACGATAATGGACAACGATAAGACTGTATTCAAAAATTACTTGCTCTGCGATCATTCAGGAATTTATCCAGTTAAATATTGCTATGACGTGGTGCAGGGATTTCACGAAAAATTGATTGGTACTTTCAAATAGAATTCATCAGAAAACGACAAAATATCATATAAAATGAAACTTACTACTGAAGCAAAGCAGGTATCAGAGTATCTAGCGAAAATCGGATTTCTTCAAGAAGGGGAAGAAGTTACAAAAGTTAGTATTCCCGGTGCTGGTAATATGAATTTTACAATAAGGGTAAATACACCTAGTCGAAGCTTTATAGTAAAGCAGAGTAGAGATTATGTGGAGAAATACCCTCAGGTTGCAGCGCCAGCTGATCGATGTCAAAGAGAAGCGGAGTTTTATACTTTGCTTAAATCAAGTAACAAATTGAGGTCTATGGTTCCGCGCGTTTTCCATGTGGATAAGGAAGAGAACATTATAATTATGGCTGATTTGGGAGCTGGAACAGATTTTACGTATCTCTATGACAAGGACAAAGAAATTAATGAGAAAGACCTGAGCAAAGTAATGCAATTTGCAGCTACATTGCACAGGGAGTATACCGCGGACACTTCCGAATATGTGATAAGAAACCATGATATGCGAAAATTGAATCATGAGCATATTTTCGTTTATCCTTTTGTCGATGACAATGGGCTGAATTTAGATGATATTCATGAAGGTCTTGAGGCAATTGCTAAACCTTACCGTGCAGATGAATTGCTGAAAACTGAAGTTGAAGCAATTGGAAAGCTCTATTTAGCGGACGGCAACACTTTACTTCATGGGGACTTTTTTCCAGGAAGTTGGTTGAAAACAAAACATGGTATTCAGATTATTGATCCTGAGTTTTGCTTTTTTGGATTTCCTGAATTCGAAGTTGGGGTCACAATTGCTCACCTAATGCTTGCCAACCAATCTGAAGAAATCTTGGATCATGCCTTAGCTAGTTACATGTCTCGTTCATCATTAGATATTGAACTGACTGAAAAATGCGCAGGTATAGAAATTATGAGAAGAATTTTGGGTCTAGCACAATTACCTCTTAGTCTTGACCTTGAACAGAAAAGAGAATTACTGCAGTTGGCGTATGCGTATGTAACCGATTAATTAGAAATAAAATATATAGCTTACTAATATTAAATTATGATTAAAATCAAAATACTATTACTGCTAAATTTCATAGCATTCAACCTGATCGGCCAGGGTATTGATTACAATGCCAAAGTTCTTTTGCATGATAATACTCCAATAATTGGCGCAACTGTAGAAATTCTTGGAACAAGTATTGCCACTGTCACGGATGTAAATGGCGCATTTTCATTTTCTAGCGATTTGAAGAATATGACCGCGAGAGTTTCCTATTTAGGTCTTGAAACCAAAGACCTTGAAATAGTTAATGGAGATTTCCCTGCTATCATCTACATGGCGGAAGATAGTCGAGCCATAGACGAAGTGGTTGTTACTGCACTTGGTATTAAACGCGAAAAGCAAGCGCTATCATCTTCGGTTGGACAAGTTAGTAATGAACAATTAACGCAAGTTCCTATGCCTAATGTGGTTAATAACCTTGCGGGGCAAGTTTCGGGTGTTCTTGTTACGAATGGATCTTCAGGAGTCGGATCTTCTTCACGTATCATTATTCGAGGTGAAAACTCTCTAAGCGGACTGAATGAACCATTGTTTGTTGTAGACGGAGTACCCATTAGTAATCAGCAGATTACGAGTGATTTGACAAATGACGGAGCATTACAAGAAGTGGATTTTGGAAATGGTGTTTCAGAGATTAATCCAGATGATATTGAAAGTGTTTCAATCTTGAAAGGAGCTGGATCAGCCGCATTATACGGATCAAGAGCTGCAAACGGTGTAGTCGTAATCACCACAAAGAAAGGGGAGCGCAAGAAAGGAATCGGATTTTCAATGTCCAACTCGATGACATTTGAAAGTTTACTGACCTTACCGGATTATCAGAATGTTTACGGCGGAGGATCCAATGGAGAATACTCTTTTCAGAATGGTGCTGGTGCTGGTGTTAATGATGGAGGCTTGGCCAGTTACGGACCAAAACTTGATCAGGGATTTCTTGTAGCTCAGTTTGATTCGCCATCTACAGCGGTTGACGGATCAGAGGTGCTAGCAGGAGATGTATTATCGAGATTGCTTCCTGATGGTACTTATACTCCCATAACGCCAACTCCTTGGGTCTCGAACCCAAATAACGTGCGCGATTTTTTTGAGACTGGAGTAACAAATCAAAATACTTTCGCCATTACAAATCGCACAGATCGTGGTGGCGTACGTGTTTCATACAATAACATTCGCAATACTGGAATTCTACCCAATACAGATCTTAAAAGGGACGGTATCGCAGTGAGCGTTGATCAGAAATTGACAAATCGTCTCCAGTTTGATGGATTTTTAAATTATGTAAACAGTAGGAGTGACAATAGACCAAATCTAGGTTATGGATATGAAAATCCGATTTATGGATTCAATTGGACCGGACGTCAAGCGAATATTGAGTCAATGAAAGATTATTGGCAAGAAGGTCAAGAAGGCCTTCAACATTTCGACATTAACTACCTATGGCTTACAAATCCATATTTTACAATGTTTGAGAACACAAACAGTTTCAACAAGAATCGTGTTTTTGGTAACGCTTCAGTCAATTATCAGATTACAGATAAGTTGAATTTGCGAGTTAGATCCGGTGTTGATAATTATAACGATAACAGAGCGTTTAGGCGAGCAGTGAGTACAAATAGAAATGCTTTTGGCTCTTATAGGGAAGATAGAATCGGATATTACGAATTGAATAATGATGTTTTACTTTCATATAACGATAATGATTCGAAAGAGATACAATATGGATTTTCGATTGGGGCAAATAGATTTGATCAAAATATTAATTATCAATTCACGGAGGCATCTCAGTTATCCATTCCAGGTATTTATTCCTTAGCAAATTCTAGAAATCCGCTGAAAGGAAGAAGTGAAGTATTCACAAAAAGAATTAATAGTGTCTATGGTTTAGCTAATGTTGGATTTCGCAGTATGCTTTATGCCGATGTGGCGTTTAGAAATGACTGGAGTAGCACTTTGCCATTGGACAATAATTCCTTTGCTTACTATTCTGCGGGTTTAAGTTTTGTAATGTCTAATGCTGTAGACTTACCACAATTTATTTCTTACTCAAAACTGAGGTTCAGTAGCTCAAGCGCTGGAAATGATACAGATCCCTATCAACTAAATAATACTTTTCAATTTAACGAAAACTACGGCCCATTCTTTAGGGTGACAAATGAAACTGTTCTGAAAAATGCAAATCTCAAACCTGAGCGTCTAAATGCACTGGAATTAGGTTTAGAACACTGGTTTTTCAAGGATAGAGTTCAATTTGATGTTTCCATTTATCAAAATACGAGTGTAAATCAGATTATAGGTCTTCCAATATCCAATACATCTGGCTTTAGTAATGTGATAGAAAATGGAGGAGAGGTTCGTACAAGAGGACTCGAGGCATTGTTGAGGACTAAGCTTGTCAAAAGTAACGACTTCAACTGGACCACTAGCTTCAATTTTTCTACATTCAGGAGTATTGTGACAGAATTACCTGAAGGGGTTGATCAGTTCGTAACAGGATCTGCCAAGTTCTTTGGTGGAGGAGGTGGGTCTAATGAAACTTTCTATATCGCAAAAGAAGGAGGCCGAGTTGGAGATATGTATGGTACAGGGTTTGTCAAGATAGACGGTCAAATACTCTACGGTGAAAATGGATTGCCTGTTCAAGACGGAAATCTTAGACTTCTTGGAAATTACAATCCTGACTTTGCACTAGGATGGGGTAATGAACTCTCTTATAAAAATCTATCGGTAAATTTCCTTTTTGATTGGAGACAGGGCGGAATCTTAGTTTCAAGAACAAAAGCTCTTGGTAGTACATCTGGAGTTCTTCGAGAAACTCTAGTTGGACGAGAAGGCGGAATAGTGGGAGAGGGTGTAATCAATGTTGGTACAATAGATAATCCTGAATATGTTCCAAATACGACCAACGTTGAAGCAAGTCGCTTTTACAATAACTTTTTTGATCGAGGAAATGAAGAAAGTGCGGTCTATGACGCGAGTTATGTGAAGCTGCGACAAGTGGGTATTTATTACGGTTTTTCTGATAAGATTTGCAGTCGTATAGGACTTCAAAGGATGAGCTTAGGAATAATAGGAAATAACTTGTTGCTATTTACCGAGAATCCACATGTAGACCCTGAACTTAATGGAGTCCAAGATCGTAATCTAACCTATGGTGTTGAAGACATGTCCTATCCATCATCTAGAAGTATCGGAGTAAGCCTCAAAACTGAATTCTAGAACTTCATTAATCCTATCACAAGACTAAAATATAATTATGAACAATAATTTCAACTTAAATGCAATCAATAAGACCTTCCTGCTAATTGCAGTTTGTGTCTTGATAGCAAGTTGCACGAGAAACTTTGAAGAAATCAATAAGAATCCAAATTCATCCGAAAATATTGATCCACAGTATCTTTTATCAAATGTAGTATCTGTGGCAGCAAATGCGAATACATATGATCAGGGGTTTCGCTTGGCCAATTATCTAGCTCAATTTGCTGCAAGTGTGGAGTTTGAACGAATCGATCGATATGAGATGGGTACAAACTCAGAGTACTGGAATACAATCTATGCTCTGCTTACCGATATAAAGTCCATGCAGACAGAAGAAGGCACAAATGAAGCCTACATTGCAGTGGGTAATATCATGCAATGCTATCTATTTTCTCAATTGACGGATATCTGGGGAGACATCCCTTATACTCAAGCACTTTTGGCAAAAGAGGGGATTACTGCTCCAGTGTATGATACTCAAGAGGATATTTATACAAATCCTACTAGTGGTATTCTTGCAACACTACGAGAAGCGAGCAACACACTCGAAAATACTACTGCTTCAATCAATGGAGATGTCATGTTCGGAAATAATCTAGAGCAATGGCAACGTTTCGCAAACTCTCTCTTAGTTCGATATACGCTTCGAATTTCGAAGCGACTTTCAGATTTTTCTGAACTACAAGAACTCGCAGACAGTGGCTTATTGATGGAGTCGAATGGAGATAATGCTGTAGTCCCATATCTGAGTGCTGCGCCTAACCAGTTTCCAATGTCTCAAGCAAGCCAAGGTTTATACCAAGAACACCGCATGACTAAAACAGCGGAGATGATTCTTGCAGGATGGAACGATCCCCGTGTTGAAGTTCTTTATAAGCCAACTGGTAAAAGTCTAATTGACAACAATCCAGAATACAAAGGACTGCTAAATGGACAGAGTAGGGAGACTATTAGTGCTGAGGGAATTGATTTGAATGATATATCTCTATTTGGTTCCATTTATCGTGATGTTGCAAACGGAGTGGATGGACAATTTATGATATACTCTGAATTGTTATTTGCTCTAGCAGAAGCAGCTCAACGAGGTTATATCTCAGGAGATGCCAACCAATTATACGCAGATGCGATACAAGCGCATTTTGAGTATTTGGAGCTTGAAATGCCAAGCGATTACTTGGATCAAGATCTGGTAACTCTCAATAGCGGAAACGAGTTAGAAAAAATCATGACGCAGAAGTGGCTTAGTCTTATTAGTAATGGTCATGAAGCGTGGTTTAATGTGAGAAGAACTGGGTTTCCAAGTCTCCAACCAGGTCCAGATAATTTCAATAATGGGAAATATCCTGTGAGATACCTTTATCCAGAGTCAGAGCAAGCAACAAACTCTATGAATTATCAAGAAGCTTCTCAGCGTATCGGAGGAGACAACATTAACAGCAAGAATTGGTGGGAAGAGTAGTAAAATGCCGCTAACTAGATATGTAGGTCCGAATCAAGCAGCGTCTTGATTCGGATTTTTTATTTGTAAATTTGAACAAAACATCCTTTAGATAAAGTAATAAAATCTGACTATGCACCCAGCAGTAGACAATTATATCGAAGGTCAACAAAAGTGGAAGAAAGAGATCTCTTATTTGCGTAATGTTATCAATGATTGCATGCTCATTGAAGACTTTAAATGGAGAGTTCCCTGCTATACATATCAAGGTAAGAATGTCGCTTTAATCAATTGTCTGAAAGACTATTGTGCCATTGCTTTTTTTAAAGGTGTCTTGATGAGCGATCCAGAGAATATCTTAGTATTTGCGGGAAAAAACTCTCAGGTTTCTAAGTTAATAAAGTTTAGAAATATCGAAGAGGTCAAGAATTTAACAGAAGTGATTAAAGCTTATGTTTTTGAGGCGATTGAAATCGAAAAGGCGGGGTTGAAAGTTGAGACTAAAAAGAATAGTGATGATCAGATACCTGATGAACTTTTGGCCGCTTTTGAGAAAGACGAGAAATTAAAACAGGCATTTCAGTCACTGACACCAGGCAGACGTAGGGCATACTATTTACACTTTGGAGGAGCAAAGCAATCAAAAACACGTGTAAGTAGAATTGAAAAGTATCGAAATCGAATTCTAAATGGCAAAGGCTTTCATGATTGCGTTTGTGGACTTTCGAAACGAATGCCCAGTTGTGATGGTTCACATAAACAGCTAGAGCAGAAATTGTCTTAGTATCACTTGAGGTGATTTACAAAGAAGTACTTCTCGATTTCTTTTACTCTTGAAGTAATTCAGCGGTTGTTGTAATCTTCGCAAATTCTCCATCTAAACTAGCAATAGTGACCGCTTGTATTTCTTTAGCTGAAAACAACCTTCCTTTGCGATCTACTTAGTCAAATGTTGCAGTTGCGTCTTCAACAAGAGTCGTTTCAAATCCCAAATTTGCAGACATTCCTACGGATGTTGAAATGCAATGATCCGTTGTAAGACCAACTATTACAACTGAAGCTATTTTATTCTCTTTTAATCCTTGCTCAAGCCTTGTGCCAATAAACGCCGAATTTACAGTTTTTTCAAATGTTGTTTCGTTCTGCAAAGGTTTCACAAGTCGCTGGAAATCGTTGCCTTTCTTACCTGGAAATAGAGGTGAATCTGGATTTGTGGAGTTATGTTTACATGAATTATGGGCCAATCATTTCTTCTCCAAACCTCTAAGATTTTTGCAGAATTACGCTCGGCGTTTAAGTTATTTCTATTACCTCCACAGTACTCGATATCAAAGAAGCCTATTTGTATATCAATTAATAGCAAAGCGGTTTGTTTTTCCATTATTCTTTAGAATTTAATTGCAAACAAATAAGTAAATTCAAGCTTTATGCATGCTTTTACGCAATTTCTTAATTTTTTTTTGTCTCCGTTCATCAACTTTACGACTTTAATATTGGTTTTCTTGTGTATAATCCTTTGCAAGGGGTTATTTTCGCACTTAATAAATTGAAATACTATGATTATCGGAAGGAAAGGAATTACCAGTGGTAAAATTCTGGGTTTTATACTATTTTTTGTAGTGACGGGTTTGTTTAGTTTCAGCCTATTCAACAATGACAACGTAAGATCAGTATATATTTTTCAAGAGGGTAATGAAGATTGGATGGAAGTTCGATCTGACATTAAACTCTCTGTAGAAGATGTAACAGAAGCTTATAAAAGTCAATTGGGATTAAGCGATTCTGATGAGTTAGTATTAATGAGGGTGGATCAAGATCAAGTAGGGCAGGAGCATCATCGTTTTCAACACTTTCACAAGAATATCAAGGTTGAAGGAAGTCAACTATTGGTCCATACTAGAAATGATCGAGTATATTTGGTTAACAGCACATTGGTCAAAGGCCTTATGAATCCAGTTATATTGAATATAAACGAGGATTCAGCTATCAAAAAAGCTATCAGCCAATTACCAGCTGATAAATATATGTGGGAGAGCGAATGGGCGGAAAGACTAATCAAGAAGGTTTCGAAGGACCCAACAGCAACGAATTTTCCAGACCCAACGCTTGTCTGGGTTAGCCCGAAATATAGTAGGATTGCTTCTGAATATACTCTTGCTTATGATATGACTATTCACAGTATTGAGCCTGAATTGAAAAGAAGGTTTTTTATCAATGCAGCTGACGGTTCAACTACACTAACAATAAATGATTTACATGAAGGTTCTACTCCAGGTGTCGGAGAGTCCAAATATCACGGTACTGTCGATATTATCACTGACTCCCTTGCTTCTGATAGTTACCGACTGGTGGACACAGTAAGGGGAGCAGGTGTATATACGTTCGATGCAATGCGTCAGACAAATATGGAGTTGGCTGTTGATTTTCTAGATGACGATAACTATTGGAATAATTTTAATCAATTTGAAGATGAAGTAGCAGTCGACGCTCATTGGGGTGCAGAAATGACTTTTGACTACTATCTTGACATATTGGGAAGAGAAGGTCTAAATGGGGATACCTTACCATTTATCGGTTTTGTGCATGTTGATAATGATTGGACTAATGCAACTTGGAATGGCATGTTTGCGAGATTTGGTGACGGAGGTGGCAATAATGATCCTCTTACTGCTTTGGATGTAGTAGCACATGAGTATACTCATGGACTTACTGATTTTACTGCAGATCTAGTTTATATGGACGAACCAGGCGCTCTTAATGAGTCATATTCTGATATTTATGGAACTGCTGTTGAGTTTTTTGCTGATCCTGCAACCGCAGAATGGATGATAGGAGAAGATTTTATTGCAACGGGAGGATTTCGTTCAATGAACGATCCAAAATCACTAGGTGATCCTGACACTTATCTCGGCGCAAATTGGGTCACTGGAGCAGGAGACAATGGAGGTGTCCATACAAATAGTGGTGTTCAAAACTATTGGTTCTACCTCTTGACAGTTGGAGGATCAGGTTTAAATGATAATACTGAGTACTATGAAGTGGAAGGTTTAGGGATGGATACTGCTGCAGTAATTGCTTATCAGAATCTAGCTTACTACTTGATGGTTAATTCTCAGTATATAGATGCAAGAATGGGTGGAATACAGTCTGCACGTGATCTCTATGGAGAGTGTTCAGATGCAGTAAGTTCGGTAACAAACGCATGGCATGCTGTAGGTGTAGGTGGTCTATATGCTAGAAATGATTTTGAAATCATAGAAATAACAGGTCCTGATAATGATCAGTGCGGAGCATCGGCTGACGAGATACTTTCTATCTCAATGCGCTACAATGACTGTAATACTGTCCTATATGAAGGAACAAAAGTACCGCTTGAATTTTCAGTTGATAATGGAGAACTCTACTTGGATACTTTAATTTTGATTGATTCTTTGGCAAATGGGGATACTGTTTACTTTAGTTTCAGTCAACCTATAGTTGAGTTTGCAGAAGTAGGAGATCATGAAATTAACTTAGCAGTAACTTATCCCGGGGATAATGTTGAATCAAATAACTCCATAAGAGAGTCCTTTACACGTATATATGCACAGAATGTAGATATGGCATTGGCCGAAGTTGTGAGTCCGAATTCAGGCTGTTTCCTTGGAGTTGAGGAATTTATTTATGGAGTTAGATTTGACGGTTGTGATTCGATTCAAGCCGGGGAGACCGTTGAAATGCATTACAGGATTGATAATGGGGATTGGAATACAAATGCTTCCATAACACTTGATTCTACTCTTTTGAGAGGAGAAGTAGTTTACTTCCCATTGGATGAAACCTTTGATTTTACAGAGAAAAGAAATTACTTACTAGATGCTCGTATAGTTTACGGTCCTGATACTATCAATTTCAACGACGCTATCAATAACATTATAGTTGATCACCCAGATTCTCTCTTATTCAGAGTACTGATGACGTTTGAAGGAGAAGGGTCAACTTCGCAAGATAGCTTCTTTATGCATGAAGGAAGTAAGACTGATATTCAAATTAAAGAGGGAGTTGGTTTTAAAGAAACGAAAGGTCTGTCTATAGAAGGAACTGACGGACTAGAGCAACTTGATGACGATCGTATTGAATTGCCAGATTTTACAAATGTATGGTCAATCAATGATGATTACAGATCGCAAATCTGTTTCTGTGCTGATCTTACATTTACACAAACAGCAAGATTGAAATTCAGAATAAATCAACGTTTTTCACCTATCTATCAAGATCTGTTTGGAAATGATGTGAATTATGCAGCTGCGGCTAGATTGCTAATTAATGGCCAGCAGTTTGGTGGTAATTATAAGCCGAGCAACTATGAGAATAATCCATACTTACTACAGAATCTTTCACTCGGTAACTATGTCGGTGCGCCTATCGAAATTTGTTTCGAGACGTCCGCGCTCACAAGTCAAGAGAATGATCCTTATGGGATCGGAGATATGACCTTTATTGATGAGATCGAAATCGTGGCAGATGTGTTTGTCAACCAAGAAGAAATAGATTTTGAAACTGAAGTTAAACTGTATCCAAACCCAGCAAAAGAAACAGTTTTCATTTTTGCTGATCAGATAAATCTTGAGAAAGCGCAGTGGCAGCTATACTCGATTGATGGAAGAATGATTGACGTTCCATCACAAACAATTAATTCAGGGCTCCAACTAGGTGTTGACAATCTTACTTCCGGTACATATTATCTTTCGATCACAACAGATGAAGGTTTTGCTATTAAGAAGTTAGTTATTCAGGAATAGTCATGTCGAAAGGTAGTAGAGTCAGACCCATTGTTCTCATAGGATATATGGGCTCGGGAAAATCTACTTTGCTAAAGCCACTGGCAGAAGCAACATTGAGAATTGCAATCGATCTAGATACCTATATTGAACAGAAATATGAGATGTCAATATCTCATATTTTCGCAAAGTATGGTGATTTTCATTTTAGAAAAATAGAGAGGCATGCATTAGAGGAAGTACTAGAGATAGATAACGCTTTAATTGCACTGGGAGGAGGAACTCCGTGCTTTTACGATTCGATGAAATTAATTAATGAGTGCAGTTTTTCAATATATCTGCAAGTTTCCACGCAAATCCTAGGAGATCGATTGAGCAATCAAAGACAGACCCGACCATTACTTTCAGATCTTAAGAATACAGAATTCGGTTCTTTTATTGAACGGGAAGTTGCAAAACGCAGTCCTTATTATGAGCAGGCTGATTTAATACTGAAAGATAAGGCTATCGAAGATGCAATATCCATAATTAAGAAAAGGCACAAGAACTTTGTCAAATTGTGATGAAACCTCGAGCTATGTCATTAGATTCTTCAATAAAACTAGTACTATTAGATATATATCAGTCTTCTAAGTAAGTGCTACTCATTTCATTTAATCCGTAGGAGGCTGGTGCTAGATTTAAGAGTTATTCATTACAACCTCTCTGGTGATATTTTTCATCATGTGTATAATACTCTATACTAATTTGGCAAAGTACGTCTCCATCAACACTTACATTGTCTTCCAAATATATCACCTCAAATCCATACATGGTCGGTTCACCGTCAGATATGGTTTCGTTGTCAGATACTGAAATATAGAAGGTATGAATGTCGTCATCTGAAACAGATCCCGCCTCTGTGGAACTTGAAGGAGCAATAAAGCTTTCACCTGCAGTAAACTCATAAATTATAGGGGGCCGTTCGTTCGTTGTTGCTCTTGCGTCATCAGCCCATCGAAACTCAAAGTCATAGCCGCATAACATCCTGCTGCAATTAATTCTCCATTATCTCCTTGTATGGCAAAATTTGCCTCCAAACTATTTGGTCCAACTATTAAGGTCTTAGTTTCACTAATCTTCGGATTGTCTTTACTTTTCTGACCACAATGAGGACAAAAAGTATTGCCCTGAACAAAATAATTTTCGCAGTTTTTACAAAGTTTTTGCTTTGACATAAATACTATTTTGTTAAAAATACAAAAACAAATAGGTATTTAAGATTTAGGCTCTAAACATTAAGTCACGTTAGATGTCTATTTGGTATACACTTTGACTTTCTTGTTGGCATTTGTTGGGAGAGATTAGTGATTTTAGTCATTAATTTACTTCTTGTATTTGACGCGTCAATGTAGTACGAGATTCTCAGTATATTTTGCTTATCTGAATATTGTCGATTATCTTTATTAATCAGTTAGTATAACTTAAAAGGCTATAAATCATGAGTTTAATGTTTCGATTGTTGGTTCTGTTTATTTCGTTGACGAGTATTCTTAGTGCTCAAGTTGCTAGTGTTAGTGACGATTTTGAAGGAAATGGAACTATAGAAAACTGGTTCGGAGATGATTGTGATTTCAAGGTAGGTCAAGATAATCCTTTTTCACAAGGGATTAATTCTTCTGATAAAGTTTTGGAGTATCATGATGTTGGTGGTCAGTGGGCTAATGTCAGATTCGATATTGGAGGTAATTTGGATTTATCAACTGGTAGTATTTTCACTCTAAAGATTTATGTCACTTCAACGGGTTTGTCAGGTAATCAGCCCAATCAGATCTCACTTAAACTACAAAACGGCTTAATAAACGAGCCATGGTCCACCCAAAGCGAGATCATAAAACCTGTGATATTAGATCAATGGCAAACTGTATCATTTGATTTCGCCAACGATAACTATATAAACTTAGATGATAATTCTGGACCTCCAATTGCCAGAACAGACTTCAATAGAGTGGTAATACAACTTAATGGAGAGAATAATAACGATGAAGTCTTAGCCTATTTAGATGAAGTAGTGTATGACGGGACTGTCTCTATACCTGTTGATCCAGTATATGATTATTTGGTATGGTCTGATGAGTTTGATGAAAATGGACCAATAGATCAGAGTAAATGGTTTGCTCAGACGAAACTCCCACAAAATGGAAGTTGGTTCAACGGAGAAATCCAGCATTATACAGACCAAGTTGAAAACGCTTCGGTTGAAAATGGAATTCTGCGATTGAAAGCTATAAAAGAGACTTTTACAGATCAGGGTCAAACAAAACAGTATACTTCCGCAAGATTAAATTCAAAATTTGCATTCACATACGGGAAGATCGAGGTTCGTGCCAAACTTCCATCAGGAGTTGGTACTTGGCCGGCTATTTGGACATTAGGAAAGAATATTCAAGAATCTGGGGCTTATTGGCAAACGCAAGGATATGGCACAATATCATGGCCAGCATGCGGTGAAATAGATATTATGGAACACTGGGGAGATAATCAGAATTTCGTGCAAAGCGCTCTTCATACACCATCTAGTTTTGGTGGGACCATAAATAAAGGCGGTCAAAATATCCCAACTGCTTCAACTGAATTTCATACTTATTCTGTTACTTGGACTCCCGAGAGAATGATTTTTAGTGTTGATGATGTAGTGCACTATACATATCAACCCAGTGATTTAAATTCAGATACTTGGCCATTTGACAAAGATCAGTACATTCTGCTCAACATTGCTATTCAGCCTTCAATTTCTCCTTCATTTACAGAGAGCAGCATGGATATAGATTATGTAAGGGTTTATCAAGAATCACTAGTGTCAACCTTCGATACTAAAGAATACAATTCACTCTATACTTATCCAGTGCCTTTTACAGATCAACTGACTATTGAAGTTGACGATACCTCAGATGGGCAAATAGAAGTTAACGTATATGCCATTGATGGATCGCTGGTAACTATGATTCCTCAAGTGATCAACGAAGGTCAGATTTATTTTGATAATCTTTCGTATTTGAATTCAGGACTGTACTTTATGACATTTGATTTGGAAGGGAAACCTTATAGCGTTAAGGTCATAAAAAACTAATCTGTTATAAGGGAAAAAGCTCAGTTGTATCATCGACTTTTACTTTTGACACCGATTGGTTATAGAAGGAGCAATAAGATCAGCCTTGAAGTTAGTAATAGAACTGTTCGTTTATGGGAGAATGTTTATCAATTTCAACTTTCCTAACTGCAGTTAAATCTTAGATAAATTGCTAGCGAATTTATAGAATCGATCCATCACCAAAGCATGTGGGATGGTTAAGCACGACAATAGAATCAATAAAACATAAGGGATGATTTCCGTTTTACCTAGACCATATACCAACAGAATCACAGCAATTGTGCCAATAACAGAAACAGTTGTTAGCGGAAGAAACAGCTTGACAAATTGTCCTAAAGATTTAATTTCTAAGCTCTCTTGGCAGTAGTCAAATTCTTGAAGCACTACTCTGAAAGAATGGATGAAGACGAAAAAGAGTGAGAAGGCAATGAAAGGTGGAAAAAGGTACATGGAAAATGTTATCAAAGTAAGAACATATAGTTCTTTAAAAAGTACCTGAATGTTTAGCTGGTTTTTCTTGATAGTATATAGGAACGCTGTCGCACAAAGTGTTCCAGATCCTAGCAAATAGTAACCTGAATTCTGAATTAGATGATTTGTCGTAGCGCTAACTTGAGAATGCCCCTCTTGTAAACCTAGAAAACTGTGACTATTAAAATGGAAAAGAAGAAGTATTACAATGCTCCCCCATGACAAGAAAAGCAATTTGGAGGTTACGCTAGACTTTTGCACGTAGTCTGTGAGCTGCGATTGTCCAAAGTGATACGCGGAGGCGATCAGAAAAATTATAAATGCCAGATTTGGTAATAATATCCAAAGAGCGGCAAAGAGAAAAATTACGATGACATACTTGCCTATGAATTGCATATTGGATTTACCTGGTTTGGTACCGTATAGTATATTATCTATAGCACCATGAGCGATACCTAATGTCAGAATACCTAAAGTACACAGTACATAAATTACCTGGTCTAGTAGGGCATTTTGTAAACTAACTAAATGCAAGAGGACAAAATTTACTGCGATGTATGCAAAAATATGTGCTTTCATAGTTAGGTTTTAATAAAAAGGAGTAGCAACTGTTTAATCAATTACTACTCCTTAGTTTGTTATAAGTTGTATTTCGTTAGAAAAAGATCAACGAATACTGATCTTACTTACGCTTCAATTAAGCTGCAGCTTTTGCTTTCGCTGTTTCACTGATAGCAAGACTGTAAACTACTAAACCAAATCCGATCTTGTTAATTGCATCCGCAATGTTATAGAACAAATCTACGCTTGAAGAATCCCAGCCGAGTCCAGCATTAAGCCAACCACCAGGCATACACATGTAACCTATTGGATAAATAGCCCAACCTACAAGTACAAACCACGCCAGTATTCTGACACTTCTTTTTATTGACTCATTGTTGGAATCTTTAGCTAATTGAGCTACTTCACCCATCCACGCAGCATAAAGAATATACAAGTAACCTATTGTTGATAGGACACCGTAGATAACTGAGTGAGATGTACTTCCACCTTCTGGATTGAATGCTTCACCAATGTAACCGAAAACTAGCATCCAAACAGACGCAATGATTAGTTTCCACAACAAAGCTTTTTTAGCTCCAGCAGCTTTAGTCAATAAATAAAATTCAACACACATTAATGGCACTGTTAATGTCCAGTCGATATATCTTAAAGCAGTTGGGTTTTCACCTGTTGCCATAAAATAATCTCTCATGTAGTAATAGTGCACTGCGGCAATGAAAGTAATCAAACCAGAAATAAGAAGGGAAGTTTTCCACTTATCGCTTACTTGAGTTCTTTCGAAGAAAAAGAAAATAGATGCGGCCATCATCGCCATATACCCCGTAAAGAAAGTAAATGTAACGGCATCATCTTTTGGAATGGTTAATACGTCTAGAAGAATCATACGCTGTTAAGTTTTAGTTAAATAATAAAGGTCTAAACACGGAATTATATTGTTTGTTCAGCGATGATACGAAATTTTTGCATGTTCATCAACTTTTTTATAGTATTTTATGTAGTCTAGGTGTATTATTATCGATTAATGAAAGTCTTAATTTCTTATATTTCATTGATTCTCACACTGATATTGGGCTACCAAAACTGAATAGTGAAATATGAATTATATAAATTTTAATGTGTTATTAATTTTATGATTGCCTGTGATGACTTTAGACTATTGTATAATTAGTACTTCCCTTTGGAATATAACTGTTATTGTTAATATTTGTATTTTTGTAATATGAAAATTTATACGAAGGGAGGCGATAAAGGTAAGACCTCATTATATGGTGGTACAAGAATCTCGAAAAGCCATACGAGGATTGACTCTTACGGTCACGTTGATGAGTTAAATAGCTTTCTAGGATTATTGATATCAAAAATTCCAAATTCAGAACAGAACAATCTTTTGAAAGCAGTTCAGCAACAGCTGTTTGTGATCGGATCGCATTTAGCTGCTGGTAATGATCATGATTTTAAGCTACCTACTATTGAGAATTCTTTCATTGAAGACCTTGAGAAAGCGATTGACGGTATCAATGACAAATTGGAGCCTCTGAAGCATTTTGTTATGCCTGGAGGCAGTGAAGCTATCTCTTTGGCACATGTTTGTAGAACCGTTGCTAGAAGGGCAGAGCGAGCAATTGTGGCGCTTGATCAACATGAATCGGTGGAGCCAGTAATAATCCAATATATGAATCGACTGTCCGACTACTTTTTCATACTTTCGCGGTACATCGCATTACTAGAAGATATCGAAGAAGTTAAATGGATTCCTTAATTTTACGTCTTGTATTTTAACTACATAATCACAAAATGATTTTATGAAGATTAATAAGTATATAATAGGTTTAGTGATTGTGATTTCGGCATTGCTGTATAGAATGCTACCGAATCTCCCTAATTTTTCACCCGTTGCTGCCACTTTTCTATTTGCAGGTGTGGTTTTTTCTCAGAAAAAGGGTTCTCTCTGGTTAGTTTTAGGACTTCTATACCTAAGTGATTTTGCCCTTAACAACACAATTCTTAGAGGATTCTATCCTGAAGCAACTGGTTTGATTTGGTTTAGTAAGTATATGATTTTTACAATGCTAAGTTACGTCTTAATATTTGCACTTGGAAGGACTCTCAAAAAGATAAGAATTGTTCCAATTGTCATCCTATCAATTCTTAGTTCTACAATATTTTTCTTGTTAACCAACGCTGGAGCTTGGATTTTTGACCCGCTTAATCTCTATCCAGATTCACTATCTGGCTTAATTGCTTCATGTGTTGCAGGTCTGCCATTTTATCAGACAAGCCTTGTTGCGGATCTAGTTTTTAGTGCGGTTCTTTTTGGTAGCTATGTTGCTATCAATAGAATAGTTCCTAAACCATTGAATGCGTAGAGATAAGCATTTATTTTTTTGATTTCAAATATCATATTTATGTATAAAAAGTTACTTCTCGCTGTCATTTGTATGTCAGCTTACCAGTTTTTGTTTGCTCAATCTGGATATTGGCAGCAGTCTGTAAATTACGTCATGGACATAGAAATGGATGTCAAAAAGAACCAGTTCGAAGGAAATCAAAAATTAACTTACACGAACAATTCACCAGATACACTAGATCGTGTTTTCTATCATCTTTACTTCAATGCTTTTCAACCAGGTTCTGTGATGGATGAAAGGAATAAAGTCCTTCCAGATGCCGATCGAAGAGTTGCAGGTAGGATAGGTAAATTGGGAAGAAAAGAAATAGGCTATCAAAAGATAGAACAACTCACTATGGACGGCAAAAAAGCTGAGTTCTTTGTGAATGGTACCGTCCTTGAAGTTGATTTACCTAAATCAATCTACCCCGGTCAAACTGTAGTTTTTGACATGGATTTTGAAGCTCAGGTTCCAATTCAAATAAGAAGATCGGGCAGAGATAATAAGGAAGGCGTTCGGTATTCTATGGCACAATGGTATCCAAAAATCGCTGAGTACGATTATATGGGTTGGCACCCAAATCCATATGTTGGACGT
This sequence comes from Saprospiraceae bacterium, assembly GCA_965658745.1. Classification (GTDB taxonomy): domain Bacteria; phylum Bacteroidota; class Bacteroidia; order Chitinophagales; family Saprospiraceae; genus JAHDFB01. The sequence continues at coordinate 229,536 of CBFHTK010000001.1, read as the reverse complement.
GAATTTCATAGCCCTTGGGGTGATTTCGAAGTCAATATCACAATCGATAAAGATTATGTGCTTGGAGCTACAGGTGTATTGCAAAATGCAAATCAGATAGGGAAGGGCTACGAGCCAGTGGACTTAAAAGTGGCACCTCCTAAAGGAAAAACTCTGACTTGGAAATTTAAGGCTGAAAACGTGATTGATTTCGTTTGGGCGGCAGATCCTGATTTTATTGTGATGAATCGAAAAGCTCACGACGGAACTCGCCTATATTTCGTTTTCCAACCTGGCGAAGCTACTTCTGAAAATTGGTCTAAGTTACCAAAGATTATGGACGAAGCACTTAGATTTATGAATTCCCGATATGGTGCGTATCCATTTCCGCAGTATTCATTTATTCAAGGTGGTGACGGTGGTATGGAGTATCCAATGGCTACTTTGATTACTGGAGAACGTTCACTGGGAAGCTTAGTTGGTGTTTCAGTGCATGAATGGATGCATAGTTGGTATCAATTTATGCTTGCAACTAATGAATCACTATATTCTTGGATGGATGAGGGGTTCACCAGCTTTGGTACAAATGAAACCATGAATTACTTGGTTGAAAACGAGATATTGCCTGGGAAAGCAAGAGACAATGTTCATGCTCGTTCTTACTTAGGTTATATTAATCTAGCTAATGCCAAGCAAGATGAAGCTTTGTCCACACATGCTGATCATTTTAATACGAATGCAGCTTATGGGACAGCGGCATACAGCAAAGGCTGTGTGTTTTTAAGCCAAATGGAATACATATTGGGTGAAGAGGTTTTTGCTGATGCACTTCTTAGATATTACAATGACTGGAGGTTTAAGCATCCGACATCATTGGACTTCATGAGAGTGATGGAGAAAGAATCAGGATTGGTACTTGATTGGTACCATGAGTATTTTGTTCAAACCACCAAGACTATAGACTACGGAGTTGTTGCTGTAGAAAGAGGAGGTTTATTCGGTAAAGCAGATATTGTTCTTGAAAGAACAGGACTTATGCCTATGCCGCTTGATGTCCAAGTTACTCTTGAAGATGGTTCTGAAATGATTTATCATATTCCTTTGGATATTATGAGGGGAGCTAAGAAGTCTGATACTGGATTATATGGGGATGCCGAATATGTAGTTTTAGATGATTGGAATTGGGTTAACCCAAAATATATGATGAAAATTAAGCCCTCAAAAAAGAAGATTGCAAAAATCGAAATAAACCCTTCTGGTAAGCTAGCTGACGTGAATCCCGAAAACGATACTTATACCAAAGATTAAGCGTATTTATTGAATATATTCATGATGTATTTCAATATATGACGGTTTTAGACTTAAGTCGTATGTATTTTCTTTTGACTAGAGGAGCCGTTTTTGTTGACTATTGTGGTATTGTTTATCAAAAATGTAAATTAATTCAAATAAAAATGAAACCAATGTAACTAATTTATATCTTTGTGCGTTAGAGTACATGTGGGAGGTTTTGAACATGAAAGTATGCTCAAGATTCTTTAAGCCCACGATTTTTATTAATTATTTTTATATTTATACAATGAGTAACGGTACAGTTAAATTTTTCAATGAGAGTAAAGGATTCGGTTTCATAGTTCCAGAAGATGGAGGCAAAGATATCTTTGTGCATGCAAACGGATTAAATGATAATATCGCAGAAGGTGATAAAGTGCGATATGATGTTGAAGAAGGAAGAAAAGGATTGAATGCAGTAAACGTAGAGGTAATCTAAGACTGCGTCATTCTTGACGAAAATATCGAGCCCATCAGCTAGTAGTTGATGGGCTTTGTTAATTTCTACAAGTCGTTGAACTAAGCCAATTCCGCAGATGTTAGACTTTCTTTGATCTACTTAAAGACAAAATCTACTTACGACTAGTACAACGATTTTAAAAAGATACCAGTAAAAAAATCTCTTATGAATCTATTGTGGTCCTCAATTGGAAGATTACGAATACTCGGCTTTTTCGAGGGAATCTCTCTGCTCATTTTGTTATTCATTGCGATGCCGTTGAAGTACATATGGGATATGCCAGGAATGGTAAAGTATATCGGCAGTGCACATGGCGGCCTTTTTGTAGTATTTATACTTTACGCTTTGATAGTTAGCATTGATAAGAACTGGAGTTTTTGGAAAATAACTTTGCCATTATTTATCTCAAGTTTTGTTCCTTTCGGTACCATGTACATGGATCATAAAGTGCTAAAACACAAAAAGTAGTATTATCAAGTAAATGGTATGTAGATAGAGTGAAGTAAAGAATAACCAATTTCTCTAGCAGACTAAGTTTTAATTATATATCACTTGCCAATGACCTTAGATCTTCAAAGTTTGTATTACGAAATCCGGGCTTGTGAGAATTTGCCAAGGGCAGATTCCTTTTGAACCGAATCCCGTAATTCGTATCCATAGTAAAAGCGAAATTATAATCATCGGACACTCACCAGGTATAAAGGTGCACAGATCAAGCATAACTTGGAACGATCGCCGTGGAGATAATCTTCGCAAATGGATGGGGCTCGATACACAAGAATTCTATAACGTTGAGAAAGTTTCGATCGTCCCAATCGGCTTTTGTTACCCTGGAAAGGGAAAGAGCGGAGATCTACCTCCCATGAAGATATGTGCTCCCACTTGGTATAAAAGAATTCTCACCGATCTTCTAAATCTAAGACTTACACTTCTTATCGGCCAATATGCCCAAAGGTATTATTTGGGCAAAAATGCTAGAAAGAATCTTACTGAGACGGTTACTAATTATGAAGTCTATCTGCCAGATTACTTCGTATTGCCGCACCCTTCACCCAGAAACATCGGATGGATGCAACGTAATCCATGGTTTGAAAAGCATTTGGTTCCTAAACTCAAAATAAAAGTCAAGGACGCACAAGGCTAAAAACTCTAGTCTGATTCGCTTTCGCAATATTAATCGCTTAAACGAAGTCCACACAGATGCAAATTATACTCCAGTCCGTGCCCGCGTCAGCGATCGAAGCGGGTTCACTAGCACGAAGTGCGAAGGGATATGAGCGGAGAGCGCGCCCGGACGCCCTCAAAATCTATATTAAGCTTCATTTTCGACTTGTGAAGACTTGAAGTACTGCCAAAATCCAAAAGCAATAGCACTTATAAGGAGAATAGAAGCAAGGGTTCCGATCATTTTTCCAGTTGTGTAAGACCTAGGTTTAAACTCAAGAACAACTTCGTGAGAACCTTCAGGAATTACAACTCCTCTTAGAATATAATTAACTCGAATAATAGGAGCTTCTTCGCCGTCTATATATGCTTTCCATCCCTTGTTAGGACCATACCATACTTCAGAGAAAACCGATAAGTTGGCGCCATTAGAACTTGCTTGATAAACCAATCTGTCTGGATGGTAATCAACAAGCTTGATGGATCCGCCGTTACCAACTAGTCCTTGCACTTTATCGCTGAATGATTCATGGACTATAGCAGTGTTTCGTGGATTAATATTAGCTATTTTTTCAAACTCTTCTCGGTTCGTGTTTGCAGATTGAATATCATTTACAAACCACGCATTTCCCAAGGCACCAGGATTCTTTCTCACTTCTTCAGCTCCAGCTTGTCCTATGATAAAGTATTTTGTGTTAAGCATATCAAGTACGCTTTGGTTACCTTGTTGTAGATATGCCTCTTTAATGTCGTCATATCTCTGCAATTTGGCTGCGTGATAACCACCGATTGTTTTATGGTGATAAGATGCAGCAGACGAATTGAATGGCCCACCTGCAGGCGTCAAATCATGCACTCGATAATGTATGTCACTATCTTGTTTGATCTGTTTATCAACAGGTCTTTCCTCCATGGTTGCCTTTACAACACGAGATTTTTGGAAACTGTCGTAGTCAAGATATCGCTTGTCAACAGACCAAAGATCAAATATAACGAGAACACCCATTATGGATATAAGTGCAACTTGAGATAATTTTGATTTCGCCCAAGCAAAAATCAATCCTGCTCCGATTAATGTTAGTAACAGAGTTCTTATAGCATCTGATCGCATCAGTGCTGCTCGATCTGCTGCAAAAGCATCGGCTAAGCCAGCTTGTTGCTGGTATCTTGCATCTCCAGCAGTCTGAAAATCTATTATCGATGGTCCTATTGATATGTAGAATAAGCAAAGTGCGGACAGAGCTCCAGTAACAATGAACAAAGGTTTTAAGATTTGCTCGCGCTTTTCTGCATCTTTAAATTTTGTAAAAATCGTGTGTAAGCCAAGAATTCCTATGAATGGAACTATAACGGCGGTGATAGAAGTCACCGAACTAGGGCTTCTAAATTTATTCAGAAGCGGGAGATTGTCAAACAGTAGTCTATTGAACCATTCAAGGTTCTTACCCAAGGACAGCATAGCAGTCAACACTAAGGCCGCTAGCGCCCACCAACGTAGTCGTCCAGGTAGAAATATGAGTCCCAAAAAAAACATCAGGAAGCTGATCGCTCCGATATACTGAGGCCCGCTTGTAAAAGGTAGTTTCCCCCAATACAATGGACCTTTATCTATTGGTCGCATACGGTTCTTCTTCATATATTTATTGGTCGCACTTAATTTTCCTACAGGCTCGCTGCTTCCTCCTCCTGCAACTCCAGGAATATACATAGCGACAAGATCAATCATACCATTACTCCAATTCATGCTGTAATTCCATTCCAGTCCATCCGTTTCACTGCTTGATGTTGCTACAGCGGTAGATTGTTTCTCCAAAACAGGTTTACCACGCATGGTTGACGAGGCGTATTCTAGAGTTGTCCAAATAGATGAAGCTGAGGCTGCAACTGCTAAAATGATTCCTGCGGCTAGGATTCCTGCTGATTTGGCTAAGTGCCCAAAGTCTTTCTTTTTTATGATATCAACTGTAGCAATCACTGCATAAATAGCCATGACCATACCGAGATAGTAAACCATTTGTGGGTGATTTGCAAAAACTGACACAGCCATCCCGACTGCAAATACAAGCCCGCCAAGCAAGTAATCCTTTTTGAAAACCTTTATCATTCCCACCACAATTAGAATGCACATCATCAACACTCGAACCTTGCTAGTATGTCCAGCTTCGTATAGCACTAGGTTGTTGGTTGTGAATGCGAATGCGATAGCACCTACAATTGACAACCATGGAGAAACACCCATAAAAATCAGTGCTAGATAGAATACGATCATTCCACCTAAGAAGTAGCCTATCGGGCGAGGCATAAAAAGTTGACTTGCTTTCTCAATGTATTTTGAAACATTTGTCTTTTGATCAAAACTAATTTGGTAAGTAGGCATTCCGCTAAACTGCGAATTCGTCCACAAGATATTATCCCCTTGTTTCCTATACTGGTATATCTCTGAAGCCATGGAGCGCACCTGCATGATATCTGTTTGGCTTAATACTTTGCCCTGAGTCTGGGGGAGAAAGTAAACTGTGCTCAATGTTAGAAAGATAATGATGGCGGCAATATGTGGTAAAATTTTCTTAAAGTCCATATTTGTTTGCTAGGCGAATTAATAAACCAACGGAGAGTTCTCTAGTGGTTTCTTATATTAAGAGTATAAATATATGTGTTTTATCTGTATGGAACCATGAATTCAATGCTTACTGGATAAATTTTACGTGTAGACTTATAGTTAATTGATTGTCATTTAAGTACTATAAATAGTCGAAATTAAGTAGTAATCGGGGTCAAAATGTACTTTTGTAGTATGACTAAAAAAGAATTATTCGAGCTTTACGAATCCAATCGAATTAAAGAAGTAGCAAAAATAGAAAAACTTGAACAGGCCATTTGGCAGAATAGCTTAATGAGGATAAGTGTTTTTGCAAGCATTATTGCTGTTCTATATTTCTTTTGGAATTGGGAAGGCTGGCTGCTAGTTCCAATCGTTATTGGAATTGTTTTGTTTTTGTTGCTTGTAAGAAGGCAACTTAATCTTGATTATAGAAAAAGAATATCTGTAGAACGCAAAAATATTCAGGAGAAGGAAATACGATTATTAGACAAGAACTATAAAGACGAGGCCACAGGGGCCGAATTTGCCCTTGTTGACCACGCTTACTGTCAAGATGTTGATCTTTTTGGTAAGGGATCCTTTTACCAGTATATTAATCGGACGCGGTTGGATAAAGCAAGCGGTGAGCTAGCTATGATCTTGCTCAGTAATGATACTGACAATATAGTTGAGAAGCAGGAAGTTGTAGCTGAACTATCTAAGCTGGTTGCTTGGCGACACGATTATAGTGCAGAAGCTGGACTTGTTGATATTGAACAGAATGTTTCTTCTATCGAAGAATGGATGGATTCGTATGAAAGGTTCGTTCCTAAATGGATGAAACCACTAATCATTGGGTTTTCGATTCTTTCATTGATAGTGATTTTGCTCTACATATTGACTTTGATTCCGGAAGGCATTGCTATTCTATGGCTCTTCGTTGGAATTTTTATTTCTGGAATTTTCCTCAAGAAAGTAAATGCCCTACAGAATGACACAAGCAAGTCACTCAGTACTTTTCAGCAATATAGCAAGTTGTTAGAGCGTATAGAAGCAAGATCATGGAATGCCAAAATGATAGTTGATAAAATAGATGAAACAAGTGTTGAAGGATTGCGAGCATCAACTAGCATTCAGCAATTCGGAAAGTTGCTAAATAGCCTTGATCAGCGTACGAACATCATGATTTCGATTTTTACAAACGGCTTTTTTCTTCGGGACCTTTACATAGTTTTACGTATTGAAGATTGGATCGAACAAAACAGACAGTATGTAAAAGATTGGTTCGAACTAGTGCACTTTTTTGACACATATAACAGCTTGGGCAATTTTACTTTCAATCACCCAAATTATGTATTCCCTGAAATTTCCACTCAAGCAAGAAAAGGGCTGATTGATTCACAAGAGCTAGGGCATCCATTGCTTAATGAAAGCAAGCGGATAGATAATGACTTTTTGATTGACAAAGAGGCTTTTTATATAGTTACTGGTGCAAATATGGCTGGTAAATCCACGTTTTTGAGAACAGTGTCCTTGGCGGTAATTATGAGCAATATGGGATTACCTGTTTGTGCGCAGAGAATTGTTTACAGCCCGACCAAACTAGTTACTAGTATGAGGACTTCAGATTCCTTATCTGATGAAGCTTCGTACTTCTACGCTGAACTGTCGCGGTTGAGATACATTATCGATTTGCTAGAAGAAGATGATTACTTCATTATCTTGGATGAAATACTAAAAGGTACCAATAGTGTCGACAAGGCAACTGGTTCGAAAAAATTTGTCAAGCGCCTAATCGGAACCCATTCTACTGGTATCATAGCTACACATGACCTTTCATTATGTACAATAGCTGATGAGCATGAGGAAGTGTCCAACTACTATTTTGACGCGGAGATAATTGATGACGAATTGTACTTTGACTATACCCTTAAAGAGGGTATATGCAAAAATATGAATGCTTCCTTTTTGCTTCGGAAAATGGATATTATCTGATTTGTTCTGTTCGTATAGGTTTCATATCTTGTTGTTTCGAAATGAATGCTTATATGTCAGAGAATTAAAAGACAATTATGTTTCAATCAAAAATAGGTGGTATTGGATTTTACGTGCCCGAAAGAGTAGTGACCAATGACGATTTAGCAAGGCACATGGATACGTCCGATCAGTGGATTCAGGAACGTACTGGTATCAAAGAACGCCGTTATGCAGAAGGTGGTAAAGAGAGCACTTCATCCATGGGAGCAAATGCTAGCAAAATTGCAATTGAACGAGCTGGTATCGAAGCGTCAGATATAGATTTTATCATTTTTGCTACACTAAGTCCAGATTACTACTTTCCAGGTTGCGGAGTTCTCTTACAGAGAGAATTGGGGATCACCGACACTGAGATCGGTGCTTTAGATATTAGGAATCAATGCACGGGTTTTGTCTATGGTCTCAGTATTGCAGATCAGTATATTAAAACAGGGATGTACAAAAATATCCTTTTGGTTGGAGCAGAATTTCATAGTATGGGATTGGATTACTCAACGAGAGGTCGTAATGTAAGTGTGATTTTTGGAGACGGAGCAGGAGCGGTAGTGCTTCAGGCAACTGGAGAAGAAGGTTCTGCTATTTTGACTACCCATTTGCATAGTAATGGAAATTTTGCAGAAGAATTAGCTTTTATTAGCCCTGGAGCGCATGGCGGATATCATGGAAATGAGGAAATGTATGAATTTCCTGACGTTGAATTTGGAGGTATGTTTATCACTGAAACGATGCTCAAAGAAGGCCTTACTTTTCCAAATATGAATGGGCAATTGGTTTTTAAGAATGCGGTGAGAAAGTTTCCAGAAGTCATTATGGAAGCACTGAAAAAAACAGGTTATAATCCTACAGATATTGATTTGTTAGTACCACATCAAGCTAATCTACGAATTAGTGAGTTTGTCCAAAGGATGATGAAATTGCCATCTAAAAAGGTCTTCAATAACATTCAGAAATACGGTAATACAACCGCCGCATCTATACCGATTGCACTTTGCGAAGCTTGGGAATCTGGTTTGGTTAAAAAAGGAGACCTTATTTGTTTAGCTGCTTTTGGTAGCGGTTTTACTTGGGGTAGTGCTTTGATTCGATGGTAGAATATTTTGATTCTGCAATTTCTTTGTAAACTAAACCTCTAGCTTCTAACTAATCACATTATCTGTTAATTTATCATTAGTATTTCCCGCAAGAAGAATTACAAGAAATGAGGGTATAAAATGAAAAATGAGCCGATCTATCGAATGGTCAATATGCCACTGATAGTCATATGGCGTGACAAAAAATGCAATGATATACGTGGTGAAGCAGATTAGTAACATCACTAACTTTGGCTTCATAGGAACAAAACGACCTTTCCAAACTTCAAATAGAATGAAGGCTGCAACTAGTAAAGTAGGGAGATAGAAGTCGATTATCGTGCTCGTCAAACTAGTTAAAATATATTCCCACCGTTCATAGTCGATAAGATTTTCAGCAAGTAAACTAATTCGGTCTGAGTCAAAGAGTGGATTCGATAGTGCAAGAGTTGACTTGAAATATGCCCATGTAAAAAGGGTAGGGCTTGCGCCCAAAATGTAACCCAGTATTAATCTCAAATCTCTTCTCGCTTTAAACAAAACGTACAATGTGAACACTGTAAAAAAGACAAAGCCTTCATTTTTGATCCAAATAGGAAAACTTGCAATCATTCCTAGCCAGAAGAAAGCTAGATAGTCTCTGTCTTTATCCCTTTTTTTGAGCAATTCCAAATAAAAACCTATTGTAATTAAAATTACGAGTGCGATTGAAACGTCTGCCATCTGAGACCCCGCTTTCACAAGAGTATGCGGATCCATAAGCAAGCAGATCAATATCAGCCATTGAGCTAGCTTGGGAATTTTTAGAGACTTCAAAATACCATAAAGAGTCCATTGAAATACTATCCAAATACAAACGTGTACTAAGGCTGAGATTTCTGGTGAAAGCGAATTCCCTCGATGCAACAAAGCAATAAGTCCGGGAATTGCCAATGGATAATCAGGATGCGACCAATCCATTGACGAATTCTGAATGAAGTCCAGCTCACTAGTCAGAAGTTGCTTTGCATGTAAATTCCAGATTGCCCAGCCATCCCAGCCTCCCCATGGCTGAGCATAGTAGAAGTATCCAACGAGGCTGAGCATACTTAGCCCTAAAAACAAAATGTCACTCGAATTCAGAAAATATCTACTTGAGACTCTCTTACGAAAATCTTGAAGTGTGCTGAGTAAAATCGTTCTTTTATAAAAAGCAAAACACAGTACTATAATAATAAGGGAATAGTATATGAAAGTCGATAGCCCGTCACCAGCATCTAAGGTGAGAACCACAAAGTAGATAAGTGAATGTAAAATTGCAGAAATGCAAAAGGCAGCGATTACACTCAAAACCTTTGAAATACCTTTTGGAAATAAAAGATATATCGCTATTACAGACAAAAGCATACTTAAGATAGCTTCAATTCTCATCGATTTCGTTTGTATAGATGAGCAAAAGAACTAGCAATAGTTATGGAGCTTAGATTACTATAGATTGATAATTCTTGTCTTATACTATCAGAAGTAATTTGGATGAGATAGTCCCCTTCATTATCCACTACTGTGGACTGACTAAGGCAAAATATCGCTTTGTAGGTCAGTTCCTGTTCTAGTTCATTTAAGATTTGTATCGAAGAGCCTACATCAATCAGCCCTGTAAGTGGAGAAAGTTCATTGCAAAAATCATCTATATCGCTTCCTTTATTTTGAATATACTTGATTCCTAAACCCACAATTATGCAAAGGAAGATACCATACAATACTAATATGATTTGCAATTTCATGGAGTAAATATAATGTATAGCCATCTAGTTAAAAAAAGGTGTAGAGCTTACAAAGCTAACTACATGAAAGTAAGGTGTTTTTACTTAGATGTAATTGCTCAGTCTTTGCTAAAATTAAGAGTTTGATTGTCTTTTTGCTATATCTATTTCGTCCTCTTTTCTAATTAAAACCTCCGATTTTACTGGCGTTTTCGATCTTTTTTCAAAAAAGAAGACTCAAAGGGGGGGACAAATGTGGAGTTACTTACACTAATAAGTGAGGGAAATACTCTCGCTTTTGGACAAATTAAACTTTAAAATATGCATCAATTTAGAAACCGTATTTTTAACACTGTATTCATCGATATTGAGACAGTAAGTCAAAAGAGGGACTGGGAAGATTTGTCACCTTCTATGAAGAACCTATGGAGTCATAAAGCAAATTCAATAATTCGATATCAGGATTTGAAACTTACTCCAGATCTCGAAAAGAAGTTATATCATGAAAAAGCCGCAATTTATGCGGAGTTTGGTAAGATAGTCTGCATTTCCATCGGAATGTTCTATAGGAGAAATGGCGAAGTAAAACTGTATCGAAAATCCTTTTTTGGAGATTCAGAACAGGATTTGCTAGAAGATTTCTTGCAATTAGTAGCGCAAGAGTTTAATGATTCAAAACGCTTCTATTTTTGTGGTCATAATATACGAGAGTTTGATGTTCCATACATCTGCAGGAGAGCACTAGTAAATGGGCTTAGATTACCCTCTACTTTACAAATTTCAGGTAAAAAAGCATGGCAACTCCATCATTTCTTGGATACATTACAGCTTTGGAAGTTTGGTGATTACAAGCACTATACATCTTTATCGCTGATGTGTGAGCTTTTTGACATTGCTAGCCCTAAAGATAAGATGGATGGATCTGAAGTTGGAACAACTTATTACGATGAAGAAGACCTAGATAAAATCAGACTTTATTGTGAACAGGATGTAGAAGCAGTTGCGTATCTGTTTGCCAAAATGATTGGCAGAGAAGATATTGAGAAGTCTGTGACAAGACCTATTGAAATTAGAAATCTAGAGAAAGTGACTACCACTCTTGCTTCTTAAGTTTGTGAGTGATGTCGTGCTTAGGTTTTATGTGAACATTCATATTGGAGACTGAGCTATTGTGGCAAAGAACTAGCTAAATTTTATATCGTTATCCTGTAACATCATAAAGACTTTCAAAGACAAGTTGAAGAGTCGCGTTGAATTTATTCTCATTATTGTTAGAAGAATGTCAAAACCTTATAGCAGCTATCTTATTATAAAACATAAACATATATTTGTCTAGCTTTTTCTGTTGACCTGTCTATATTTGTGCTGCTGTTTAAGATGAAATAGACTTGAAAAAATATAATAAATGAAATTACTTGTTTGTATTAGTAAAACACCTGAAACAACTGCTAAAATCTCTTTTTCAGATGATGGGACTTCTTTCAACTCTGACGGGGTTCAATTCATTATGAATCCTTACGATGAGTGGTACGCACTCGTAAGAGCTGTTGAATTGGCAGAAGCTAATGGTGGCGAAGTTACTGTTCTTCACGTTGGAGAAAGTAGCTCTGATATAATTATTAGAAAAGCCCTATCAATAGGCGCTCATAAAGCTGCTAGAGTAGATGCAGTGCCCACAAGTTCAATGTTTGTTGCTACTCAGATTGCCAATTATGTAAAAAATAACCCACAGGATATCGTATTCTTCGGAAAAGAGACAATCGACTACAACGGCGCTGAAGTTGGTTCAATGGTGAGTGAAATGCTCGACCTTCCATACATTTCATTTGCAAGCAAATTGGAAAAGCAAGGAGATGTTTTTCATTGCGATAGAGATATTGAAGGAGGAATTCAGACAGTTGAGCTTTCTACTCCTTTTGCAATATCAGCAGCAAAGGGAATGGCTGAGCAAAGAATTCCAAATATGAAGGCGATAATGATGTCAAAAAGAAAGCCATTAGAAGTATTGGAACCTGTTCAGGTAGACGAGAAAGTTTCTATATCGCAGTACAATTTACCACCAAGTAAATCAGGAGTCAAATTGATTGATGCTGACAATATGGAAGAACTTGTGAGATTGCTCAAGGATGTTGAAAAGGTTATATAAACCTTGAAAGACAATTACATCCCAATTAATTAAACACTAAAAAAGAAATTATATGTCTGTACTTGTATTTGCAGAAAATTTTAAGGGTTTGTGTAAAAAAGCTTCTCTCGAAGCTGTGTTTTATGGTCATAAGCTAGCTTCGGCGATAGGACAAGACTTGCATGTTTTAACAATAGGCGAAGTAACAAATCTTGAAGATTTGGCACTCTATGGCGCAACAAATATTCATCAAATATCTAAATCCAGTGTTGTTGATTTTGATTCACAACAATTTGCTAAAGCAATATCTGCTCAAGCCGATGCATTAGAAGCAAGCACTGTAATTTTTGCGCATTCTGCTCAAGGTAAGTCTGTTGCAGGGAGAGTAGCAGTGAGAATGCAAGCTGGACTTGTATCAGCAGTAAATTCTATACCTGAAATATCAGATGGTTTCTCCGTAGGTAAGTCATTATTTAGCGGAAAAGCGTTGGCAAAATATCAAATAGAAGGTAGTAAAAGAGTTCTTACTTTGGTAGGGAATGCAGTTCTCATCGAAGAAGTATCTGCAACACCAAACATTCAAGATTCATCCATTGCTTTGGAGGAGTCAAAAATCAAGATAGTCAATACTTCAACAGTGGAAGGTATTGTTCCTTTACCTGAAGCAGAATTAGTTGTTAGCGCAGGTAGAGGTATGAAAGGTCCTGAAAATTGGGGTATTATTGAAGAATTAGCCGATGCAATGGGAGCTACTACTGCTTGCTCAAGACCAGTTGCTGACGCAGATTGGAGACCTCATCATGAGCATGTTGGTCAGACCGGTGTTGCAATACGACCGAATCTCTATATTGCTATTGGTATTTCAGGAGCTATCCAACACCTTGCAGGTGTTAATAACTCCAAGGTTATCGTCGTGATAAATAAAGATGAAGAAGCACCATTTTTCAAAGCAGCAGACTATGGAATCGTTGGTGATTTGTTCGATGTTGTACCAAAATTAACAGCTGCATATAATAAGGTGATGGCAAATTAATACGCTTTTTGGCCGTAAGCCTTCCAAAAAAAAAATGTAGCTTTATTAGCGAAAAAGATAGCTTCTATAATGAAGAAAGTTGAACTAGAAATTGTTGCTTTATCTCATAGTGTGACTAATTCACACAACTATGCAGTTGTGCTTGGAGAGGTTGACGGGAATAGGCGTTTGCCTATAATAATTGGAGGGTTTGAAGCGCAAGCAATTGCTGTAGCAATGGAAAAAATGGCTCCAAATAGGCCATTAACACATGATTTGTTTAAGAATACTTTAGATTCTTTCGATATCGATTTAAAGGAAATCGTAATTAATAATTTACTTGACGGTATTTTTTATGCACGAATGGTTTGCTTGAAAGAAGGAGATGTTTATGAGGTAGATTCTCGCACTTCTGACGCAATCGCCATGGCTGTAAGATACAATTGCCCGATTTATACTTACGATTTTATTATGGACCAAGCTGGTGTTGTTCTTGATGAAGCTGAGGGAGAGACAAAGGCAGATAGTAAAAGGTCGAGGAAACGTCGGTCCAAACCAGAGCATCAATCAATTGAGTCAATGAGCACGGAAAATCTTGAAGTGCTGCTCAAGAAGGTACTAGCGCAAGAAGATTATGAAAGAGCGGCAAAGATTAGAGATGAGATCAATAATCGGAGCGGATACGACGCAGCAGATTCGTAATCAATCGTCTTAACTACTTTCATGGAAATAATTAATCTCGTAAGTGATACTGTTACAAGGCCTAGTAAGGAAATGCGCCAATTTATGGCCTCAGCAGAAGTAGGAGACGATGTATTTGGACAAGATCCCACCGTCAACGCTTTGCAAGAGAAAGCTGCAAAGATGTTTGGTAAAGAAGCGGCATTATACTGTACCTCTGGAACACTTACAAATCAGCTTGCGATAAAATGTCATACACAAGCGCTAGATGAATTGATCTGTGACTATTCTTCTCATGTTTATCAGTATGAAACAGCTGGTTATTCATATCATAGTAGAGTTGGGGTCCAACTTTTACATGGAAAACATGGTAAGATAACAGTAGATGACATTAAAGCAGCTGTCAGACCAGATTTCGACTGGTTACCAAATTCAAGATTGGTAGTTCTTGAGAATTCGTGTAATAAGGCAGGAGGTAGTTTTTACACACTAGAGGAGATTAAACCAATCAGACAATTTACTCAAGAACAAGGATTATCATTACATTTAGATGGAGCTAGGTTGTTCAATGTTCTTGTAGAAACTGGAGAAAGCACTGAAGCTGTTGGTCAAGAGTTTGATAGTATATCGATTTGTCTTTCAAAAGGTCTGGGAGCTCCTGTGGGATCACTTTTAATTGGAGATACAACTTTTATTAAAAGAGCAAAGAAGTTTAGAAAAGTGATGGGAGGTGGCATGCGACAAGCAGGAATAATTGCTGCTGGAGGGTTGTATGCTCTTGAAAATAATATTGATCGTTTGAAAATAGATAATGATCGAGCCAAGGCAATAGGAGACTTGTTGGAAAAGCAGTCATACGTGAAATCCGTAGCTCCTGTTCATACAAACATTTTGGTCTTCGATTTAGAAGGAATTACGTCTGAAGCCTTTATTAAAAAGTTGGACGAAAATCAGATACAAGCGATACCAATAAGCGGAGAAACTATGCGTTTTGTATTGCATATGGATATCACTGATGAAATGATGAATCACCTCTTGAAAGTCATTCCAAATTTGTTATAGTAATTTGCCTTTTCCATCGGCAATAAAAAAGTCTACTTCAGGGTGTTGCATTCTGAAATTTGAAATAAATTCTTGTACATCAGTTGATTCTAAATCAAAATTCTCCTGGACCTTCAATGCAAATCCAAGAGTTGTTTGTCTGAAATTCTGGGGATGGATCACTTCGGTCGTTTCTCCTTTGATAAAATACCCGTAATTTCCGTCTGAAATTGGAGTATATAAAACTTCTTCACTAATCTGCTGGAAGAGATTGAAAAATAAAAACTGTTCTTGTTCTGTACTAGTGTATACACCACCCCACAAATGCTTGTTTTTGACAGGTAGAAGATGATCACTAGAAACTTTCAAACCTTCCAGAATTTCGTGCTCTATCGATAAGTAATCACCTCGATCAACTAATTGGATTTTGTTTTCTATGTTGGCGAGGTAAACCACTACTTCTTTCTTTTCTCCCTTAAGTCCAAACTCGTGGGTGGAAAATATTTCGTAGTTACCTTCCTGACAGTCAGTAGGATTATCTAAACCATCTATATACAGGCGGTCTTGATCGTCATGTGGTAAATAGCTTGTAAGAAGCTGGCTTTTTTCGCAGACATCAACATCATTAAGAGAGACTTTCCAAATGAAATTGTTTTCTGGATTGTCTTGATATAGGTTTTGGTATACACTAAGTTTGATATCTGTATTTAGATCTACTAAGAAAGTCGGATCTAAGTTGTCTTCGAAAGCACAAGAGTTGAAAATGACAAGACATAAAAGAGCTTTCAGAATTGCATGGAATGTCTTCGTCCTTTTTTTATTTGCAGAGTAATTCAAGAGCAATAATTGAATGATGTGATTGTGATTATTGCTATATAACGTTGTCAAATGCACTTGTGCTGACACAAAGGTCTATTTATTCCAAATAAAAATTCTAGTATATCGATTTATTAACTAAATCAGAATTGAGACATTGTTCTATAATGCTGTAAACGACATTTTGACTGACTTGTTAATTCACCTTTACGTATGAGTCCACAGTCAATTAAATATTTAGTATTTTTAAATCTACAAATCAAGTATTTTGGGCGTAAGCCAAACTAATTTTTATATTAATATGAGAATTTATTTAACTGTTTTTTTCGCATTTGTATTTTCAACGATGCTCCTTGCTCAGCCTGAACCACATATCGGCTGTCATCATTTCTCTAAGAAAGATATACCAGTACCAGGTTTTCAATTAGCTCCAAGTGGTATTGCCGATACTAGAAGTGATTCGATAGATATACTAAATTACAAGATTGATATAGACATTACCGTACCTGGTTTTTTATCTGCAAACACCGTGGTTTCTGCATCAGCTCTCGTTGATAATATTGATGAGATAGTACTGGATCTGTTGATGTTACAAGTTGATTCGGTTTTTGTCGACGGGGTACCGACTACTTTCATTTATGATGATTTCAAATGTTCTATTGCATTACCAGAAATAATGATGACTGGGGATGATTTTGATGTGCACGTGTATTATCAAGGTAATCCAGTAAGAGATCCATCTAATTTTGGAGGGTTAGTATTTGAGCAAGGATATATTTACAATTTAGGAATTGGGATTGCTAGTAATCCACACAATTTTGGTAGAGGTTGGTTTCCTTGCTTTGATAACTTCATGGAAAGATCGACCTATGAATATATTGTAACACACAGCAGTGCATACAATGCTCATTGTGTCGGAACGGAAATAGATATTACAAATAATGGTGATGGTTCAATTACTACAACTTATGCTATGGATCAACCTATTACAACTTACCAATCGAGTATTGCCGCATCAAACTACGTTGAACTCTGGTCTGAACATGAGGGTATGGATGGGACAATTCCTGTTA
This sequence comes from Saprospiraceae bacterium, assembly GCA_965658745.1. Taxonomy (GTDB): domain Bacteria; phylum Bacteroidota; class Bacteroidia; order Chitinophagales; family Saprospiraceae; genus JAHDFB01. The sequence continues at coordinate 212,423 of CBFHTK010000001.1, read as the reverse complement.
AGTTGATTTGTAAACCTGGTGATTCTACAGCAATGAAATCTTCATTTGGAAATTTAGGAGGTACTATTGATTGTATGGAGTCGTGGTATGGTCCTTATGTTTGGGAGAGAGTAGGGTACGTCGCGACAACGGTCGGTGCTATGGAACATCCAACAAATATTGCTTATCCCATATCTTCAATAAACGGCAATGCGAATTCCAATACGAGATTGGTATCTCATGAGTTTGCGCATAACTGGTTTGGAAATATGATTACACTCACAACGTCCATGGATATGTGGATCAAGGAGGGGCCTGCTGAATACGGTTGGCATCAAACTGCAGAGTGTATTTATGGTTATGAGGAATTCTTAGAGGTTGTAAAAGATAATCATTTGTATGTTTTGGAAAGGGCTCATGTGGACGATGAAGGATTCAGAGCATTGTCTGGAATGCCTAATGAGTTTACTTACGGAACACATACTTATCGCAAGGGAGCTTCAGTTATTCATAATTTGAGAGGTTACCTGGGTGATGAACTTTTTGCCACTGGCATGAAGTCAATACTTGAAAACTATTTATATAGTCATCTCGACGCAGAAGAGTTTCGTGATGAGATTACTATGTCAACAGGCTTTGACGCAACTGATTTCTTCGATGCTTGGATTTTTAATCCTGGGTTTTCAGTTTTTGTAGATGATTCTATCAGTTCAATAAAAGATGGGAACCTTTGGAATAACAAGGTATTTGTTCAGCAAAAATTGAGGGGGACAGATTTTTATCATAAAAATGTTCCGATCCAATTACAAGCTATTGGTTTTGAAGGAGAAACATTTGAGCAAGATGTAATTGTTTCTGATCAGTATTCGACTGTTGATTTTGTAACCGACTTTGAGGTAAAACGAATTGTATTTAACGGGTCAAACAAGTTAAACCAAGCTCGTATGGCTGAAGATGTTCTTATAGAAGATAGTGGTAATGCGGTCTTTGCCAGGACAGGAGTAAGATTTTCTGTTGATGATTTAGAAGAGCCATTTTTGGCTAGAGTAGAACATATTTGGGCTTCTCCAGATCAAGCAATTATTGCAGGAGATTTTGAAATTTCTGATCAACATTATTGGAGGGTAGCAGGAGATATTCCTAGTGATAACACAATCGAATTAAGGTTACCTTACGTAGGTGGTTCAATCTATGATTTAGATAACGGCTTGACAGAAGACGAGGATAGTGTTCTGTTATTTTATAGACCTGACGCTTCAGCGTTATGGGAACCTCTTCTTGAAGCAAAGAAAACTAAAATTATTCCAAATGATGGGAATGGACTTCTTACACTTGATTTCTTGATGCCTGGGGAATATACCATCGGAAAAGGAGATGTATCAACTGTTGATGTTGATTCTTGGTCTGACCGTGACGTTCAAATCTATCCAAATCCGTCGAGTAACGGCTTCTATGTTTATCTAGACGAAAACTCATTAGGTGATGTTTCAATTAGACTTTTGAATGTTCAAGGTAACCCGGTAGTTAATTCTACATTTGAAAGATCTACATCTTACACTTATTTACCTACAAATAATCTTGTTCCAGGTCCTTATTTTGTAGAATTAATCAATCAAAAGACTGGTGAGAAGATCGTAAAGATGATCACGGTCATACAATAATCAATATTGAAGGAAAAGCCCCTACGGACTGCATTTTTATGGTTGCTTCTATTGAGTCTCATCGGTGGTTCGCTGTATTATTTTTACGCTTTCGGACCTACGATGATTGATGAGATTGTTACTGAATTCGTGGATGATACGGTAAATGCACAGATCAATCAGTTGGATTTACCGATTGATTCATTCAGAGTTTCGTTCGATGAGCAAGAACTAGTACTTTACAATTATGATCTATTTGATCAAGCGTACAGTGGGAAACGTAAGGAAGACCTAAAGGATGCTGGAGTTTCACTAGTCCTCGATAGTATTTTGGTTTCTGGAATAAACTGGGAGAAACTGTACCTAGACAGCATCCTTCAAGTAAAGAAAATACTAGCTAGATCAAATAGAATAAATACACCTAAATGGATCATTGATTCTTTAAGCGTACCATCATTTAGTCAAATAAAGTCCTTTGAAATAGCTAAAGTAGAGATTGAGATACAAAGAGCTAGGATTTCGGATGAATATCGCACAAGACTATCGCAAATATTAGATGCTACTTCAGTTAGTATAAGCTCAGATTCCATTTCTATTAACAATTCGATTAATGTGAAGTCATGGGAAGCTAAAACCAACAGAATCTCCAAAAGTTCTATCGATGGACTTCACAATTTTTCAATTGATCGTTCAACTATTATTGCCAACTCAGCTGCTTTTAAAGGATTGCGGTTCAAGTCCAAGTACAATGCTGAAAATTTAAGCGAACAACAGATCGATAGAAATACCATATTTGATATAACTGTTCCAACAATAAATTTAAGTCTTAAAGATGTATTGTCCTTAATTAAAGACTCTCGTTTAGATCTTCAAACTCTTGATGTTAAGCAAATGAAGATGGAGATTTACACTAACCTAGGAATAGCAAGACAAAAAGAACGGAGATTGATTCAGCAGTTCATTAAAGACTTACCGGTTATCGTTAGCGTTGGTCGAATTAATATCAAGAATTCTTCTATCAATCTTAAAATAGATAAACCGGGATTTTCAAGAAATACTTTGCAATTTTCATCTTTTGAGGCAGTGCTTGCTAATTTTTCGACTATCAAGAAAAAACTAAATAAGAACAGTAATTTGTCAATTAAGCTTTCATCCAGTTTGTTCGGTCGGATCCCTATGTCAATGACAGCAGACTTTCATATGACAGATCCGATGCAGGCATATAATTATAATGGTCAATTGGGGGCTATGGATTTGACTGAGCTTAGTCCTATACTTGCTGCGATGAAAGGGATGAAGATTAAAGAAGGTAAACTGATGAGCATGAATTGGGATGTTTCAGCAGATTCTAAAGTTAGCTCGGGCTGGCTAGATTTTGAATATGATGACTTAAAGATGGCACAGGACAACAGAAAAGGGATCCAAGATATGGATCTGTTGAAGTTTGTTGCAACAAAGTTACTGGTGTCTAGTAATAATCTTCATGGACAGTATTTTGTACGTGGAGATGTTTCTGCTTCACGTTCTTCAAATCAGTCTATGTTCTTTCATATGTGGGAATCGATCTACTCAGGAATTGAAAGCACTCTTAAACCTTAGAATTACTTTTGAGCAAAATGTAATAAACGAAACATAGAACTACGTACGTAATCATACCTGCAAGTAAAGCGAAGTTAATATTATAGAAACTTACCAGAAGTCCCGCAAGAATACACAATCCGATAAATATAGAAGTGTAATTGTCTTTCCTTATACCTTTAAATGAGAACATTGCAATTGGACTTACATTTAGCAGAGAGACAACTGCAATAATTAGCAAAATTAACAATGTTGGAATTTCCAATCCATTCAATATAGCAATAACAATTCCTAGATAAAGCATAGCAGATGCTGGCGTTGGCATTCCCTCAAACCAATAGTTGCTTTCTCCTTCAAGGTTAAACTTCGCCAAACGAATAGCTCCGAATACTGGTATGATACAAACAAAATAATGATAAGGCTCTTCAATGAATTGCGATAAGATAAATGCCGGCGCTACTCCAAAGCTAATGATATCAGCTAGGCTATCAAGTTGTTTCCCAAATTCACTTTGTGCATTTAGAACCTTTGCGACTGCGCCATCAAAGACGTCAAATATTCCACCAATGAGAATTAGGATAATTCCAATTTTTGGTTCAACGAGCAAACTCGAAAAGCCACAAAGGACATTCAGAGAAGTAAGGAAAGAAGGAATGCTTCTGCGGATCATACATTTATTTTAGCAATCTAAATCCAAGGTAAAAGAATTTATTAGTTCTCACCTAGAACAACCGTCGTTTTCAGCACCTTATTATTTCTTAAAAATTCAACTTCTACTTCGTCACCTACCTCGTACTCTTCCAAGGCAAGTACTAAATCAGTATTGTTTTTAACTGATACGTCATTAATTCCAACAATCAGATCCCCCAGAGAAATACGACCTCGACGATCTCTTGTAGTGCCTTTAATGCCTGCTTTATCAGCTCCTTTACCTTGTATCACATTCATGATTAAAGCTCCTTCCAAATTAAATCGATCTTGTGCCTCTGTTCCTCTCACAAGTTCGACACCCAAAACCGCTCTTTTGACCTTTCCGTAATTTATTAGGTCAGGAACAACCCACTTTACCTGATCAACTGGAATAGAAAATCCAATACCCGCCGATGCTCCATTGGGACTATAAATAGCTGTGTTTACACCGATTAATTCACCTGAAGAATTCAGAAGTGGACCGCCTGAATTGCCCGGGTTGATAGCAGCATCAGTTTGAATTACATCTTGAATTTTTATGCCTGCGACAGAATTGATTTCTCGACCAAGAGCTGAAATTATTCCCGTCGTTAGTGAATAATCTAAACCGAAGGGATTTCCTATTGCAAAAACACTCTGTCCAACTCTAAGATTTTCTGATTCTCCTTTCTTTATAGGGATCAGTTTCGCAATTGGCGCCTCTATTTTTAGAACTGCCAAATCCTTATTGGGGGCAATTCCTACAAGCTTTGCCTCATAAGTTGTTTGGTCATATAAGGTGACTGTGGCTCGATCTGCTCCTTGAATAACGTGAAAATTTGTAACAATATGCCCCTGTTCATCCCAAATAAAACCAGAACCCGAGCCACGGGGAATTTCAGAAACATTTCGACTCCAATAGTTGCGTTCTAGATTTGACGTCGTGATATATGCGACAGCAGGAGCATGAGTTTCAAATAAATCTATGGTTGATTTTTCTAGATTAGAAAGGTTTTCAGTTGAAAATGAGTCGGCAAGTTGGGACCGAACAACCGCCGGTATTACTTCACCCTTGCCATCATTGGCACTGTTAACATTGTTGTACGTTAGTCCAAAAAGAAAACCTGCAGTAACAAGGAGAAAAGCACTTAATATTAAACTTCCATTTTTCATATTAGATACCTAAAGTTCATTAAAACCTAGATTGAATGCATTTTTCACAAAAATGTAGCTTTTAATCATTATATACTAAACAAAAATCATTCATTTTGGATCAAATAGAGATAGCCACAACTAAGTTTAGTCGTGGCTATCATTTTACATTTCGTTAGAAACTATCAAGAAATTGCTAGTTCCTTTTATCTTCGACCTCTTCAAAATGTTCCATTCCATCGATGTCAAGATCTTTTGATAACCTTGCGATTACATTGAGATCAATATCACCCATGAATGAAATCATGTTGAATTCATCACTAGAGCCGCTGATCATAAGTAACTCGCTAATGATGTCTCCGCTTTCCTTCACAAGAAATAAAATCTCTTCACCATTTCCCTCTCTCACCGACATAAGTTCTTCGTAACCCTTGGTGTTGATCTTTGATTTTACTTCGCTATAAAGCGACATTCCATCTCCATCTTCCAAAGATAATATCCTCAAGCCGTCGAGATTAGCAATCAAATGTCTGACATCTGGATCCATGTCCTCGGGAGCTACTTTTGAGATCATCTTAAAAAGCTTCGGATTTACAAAAACAGATGTAAATCGATCATCTTCCATGTATTGACTAAAAAAAGTGGCAATCGCATCCTTTTGACCGAACGAATAGGTTGAAATAAGGGTGGCAAAAAGCAAGATTAAGCCTAATTTTTTCATTGTTTGAAATTAAATTAATTAATAATAGTGTTTAAAAAAATATATATATAAATAGTGCACTAATTCTTATTTGTAAATCTGAGTACGTCGAAGATCCTTCAGATGCTTCATGTTCTCAGTACCTTTTTTCATGTTTTTGCTTGTTAAGCCTAAAGCAGCTAAGGTAAACTCAAGAGCTTCATCAGCATCTTCAATCTCTATAGTATTATTATCTTGATTTGCAAGTGTCGCATCTGAAGAGTCTGGTTTCAAAACGAAAATTGCTGCTAGTACAAAAACTAAAGAAGCAGCTATCATACCCCATTGTCTCCATGAACGACCAGGATTCAAAGGAACAACTTTGACTTCTGGCTCGATTAAGTCTAGGACATTAATATTGCTAGAGATAGCTTTTTCTTGCTCTATAAAAGCCTTATAATTAGGTATGTCATTAATTGAAATTGAATCAATTACTGATTCTATTGCTGTCAAGTCGTTGTCTGAAATAGTTCCATCTTCATAAGAATCAAGAAGTGTTTCTACTTCGATTTTTTCAATAATCGAAGTAAAGCTAAATGGTGCCTTAATTTGACGTTCAGCAAGAATGAACTTTTGATAAAGAGGTATATTCAATCGATCTTGATCAGCCAAAAAAGATTCTACTGTCTTGGTTTCTTCCAAATCACACTCACCTCGCTCAAAGCGATCGAGCATCTGGTTCATTTCTAAATTCCGTTTCGTGATTAAATTTTTAACGTCAATATGAAGAGAAGAATCTTCAATAGATTCCTTCAGATCTTCATAACCTGGAACAAAATCTTGCTCCATATCAGCCAAGTGTTTCTCAACTTGAGCCTTCTCTTCTACAGAGCATAAACCTTGTTCGTACTTCTCTAGTAACTCTTCCGCGATTCTATCTAGATTGCTCATCATGCATTTTTTAATATTTCCAATTGGCTCTTAAGAGCCTGTCGACCTCTATAAATATTGATTTTCACCTGATTGCTTGTGTACCCCGTTATTTCTGATATTTCGTCATAACTATATTCCTCAATATCACGAAGATGTAACACTGTTCTTTGAATTTCTGGTAACTTATTATAGAGTTCTTTTACTTTTTGTAGTAGATCACTTGTTTCCAAGATATCTTCCGGGGTGGGAGCATTATTTGAAAGATTGTTATAACCGTCGATATCATTGGTTCTTCGATGCTTTGATCTAGTTTTGTCAATAGCTAGGTTTCTTGTTAGGGTCATGCACCATCCAGCTTTATTTTCTATAGACTCAAAATGCACTCTTTTGTCCCAAACCTTGATGATCACCTCTTGCACAACATCTTCAGCTTCAGTAGGATTACGAACAACACGTAGCGCTAGTCGGTACATTTTGTCTTTGACTTCATCTATGATATCTGCAAATTCTTGATTTGTCATCCTTGCTTTTTTTTAAGCTGTAAGTTATGTTTTTTCTTTTGGTTTAAAGGACTTTCGTCCAAAATAGCTATTTGACTACATGACGTGACGTACCAAAATTTAGTTACACGATTTCTTATAAAAAATGAAAACAAATCAAATATGTTATCGTTTTCTTAAAGTGAAAATGTGAGACGAATTATAAACCACAATTATTCAGTGTTTTAGCAAGTCAAAATAAAAATGTCAAATGAATGATAAAAGAGCGAATTTTCTTCAGAAGAACATTGGTTAAGTCTTTGTTTCGTAATTTTGAGCTTGTTTATCACTGATACACATATAGAGATTCATGGACGTAAAGAATAATATTTTAGAGACAATAGGAAACACGCCATTGGTTAAACTGAATAAAGTAACGAGAGATTTACCTTGTACAGTTTTGGCTAAAGTAGAATCGTTCAATCCCGGTCATTCGATTAAAGATAGAATGGGGCTTAAGATGGTAGAAGTGGCTATAGCCGAAAATCGCATCAAACCTGGAGGAACTTTTATTGAGTGTACTTCAGGAAACACGGGAATGGGTATTGCTTTAGCAGCGGCTGTCAAAGGTTATAAGTGTATTTTTACAACTTCTGACAAACAATCCAAAGAGAAGATTGATATTCTGAAGGCAATGGGAGCGGAGGTAATTGTCTGTCCTACCAATGTTGAGCCTACCGATCCGAGGTCTTACTATTCGATCGCTGAAAAACTCTCAAAAGAGATACCGAATTCTTGTTGGCTAAATCAGTACGACAACCTAGCTAATAGAAAAGCTCACTATGAATCTACTGGACCAGAAATTTGGAAACAAACTGAAGGAAAGATTACACATTTAGTTGTTGGTGTTGGTACTGGAGGTACAATTAGTGGTACTGGGAAGTACTTAAAAGAGCAAAATCCCAATGTAAAGATTTGGGGAATTGACACCTATGGATCTGTATTCAAGAAGTACAAAGAGACAGGGATTTTCGATGAGAAAGAGATATATCCTTATATAACAGAAGGAATTGGCGAGGACATCCTTCCCAAGAATGTAGATTTCGATGTAATTGATTATTTTGAGAAGGTTACTGACAAAGACGGTGCTGTCTTTACACGTCGATTGGCAGTAGAGGAAGGTTTGATGATGGGGTACTCGGCAGGTTCAGCGATTGCTGGACTTCTTCAATTGAAAGATCAACTGAAACCAGACGATGTGGTTGTGATTATATTGCATGATCATGGATCAAGATATGTCGGTAAGGTATACAATGATGATTGGATGAGAGAAAGAGGGTTTCTTGATGGGGAACTAAAGATCAAGGATCTTATTCGAATGAAGGACACTTCAGAATTTCTGTCTTTAAATACCGAAACGACTGTCAAAGAAGCACTGAAGATTATGAAAGAGAGAGATATTTCTCAAATGCCTGTGGAGAGAAATGGTGACATTGTTGGAGCAATTACAGAATCTTCAGTTCTAAATTATCTACTAGAGAGTCCTATGAAGAACTCTGACGAAATTGTAGAGAAGATTATGGGAAATTCATTTCCTTGGGTAGACTCCGAGATGGAATGCAAAACGCTTAATCGGTACATTTCTAAAGAAGTCCCAGCAGTACTCAGCAAGGATGCAAAAGGGGATGTAGCAATCATAACGCAATACGATATTATCCAGGCTATCTAGAAGTTTAGAGGAGATTATTGATCAATCATTTCTAGAGCAGTAAAGTAGTCTGCTTCGGTGTCGATTCCAAAGCCTTTGTAATCAACCTCGTTTGCATGAATTGAGTATCCAGCCTCTATCCATCGCAACTGTTCGAGCATCTCAATCTTTTCAAGTTTTGATACCGATAAAGCAGTTAGGTCTTGCAAAGTAGTGGATTTGAATCCATAAAGGCCAAGGTGAATCTTGTATTCTAGAGGTAGCTCTCCGTTTCTACTTGCAGGTATAGGGGATCTAGAAAAATAAAGCACACGTTGATTGTTATCGGTTACCAATTTTACCTTATTGGGGTCTGAATGTACCCGATTTATGTTTATTGTATGATAAAGTGTAGCGATCTCTGCTTTTTGCACAGTAAGGAGGTTTATCAAACTTGTAATTTCTTTGGCAGTAACAAACGGTTCATCTCCTTGAACATTAATTACGTAATCGAACTTACTTTCAAGTGATCGCATCGCCTCAGCAATTCGATCTGTTCCGCTAACGTGTTCAACACTGGTCATTAAATAATCCATGTCATTTTCCACACAATGGTCAGCTATTAGCTTGTCGTCAGTAGCAATAAGAACTTTTGTAGCCAGTTTGACCTCAAGACATCTTTGATAGACATGCCCCAATATGCTTTTGTCACCCAATGGCTTTAGCAATTTTCCGGGAAATCTTGTCGATGCATATCGCGCTGGGATTACGATACAAATTCGTTGCATAGTTGATTTATTAGTTCTGTTAAAATATACCCCTAAGATGTAATTTTTCGTTAATGGATACGTATGGTTTTTGATTATTGTAAGTATCAATTCTAAAAGTAAGCAATTAGTTGAAACTAACATTCTAAAATTAAATCTTGGCCCGATTTTTGAGGAAGTTATATATGATGATTTTTTTTAATATATTTGTATAAAACCCGATTTTATGAACGCATTTACGAAATTATTGTGCTGTCTGTTTCTCTTCAGCGCCTATAATCCTTCTTTTGCTGCTAGTAATACTACTGATGTAGATTTGCCGCAACGAATTATTCTTAGAGCGGATGAGCAATTGGGTATAATCTACACGCATCAACTAAAGAAGAATCAGACGATTTTTGGACTATCTAAGTTTTTTAATACAGACTTAGATATGATTTCTGCTGCAAATCCTGCAGTTGATCTTGGAACTGTTAAGTTGAATCAGAGAATAAATATCCCGATTAATACTGCAATGATTACATCGGAAAGAAACCTTTCACCTACGAAAAGCTACATACCAGTTTTTTACACAGTTAAGGCAAAAGACAACTTATTTAGAATTTCAAAGGTATATTTTCATCAGAGTATTGAAAATGTCATGAATATCAATAATCTGAAAACAATGGACTTGAGTATTGGTCAGAAAATTTTGGTGGGATGGTATCAGTATGATGAGAGATATAAAGAGCGTTTAGCTTGGAAAGAGAAGGGTATTGAGGTTGCAACAACTGGTCAAGCCACGCCAACGTTCACGGCTCAAGAAGTTAGAAGTTATCAAACTGAAGATGCACAGAAGGATATTTCTAATGTGAGAAATAATGATGCTCCTATCTTCCAAAAGAAACTGAGATCGTTACCAACCAACCATAAGAAGGATCAAAATGAGTATGTTGACGCTGAAAAACCTATAGCCTCAGTAGAGGAATCAAAGGAGAAGGTGTATACTGAAACTAAGGTCAAAGAGCCAACAGAAGAATTATTGGAAGATAACAAAGAAGCTTCGGAAGAGACTACTAAAGTGCTTTCAAGTGATCCATTTGAAAATCGTAATAATATCTTCCAAGGTAGCTATATCGGAAAACCTAAGATACATGATGCCAAAATAAGGGCTGAATGGAATATGTCCAGTAAAGACAAAGTAAACTTATTTGCGCTTCATGCAACAGCGAAAGTAAACTCCTATATTGAAATTTATAACCCGATGCTAAATCGCAAAGTCATAGCTAAAGTTGTTGGGAATTTACCTCCAAAAGCACACAAGAAAAATGTCGATCTTATTATTTCGCCAAAAGTTGCAGAAACCCTAGGCGCTGTCGATAAACGGTTTTATGTCCAAGTAAGATTTATTGAGTAGAGCTTACAGCTTACGATTCTTTTTCAAGAAGTTAGGCTGAAATGAATAGGGTAGGAGTTCTTCAATGTGTTCGTATATCCAAACGTTTTTATGTGCTCCTACCAAAATAATTCTGATTGGTTGCGATTGTCGAGTCTGATACTCTAAAATTACCTGTCTACAAGCTCCACATGGAGGAGCAGGAACTTCTTCCAAAATCAGATTTGCAGAAGTACTTACTACAATGTCTTGAATTTCGCTGCCAGGAGCGTGCATTGCTGCATATGAAAGAGCTACGCGTTCAGCACATAGACAAAGAGGATAACTAGCATTTTCTTGATTTGCTCCCTTGTACATTTCTCCATTTGTGAGTAAGATGCATGTGCCTACATAGAACTGAGAATAAGGAGCATATGCTAGAGATTGTGCTTCTATGCAATTATCTACTGCATCTTGTAATTGTTTATCTAACTGATCGTATTGACTTGTCCGCATCCAAGGTATTTATGCGAAGATACAAGTCTATTGTGATAAAATCCATACTAAAGAGTTGAATTTGAAAAGAGTTTACTGTTATTTGTAGAAGTAATGAGAGCGATCAGATCAATATGGACAGACTATACTAGGGCCAATCAATTGGCTTCGCTCATTAGATTTAGTGTGAGCTTGCTGATCAGTATGATCTTAGTGCGCGTATATTTTACGATTGATGAAGTTGGTAGATTTGAGTATCTAATATTGCTAAGCTCAACATTTTCCTTTTTTGTCGGCTTTGCATACACTTCAGCCGCCTTAAGCAAAATTCCCAAATCAGAACAATCGGAATGGCCCAGACAGCTGCGACAATTGCTATGGCAATTGATGATTTCTGCTGCATTGATTAGCCTTTTTGCTTTAGTCGTTATTAAATTGTCAGTCCGTTTTAATTGGATAGCCATTGAAGGAAATCAAGAATGGTATATCGTCGGCTATTGCTTTCTTCTAATTGTTGGAATTATTCCTGAAGTCTATTATTTACTTTATCGTAAAGCTAAGTCTTTACTGATTTGGGCAGTAGTCTACTATGCTATTCAATTACTAATTGTTTTGATCTTGGTTTTTCTTCGCCAACCGATCGAATATATATATCTTGGTTATATGGCCTGGCAGCTATTGCGTTTTGTTTGGACTCTTCATTTGTTGAAACCAAACTGGTATATTGATTGGCTGGAACAGAGAAAATGGTTTTTCTTTTCTTTACCCCTGATGGGACATTTTATCCTTGGTAGTGGGATGGACTATCTAGATGGTCACCTCGTTTCTCAATTCTTTTCGGATTCAGAGTTTCTATTTTACAGATATGGTGCAAAAGAATTACCTATATCGATTGTTTTGGTGAATGCTTTGAGCGCAGCTTTGATACCATTATTATCTCAAGATACTAGCCAAGTTACAGTCCTTCGTGAAAGGACTATACGCTTGATTAATCTTCTTTTTCCTGTATCTATTGCGCTGTTGTTTTTATCACCAGTTCTTTTCAGCATATTCTATGGACCTAAGTTTATTGTGTCAGCGGTTATTTTCAATATATATATTCTAGTATTATCAAGCAGGATTCTACTGCCACAAGTACTTTTGTACGCTCACAATGATAATAAGGCATTACTACGATTCTCAGGAATTGAGCTTTTCGTCAATTTTGTTTTGAGTATTGTGCTGATGCGGTTCTTAGGTTTCTACGGAATAGCCGCTGCAACAGTGTTTGCTTTTTTGCTCAATAAGATACTGACAATCTTGTACATCAAGAAGCAGTATGCATTGCATGTAGGTCAGTATCTTCCGATAAAATCCTATTTAATATGGGTCTTTTTACTACTTGCTACTTGTTTATTGAGTATTTGGATGATTCAGCTTGATTTTTACGGAAGTATCAATGGGTAAAAGTGGTGGGCGATTACAATTGCTTTCCTCTTGTCAAGCAATTGTATCCGGCTTTCCACTCGTATCCTTCGGCGAAAATGCCTCGGAACCCGCTTCAATCCGTATCGCGAAAGAAAAAATAGATACAGCTTCAATTGATTGTGCTCAATCGGTATTTACAATTCCTACAAACAGATTCTGAAGGTACTCGAACATTTTTGCGTCAGGGATCGCAGCGGGTTCACAAGCACGCAGTGCGAAGTGATATGAGCGGAGAGCCCGCTCGGACGCCCAAACTATTTCCACGTTTCTTTGCTCTTGAGACTACTCCTGTCCACTCTTAAATCCAATAGAAGAAAGTTTAATGGAAATAAACATTAGAAGAAGTAGAAGGACTTTGCAAGTCGCTTTTGACGACTACTGCTATTTCGCCAGGAAAGAAAAAAAGTAAAACGGGACTGGACATATTCTCTTGTATCAGAAAGAAATTCGTTGTTGATTGTTCGTTTTTTCATAGCTCATGATTTTGAAATAATTCCAAAAAAAGAAGGGAACTGTATTTGCCAACTTTCGATTAGTGCTAATGATCGAACGTTGTTCCTTATGCAACTACATGTCCCTTCTGGCATTCATATGAGAGAAACTTAACTACTTATTTAATATAATATAGGCATAGAGCCTATTAATTATTTTTGTTACAATTGAAGAAACCAAATGTATCTTATTCAAACTCGATTTCGATATTTGCTTTGATCTTAATTTTTAGATCATCTTCCATTGCCAAATGCATCAGATCTTTTACTTCCATGCGAGCTAGTGCAAGTTCTTTAATCCTTCTGATACTGTTTTGGCAAGGTTCTCCTTCCATCTCTTCCTTACTGAAGTTTTTGTTTGTGTGGAACTGAATTTTGCTTGAAAGCATCGCAACCATAACTTCTTTTGCTTCTGCAGGTGTGAAGTTACCGTCGATTAATTTAATTGTTTGCGGTTTCAATAATACGCTCATTGCTTGTGAATTTTATGATGGTTGATAAATGTACAGTTGTCAGTAAGCAGATAAATGCTACTGCTTTACTAAATTCCCTTACGAGAGGATCTTTTGTGATATAAGCCCAGTAAACAAAGCTCACTAAGAGCACTACTGATAGTGTTAGTGTCACGAGGGTTATAGATAGATTATTTAATTTTTTTGACACGATTTGTATTTTTTTGATTACAAAATGATTATTGACCTTGTCCAAGAGAGAAAGCTCGTTTCCCATCGAAGTGATAAAGATTTTCAGTTTTTATAACGTCTATGTTATTTTCCTCTGCTGACTGCAACAGCCTTATGATATCTCCTTTGTTGACTTGCTTTTTGTCTTTGTGTTCAAATCGACATCTCCAGTGATCAGTACAAAAGGTCTCCTTAAATCCGTTAGGCCACACCTTTATTCCTCTATTGGTTATCATAGTCAATTTCAAGTTTGAGACCTCCATATTTTGAAGCTGTCTAGCAATTTCATTTGCATCAAAACCAGACCAGTGAACAAAGGCATCTACTCCATATAGATCTTTTACTTTTAGATCTTTTCTTTGATATTTTGGGAGAGTAATAGTTTTTGTTTTTGGAGTTTCAATGATTTTAAAGCCCGCTGGCTTGTGATCAAGGTTGGCAACAACTGCTTCCGCAAATTCTTGAGTTGAAACTAATTTCTTGCTAATATCTTCTTTGTATATGTCAGCTGTATGAATGCCGTCTTCAATGGTTTTGAGCCATGCATTCGCGATCTTATCGGCAGTTTTCGATTGCCCAATGTGATGTAGCATTAAAATTGCACCCTGCAGCAAGCCCGATGGGTTCGCAATTCCTTGTCCAGCTATATCAGGAGCTGAACCGTGGATTGCCTCAAACATGGCATGTTCTTCGCCAATATTTGCTGAACCAGCAAGTCCAACTGATCCTGTGATTTGAGCTGCGACATCTGAAATAATATCTCCGTAAAGATTTGGCATTACTATAACATCGAAGTTCTCAGGTGTTTCAGCGACTTTTGCAGCTCCTATGTCTACGATCCAATGCTCGTTTTCGATCTCAGGATAATCCTTTGAGATTTCATTGAATACTTCTCTGAAAAGACCGTCAGTTTGCTTCATAATATTATCCTTGGTGAAGCATGTCACTCTTTTTCTAGCATGAGCTTTTGCATATTCAAAAGCGTAGCGGATAATTTTTTCGCAACCTGGTCTAGAAATTAGTTTCAAACACTGAACTACTTCGTCAGTTTGTTGATGCTCGATACCAGCATACAGATCCTCCTCGTTTTCTCTGATGATTACCACATCCATAATTGGGTGTTTCGTTTTAATAAACGGATGGTATGATCTACAAGGACGAATATTTGCGTACAATCCTAAAGTCTTTCTAGTGGATACGTTCAAACTTTTGTAGCCTCCACCTTGAGGAGTAGTGATTGGAGCTTTTAAGAAAATCTTGTTTTTTATGATTGAATCCCAAGCTTCAGGAGATATGCCTGATGAATTTCCAGAGAGATAAACCTTTTCTCCAATTTCAATTTCATCAATCTGAATTTCCGCACCAGCGGCTAAAAGAATGTGAAGTGTAGCGTCCATTATTTCAGGACCGATTCCATCTCCCTTAGCGATTGTAATTCTTGTCATTTTAAGTCTAGATTTGTTTGTTGATGCAAATATGATATCATTTATTCATTAATTATTATTTATATTTGTTATACAATACATAAGTAAAAGTTATGAATTATACATTGCATCAACTTCAGATTTTCCTTAAAGTATCTGAAAAACAGAGTATTACGAAGGCTGCTGAGGAACTTCATTTGACTCAACCAGCGGTCTCAATTCAATTGAAAAAATTTCAAGAGCAGTTTGAAATTCCTCTTACAGAGGTGATTGGCAGGAAGTTATACATAACAGATTTTGGTAAAGAACTAGCTGAAGCTGCAGAAAGTATTCTAAACCAAGCTTATGCCATTAACTATAAAACTGAGTCTTACAAAGGATTACTAACTGGGCGTCTAAAAATTTCTATCGTTTCAACTGGTAAATATGTTATGCCGTATTTCTTAACTGATTTCATTCGACAACACAAGCAAATAGAGCTTGTTATGGATGTTACAAATAAGAAAAGGGTCATTCAGAGTTTAGAGCAAAATGAAGTAGATTTTTCGCTTGTTTCGATTTTGCCTACATCTTTTGAAGTCGAAACTGAAGAGTTAATTGAAAATAGACTTTATTTAGTTGGAAATGCTGCAACGGAAATCAATGTAAATCGAGGTATCAAAAAGATTTTTAGTGAAACCCCTATGATCTTTAGGGAACCTGGTTCTGGTACACGTCAAACAATGGAACAGTACATTGAAAAGCATGGTTTGGATGTTGAACCAAAGATGGAATTGACTTCCAACGAAGCAGTAAAACAGGCTGTCTTAGCAGGTCTTGGATGTAGTATTATGCCTTTGATTGGGATAAAGAATGAATTGAAGAATGGTGATTTACAGATTTTTAATGTTAAGGGGCTGCCAATTACTACTATGTGGAGTCTTATTAATCTCAAAGGGAAGTCATTATCTCCAGTTGCTTTAGCGTTTTTAGATTTTATCAAAACTGAAAAACATAGGATTGAAAATAAATCATTTGATTGGTATATGCAGTGAATTATTTGACATAGAAGCGATATTATAGTCTAATTGTGCAAAACAATTCATAAATATTGCATGGCAAACTTCTTCTGAGTTATTTTTGTTAATAGTAAAAAGAAGTCGTATTAAAAGTCTAGTAGTATTATTCGTTTTAAGTCTTTCAATATCATTCTCTAACCTCTTTGCACAAGATGAGCAGATAAGAGGTGATGTCAGTTTATACCTTCTAGTAAACTACGATGATGCTTTATTTGATTTAGACTACGATGTCATTGCAAATCCACAAAGAGCACTTCCACTAATACGCCGGGCTAAATTTCACTCAATGCACGGGGAGACAAATCAGGCTATGCAAGATATTAGGTTAGCGTATCAAATTTCTCCATTTATGGTTGATCTCTATTATAATAGGGGACCGCACAATGTGGTAAATCTGCTTTCTCTAAATCCGGAGCAAACTATGGTTGGCAATGATTTTATTAAGAGACTAGAGTACCTAGAATGGGAGATTTTTCTTGCTTATGCAAAACAAGAAATAGATGATAGTCATTTGAAGACACTCGAAGAATCAATCGTGAAAATGAAGCAGAAAGATTTCTTCGGAGCTGAGGATATATTGATTTCTGCTGAAAAAACAAAGGATAAGAACCTAAGGTCTCATCTACTTGCTCTTATTGCGATCGAACGTTTGGAGTTTGATAAAGCAATCAGTATTCTAGAAGAAATAATAACAGTTGATAAAGCCAATGCCATGGCTTACTATTTACTGAGTTTGGTTTATACTGAAAAGTCAATGTACCAAGAGGCAAAATCGATGCTAAATCAATCGATTTATCATAATGCTAATTTCTCAAAGGCGTATTTTGATCGAGCAAGCCTGAACAAGAAGATGGGAGCGATTGACGAAGCTATCGAGGATTATGACAAAGTGATCTACTTGGCCGAAGACTATTTTGAAGAAGCTGTATTGAATAGAGGTTTGACATATTCCATGGTAGGGGATTACAATAAAGCGCTCGTAGATATTGAAAAAGCTATGAAAATTGATCCGAATAATCTAGAGTTGCTTGAAAATAGAGCAAACATATATATGATTCAAGGCAAAATAGACCAAGCTCTACTAGACTATAATGCAATTATCGAGAAGGAAAACACACCGGAGAATCTTTATAATCGTGCATTAGCTTACTTCCTTCAATACGATCTAGAAAAAGGTTGTGCAGATATTGAGAAGAGTGCAGCCACGGGTTATGAACCTGCTGAAAAACGTAGAATAGATTTTTGTACTGAGCGTTACTAGAATTAAAGTTCAATTTGTGAAACCTTATCTTTGTGACAGTAGTGAGTTCTATGATTAGAACATGACTTGTATTTTATGAGCTTACTCTGGTTGTTGAAAATGGCTTATATCTGCTGCAGTAATCATTAATCGATAGGACTTCGAAACATCAATTCTAAAAAAAAAGTCTATTTTGACCAACCGTCGTTGTTCATTAAGCGTCTATAAAGTAAATGACCACGATCTTAACCGACACTGCATTTTGAAATGACCGAAAAAGACTTAATTGCGGGGTGTAAATCAAATGATAGAAAAGCCCAAGAAGCTTTATATCGAAGATATTTCCCTGTCGTGAAGTCACTATGTTTAAGATACACCCAAGATGAAGATCGCTTAATTTCGATTATTAATGACGGCTTTATGAAGGTTTTTAAGGGGATTAATCAGTATAAGTCAAAGGGATCATTTGAAGGATGGATAAGGAGAACTGCCTTTAATGCGCTCAGTGACTATTTTCGAAAAGAAAATAAATATCTCAAGAAGACTAGCTTCGAAGTTCCTGAACAAGGTCAACAGGAAGAAGCTCTAGCGGACTTGTTCTATGCCGACTTGCTAGTCATGGTCGATGACCTGCCTGAAACGACTGCTAGAGTTTTCACTAAGTATGCGATTGAAGGATATACACACAAAGAAATAGGAGAGAGTCTGGGATTTTCCGATGGTACTAGTAAGTGGCATCTGTTTGAGGCTCGTAAAAAATTAAAAGCACAGCTCAAGAATACAAAGGGGCATAAATTATATAGCTATGTTGGATAATAAGGAATTTGAGGATAAGGCATGGGGACTAATGCTAGAACGCTTGGACAAAGAGAAGCCTGAAAAGAAGCTGATTGCTTGGTGGAAATATATTGGCATTTTACTCCTGCTAATTTTAGGATCTGCTGCTGTATACAGTTCTTTTTTTGATAGTGGCGATGACAAGGTGATCGTAAATGTTGCACCCATTATTGCACAGACAGCTATAGGTAGCCAGCAAGGAGTTGATTTGAAGGAAAATAGCGATGTGGCATTAACAAAGTCTAGAGATGCATCTAAAGTAGATTTAGTAACACCTATTGGAGATGTTGAAGCGAGAGAAACTGGATTTAGCAACGAATCACAGCAGTCAAATAATTTACAGATAATTGAGACAGAGCAGGAGTCTGAAAGTTTTAATGAAGGAGGGTCTAAAATTGAGTCTAGTAATGTTGCTATTGCAAGCATTCAGCAGAAAGATGATCCTACAATTGTTTTTGGAACTGATGAAACGCTTGTTCTTGACGTTGAGCCTACAAGAGATATTTCTGAAGTAGGTCGTACTTTCCCTAAGGTTGGTGAGAATAAAAGGAAGAGTGATTTTGCTTGGCAGCAACATGAAGCAACTGGCTTGCCGTCTATTACGACATTGGAAATCGATGAAACTAATTCAGAGCCAATCATATTTAGCACTTTGGAAAAACCGATTGCAGAGAGAAGAGTACAATCATTTGTTGCCGCTGAAACAAGTTATTTATCCGATTTTGATCAACTCTCACTTCGATTAAGTCTATTGTCAGAAATTGGATCAACTCAGAGTCCATGGAGTATGACAACAGGTTTGAGTTATCAAAGGGTGAGATTCTCATCATTCAGTTTGTTTGGTAATTCAGATAGAGAATTCGCAGATGCTACTCTTGGTGATACCACCAATGAAGAGACGTTACCTACAAATGTAGGTGATATTAATGCTGAACGACGATCGATTGGTTCACTAGTATATGTAGGCTATGTCGGGATACCTCTACTCTTTGGTTATAGAATGAACCGCCTTCAAGTTGGATTAGGGATCGAAAATAATTTTGCGGTAAGTAAGAGATTCGATACCGGTAATGAATTCTTTTCAAATGAGGTGTACGAAGATCAAGTATTTAATTATCAATTGAATCTTTCGCAAGAGATCAACTACAACGTAAGTTCTTTATTCCAGGTGGGGATGAGAGCTAGATTCGATCTGACAGGTGCTCATGGCTACAATTCCGACTATCTTAGAAATCTAGATCAGTTTGGTATCCAACTAAAATATCGAATTCGGTAATAACCTAGTTATGAGAGGATTCCCTTTAGAATTTCTTTTGTAATAGCATATGTAGGGCTTACACCATCAAGACCTAAACTACCTGATGCAAGTGTGGCGCCTGATTCTAAGGGGTTATCAGAAGCATAATATGCGTATCTAATTTCAATGTTGGAATCTACTGAATGCCTGATGTTTGCCGCTGCTTGAATAGCTTTTTGATAGTGCGCACCCTCCATTTCTAAGCCGATGGCACCCCAGCTTGATTTCATAAAGTATCTTAGAATGTCTTTGTTCTGAAGACTAGTACCAAGAACAGTAATCATCGGACCTGAGAAAACATCAAAAACGCCATACGATTCAAAGTCTGAGCTTGTCAGTTTGTTTTCAAATGGATAATTGTCGGCACTTCCTTCGAAAATATGAGCATTTGGTATCATGACATCGCCTTTTGCTCCAGTGAGAATTCCTGCTTTACCCATGATACTTACACTCTTGACATCCCAAGGTGTTTTCTCTTTATCTCCATCATATGGCTTTAGCAACTCATCCATGGTTTCAAAGGCCTGTTGTCCAAAGGCATAATCCATAACGACGATAATATCTGACTTCTTAACAGTCTTTTCATTTCTTACTAAGAAGGGAATTTCCTTGAGATTAAGCTTTTCTAAATTAAATATCTGCACGGATATATTAGTACCTGATGGATCATGAATCTCTTTCATGCCGTTCTTTAAAGCGTATCTTCTAACCGTGTCTCGTAGCTTTTTGGAGGTGCTCTTGCTCAATACTTCAGCTAATTCCTCGATCGTTTTATCAGGGAATGATTTGGATAGTGCTTTCTGTGCATATAGGCAGTTCATAACACTATGCATGTTACTTGAAATAACATGAATCGGTTTATCAAATAATTGATCGTCTATCAAGCTTTTCTTTATCTGTTGAGCCCATTTCGTTCCGTAAACGTGATGTCCGAGTGTTTCGCGGAGAGCAGAAGAGAAGTTGATTTCTCTATCATTTTGTTCAAGATGTTCCTCAATGCTCCTTTTACCCATCCAATAGATAATTTCAAAAAGATTACTGACTTTGTCTGCTTTTTCAAAGCGATCATAGATCTCCTCGATGTCTTCAAAAGTTCGTCCTAGGATACTAGATAGGTAGGTGAATCCAACTTCTTTATTGAATTTCTGTTTGGAAGAGATTTTTAGAACAATTTGTTCAAGCATGATCCACGGTTTCGTCTTTCTGTTTTTCCCGTCTAGAGCGTTCTCTCGAATTTTTTCCGCTTCTATATATAGAAAGGTCAAGTGGGTAAGAACATCATAGATGTCGCTTAAGCCTCTAGTCATCTCGATGAACATCTGTTCTTCATCAATCTTATAGCAGTTTCTCCGTCTTTTACTAGGAATAAGAATTTCAAAACTAGATGATTCGAAGCCTTCTTTTGTAATTAGCTTCACGTAGCGACTTTGCTCTATTCCTTGAGGTAGTCTTTGAAAGATGTACAATAAACCATTTAGTTCGACTCGCTCTCGATCACTTATTGTCCCATATATTTCTGGAGATAGATCTAAAAGAGCTTCGATCATCGTTTCACCTGACATTCCGAGTGGCTTATAAGTGCCTCTCATAAATAGGTGCCTCATGGCAATATGCAAACGTTCTATGGAATGTCTAGAAATCTGGGCTCTTGAAGGCGAATGCGAAATGGAAGCCATATAGTTTTTCACTACAAAGGTAAAAGATAAAGTACTAGTGAGCAAATTGCTCATTCTACAGTCATGCTTATCAATTCCAAGCTGAACAAACTTTCAAATAACCAAAGGTCACTATACACTGATTAACTGAGGCACCTCAAGGGTCAAAATCGATTCGGGTTCCACAGGCCTTAATATTGAGAAATTATTAGGATTGTTTGGAGCTAGATTTTTTGTTGGAATCGTACTTTCTGCCGCTTCTGTCAATAATTGTACTTGAGGCTTGCTGAGTTCCCATCATAATTATTTCTTGAATATTGACATGCTTTGGTTGCTGTGCAATATAAACGATAGTTTTAGCAACATCCTTACTAGTCAAAGGATTGAAATCTTCGTAGATCTTGGATTTAGTCTTATCTCCGTCAAATCTATTGAGGGCAAATTCAGTTTCTTCTACATGTCCAGGGCTTACTTCAGACACACGTATTCCATGAGTATGTAAATCCTGTCTCATGCCTTGAGTTAAAGCCTTTACAGCATGTTTTGTTGCACAATAGACATGTCCTTTTGGATAAACCTCATGACCAGCAGTTGAGCAGACATTGATAATATGTCCTGATTTACGCTTCACCATGCCTGGTGTAATAAATCTAGAAATGTACAAAAGACCTTTTACATTAGCATCAATCATCGTTTCCCAGTGATTTAGTTTTCCTTCATGGAAAGGATCTAAACCTTTGGCGCCTCCTGCATTATTGACAAGGACATGGATTTTGTTTTTCCATTCTTTTGGGAGGCTGTTGAAAGCTTTTTGTGTCGCATCTGAATCAGAGATGTCAAAAGCCAAGACCTTGACATTAACACCATACTTATAAGTCAGTTTTTCTTTAACTTCAAGGAGTCGAGACTTTCTTCTACCTGTAATGACGATGTTGTATCCCAATTTTGCAAATTCCTTTGCAGTTGCCTTACCTATCCCTGAACTAGCTCCAGTAATAAAAGCGATTTTCTCATACTTTTTCATCTAAAATGTATTTATATCTCAATAACGTCGGTTACTCTCTTATCTTGTTAATCTCAGCTTCAAACTCATCAACAAATTCCTTATACTTACTGGTAGCAGGACCATTGAACCCAGTGTGAACATACTTCACCTCATTTTCCTTGTCCAATACTAATAGGGTAGGGAAAGAGATTATTTCATTTAATTGCGGCCATGCTGTTGAAGCTTCACTTTTACTAGACATGCCACCATGTAGCATTGGAAAGTTTAGTTCCATTACTTTTGAATATCGATCAAGTGATTCTAAGGCTTTCTCTTGCTCTCGATATCGTTCGTAAGCAATAGCAACAACTTGTACATCTTCGAACTTATCTTGAATTGATTTTAAGTAATTCATTTCGTCTTTACAATTTGGGCACCATGTACCCATTATTGAAATGACTTTTATCTTATCCTGGAAAATTGGATTTTCGAGGTTCACCATTTTCCCAGTTCTATTAGGATAGTTGAAGGCGATAGGGGGACTATCTTCAACAACATATGTAAGCTCGGATGCCTTTGCCAAAGTGGCTTTGGGGTTTCTTTTCGCACTCCATGAAGCTTGGTATGTTTTGCCACTGCGAAATGATCCGATCATTTCATCTTGATCAAGAATCTTCATCGTGAATAGAAATGCATGCGTACCATCGAAGACAGAAAGATAGGCTTTGTTGTCTTGAATCGTTCCTTCAAGGAAACGGTAGTCTCCGGTTTCCGTGCGAAAAGTTCCTCTCAATTCGTTCCCGTTCTGCTTAAACTCTCCAACTGCTTTGAACTCATCTTCAGTTCCTTCTTCAAATGTACACTCCCATAATCCCGTCAGGTCAGTGATTGGATTCTTCATTAAAGTAGTAAATCTATGGGCTTGGCCAAATTCAGCTTTAAATGGGATAAAGTAATTTTTAAGACTATTAATCACAAATTTCCCTTCCATTGAATTGTCCTCATACGATGCTCGTAAGTAAGAATCAAATTCAGGAAAATGTATTCGTAATGTATCTTTTGCTGTTCTTATATTTTTGCCGTAATCAATTTTTGATACAGGAATTCTCTCTATACCATTAATAAAGGTAACACCCATTTCATTATTTTCATCATAGGACACCTCAAAGTTGAAAGGTATCTCTGAATCATTCAGGTCTGAAATCATCGTGATAACCTCTTCGTCTCCAGCTTCCGGAGTAAAGTTCTGATTCTCCAGTAGTAGTCTTCCCCTCCAAATTCCAGGTGGTAATTGATCATAGGTGTTAGGAATGTCGATGCAACTAGTAAACAGGATAGAAGCAAGGAATAAGAATGCGAGAATCTGTTTCATTTAATGAAATTCTAAATTGGAAAGTGAATTATTGTTCAAGTCTTTTATCTAACATCAATAACACTACTATTTGTTTCGATCCCCTTTAAAATGATCGTCCTTATGCTTGAAAAGAACGTTGAAAGTAGTCAACGATCCGTAAATTCTTGTAATATATTGCTGCAGATTGACTTTCTCTTCGTCCGTCAATTTACTAGAGTTTATTCTTTGCTCCATAACTCTTATTCGATCGCGTACC
The DNA here is from genome assembly GCA_965658745.1 of Saprospiraceae bacterium. Classification (GTDB taxonomy): domain Bacteria; phylum Bacteroidota; class Bacteroidia; order Chitinophagales; family Saprospiraceae; genus JAHDFB01. Next base: position 188,264 of record CBFHTK010000001.1, on the reverse strand, counting down.
ATAACAATTTTATGGAAGAACGTATCGATGGGTAATTCTTTTGACTTTAAGTCTTCATCACCAGGTTTCAATATGAGCATCCCACCGTCCCAGCGATCGCCCAATTCAACAGTTTCTTGTATACCGCCCCAGAACCTAAGTATCTTAGCTAAAGATTTCTCCGCTTCTGTAAAGCTTTGTACTGCTTCATATGGAATTGCTTCAATAATCTCCCATGAAGCATAGTCACGTCCAACTAATTTTACGCCATATTTCATAAAGCTAACTCTATAGGCTGCGACATCTACTGCAAAAATAACGCCGTCACCAAAGGCAGCGTGTTTTACTCGTGATCCGATTCCTAAAGTTTCTATTGCCATTCTGATATTTTATTTAATCTTGTTATAAAAAGTATTGTTAAAGTTTAATGATCGTTTTAGAGCCAATTACCCCGTTTTGATTGTATCTTAAGAAGTACGTTCCGGTGGTCAAATCGCTCAAAGAATATGATTGAGTAGGGGACTGAACGTCCAAAGACTTAACAAATCGCCCATTTGATTCAAAAATCGAAGCGTCTTGGATCGATCGCTCATTCCATTCTATAGTTAAGTATTCTGTTACTGGATTAGGATATACCAATAATTTCGAATCCTTTTGACTGAAATTTGTTTCTTCCAAACCAACAAATTCAGAAATCTCGAAGTCCCAAATTCCTCTTCCGTACGTTCCAAAACGCACTGTATTATCATTATTGACTAGTTCAACAGACCAAAATGTTACATCTGGTGCTGCCTCACCCATCATCGAGTGCCATTCTTTATTCCCGACAACACAAACATATGGTCCTGATGTTGTAGCTGCAAAAAGTAGACTTTCGTCCGAATTCATAACCATTCCGAGTACAGTTGTGTTCGGAAGTCCGTTACCAAATGGTTCAAAAGATTCTCCTCCATCAATTGATCTCATCACGGGAACACCGTTGTAACCATTTCCTGCCGTATAAATCTTTTCTTCATTCAATTTTGAAGGGATGATTACAGAACCATATAAGTAATGACCACCGTTCACGTTGGCACTTTTTGTCCAAGTTTCCCCGAAGTCTTTAGAGTAGAAAAACCTACCATTGTCAGTTGCCACATACATCTTCTCTTCGTACTCGTCTGCAATGCTTATTGCAGAGACGGTTCCGTTACTTGCGCTTCTAAAATCAAAATCAATCTGGCTTGTATAAATTTGATCAAGGGCGTTTAGTTTTATTAAATAAGAACCAGGGCCTCCATTTATATTACCTCCCGCCATATAGATTTCATCTATTGGAGAATTTGGGATGTTTGCTAAAGGTGGAATCCAGACTGATTCATGTGTGCTCTCTAGATCGTAGCTCATCGCTATTCCTTGATTGGTGGGGTTTGGCCAAAAGCTTACCCAGCCACCAGGATATACTGTCCATAGCTTGTCGTCCGTTGTGAAAACAATATGTCCATAGTCTCCAGAAATCGCTTGACCGAGATCAAGTATCTCTCCTTTTTTGTCTTGCCCTCGCTGGAAACCTTGATCCTGCGAACCAGCATAGATGTACTTTTCATCGCTCGGATGAGTCCTTACACTGTAGTATTGTGAAACATTTAGGCCTGTAAGTGCGATGTTTTTGGGCTCTTGATCGTAGGTTTCCATAATAGAGATTCCACCATGATTACTGATTAGCATAAAGTATTGATCAGTGTCAACATCTTTGTAGTCACTGAAGTACATCATATCGGCGTGCAATTTATTTATGACATCACCGTAGTACTCACCCCAGCCGTTTATCATTTCCCACGTTCCTCCGCCGTCAAATGATCGATAGCATTCGATATCCCCATACATCAGATAATCTGGATTTTCTGCGCTGACAAAAAGGCCAACACCCCAAGGGCTTGTAGGTAATGTTGACTTTTCAATCCAAGTTTCACCTTGATCTGTTGATACGTGTAATTTAGCAGCATCCCCTCTACTCAGAGCGTAGAAGATAGTAGTTGAATCCGATTTTACGGTAACCAAATTTCCTTCACCTTGATTATACGAAACAGGGCTAAACGGTTCAATTAGCTCTAGTTTTTCTTGATTAGCATCCATTTTATGTAATCTACTTGTTGAAGCAGAAAGCTGTTCCAAAACATAGATTTCAGAAGTATCACTTGGAGTATTCTTGGTAATAGAGAGTGAAAGATTTCTGCGATCACTGGTAAGAAAGGTAAATATCTTTTGATAAGTGACTCCTTTGTCTTTTGTTTGGTACAATCCAAGATTTTGATTTGAATTTACCTGGCCTAGGAAGTATGTGTATTGAAGAGAATCATCCGTTGTAAATATGTTTTTCATTCGTGCGTTGGCAAGAGGGATAAATCCTTCCGAAGCAGTCCAAGTCAAACCACCATCGTCGCTATAATGAGGCATATTTGATATCGCAGCTAATAGACGATTAGACCCATCTTCTAATTTTACCATGTCTAGAAAATGGTCATGAAAACGTGCTTTTTGATTGACGATCTCCCATCCTAGACCATCTAGAGTGCCTTTCCATAACTGACCTCCAGCAGAAACTAAATACAGATATTTGCTTTCTTGATCGTATTCGGTGACAAATACAGATCCTGATTGGTTTTTACTTCCCCGCTCTATCCATTCTCCAGTAATCAAGCCATCCGCAATGATCTCTTCAGGTGTGCGACCTGAAATAGCATGGTTTCGTTCTAAGAATCGTTCATAACTATTTTGATCTTCAATGTATTTAGCATCGATTCCTTCTGGAGTGCGAAAGAGCTTTTTGAGCCAAGCCTTTTTTAAATTACTTTTTTCTTCATCTTCCATATCAAGTTTGACATGCGTTACTCCATTTGTTGGCAAAGGCATTTCATATTTGTCTGATGAGGAATCACCGCAGCTTTGTAAGAAAAAAAGAAGTGAAAAAATAGCAACAAGATAGACGTTGCTCAAATTTAATGCATTATTATTTTTAACTGATTCACGCATAGTAGTACTTAGTTTTTGGGCGTAAGCCCTGTCTAACACCCAATATATTATTTCTTGTAGTAATCGTCTAGCTCTCTAGCTTGAGGATAATGTAATTGTCCTGATGAATGACCTACGATCATTGAAACTGCGGCATCTCCGGTAATGTTGACCATTGTGCGCACCATGTCTAAAGGACGGTCGACAGCAAGAATCATTGCGATTCCAGTTCCTAGTAATTCGGACGGAAAATCGATCGATTCTAGAACAATAATTAACATGACGACTCCTGCTCCAGGTACCGCAGCTGATCCGATGGAGGCAAGTAGTGCCGTGGCCAAGATCATGATGATTTCACCAAATCCCAGCGGAACACCCAAAGCTTGACAGATAAAGACTGCAGCAACAGCTTGATATAAACTAGTTCCATCCATATTAATCGTCGCTCCTACAGGGCAAACGAAACTTGTTATTTCTTCTTCCACTCCTAGATGTTCTTCAACGCGTTCCATTGTTACTGGAAGTGTTGCTGCACTAGAACTTGTGCTGAACGCGACAAGCTGAGCTGGACTAATTCCCTTTAAGAAGAACCCTGGCTTTCGACCTGTATACAAATAGACAACAAGTATATAGAAACTGATCATTAATAGGAGCCCGGCAAACACTGTCAACGCATACGAAATAAGGGCGATGAATAAATCTGGTCTTTTTGTGTCAGCGACGAGGTTTGCCATAAGAGCAAATACTCCAAGAGGAGCATACAGCATCATTAAATCCACCATTTTAAGGATAACTTCGTTTAGACTACTGAATACTTTTTTTAGTGGAGCAGCTTGTTCTTTACTCACTAGAAGTAAGCAGATGCCAAAAAGGATAACGAAAAAGATCACTTGCAGCATCAAACCATTGTTGCTCATGGCATTGAAAATGTTGTCAGGCACAATATCAACTAAAGGCTGTAGCGGGCCTGATTCCATCTGTTGTGAAGCATTGCTAATTTTCGCACTTGCACTAGACCCGTTTTCTGTTAAAAGCTCAGTAAGAGTTTCCTCTGTAACATTATTTCCTGGTTGTATAATATGAACTAGACCTAGTCCAATTGAAATTGCAACTAAGGTAGTCCCAATATAAATTAGAATTGTTCTTATACCTATTTTTGAAAACTTAGCAATATCCTCTAGATCACTTATTCCTTTGACTAGTGAAGCGATGATGAGTGGTATCGCAATCATTTTCAATAGTCGGATAAAAATTGTACCGAATGGAGCAATCCAGTCCTTGACAAATTGCGCCAATCCTTGAGAGGTCATGATGTAACCAACCAAGGCTCCCAGTACCATTCCTATAAGTATCTTCCAATGTAATGCTAATTTCATCTACTTCTTTTTGGATATTATATTGATATTATGATCATTCTGCTATTACGATGGATTTACTTTTGTCATGCTTTAGATGCGCAAGTAGTGCAGCTGCTGCTTTAAAATTATCCTCTTCGTGATTTTTCATCTTTTCTGCTGAAAAGTAGTATTTAACAAAATTCGTATCAAAATCACCACTTCTAAAAGCTGGGTGATCCATTACAAAATGACCGAAATCTAGAGTCGTTTTTACTCCCTCTATTTGGTATGCAGTTATTGCTTTCTTCATTTTATCCATGGCATCTGCTCTATCTTTGCCATAAACGATCAATTTTGCGATCATCGGGTCATAATAGATTGGAATCGTATCACCTTCAATGAAAGCATCGTCTAAACGAACGAAGTCTTGGGTAGGAGCTACGTATTTAGTAATTGTACCAATATCAGGAAGAAAATCATTCATTGGATCTTCAGCATAAACTCTCAATTCCAAGGCATGACCCTTAATACCAATATCCCTTTGATTAATTTTTAGAGTTTCGTTTAGTGCTACTTTGATTTGCTGTTCTACAAGATCAATTCCAGTGATCAATTCAGTCACTGGATGTTCTACTTGCAGACGAGTATTCATTTCAAGAAAGTAGAAATTATGTTGATCGTCAACTAAGAACTCGACAGTTCCCGCGCCGCTATAATTACATGCTTTGGCAACACCAATTGCTGCTTGTCCCATTTTTTGACGTAAATCTTCGGTAAGTATCGCGCTAGGTGCCTCTTCAACTACTTTTTGATGTCTACGTTGTATGCTACATTCACGTTCATTTAAGTGAATGACATTACCATGATTGTCAGCAAGAACTTGTATTTCTATATGTCGTGGGTTTGTGACAAACTTTTCGATGAATACAGAGCCATCACCAAATGCATTGACAGCCTCACTAATTGCCATCTGCATTTGATCTTTTACATCGGCCTGATTTTCAACTAATCGCATCCCTTTACCTCCACCACCAGCTGAAGCTTTAATTAGGATCGGAAATCCAATTTCATTTGCAATTTTAACGGCTTCTTCAACATTCTCTACCGCCTCTTCGGTTCCGGGCACCATTGGTATGTTATAGTCACTAACAGCTGCTTTTGCAGCTAATTTAGAACCCATAGTCTTTATTGCATGGACACCAGGTCCTATGAAGGTAATTCCTGCATGCTTCAATGCAACTGCAAATTCAGCATTTTCGCTGAGGAAGCCATATCCAGGATGAATCATCGTAACGCCTATTTTCTTAGATAAATCGATGATTTTATCCATTCGTAAGTAAGAATCCTTAGATGGTGCTGGCCCAATCAGGTATGATTCATGCGCCATTCGCACATGTTTTGCGTTGCGGTCTGCCTCTGAATATATGGCTACACTTTGAAAGCCCATATCATGAATGGAACGAATAATTCTGCAGGCTATTTCTCCTCTGTTGGCAACAAGTATTTTTTGCATACGTGTATCTTTTTGTATCAAGAGTAAAGGTGTGTAAAAATAAGCTATTCAGCGATTAACAATCGTCAAAGTTATGTACGTATAACTTTAGAATGAGTTATCCTTCTAAGATAATCTGATCTTTTGTTGCTTGAAGCGATTTTTGTTCACCTTCTAGAGACAGAATTTTGTGATCTATTGATTGCAAAAGACGCTGAATCTTATCATATACACCATCTACATTGTGCATGGCATTCTTTATTTTTTGCTGAATGATCCAATCACTAATCAAGTTGTCAAAGAATATATCTGAAAAACTATTGAAGCTACCAATATTAATGTCAAAATTATATTGTCTTTCACCCATATCATAAAGTTCTTTTTGAAACCTATTTAGATGATGTTTGGCATGATGCGAAGCTTCTCTAGCATTGTCAATGGCTCCTCGTTTATAGTAGGCAGCATGTCTGCTATTATTTCCCATCATGTCCCAAGAACCCCAATCTTTAGCCTTTTTAAGATGTGTCATCAAGACTTTAATATGATGAAGCGCTTCACTTCCTGCTTGTCGTGCTTCGGTAAGTTCCTTTCGTTCACTGGTAATCTGGTCCATCATGTGAACAACTCGCATGAGCTTTTTGCCCTGTGTTGTATCACTCATGATGAGTTCTTTTTCACGCTTTAGCTTTAGCTGTTCAAGTTTACTTTCGTAGATTGTTACATCCGTGATTTTTTTCTTCAGGAGGTCTCTTTCAAACTCAAGTAATTCAACAGATTTTCTAAATTCATTGTACCTGAGAGTTGCTTGGAGATACTCTTGCCTTTCTTTTTCAATCTGCTCCTCCTTACTACCTAGAACCTTATGGAAAAGAGATTTCATGCTCAGAGATTCTAACTCTTTGACATCTTTATATTCTTTTTCTAGAATATCATGCAGTTTGTCAAGCTCTTGATATGAGTCATCGAGTTGATTCATAGTTTGTTGAAAATGCTTTTCAACCTTTTTTAATTCAACTAGTTTCTCTAGAACTTCATTGATCTTATCTTGTGTATTCAATTGCTACTTGTTTTAATCTTAAACGATCCTGAAATAGATCGAAACATGCCTAGTGCCTTAATAGATGCTCAATAGTATTGTTCAAAAAATAATCAAACGGTGTTTTCATCTTGAAAACCAGAGTGAAAATCGAAAATTAATGAAAATTTATAATTGAAATAGCAGTTTATTAACTGAATCGTCTTAATTTTCATTCAAAAATAGATAAAATGGGATTTTTGGGAGAAATAAGAAAATTATTGTTTGGTGTTAAGTCTGTAACAAAGAGCGGTGCAGGAAAAGTAGCTGACAAGAGTCAAGAATTGGGAGAAGAGCTATTGGAAAGAGGGTCTAAAGCTTACACAAAAGGGAAAGATGTTGCAGAAGATGCAGTAGAGAATGCCAGTGATAAGATTTCAGATATTGTGGAGAAAGCAAAAGACAAAATTTCAGATATTTCTGATCGAGTCTCTGAGAATGAAACAGTTGGTAAGGCTGCTGATTTTACTGAATATGTTGGTAAGAAAGTGCTTGAGAAAGGAAGTAAGGCAGCATCTTCTGCAGGAGAATTTACAGAAAAAGTGGGAAAGAAAGTTATGGATGTGGGAGGAGATGCAATCGAAAAAGCTGGGGATGTAAGCGAAAAAGTTGGCGAAAAAATGTTGGATGCAAAGGACAAGCTAATGGATAAGGCTCAAGAAGTCTCAGAAAAAATCAGCGATAAGTTCGACGAAACATATGAAAAAGCTAAGAAGTTGGAAGCGGAAGAGGCATTGGAAGGGGATAGTAAATATGCAGATAAGCCAATAGATATAGAAGAAAGTTTGCTAGAAGATAGTGATGATTTCTTTGCAAAAGCTGAGAAATATGCTGAAGGCAACTATTCTGGCAAAGCTGACAAGGTGAAAGTTGATCAGGAAACAGACGACAAGACGAAGGAATTAAAAGTAGGAGAAACCACAATTTCATTGCCGGAAGGGGATAAGCTTAAAAAAGAAATGGCTAAAGCTGCAGGATTTGAGGATTTGGATGGCGATGGAAATGAAGTGGTAGATGATGCAATAATTGTCGAGGATGATGTTGTGGGACCAGCTGACAAAGCTGTCACAGACATTAAGGATCAAAGTACTGAAGCCGAAAGTATTGCAAAAGATGCTGCCGACCAAGTTCAGTCAGAAGTAAATAAGAAGGTCGAAGAGATGGGAGAAATGATGGACAAAGCTCTAGGAGAAGAAGAGTAAGATCCGTTATTTTATTTTCGATTATGTTGAAGATTCATTAAGCGACACGTTTTGCGCAGTAAATTGCTTTCTATTGTTTTTTTGTTCTTGTTAACTTCTTTTGGGCTTCGAGCCCAAAATGCTAGTAATGGAATCGATGATCTCATTGCGGAGATTATTGCAGCATTCGTTGAGAATAGCGGGGAGGAGGGTGAGTTCGATTTCAATACATTGTACGAAGAGTTTGAAGCTTACAAACTTCGACCGATTAATCTCAATAAGGCTAATAGTACTGAGCTAAGGGAGTTGTTTTTTCTAAATGAAATTCAGGTTTCAAATTTGCTTGAGCATAGGAATAAACTCGGAGATTTTCGATCTATCCTAGAACTACAAACTATTCCAGGATTTGATATTTCGACAATAAGATTGTTGAAAGAAGTAACTACAGTTAAAAAGCAAGTTCAAGTATCTAGAAAAGGTATTCTTAATCAATTGGGATCCGCTGATCACACTATGTTTTTAAAATGGAAGCGAATAGTGCAGACTCAGCGTGGATACGAATCAAGAGATGGGAATCCAGCTCCATTCGTTGGAAGTCCAGATCATCTGTATCTGCGCTACAAGATGGCTGTGGGTAATGATTTTAAAATGGGCTTCATTGCCGAGAAGGACAACGGAGAGCCTTTTTACTATCCTGAAAAAATATATGGTGCTGATTATTTTTCTTTTCATGTTTTTGCAAAAGACATAACAGAAAGAATTAAGACGATCGCGCTAGGTGACTATTCGATTAGTCTAGGTCAAGGTCTTATTATGCACAGCGGATTTGGTGCGGGAAAAAGCTCATTGACAACTTCAATAAGAAAAGGAGGATATGCTATAAGAGCTTATTCATCTGTTGCAGAATTTAATTTTCTGAGAGGTGGTGCTACAACGATCAAACTTACTAATAATGTAGAGATAACCAGTTTTATTTCTTCAAAGCGCAGAAATAGTGGGAGGATAATCTTAGATGATGAGCCCTTCGCAGGTAATTTTATCAGCTCTTTACCATTGGGTGGTCTAAATCAGACAGAAGCACAGATAGAACGCAAGAATCTCGTTAGTCAGCAGTCAGCTGGAACCTCGGTAAAATACCGTTTTAGAAAAGGACATGTTGCCGCACAAGCCGTGGTAGATCGACTCAATGTTAATCTAGTTCCTTCAGAAGCCTTATATCAAAATTTCTTTCCTTCGGGAAATCTTTTTGTCAATGGTTCTATCGACTATGGATTCAATTGGAGAAATTTTAATTTCTTTGGAGAATCCGCTATTGATCGGGATTTGGGACAAGCGCATATGCACGGTATTTTAGCTGGACTTGATAAAACATTGGATTTGGTTGTAGCCTACCGAAATTATAGTAAGAATTATCAAAGTTTGTCAGCCAATGCTTTTGGCGAAAGCCCACTTGCTACAAATGAAAGTGGAATATACATGGGGCTAGAGTACAGACCATCTAAAATGTGGGTGATTTCCGCTTATGCGGATCAGTGGAGGAATCGTTGGGCTAAGTTTAGAGTTGATGGACCTGGTCACGGCCGTGAGTACTTTTTGCGACTTAAATATTTCAAGAAGCGTAAATGGGAATTGTATGCTCAATATTTTTTCGAGCAGAAACCAAGAAATCTAGATCAACAGATTGATATTCCTGTCGATAATACACGGCAAAGGTTGAGACTTCATGGATCTTATAAATTAACCAAAGCTTGGACAATCCGAAATCGATTAGAGTTTTCTTGGTATGATATTTATCAGAGTTCGAAATACTCGGGATTTATGCTATATCAAGATTTAGTATACAAACCGATTGGTAAGAACTACAGTTTTGTAGGGCGCTACGTGATATTTGATATTGATGATTTTGATGCTAGAATATATGCTTATGAAAATGACATCTTAAATGAGTATTATATTCCTGCATACAATGGCAGAGGGTCCAGATTCTATATTAATACTCGAATACGTGTTACCAGAAGTATAACAGCGGAGGCTCGTTATGAAATTACGCAATTGTCCGAACCATTTAGAGATGAAGATGGAGACCTAGTGAACAATAGATTTGGTAGCGGAAATACTTTAATCGATGGACCTGTGCGGTCACAGGTAAAAGCACAAATAAAATATCGATTTTGAAGCGCGAGTTATCAGTGTTTTAAGTTGATATTGATCGATTTATTTCAAGATTAAGTTGTGTGTTGATGTGTAAACTACTTGTTTTTATCGTCAATAAGATAAACAGACCTAATTATGAATATACTAATTCACGTACTCTTAGCACTTCTAAGCATGCAAGGTAATTCCAGCAATCAAGCTAGTCTAATTGATCAAGTCCACTATCAGGATTCACTTATCTATGTGGAAATGGATCAAGAATTTGGTATTACGGAAGGAAATGCCGTCAAATTGAATGGTAAGGAGATAAGTCTGCAATTAAGCAAGGTGACTGATTCTCGTTGCCCAAAAGGAGTTAATTGTATCCGAGCAGGCGAAATAGAGGTTGATATTATCGTAACTATGGAGAATAAGGCTAAAAAGTACACTTTGAGAAACCCCACGTGGGAGCGAGGAGGGACAATGGAAGCTAGCTTAGACGATGGTTTGTTCTTAAGATTAAATGGAGCTTTTGAAGAGGATAAACGTCAGCAAGGCCAAGATTTGCAAATTGCCTTCGTCTTCTCAGAAGTTGAAAAGCCAATTGATACACCAAAGTCCCATTAGAATTAGTTCCTAGATGCTATCCAGAAGTCTTTGTTCTTTTTCTGCGACCATTTCTTTAAGCTCAGCTTTGTACGTTGAAAGTCTAGAAGAAACATCTGAATCAAATGCGCCGATAATATTTGCCGCTAAGATACCTGCATTTTTGGCACCGTTCAGTGCAACTGTAGCTACGGGAATACCTCCGGGCATTTGTAATATAGATAAGACAGAATCCCATCCATCAATTGAATTGCTTGACTTGATCGGCACACCAATTACAGGAAGTGTAGTTATGCTAGCCGTCATACCTGGTAGGTGAGCTGCACCACCAGCGCCAGCAATAATAACTTTGGTGCCCTTAGACGAAGCTTGAGCCGCAAATTCGTACATTTTTTCTGGTGTGCGATGAGCAGATACAATATGTACGTCATATTCGATACCAAACTGCTCTAGCATCATCGCTGCTTCTTTCATGATAGGATAATCTGAATCAGATCCCATGATTATACTTACAAGTGCACTCATGCTATTACTTTGAAAAATTTGTCAATTGTATTAATCTTATCTTCTATTTCTTCTTTGGAATCACCTAAAACATTGATGTGGCCCATCTTACGCTTGGGTTTGGTTATTTTTTTACCATAAAGGTGTACATGAACATCTTCAAGTTTTAACACGTCCTCCAGTCCCATGTACTTTTTCTGTCCAGTAAAACCTTCTTCTCCAAGGATATTAATCATAGCACCCATTTTATATTGACTGGTGCTTCCCAATGGTAGATTTGATATTGCTCGTATATGATTTTCAAATTGCGAGCAAACAGCTGCGTCAATGGTATGGTGACCGCTATTGTGAGGTCGTGGAGCTACCTCATTGACCAATATTTCTCCCTTTTTGTCCATAAAAAACTCAACCGCAAGCAAGCCACATATATCAAATAATTCAATAAGACTTTCAGCGATATTTCTGCAAGTTTCAGACGTTGATTCCAGTATTTCCGCTGGAGAGAAGAGGTATTTAACTAAGTTAGCTTCTTGGTCGAAAACCATTTCAACGACTTCATATGTAATGCATTCACCTCTTTCGTTTCGACATGCAATTACTGCTAACTCTTTGAAGATCGGTACTAAGGGTTCGATGAGGCATGGTCCGTCCAAGAGCTTGTCAAGGTTTGCTTCCAAGTGTACAATCGCAACACCTTTCCCATCGTATCCATCCTTTCTCGTTTTTTGCACAAATGGATAATCTACTTGGCCATTTTCTATAGCGTTAAGGACCTCTTCTTTTGAATTGTATAGTTTGAAGTCAGACGTCGGAATACTATGCTTTCTATAGAACTTCTTTTGAAGCCCTTTGTCCTGAATTATTTCTAGCGAAGAAGGCTTTGGATGGATTTTTTTTCCTTGTGTTTCTAAATCGTAAAGTGCTTTTAGGTTCACCTTTTCGATTTCAATCGAAATCACATCCATGTCTTTCGCGAAAGCAATTACATCGTCATAATTGGTGAAGTCACCTTCTGTAAATGAATGTGCTATTTTCCCAACGGGAAAAGAACGACTTGTATCTAGAAAAGATAAGTCTAAATCAAGCCCTATCGTCTCTTGAAACATCATCCTACCGAGTTGGCCTCCACCGAGAATTCCTATTTTCATTTTCTTATTTATGCATTAAGAGAGTGCGCAAATATCAAGTTTTTAAAGCCGTTTTACTTATTTTTACGAATATAAAAATAAATCTAGTGGAACGTACAGTTTTAAAAAATGTAAGAATTGTTAATGAGGGTAAGTCGATTTACGGTGATTTGTCAATTAAAGACGGACGCATTGAAAAGATTGATAATCAGATTAGTGCACCTGGGAAAGAAATCGACGGCGAAGGGTTGTGGTTGCTACCTGGTGTGATAGACGATCAAGTACACTTTAGAGAACCGGGACTTACACACAAGGCAAATATTGGAACTGAGTCAAGAGCAGCGGTTGCTGGTGGTGTAACATCATTTATGGAAATGCCTAACACAAAACCCGCGGCTTTAACACAGGAACTTTTGCAAGATAAATATGATATTGCTGCAGGTACATCCCCTGCCAACTACTCTTTTTTTATGGGAGCGGGCAATGATAATATAGAAGAAGTTTTGAAAACTGATAAGCACTCAGTCTGCGGTGTAAAAGTGTTTATGGGAAGTAGCACTGGTAATATGTTAGTTGATAATCGAAAAACCCTCGAAAACATATTCTCAAAATCTAGTATGCTGATTGCTACACATTGCGAGGATGAGGCCACAGTCAGAGCAAATACAAAACTATACGTGGAGAAATATGGTGATGACATTCCTATTAAGTTCCATCCAATAATCCGAGATGTTGAAGCCTGCTATCTGTCTAGTTCGATGGCTGTAGAATTAGCCAAGAAACACGATACAAGGTTGCACATTTTACATATATCTACCGACAAAGAACTATCGCTTTTTGAATCAGGACCAATTGAAAACAAGCGAATTACTAGCGAGGTTTGTGTACACCATTTGTTTTTTGATGCGGGAGACTACGAGAAACTTGGAACTAAAGTCAAATGTAATCCAGCCATTAAGGAGAAGAAGCATAGACTTGCACTATTTGATGCGTTACTTGACGATAAGTTAGATATAATTGCAACTGATCATGCTCCTCATACAATTTCCGAGAAAGATGGAGTCTACACAAAAGCGCCTAGTGGACTGCCCCTTGTTCAGCATACACTTCAGATTATGCTTGATTTCCACCAAAAGAATCGCATTTCACTTGAACGGGTCGTAGAGAAGATGAGTCATGCTCCGGCGCAATGTTTCCATATTAGGGAACGAGGTTATATACGCGAAGGTTATAAGGCCGATTTAGTTTTGGTTGACCCAAATGCCAAGTATCAGGTTAATAAGGATAACTTACTTTACAAGTGCGGTTGGTCTCCGCTTGAAGGGTATGGTTTCGGCACTTCAATAGCTAAGACTTTTGTCAACGGTAATATTGTATTTGAAGACGGTAAGTTACTAGAAGGGACTAGGGGAGAACGAATGATGTTTCACTAGGCTCATATTAGTCATTTAGAGATGCTATTTAGCGTTTAAGTCTAAGTTGTCGAGTTGCTTCAAAGGTTTAAAGTTTGGGAATTCTCGATTTGCTGCTTTCTTCACTGATAGAAAGGCGTCATCCATCCTCAGTTGGTAAAAGCAAATGGCCATATTGTAGTACACGTCGGGCTTGGGCCCAAACCTCTTGTAAGACTCTTGGAAATAGAATGCCGCTTCCTTGTAGTAAGTCATGTCAAACATGAGGGCTCCCAATTCATAGGTAAAGTCTTTTGACTCGCCCATGTAGAAGTATAGTTCATATACTTTTGGAATTATTTCATAAAGGAGATCTCGATCGATTTTACTTATGTTCAAACATATTTGTTTAAGGCGTGGTAAGACTTTTTCGAAATAATGAGGATCAAATTGATTGGCTCGTAATATTGCTATAATTTCTTGCAAAGTCAAGCTAGCTATATTAGCATAACTAGTTTTCATCAGTGAATTAATTTCGTTAGGGCCAAAATCATCTACTGAACGTTTATAGCTTGACGAAAGGTGTTCGAGTTTGTTGACTTTTTTGAGCGATCCAAATACTGCAACATTAATATGGGTGTGGGAATGCGAAGGAAGTAAGATAGTTCCACCTTTTGCTCTTGTATGTAATTCTAATGCGTGAAAGTTGACCCAGACTGAAGTACTTCCGTGTTGGATCATTTCGGGCTCCTTGTTATTCCTGAATTGCTCTATTTTGTGGTAACCTTTATCCATCACAAACATGATCAAACCTGACTCACTGCAACTTTCAAGAAAGTCCATACATGCAATTCCAGATGTTGGCAAAAAGAAATAGCCGTTTTCAAGATTCCTTCCGTAAAAACTTAGAAGATATTCGTACTGCTTGTATCTTTCTTTGCTTATGTTATTGTAATCGAATTGAAATTCAAGATCGTTGAGACTTAGGTTTTCTTTTGATACATTTCCGTCTATACTTAAATGTGTATGAGCTTCAAACAATTCTCCTTGATCAACTTTGTACAGATCAGTTGGGATAGAATCTATAAAATAATTACCTATACCTATAATCGGGTATTTAAGAGATTTTCTATCTATTGTTACTTGTGAATGTCTTAAGGTAAACGCATTTTGATTTGAAGCGTCAAAGTAACTGACATCTAGTAATCTATTGTTAATGAATGGTTTAAGTTGCTCGTTTTTTGAAAAGAAACTAAGATTTTTTTCAGCGATGTCAGAGAGGATATATGTGTAATTTGGTAGGATAATTGTGTTTTTATCCAGAAGGCGTTCCAGATGAGTTAAGATATAGAATGCTAATTTACCATGTCCAGCACCCATCTCAAGAAAGTATATTCGTTGATCATAGTTTTCGTGACGAAAGTCCATAAGAATTCCGAACAGCAATTCAGCATAGGTTTTTCCGACCATTGAATTACTTGTAATATGAGAAGGAACTTCATCGTCTCGCCATGCATCGATCCCTTTATCTTTGTAGAATGATTGATTAAGCTTCCAGATAATACTCTCTGAAAGCCTAGTATTTGATTCAACAATTTGAGTTCGCATTTTGCGGTTTTTAGACATGAGGAAAGCTAAGGCATCCTCTGCTCAGTCTACAACAGCAAAATCTAAAGTTGTTGGCGGCGGAGAGAAAAATGAATTACCAAGATAGTTATTATATCTAGCTAGTCGCAATCTTTAGTTGTAAAACAAGAGTTATAATAGGTTTCAGAGAAAGCTACATTCAAGAAATAAGTTGATTTCTCCTCATTTCATACAAAGCGATAGAAACTGCTTGATTAACATTGAGTGAGCTTACATCTCCAAGCATTGGGATATGTACTGCCTGATCACTAATGTCAAGTAATTCTTGTGAAATTCCATGTCTTTCTGAACCTGCGATCAAGATGATCTTTCCACTGGGATTCCACTTAACTATTGAATCAGACTTATCAGTAAATTCGAGCGCAACTACCTTATAACTATCCTTTTTGACATGATTGATTTCCTCATGTATCTTATGAACACTTTCGAATGTTCGTAAGGCTATACTTTTGGAATTGAGTCTTGATATCGAACGAAAGTTCTTTGATTGGATCAGTTTCTGTTCGGCAACCAGCCAAACTTCTTTTACTCCCATGGAATTAGCGACTCGACAGATTCCAGCGATATTTTCTTGAAATATAAGTTGATCTAGAACAAGAATGATTTCTACCTCTAGTTTGATTCGAGGGCGTTTTGACATCACTTCTTGATGATCTAGTTGTCTGCTAGGCATTAATATCTAATTCTGAAAGTGGGAAAACCTTGTCAATTACAATTCTCCCACGGTCATTTCTTTTGACAGTACCACACTGATTGACTGGATCATGTTCGAAGAATAGGATGTCTCCAAATTCAACTGCCTCCTCTAGTAGCTTTTTCTTTTCTTTTAGTGTTTCTAGAGGACGAATATCATAGCTCATAATGTAGGGCATTGAAATATGATAAGCAGAAGGCATTAGATCTGCGCAGTAAATTAATCTTTTACCATTTGGAAGCTTGATAATAGGAGACATCATAGCTTCTGTGTGGCCGTATGAAAATCGAACTGAAATCTCTGGTAGCCAGTCAATATCTTGCTGTTCTGCGATGAAATTCAGAACTCCGTGTTCTTGTAAAGGAACAAAATTTTCTTTCAGAAAAGACGCTTTTTCTCGCGGGTTAGGGTTGTAAGCCCATTGGTAATGATTTTCATTTGACCAGTATTGCGCATTCTTAAAGGTGGGAACCAGCTCATCGTTAATTCTTGAGACAGCCCCACCGTCATGGTCGAAATGTAAATGGGTCAAGAAAACATCAGTGATTTCCTCAGGATTAACCTCTAAAGAACTTAATGAACCATCTAATGAATATGGTCCATGTGGATGAAAGAAGGATCGAAATCTCTCATCTTGTTTGTCACCCATTCCAGTGTCTATCAATATTTTACGATCGTCTATATCAACTAAAAGTAGACGCATAGACCAAGTGCACATATTATTTTCGTCAGCAGGGTTCAACTTGTTCCACATTGTTTTAGGAACTACGCCAAACATGGCTCCTCCATCTAGTTTGAATAATCCAGATTCTACTATGCTTAATTTCATATATACTTATTTTGACTTTAAGATACTAAAGCTTCCCTCATGGCAAGGTATTCATCGAAAGTTTTCAAGCTATCGTGACAACCAGTTTCGTGCAATTCTATTACTCGGTTCGCAATTGAATGAGTAAAAGTGTGATCACGGGAAGTAAAGATCATATTGCCTTTAAACTGTATCAGAGAGTCATTGAGAGCAGTTATTGTTTCTAGGTCAAGGTGGTTAGTAGGTTCGTTTAATAACAAGAAATTCGCACTTGAGAGCATGAGTTTTGATATCATACACCTAACCTTTTCTCCTCCTGAAAGTACGTTCGACATCTTCAGACTTTCTTGTCCGGAGAAAAGCATCTTTCCAAGGAATCCTCGCATGAATGCTTCATCCTTATCCTCGGAGTATTGTCTAAGCCAGTCAATCAGATTTAGTGGTTCCTCAAAGAGATGATCGTGATCATTTGCAAGATAGGACATTGTTACTGTTTGACCCCAGTTGATCTCACCAGAGTCAGGTTTCATGTCTCCCGAAAGAATTGCATAAAAGGCGTCAGAGACAAGACTACTTTTAGAAATGAGGGTAATCTTGTCACCAGCATTCATAGTGAAATGCACGTTTGAGAAAAGAAGCTCGCCATTAAGTGTTTTGCTTAGGTTTTTTACTTCCAATATCTGATCGCCAACTTCGCGTTCAGGAGTCCAGATGATTCCAGGGTACTTACGCGAACTCGGCTGAATCTCGTCAATATTGATTTTCTCAAGTAGTTTTTTACGAGCGGTTGCCTGTCTACTTTTTGAGGCGTTTGCGCTAAAGCGATCAACAAATGCTTGTAGCTCAGCTTTCTTTGTTTCTGCCTTTTTATTTTGATTCATCTTTTGGCGTAAAGCCAACTGAGATGATTCATACCAAAAGGTATAATTTCCAGTAAATAGATTTACTCGAGAGAAATCTATATCGACTACATGCGTACAGACTGTGTCCAGAAAGTGTCTGTCGTGAGAAACGACAATAACTGTGTTTTTAAAATCTAATAGAAAGTCTTCTAACCAAGTTACAGTTTGAATATCCAAGTCATTGGTCGGCTCATCCAAAATAAGAATATCAGGATTGCCAAATAATGCCTGAGCTAAAAGAACACGTACTTTCTCGCTACCTGTCAATTCACTCATGGTTTTGTAATGCAGGTTCTCATGGATTCCAATACCTGAAAGTAAGCTAGCAGCTTCAGGTTCTGCATTCCAACCGTCCATTTCTGCAAATTCTTCTTCTAGTTCGGCTGCCTTTAGACCATCCTTATCATCAAAGTCAGGCTTTGCATATATCGCATCTTTTTCCGCCATTATACTCCAAAGCTTAGAATGCCCCATCATGACCGTATTTAAGACCGTATCTTCGTCATGTGAATTGTGATCTTGCTTTAGAACAGCCATTCTTTTACCCGGCTCAATCGAGATCGAACCCGTATTAGCATCTATTTCACCAGATAAAATCTTGAGAAAAGTAGATTTACCTGCACCGTTTGCTCCGATAACACCATAGCAATTTCCAGGAGTAAAAGTGATGTTGACTTCGTCGAAAAGAGTTCTTTTTCCGTATTGAAGGGAGATGTTCTGTGCAGATATCATAAAGGCTTATTTTTAAAGCCACAAAGGTAGTAAATTTCTTACTTGATAATAAGTTTGAAAAGCTCCACGAGCAAAGAGAAAGCAATCTAGGTACTTAGTTTGATGATATTTCTAACTTATATCCAACACCATGAATGTTCTTTATTTGTAGTCGGTCATCTAGCGAAAGCAATTTTCGTAGTCGGGAAACAAAAACATCGAGACTACGACCAGTTATGATACCATCTTCCTTCCAAACAGCATCAGTAATGTCGTCTCGTTTAAGAATGAGGTTTGGATTTTTTGCAAAGTACTCTAATAGTTTACACTCTCTATGAGTCAGTGTTTTTTCTTCATTTGTAAATCTAAGGAGTTGATTGTCAGGAATAAAGATTGTGTTTCCTAGAGTATATGCTTTGGGTTGATTCCGTTCACTAGTATCGTTCTCGGCACTGCCTTCAGAAGGTTCTTTCTTTTTGATAAATATGAATCCTAGGAGACCAAGAGAGAGTATAGTAAAACTTAGGATTAAAGGCACTGCAACTGAGCTCCTTTCTTCCTCGTGAAAAGTGATCTTCAGAATTTGGCAATCGTAGTCTGTGTGGCGTGATTTACATGGTGTATTAGCGTTCACAAATGATAGACGATCGTAAGTTAGGATTATTGAATCTCCGACACAGCGGCTGATTTGTACATTATATTCAAGATCAATATTGCGATTACTTAGTTCACTGTGCAAGAAATGGGGGAATGTATCGTAATTAATTGGTTTTTGTAAGGTAACCGTGAAATCGTTCTCAGTTTGTATCACAGGTGGAATTGTGGAGAAAGAATCTTGCTCTAAGTCGTACATTTTGTCTAATGCAGAACGTATAGAGACTTGAAGTTTGTCCGCTGGAATCGACTTAGCTTGTAAATTCCCTATGAAGAGAATAACTAGGATAAAGAGGCTTAAATAATTTATGGATATCTGGTATCTAGTTTTAAACATGAGGCAAATTTACATTCTATTTGCTTAGGTTTTCAGGGATTTACAATTCGTTTACATCGTTTTACAGGGATTTAGAGGCATAAACTATGAGTAGGGTGCAATTTTGATGTATTCTATAATTTAAAAAATAAGCTATGAATCGAGTGATTTTAAGTATGCAAACTTTGTAACTGATCTTTGCTTTCAATTCTTTGATTGGTCAGGGTACATCAATTCCATTTGTCGAGAACTTCACAGAAAAATATAGTGAATGCGCGGCAATCGTATATAATGATCAAATGCTAGTAGAGTCTTATTCATCCGAAGCTAGATGTGAGCTAGATGCTTCCAAGAAAGGCAAGATTGGCTTATCTACCGTTGTCTTATCAGCAGATGAGACTGTTGTGAAGACTTCTTTGCCTTTTAGATGGGCAATCAAAAATCGTAAAACTGGGACAATCTACAGTGTAGATTCCAAAGCAATTGAAAGCATTGACGTAAGTGAAATGCTAAAAGATTGTGGAAATGGTGACTCTATAATCATAATGACTGTAGATCCGACTTATAGTGTTCCTCACAATGAAATAATCATTAAAGGAGGTTGCTAAGACGAGGCAAGATTAGAACTGATATATTAGTCCTAAACTAGTATACGAACCTGCAATTGGGATCGATTGCTGTTCTAGATGGAAAGAAAGGTCTTCATCTATGTCAAATTCCATAAGATGCCTGTCAGTAAACGCTTCGATCATTGAAACAAGATGTAAAACTACAATGGTAATTCCAGCGCGTTCTGATTGGAGCTGAAAATCGTCACGATAGAATCTTAATCGGTCTGTTGTGGATATGCCTCTATAGCTAACACTTTCACCGGAAAGAGCAAGGGATAAGGTACTTTTAAAATTGCGATATTCGCTGCGGCTATCTATGTACCAATAGATAGCTGCAGCATCTGCCGCAAGTACAATTGGTACTTTCCAATGTCGTCTGTTGTAGAATTGACCACCTGCAGGAATAAGTATGCCGTAAGTAGCTGCTTTACCAGGTTTGCCTTCGAAAACCACTTTAAGTGTTTCGAGCGTCCCTCTCTCCGTGGGCGCTGATATAGTATCACTTGGAACTAGATCAGTTGGGTTACTAGTATCGAATTGCCCATACATTGTAAAACAAGCAAAAAAACTAATACAAGTGAATATTAAGCGGTTAATCATAAAAGGCTTCTCATTTTATGAATCGTGCAGAATGTCAATAATATCGTTTAATTGATCGTCACTCTTAAACGGTATAATTATTTGACCTTTACCTTTTGAATCCCGCTTTATAGATATTTTAACACCGATCTTTTTACTGAGAGTAGACTTTATCTTGGTGATTTCAGGATCCTCGATTCCAGCATTTACTTTTGGTCTTGAGCCAATCAGTCTTGCCTCATCTTCGAGTCTTCTGACTGACCATTGCTGATTTACACATTTTCTAAAAAGGTCAAGCTGTCTTGTTAATTGGTCTATTCCTGCAAAGACTCTAGCGTGTCCCATCGTCAGCACCTCATTTTTAACAGATTGTTGAATTTGAGGTGGAAGCTTGAGCAGCCTCATGTAATTTGCAACTGTTGAACGTTTCTTACCCACTCGTGCAGATAGTTCTTCTTGAGTAAGTGAACATTCTGTCATTAATCTCTGGTAAGAAAAAGCAACTTCCATCGCATTTAGATTCTGCCTTTGAATATTCTCAATTAGGGCAAATTCAAGCATTTCCTGATCATTCGCCAAACGAATGTAAGCAGGAATAGAAGTTAGTTTTGCAATTTTCGAAGCACGATATCTTCTTTCACCAGAAATGAGTTGAAATTTTCCGTCGCCTAGAGATCTTACCGTTATTGGTTGGACAAGCCCATGAAGCTTGATTGAGTCAGCTAGTTCCTCAAGTTGTTCTTGGTCAAATTCTGTTCTTGGTTGAAACGGATTGGTTTCTATAGAAGAAAGTTCTATTTCCTCTATAGTGGCAGCCAATTGATCAACCACCTCGCGCTTCTTTTTTACCGGTCCTTTTTCCACGTCGTTCAACAAAGCTCTGAGCCCTTTCCCTAAATCCTTTTTTTTCGCCATAACACTAAGCTTATTCTCTATTTTATTATCTCGTTTTCATTAAAATTTGATCAGTTGTTTAAGTTTTTCACGCGCTGTTTGATACGTTTTGCAGACTGTCTACTTGATAGTTTTTCTTCGTTTCTTTTTAGGAACTCGTAAGCAAGGTTTAAGTAATTTGAGGCGCCAGTGCTTGAAATGTCGTATGTTATTACAGGCATTCCCATGCTGGGTGCTTCACCTATTTTGGAGTTTCGGTGAATAATGGTGTCATATACCAATTCAGATAGGTTTTCATTGACTTCTGATACAACTAAATTGGCCATCTTGAGCCTTTTGTCGTACATAGAAAGTACAATTCCTTCGATTTCAAGGTCTTCATTAAGACTTGATTGGACCATGCCAATTGTCGATCTCAATTTGCTATATCCCTCGAGGGAGAAGATTTCACATTGTATCGGAACTAGTACGGAGTCTGCCGCTGTAAGTGCATTCACGGTAATTAATCCCAAAGAAGGTAGACAATCGATAATAATATAATCATAATCGTCACGTACTTTTTCGAGTGCAATACTCATTTGAAATTCACGATTTTCAACCGATACAAGTTCAATTTCGGCACCAACTAGATCAATTGATGATGGTATAAGACTAAGAAAGGGTACATCAGTTTCAACGATAGTGTCTTTTGGATGATCTCCATTGATTAAACAATCGTATATGGTGTAATCTTCAGCAGTTGCTCTGAAGCCTAAGCCGCTTGATGCGTTAGCTTGCGGGTCAGAATCAATTAGTAACACTTTCTTCTCTAGAATTGCAAGTGCTGCGGCAAGGTTTATCGCCGTTGTTGTTTTTCCAACACCACCTTTTTGATTTGCAATTGCTACAATTTTACCCATAACTTCATATCGATTTTAAGGTGTAAAGTTAGTTTAATCGAATGGAATTATATGCTCAATCTACTTTTTTACCAAGCTTAATCACAATAAGGTAAAGCAGCGCAATTGAGATGATAATTAAGATCAGAGAAATCAAGATACCTCCTCCCAAAAAGGTGGAAAGAAAAGTACATGCACAAGCTACCGTTCCAACAGTTAGTGCATAAGGTAATTGTGTGCGAACATGATCAATGTGATTACAATCACTTGCTAAAGAGCTTAGAATGGTAGTGTCGGAAATTGGAGAACAATGATCACCTAAAACAGAAGCCGCTAGGACAGTAGCTATTACATTATACAATAATTCGAAAGTCAAGTCGGTACTTAGCCCGTTGTTCTGGCAGATTATATAAGTGGTCGGTATGGCAATAGGGTAGAGAATAGCCATTGTGCTCCATGAGGAACCTGTAGAAAATGAAATAAGTGCAGCTAATAGAAAAATGACAACTGGAAGTACATAAGGGTTGAGTGAATTTGCCAGATTAGCACTAAGGTAATCTGCAGTATGAAGATCTTTGGTCGTTATTGCCAAAGCCCAAGCAAGTGTTAGAATGATCAAAGCTGGCATCATGGTTTTAAATCCAACTACCAACCAATGCATACTGTCTTTAAGTTTTATTATTCGCTGACTCCAAGTAAGTATTAGAGCCATTAAAACGCCCAATAGAGATGCCCATATCAATGCGCTGTAGGAATCAGAGTTGCCGATCACCGTTCCCAACTTAGTGAAGAACCCCATGTCAGGAATTCCACTGATTGATTCCATATTTGCCCATGCTTGTCCCCAACCTTGGTAGGTTGAACCATCTGCGTTCAAACTTTGTATAATAGAGCCAAAGCCAGTCTCTAACAAGCCGTATATTGTCATCAAAATAACTGTCAATACTGGAATTACGGCATTATACCATTTCATGCTTGCACCTTTCACTGGACTTAAGTCTTCCATATCAGGCTCATCCTCTTCTTCCGTAGTAGCCGATGATACTTGACCAGTGGTTGACGATCGGTGTTCGGCTTTCCACATTGGACCATAATCACGTCTTGTATAAATGATGATTAGGATAAAAACCAAAGTCAGAATAGGGTAGAATGAATATCTAAGAGAGCTAATGAAGATAGAGTAGGCGGTAGGTCCGTCAGTAAGGCCTAAACTAGCTATCCCATCGTCAATATAACCTAGCTCAGCTCCAATCCAGGTTGTTATAAAAGCAACGGCAGCTACTGGTGCTGCAGTGGAATCTACAATGTATGCAAGTTTTTCTCTAGAAATCTTGAATGAGTCAGTCACAGATCGCATTGTATTTCCAACAATAAGCGTATTTGCATAATCGTCAAAGAAGATAGCCACTCCTAATAACCATGTGATAAACTGAGCAGATTTTGGGGTCTTTGCGTATTTTGAAAGAGCACGAACTACCCCAGCCATCCCGCCATTTTTAGAGATGATTGAGACCATTCCTCCTATCAAAAGTGAGAATAATAGAACACTTAGGTGAGCTGAATCATTTAGGGCGCCGATCATGAGGTTTTGCACTACGTCAAAGAGTGATTGCATCCAATAGTAGAGTGATGAGAAACGCATCCCTCCAATGATGAACGCTCCACTCCATATTCCTACGAAAAGGGAAACAATCACTTCTTTAAGGAAAAGTGCTAGAATAATAGCAAATAAAGGAGGAACCAAAGACAGCCAAAGAGGAATATGTTTGACTCGTATTTCGCCGTTTTTTAATTTAGATACATGATAAAGTCTCTGAATCTTAGAGGTATTGGATTCGTCAGTTCTGATCCATATCAACTTACCTTTTTTGTCAATACTTCCCTGAACGACTGCGTTTCCATTTGACAGTTCCACCTTTTGGGCTTGACCCAAATTATCGATCAAGAGAGTTCCACCTTCTGCAGAACTGTTGATTTCAATACCATCTTCATAAGAACGGACGCTAAAATCTGTTATCTGCGCATGTACAATTGTAACATTGAAGACAACAAGTAAAAGCGCTGCTAAAGTAGTCCGCAATGCTTTAAAAATTGGTAAATTTGTGTACATCCGTTCAGTATTTCTTGATCGATAAAAGTAATAATTACATGACAAGCTACAAAATATTATTTTTTAGTTTATCCCTAGTCATTTGTTCCTTGGGACTTTCAGCGCAAAACTTCTCTACCAAGAATTTGCAGGCATTCGATACTTCAGATAATCTCCTTACTAACGCACTTGCTGGAGGGCTAAACTCCCCCCAATTTAATGAAATTGATCTAGACCTAGACGGTACGCTTGACTTGATGGTTTTTGATCGAGATGGTGACGCGATAGTTCCTTACTTATATAAGAATGGTCAATACCTATATGCACCTCAATATAAAACCATTTTTCCTAGGTTTAAGAATTGGGTGAGAATTCGGGATTATAATATGGACGGACTTGCTGATATTTTCTGCTACAACCTTGAGTCACCACTGGATGGAGTTGAGATCTATACAGGAGTTCTAGTCGATGGTCAATTGAGATTTGAAAAGTACACTCAGACTTTCGGGGATTTTGAGATTATATATTATAAGTTTCAAAACTTCTATTACAACATGGAAGTGATTAGCACTGATATTCCTGAGATAATAGACGTTGATGGAGACGGGGATCTTGACATTATCACATTCGTAGGCGATGAATCAAGTGTTCGTTGGTATCAAAATATTTGTGTGGAAGATGGAATTTCATTGGACGAACCGACATATGTTTTGAAAGATGTTTGTTGGGGTAAGTTTAAGGAGAGTAGTTTCAACGAAAGTATATTCTTGAGCGATGATCCTTCAAAATGTGCCGAGGGCTTTGTCGAAGAGGGTGGAGGCAATACTAAATCTAATATTCATTCTGGTTCTACATTAACCCTTTATGATGACGATGGTGATGGCGACTACGAAGCACTTATTGGTGATTTAACAAACCTACATATTATCTGGCTCGACAATGGAGGAAATGCGGAAAGTGCATATATGACGACGAAAGATACCGCTTTTCCATCTTACGATCAAGAATTGTTTTTGTACATATTTAATGCTGCTTTTGAAATAGATGTAGATCGCGACGGTAATTCAGATTTGCTGATCTGCCCAAATAACGAAGGAGGTGCATCCAATATGAATAATGTTCATTATTACAGAAACACTGCTACAAATGGACAGCATGATTTCGAGTTTGTTAAAGATGACGCTTTTAATGGCGATATGTTTGAATTTGGATCACTTACAAATCCGACGATCTGTGATTTCAATCAAGATGGCAAGAAGGATATCTTGGTAGGTACATTTGGTAAATTCAGAGCTGGAATGAATCCCGACGCTAGATTAATTATGCTTGAGAATATCTCAGATAATGATGGCTTGAAGTTTAAAATCACAGATGAGAACTATCTTGATTTCGAAAATTACAATAATAGCTACTTCTCATTTGCTCCAACTTTTGGAGATCTTGATGGAGATGGAGATGACGACTTGATAGTGGGAACTCAAAATGGAGACCTATTGTACCTGCAGAATACCGCAGGAGCAGGGAATACTTACGCTTTTGCACCCCCAATTTTTGAATATGCAGATATTGACGTTGGAGATAATGCAAAACCGCAACTAGTGGATTTGAATCGAGATGGGTTACTAGATATAGTCATTGGTGAACGTAACCAAAATGAGAATCCGTTTAATGAAGCTAAACTCGGAAATATCAACTATTTTGAAAATCAGGGTTCGGTTTCTTCTCCTATTTTCGATGCAGATGTGAATGCATTGCCAAATACGCCGACTTTAGGTGGAGTAGTTACCCGAGTAATACAAGAGTCATTTAGTGGTTCTGCGGCGCCAACGTTTATTGATACAGGAAGTGACTATATATTGTACACGGGTTCTGAGTCTGGTCGAATGAAAGTTTATCAAAATGTTGTGGATAGTATTTATGGAACATTCACACTTGTTTCTGATAGGGTAGTTGCATTGGATGAGGGCAAGCGTAATACAATTGCAATCGGAGATTTAGATAACGATGGATTCCTAGATCTAGTAATTGGAAATCAAAGAGGTGGAATTGCTATTTATGATAGTAATATGGATTTACAAGGAACAGCAGATATTAATGAAACTGATGATTTTGCATTCACAGTGTATCCAAATCCAGCGAGTGAGTCGTTTAAGATAGAAAGCGATGTTTTACTTGAATCTGCCACTGTCTATGATGTGATGGGTAATGTTTTACTTAAAGAAAGTGGGGCTTTCGCCAAAAAAGAGGTGTATACCGCACAATGGGCAACAGGTTTGTATTTCTTAGAATTAAGTAGCCGTGACGGCAGAAGAAGAGTAGTCAAGGTAGTCGTAGAATAGCCCTAAGACTATACGAGGACATCTTCTCTCATATTATTTTAAATTTCTTGCTGATATGGTTAATTATGCTTACACAATTCTATATGTTGAGTCTGTAGAAGATTCGATGCAATTCTACCAAGCGGCATTTGGTTTTCTTGAGAAGTTTTTGACTCCTGAAAAGGACTATGGAGAGTTAATCTCGGGAGATACTACAATTGCATTTGCGAGACATGATCTCGCTAGTTCGAATTTCAAAGAAAAGTATCAAAAGGTTAATTCTGAGGAGCTGTTTGGCATTGAACTTGGATTCACAACAACTTCAATAGAAACGGACTTCAAGCAAGCACTCACAGCGGGCGCTACTTTGGTTGAAGCTGTAGTGGAGAAACCTTGGGGTCAAAAAGTGGGATATGTTAAGGATATGAATGGGTTTTTGATCGAAATTTGTACTCCAATTAAAGGCTAACAACGAGTGGCTCGTTCGAAGTGCCGTTCATTCCTTTTGTGTACCTTTGTCTGATCTACAGTATAGCATAAATCATTTAATGGATCGACTAAATCACTTATATTCGAATGCTCGATTGTATAATCAGGAGATTGTTTCTAGTCAGGAAACTCGAACTGACTACCAACGAGACTACGATCGAATAATATTTTCATCAGCTTTTAGAAGACTTCAAAACAAGACACAGGTATTTCCACTTCCTGGCAGTGTCTTTGTTCACAACAGATTAACGCATTCTCTGGAAGTTGCGTCGGTAGGCAGATCGATAGCCTATGAAGTAGGTCAGTTTATAGTTGACAAGTACAAGGACAATTTGTCGGAGGAGAGTGTCTATTTCTATGAACATAACTTACAGAATGTTATTGCCTCAGCATGCCTCTGCCACGATATTGGAAACCCAGCATTTGGTCATAGCGGTGAAGATGCTATCGCTAGTTATTTCACAAGGAACGAGTTTGTCTTAAAATCATACTTTTCAGATGCAGAATGGTCCGACCTTGTTAATTTTGAAGGTAATGCCAATGCCATAAGAATACTCACCCAGATTCAAAATGGGAAGCTAGCGAACGGCCTTAGTTTGACGGCTTCAACTCTATCCGCTATTGCAAAATATCCTTGTGAATCAATTGCTCGTGATAAAAGATTTACACATCGAAAGAAATTTGGCTTTTTCCAGTCAGAAAAGGATAATTTTCTAGGTATGGCGAAGTCAGTTGGAATGTTACTTGAGTCTGATGATCCTATTATTTTTAAACGGCATCCTTTTGTTTGGTTAACCGAGGCAGCTGATGATATTTGTTATAATATAATCGACTTAGAAGATGCACACAGGCTAGGATTATTGGACTCTCCTCGTGTAGAGAATTATTTGCTTCAGCTACTGCTCGATTTGAATTATGATATTAACTCTACCAAGGTTACGTTAGGAAAACTGCTTGATGCAAATGAACGGATCTCATATCTTCGAGCTAAATCTATAGGAGCCTTGATCAGGAGAGCTTGCGAGTTGTACGAAGAGAACTTCGATGCCGTCTTAGATGGAACACATACCGAAGGATTGTTTGACATGATCAGAAAAGATTCTGTGGCACTTCAGGATATATTGAAGATTTCGATCAAGAAAATATACAACAATCGTTCAGTGATCCAGATCGAAAATGCTGGTTATAATGTTATGTACGAGTTATTGAGTCATTTTGTACAACCTACGTTAAAAGCTGATCGGCTTAAAGCCGATAAGATGGCTCTTAAACTTCTTCCTATTCAATTTACTTATGATGGAACTCCGTATGAGCGGGTTATGGGGATTATTGATTTTATCTCTGGAATGACAGATAACTATGCTACCGACTTGTATCGCAAAATCAAAGGGATCGATATTGGTATGAGTTTCTAGAATTTTCAACCAAGTTTTTTACAAATTTAGAAAGGTACAGTGAATCATTTGAAAATCAATTAAGACAAGTTTCCCTATTACTTTTTAACTTCAATTTGAACTTCATTAGCTATATATTACGGAAATAAACCACCGTGTTATGTTGGCTAAAGCGCCAACACACATATTTAGTCTTTTGGAAGATTTTTGATACTTTCGATCTCGTAATCAGATTTCTCTTTTACTCGTTTTTCTTGATTAAATAAAGAGTCAACAAATGCCTTTTTGTTGAAGATTTGAAGCTGATCAATTCCTTCACCAACTCCTATAAATCTAATTGGAATTTTGAACTGATCAGAGATTCCTATTGCGACCCCTCCTTTTGCCGTTCCATCGAGTTTAGTCAGTGCCAATGCACTTACATCTGTCGCATCACTAAAATGGGTAGCTTGTTCTATAGCATTCTGCCCTGTAGTTGCATCGAGAACAAGTAAAATTTCATGAGGCGCCCCTTCCATCTTCTTTCCAATGCTATTTTTAATTTTAGTTAACTCTCGCATTAGACCAGTTTTGGTATGCAAACGCCCTGCCGTGTCAATAATCGCCACATCTATGCCATTATTCATAGCATATTCTGTGGTTTCATAAGCTACTGCTGCTGGATCGGTATTCATACCTTTGGATACAAAATGAGTATCGGCCTTATCTGCCCAGATTTTAAGCTGGTCAACTGCTGCCGCACGATAGGTGTCACCTGCTCCGAGTACAACTGATTTTCCCGATTTTCTTAGTGCATGAGCTACCTTTCCAATAGTGGTAGTTTTACCAACACCGTTTACTCCGACGACAAGTATTACATGTGGTTTCTTTACTTCGAAAGGTAAGTAAGAGTCATAATCTTCAGAATTGTTTTCAGAAAGTAACTCAACAATCTCGTCTCTAAGTATGGCATCTAGTTCATTTGCTCCAACATACTTATCTCGTGCAACCCTCGCTTCTATACGCTCAATTATTTTGATAGTTGTATTCAAGCCTACATCTGATGAAATCAGGATCTGTTCCAACTCATCTAGCACCTCCTCATCAACAGTTGTTTTCCCAGCAACAGCTCTTGATAGCTTCCCAAAAATATTTGTTTTAGTTTTTTCAAGTCCCTTGTCAAGGTCTTCCTGCTTTTTCTTCGTAAAAAACTTATTAAAAAATCCCATATCGATTCGTTTTTATGAGGCGAAATCCGTTGCTGTTTCGATTAAATCTAATTAGTAATTCTCGCAAAGATAATATTAAACAGCGATAATGCCCGAAAGTACAATAAGGATACAAGTTCTACCATGTTTTGGTTTCATAAATATCTAATCTTGACATAATAGAATTCAAAATATTCATTTGAACCCCTGAGAATGATATGGGTTGATAGGGTAGTAGGCTATAAGGATTAGTATACAAACTAATACTTATTGGTCATGGCGAAATGGTTTAGATTGAAGATGTATCCTACTATATAACTTCATTTTTTAAACCTGTGACATATCTTAGCAGTCACGAAAAAAACCTAGTGTATTGGATTAAAGAGTGAATAATTGTATCTAGATCTGGTATGACTGATTAACAAAAAAAGGCATACTACCTTACAGTAGCATGCCTTGATCTATCATACAATCTTTCTAATTCTATTGAATTACAAAAACGAATTACTTGTTTTCAGCAAGGTATTCTTTTACTTTATCCTTGTGAATCATCACGTTTTTGTATGTGTATTTACCAGTTTTTTGGTCTTTTACACTTGTAACAACTTTTACGAAATCTTTACCAGATCCTGCATTTGCTGCTCTTTTACCAACACGGGAGTTTTTCGATACTTTAGCCATGATTATTTTATTTCTTTATGAACAGTCACTTTCTTTAAAACAGAATTGTATTTTTTTAGTTCCAATCTGTCTGGAGTATTCTTTCTATTTTTCTGAGTAACATACCTAGAAGTACCTGGCATACCTGTTGCTTTGTGCTCAGTGCACTCAAGTATGACTTGTATTCTGTTACCTTTTGATTTCTTTGCCATCTTTACAATATATTTCGAAAATTTCTAACTTTTAAATTTCAATTCTGAGAACTAGCTTACAAACTAGCGCCAACATCAAATCCCTTTCTCTTACATTCTAAAAGGTATTCGTAGATGCCATTCTTGTTAATGGTTCTCAAAGCAGTGGAAGAAACCTTCAATGTGATCCACTCTTCAGTTTCAGGAACATAGAATTTTTTCGTGTGAAGATTTGGTAAAAATCTTCTTTTCGTTTTTCTATTTGAGTGTGAAACATTGTTTCCACTTACTGGTCTCTTTCCTGTTAATTGACAAACTCTAGACATGTCTATATATTTATTAAATTTAATTCTTAGTGACCTCGGAAGGGTTCGAACCTTCAACCTCCTGATCCGTAGTCAGGTACTCTATCCAGTTGAGCTACGGGGCCATTTACCACCAAAAAGAACCTGCGTCACGATTTGGATGCGCAAAGGTACGCTATCTAATCCTTACAAACAAGAGATTTTTTGAAATTTTAACCCTTAATGAACTTAGCTGCAACTCTTGTTTTAGCCTGGTTAATACTAAGATAATATAAACCTGGAGCTAAACCTTCAATGTTTATAGTGCTTTGAGGCTCTTCAAAGAGTGGAAAAAGGACTTGCGTACTTGACACTTTTTGACCTAAAATATTATAAATTTCTACATATATTTTTTCCACTGGATCAGCATAGAACGAAAAATTCAATAAATCATCAGCTGGATTTGGGAATAAGTCGAACACTTCTACCTTTTCTCCGTTACTTCCGCAAAATCGATTAAGCTCTTGCATAGCATTGAATACGTTAAGTCGTTTCTCTGATTTAGTTAAACCAGCGAGAGAGGGTAGTTGGTCTCCAGTGTTAATCACTAATTGAGCTAGGCTATCAACTTTTGAAGGATTAGTCTTGAAGTATTCTATGAATTCTGGACAAGGTATCGAGTAGAGTAGACCTATAGCTCCTGCGACATGTGGTGTTGCTGCAGAGGTGCCAGGAAATGTTCCATATCCGTCAGCTTTCGTTGGGGCAATAGTATAACTCTGTTCTCCGGGTGCCGCCATGTCTATATTTATCGGGCCAAATGCTGACTCTGCAAAGTTGTCAAGTTCGTCTGTTGACGTTACAGCTATAATGTATTTGGAAGGACAAAGTGATGGTATGTCACCTTCTACATCTACATTATAGTTGCTGTTGCTAGTTGCCACAGTGTTAATAATGCCTTGTTCCCCCATGTCATCGTATAAGGAGCACCAGATCTTAAAATCGTCTGGGTCTCCGTTATCAATTCCCAGAGAGTAATTACAAGCCACCACAAAAGCACCCTTTTCGCCATTACTCTCATTGTATTTTCTACGCATATCAATCAAATAGAAGTATGATTCTATTACGTCTGCTTCCGAAAGGCCTCCGCTCAATGGCATGATCTTAACATTCCAATTAATGCTACTTACGCCAATATCATTGTCTGATTTAGCTCCGATAATTCCAGAGACACTTGATCCGTGAGACCTTGATGGATGGTCGTCATTACCAGTTTTAGGATTAAGACCGTTTGTATCGTCTTTATATCCGTTTTCGTCATCATCATTTCGATAAGAAGTATCATAACCAGGATCTCCCGGCTCTCTCCCCAGCCAGTCTTCATCTACGAAACCGTCCCCATCGTCATCTACACCACAATCCCCGGGGCAACCATCACCATTCATATCTCCTTCCAAATCATGCGGGTTAGAGTAGATATTGCCTTCAAAATCTGGATGATCAAGAAAGAAACCGTCGTCTAACACAGCAACTACAATCTCGTCTCCGTCCGCCGTTTGCCCTCCAGTGGTATAATCCCATGCATTTTCAAGTCCAATTTTATTAAGTGTCCACTGTTCAGTGTATTTGGGATCATTAGGTTTTTTTCTCGTAGAGATTATTCGCGGTGGAAAAACTTGATCAAACATATCGTCAAGTGCCAATTCTCGAAGTAGGATCGATTGCTCCTCTTTCCTACATTTCAATAAGTAGATATGCCTTGATTGAGCGAGTTTGCGCTCGATTGTGGCTACATAGTTTCTATTTGAACTTAGGACATGGATTAGCTCTTCATATCCATACCCTTCAGATAATTCAACTATTATTTGATCTGTCTTGTAATCAATTTGGGCGTAAGCCCCAAAAGCACAAAAAAGGAAGAAAAATAGTATTAGGTATCTAAACAGTGTACCACTCATATAAAATATATTTCTAATAACAAATGTACATATATCTAAGGTCAAAATAAGATCATTGTTTCTAATATTCAAGGACTTGTCACAATGGAGTCCTTTTCGAGACTCACCATTATCATTGAGTTTCGCCAAGAATGTTGTGTAAATCTTCAAAATATTGATAAGCGGTGGCCATTCTACTTCCATACCACGAAAAGTACGTTCCGTCGACTAATACAGGCTGTGTCTTGCCAATTTGATTACTAAGTTCTTGAATATCTTTTTCCTTGAAGGGAAAAGGTTCGCTAGAGAGAAATAGGAAGTCCGCACTAGATTTCTCCATTTCCGACAGTTCCAATGTTGGGTACCTTAAGTCGTAAACCACTGATTCAAATTTAGCCTCCTCCAACATATGGAATATGAACGTGTCTCGTCCAATAGACATCCAAGGGTTTTTCCATATTAGATAAATTACTTTGCTGGTTTTTAGTGACTTATTGTGCCATGCTTCACGCGATGATTCAATTCGTTCTATGAGTTTATCTGCTTCGTCTTTCAGATTAGTCATTAAGCCAACGTCAGTTATCATGTCTAGTGCACTATGAACTGTCTGAACATTGGAAACATAAACAGGATATAATTTCTCCAGTTCTTCAACCATTTCGACTGTGTTTTCCTCTTTGTTGCATATAATTAGGTCAGGTTGCAACTCATGAATTCTATCAAAATGTACGGATTTTGTGCCACCGACTATTCTGCTGCTACTTGAACTAATCGATTCTGGTAAAACGCAAAATTTTGTGCGTCCAACAAGTCGATCTCCTATACCTAAATCGATAAGCAGTTCTGAAATGGACGGGACAAGACTAATTATTCTTCGAGGGTTATCGCTAAGATCTATGTTCCGATTAATCTGGTCTTTTATCGTCATAAGTACATTTATGCTTCTATTTCATATAGAAGTTGTTCAGACTACTTAATGTTTTCCTAGATAAGGACCTTTGTACATTTTTTCGCCAGCTTTTATTTCTAAGTTTATATAATTAGATGCTGGAGGGATAGGGCAGTTATAGCCATCACTATATGCGCAGTAGGGGTTGTAGGCCTTATTGAAGTCAATTGTAATGTGTCCTTCTTCAATCTCACTAATGTACAAGTCAATATATCGACCTCCTCCATATGTGTCTTCTCCATTTGTAAGATCTTTAAACGCCAAAAATAAGTAATCCTTATACTGAGGCATTTGGATAACTTTAAGATTTCTTATCAATTCTAGCTTAATAATCATATCATCTAGAGTAAATTCAGCATGTCCATACGTGTAGAATGATTTCTTCATTCCGGATGACGTTTCAATATCGTAGTTTTCAGGAGATTCGTTAATGATGACTTTTGCTTTCACTACGTATTTATCATCAGCTGGATAGAATGCCATGTCGTTAAGTTGACTTCCTTTGAGTGGAGCGTGTTCTGAATTTTGAAAGTCTTCCTTGTAAGCGATCCTGTGCTGTTTTATTTCTTTTTTGTACTGCAAGGTAGCACACGAGGCACTGATGATTGCAATGGTACAGATGATTAGCAGTGCACGACAGTTATTCATGATCGATTATTTACGATGAGAAGAGTATTACCTAAAGATGAGATTCTAGTAATATTAAGTATTCCAAATTTCGCAAGATCTTGCCACAAAACCCAGCTATTTGAATTTCGATCAAATCTAAATATTTCAGGTCCTACGGCCATCAAGAGGTCTTCACGAGGACCGTAAAGACAGAAGTCTTGAGAACCATCAAGTCCTTGAGCATAGTCATCTATTTGTTGGTTTATCGTATTGTAAGATTTGATCCTAAATTTCCCGCTTTTTTGTTTCTCCATATAAATCAGCTCACCTTTCTTGCTTTCTTGAAAGCAACGACCAACGTTATCTGAAATTTTGATGGTTGTTTCATTTCGCAAATTACCAATGTAAAGAGGGAAGTTCTCACCTTCAAGCGTAAATAGTGCTATCTTAAAATTGGGTAATGGTTGGAAGTATCCTATGTTGTCAAAATCGTTGAAGAGTCTAGAACCAGAGTTTGATAAATCATTTGGATAAGACCATAGACTTTGAGTCTTGCCATCTTGTTCCTGCCTTACTACCAGAAATGAAGTTTCATTTAGAATTTTTGGAGAATACTCGTTTTCAACTGTCGATGTTAGTCGTCGATAGCTATTATTCCGTAGATTCCATTTAATCACGTCAGTCCTACCATCGCTGAGTTCGCTTGTTAGTAAAACTTCGGTGTCATTCACGAACGAAGGTTGATTGTTGTATTTACCAACGTTATATTCGTTCATGAAGTAGATCTCTGCCGGCTGTTGGTTCGCATCTAATTCAAGTCTATACACGTCCGTTGCTGGAAGTTGACTAGAAATAGTATGCAAAACAACAGAAGTAAGGACAACAAAGAGTACAAGAGTCTTATGGATCATATTTCTGAGATTAAGGTTTCCAGCAGTTATGGGTAGATCTGAAATATACCAAAAATCAGCAATATCACCTTATCTTTGCGGTTTAATCAGGATCAGCGCTTGAAAAGATACGATTCCATCTAATCCCTTGTCCTAGGCTACCATTTTTAAGAGACATCCAGATAAAAATGGGTTTTCCCACCATGTGGTCAAAAGGGACGAATCCCCAAAATCTACTATCTTCTGAGGCATGTCTGTTGTCACCCATTGCCCAATAGTAATCTTGCTCAAAAGTGTATTTGGTAGCAACCTCACCATCTATATATATTCTCCCGTTCTTCTGTGATAGACTGTGGCCTTCGTATGCACTGATGACTCTTTTGTAAAGAGCGATGTTCTTTGGCGTAATTACTACTGTTTCTCCTTTTTTTGGAATGTAAATGGGACCGTAGTCGTCAATTGTCCATGTTTTGAAATTTTTTGGATCATTAGGAAAAAGCGTTTTTGGCCTTGGACCTGTCCTGAACTTTTCTACCTGAACATTTGGAAATTGCTCTTTAATTATTGCGACTTGCTCTGCATCAAGAGCAATCGTATTTCCATTTATGTCATTACGATCAATACCATATTTATCAAGTTGACTTATACTGAATGAATTAGTAGGGTCAACAATTGAATAGTTAAATTGCATGTGAGGAGGATTTGGATTCGCTTCTCCATTGACATAGACTTGTCCGTCGATAATTTGTAGACTGTCACCAGGCAAAGCCATATTTCTCTTTATGTAGTGATCCCGCTTATCAACTGGTCTAACTCGGAGGTCACCTGATGCAATTTCATTTCTCAATCCTGGATCACCAGCTAGGTTATTGGGAAGTGTAGCTTGGTAAGCACTCCATGATCTGCTTGGAGTTAAGTAAACACTGTCTCCAGCAGGCCAATTAAATACTATTGGGTCATTTATTTCTACATCTCCAAATTTCGGAAGTCTGTAATAAGGTAGGCTTGGGTTCTTGAAATATGATTCGACTCCTAGTTTAGGAATGGTGTTGTGTAAAAGGGGGAACATAGCCACCGTTTGCGGTGTTCTTATTCCATAGCTAGCTTTGCTAACAAAAAGGAAGTCTCCGACAAGTAAAGATCCTTCCATAGACGGAGTGGGGATGATATAGGCTTCAACTAAAAACATACGAATAAAAGCTGCCGCAAATACAGCAAACACAATTGATTCCACCCATTCGCGTGATCCAGATTTCTTATAAGGGTTATTTTCTACCAGCTTTTTATACTTGTATTCGTCTCCTGATTCTTTTGCTGAAGCTAGATCATCTGCATACTGTTTTTCCAAGATTAGGGTTTGACCCACATATTCATCAGAATCGCTTAGGGCAACTTTGAAGAATGCAGCTGGAGCGTAGATCACTGCCAAAGCAGAGTCAGCTAGTTTTAATTTCCCAAATGATCGCACTAGATCAACGGCCATTCCACAGAATATAAAGATATTAACTAAGGGGAAGAGTAACCATAAAACGTATATAGGCTTTCTTCCAATTAGCTTTGCCCATTCGATGAAGTTGACAACGGGAATCAAACCACTTGTAGGATTGACGTCAGTCTTCTTGAAAAGCATGAAAAGACTTATTGAAAGCAATATATATGAAACGATTAAGAAAATTAGTATGCTCAAAATTTTGATTTTAGTTTGCAAAGATAACACATCTAATCATTTGTAAAACTAAGTAACGAATTCATTATCGCATCATTTATTAGATGAATAGCAAGATTCTTCTAGATAGTCATTCCAAATATTGCTATTTAATATTAGACAATTTCAAAGATTATCAAATAGTTAATAGATCGGAATCAATGTAAAATTAGAGTTTGAGCAATCATTTAGGTAGAAGACATTATTATATACAGAAGTTGAAAACTTTCTAAATGGTTATTTGTATAGGTATTGTTACATTTTGATAAATAGGAATATGAAAGGTTATCGATTTTCAAAGTTTACCGGTGGTGATCCAAATCAATCAACATTTGATCGGCTATTGAAGATATTCCAGGATTTATTGGTTTATACATCTGGCAGTATTGATGAAGCACTCTCGTGGTTGACACAGTTGGACCGCGAGTATGAATTAACTACTCCAGACTATGGAATTTCTGACTTCATAAAAGATCTTGAAGCCAAGGGGTTTATTAAAAATGGCGAGCAAAAAGATGGTGGAATAGGTAAGATTCCTACTAGTAAGATGGAGATTGCGCTACGTCAGAAAGCATTAGATGATATTTTTGATCAATTAAAGAAATCAAAGAGAGGAGAACACAATACTAGATTTTCTGGGATGGGAGATGAAGCAACTAGCGAGTCAAAACCTTATCAATTTGGAGATAAACTAGATCATATCGATGTTTCAGAATCTCTCAGAAATGCTCAAATTAACAATGGCATAGATGACTTTTTGCTAACGGAAAAAGATCTAACCGTAAATGATACTTATTATAAGAGTCAGACCAGTACGGTACTTATGATTGATATTTCCCATTCAATGATATTGTATGGAGAAGATCGAATCACTCCTGCAAAAAGAGTCGCGATGGCTTTGTCAGAGTTGATCACTACTCGTTATCCTCATGACACACTTGATATCATTGTTTTTGGTAATGACGCATGGCAGATTCAAATTAAGGATTTACCATATTTAGAAGTTGGACCTTACCATACTAATACAGTAGCTGGCTTGGAGCTAGCCATGGATATTCTGAGAAAACGCAAAAATAATAACAAGCAGATCATGATGATTACCGATGGTAAGCCAACATGTATCAAAAAAGGTAAAAAGTATTTCAAAAACAGCTTTGGAATTGATAGGCAAATCCTTAATCGGACATTAGCTTTAGCTGTGAAATGTAGAAAACTGCAGATTCCTGTAACAACCTTTATGATTGCAAGAGATCCATATTTAGTTCAATTTGTTGATCAGTTTACTAAAGCAAACAATGGAAAAGCATTTTATAGTTCGCTAGAAGGATTGGGTGAGTTTGTGTTTATGGATTATAAGGAGAACAAACGAAAGAGAAAATAACAAAAGTAGAAACGGTCATAATAAAAGACCATGTAGATATGAATATAAAGAAAATTAAGACATTAGGCGCATTGAAAGAGTCTGGCTACAAGTCACAAAGTATTAAATCTGAAATTAGAGCAAACCTACGGAAGAAATTACTGGCAAAAGAGCCTCTTTTTAAAGAAGTGATCGGATACGACGAAACAGTTATTCCTGATGTTGAGAGAGCTTTGCTATCTAGACATAACATCTTATTTCTAGGATTACGTGGACAGGCAAAAACGAGAATGGCGCGATTGATGGTAGATCTATTAGACGAATACATTCCTTATATTTCTGGTAACGAACTGAATGATGATCCACTTGAACCTATTACGAAACACGGGCAGGAACAAGTTAACGAATTGGGTGATAAAACACCTATTTCTTGGTTGCATAGGAGCGAAAGGTACGTTGAGAAGTTAGCTACTCCAGATGTTTCTGTAGCAGACTTAATTGGAGATGTTGATCCTATCAAGGCGGCATCCTTAAAACTACCATATTCAGATCCTAGAGTATTGCATTTTGGACTCATCCCAAGATCCCATCGTTGTATCTTTGTAATAAATGAACTTCCTGATTTACAAGCACGTATTCAGGTTGCACTGTTCAATATCTTGCAGGAAGGAGACATTCAAATACGTGGATTTAAGATGGCTCTTCCACTAGATATTCAATTTGTATTCACTGCAAATCCGGAAGATTACACTAACAGAGGTTCAATTATTACACCTTTGAAAGATAGAATCGAGTCACAAATTTTGACTCACTATCCCGAAGAATTAGATGAGTCGAAAGCTATTACGGCTCAGGAAGCACAAATCACTGAGGAGCAGAAAAGCGCGATAAAGATTCATCCATGGATGTTAGATCTCTTGGAACTAGTTAGTTTCGAAGCTCGAATCAGTGATTTTGTTGACGAGAAAAGTGGCGTATCAGCGAGATTAAGCATTTCTGCATTAGAAAACCTTTACAGTACAGTTGAAAGAAGAATGCTAATTAATGGTGAGAAGAGCAGCACAGCTCGAATTACTGATCTGTGGGGAATCATACCAGCTATTACTGGAAAAGTAGAATTAGTCTATGAAGGAGAGCAAGAAGGACCTCATCAAGTCGCTCTAAGTTTTATTGGAGGTGCAGTGAAAAACATGTTTTTGAGGTTTTTTGTAAACCCAAACAAGCTTAAGAAAAGTGCTGAAAATGATCCATATGGTGTTATAAAGGCATTCTTTGCAGGTGGAAATGAGGTCGAACTTCTTAATGATGCTTCTGATAAAGATTTCAACGAAGCGTTAAATCAAGTGGCGGGACTTGAAACGCTTGTAGCTGATATGGGTGCTAGCAAAGCAGATGTCGAGTTCTTAAAGGAATTGATGATTTATGGTCTTTCTGAGCTGGAAGTTGTTAACAAAGATTTCTTGGGAACTGGATCTAGTTTTTCTGATCCACTTGCAGAAATGTGGGATGATCTTACATCTGATGATATATGAATAGGGTAGCAATATATTGTGGTTCTTCAAAGGGTTTTTCTAAAACATATGAGCAAGGAGTAAAAAAGCTTGCGAAAGAGTTAGTAAGACAAAGGATCAAGGTGGTTTATGGTGCTG
The DNA here is from genome assembly GCA_965658745.1 of Saprospiraceae bacterium. GTDB lineage: Bacteria > Bacteroidota > Bacteroidia > Chitinophagales > Saprospiraceae > JAHDFB01. The sequence continues at coordinate 148,043 of CBFHTK010000001.1, read as the reverse complement.
GAAGTGTAGGCCTGATGGGAGTTTTAGCAGATGAAGTGCTGAAAAGTGGAGGTGAGATATTTGGAGTGATCCCTCAATTTTTAATGGATATGGAGGTTGGTCATGAAGAGCTAACAAGTCTTGAAGTTGTAGAGGATATGCATATCCGAAAAAAACGCATGGTTGATATGTCAGAGGGTTTTATTGCAATGCCAGGGGGCTTCGGGACTTTAGATGAAGTTTTTGAAGTTCTAACATGGGAACAACTTAGCTTGCATACATTCCCTGTTGGCTTTTACAATGTAAATGGATATTACGATCATTTAAAGACCTTTTTAGAGCACACGGTAAAGGAAGGATTTATCAAAAGTAGGTATTTAGAAAATATAGTATTTGCAGATGACCCAGTTACCCTAATAGATTTAATGGAAGCTAAATCTAGATCAAGACAAGTTGGAAAAGAGGGAAAATGGATCAATTAGTAGAGATAACCGAGCGGCAAATAGGGGAGTGGGACAAGTATAAGCGCGTAAACTTTTTCAATCAGCTTTCTGGAGTTAGAACTCCGTTTCTTATTGGCACGAGAAGTAACGATGATATAGACAACCTCGCTATATTCAATTCTGTTGTACATATCGGTGCAAATCCTCCACTTTTAGGTTTCATTATGCGACCAACTACGGTCGAACGACATACTTACAGCAATATCAAGAGCACTAAATTGCTTAGTATGAATCTGATTCACGAAGAAATTCTAGAAAAAGCTCATCAAACAAGTGCGAAATATCCAATTGAAGAATCAGAGTTTGAAGCTGTAGGGTTGAGTGTCTTAAGGGGCTTGAAATCAGTCCCTTATGTTGAAGAGTCAAATGTGTCGCTTCACTTAGAATTTGTTGAAGAACACAAAATCAAAAATGGAACAATCTTACTTGTTTGCGAGATAAAGAAGGTTCTGATCAACGCTAAATATTGGAGCGATCAAGAGGATTTGGATTTTAGCAAGATGAATGTCGTGGGAGTCAGCGGCTTATATAACTACTATACTTTAGAAAGTCTGAAACGCTTGGAACATGTTTAATTATTCAATAACCGAGTATTGTCTCAGGACTTGGTAATTTATCGTACTAAGAATTCCATTAATTTAGCTTTGCTAGTTCACTCATGAAGTTACTTATAATACTTAATAGTTATTTACAGATATATTCAGATCTTCAAAGTCCTTGAAGATCATCTGCAATCTCGTTTCGGTAATTGACATTCCATCGATTTCTACTTGAATCGCCTGATCTGCGTACATCTTCTTGAGCTTGCTGTTTTCTTCTTTCAGCGCTTACAATTCTTTAATTTGACTCGCTTACATCCCTCCGTACTTCTTTCTCCAAGTGTAAAACGTCCCTGTGCTGATGCCTAGTCCCCGGCTTATATCTTCTACCTTGCGGCCTGCCTAATTCCCATTTAGCACCTTAATGATCTGCGATTCTGTAAATTTACTCTTCTTCATAGTATATTAAATTTTGTTAATTTAAACTTGTCCTATTAGTTAGTAAGGCTACACTCCAGTAACACCATAGCAGGTGAAGCCTTTATCTTGGCCAGCTGTAGCGTTACAGCTTACGATTGCATTAAAATTATTGATTAAATCCTCACAAGGAACAGATGTTATGTTAAATACAGCCCAATCGTAATCATCATCAAGGTCATTGGGAATAATCTCAAAACCTAAATTACCGCTGATCGTTGGAACAAATCTATACCAGACTGAATTAACTTCATCTTCGACACAGCAGTCCTCGTGAAGTTCATTTTCATATTCACCTTCATCTGTGTACGAATTTAATTCGAAATACATATCATCGCAAACTGGAATTGCTCCAAGACAATCAGACTCTGTTGGTACTTGGCTTGAGACAGCCATGCTGGCTAAACAAAAAAAGAAAGAGACTTGGAGAAGCTTACTTAGCATAGAAGATTTATTTCTATTAAAGATAAGGCTTCTATGGCAATCTAGAATTCTGCTATACGACCAATAGAATTTAAACAAATGCACAGGTCATAGTGAAAAGATATTTATTTTGTCGTCTCAGTTGCTTGGAAGCTGTTTTATTGTTCCTTGTTCCTATAATTAATATTATGTTAAATTAAGGAAACGAAGGCTATACCCTATGCCCTCTAGTTTCATATTTTGGTGGTATTGTGCTGCGAAAAGCTAAATGAACTAATAATGAGTCATTTTCAAGGCTTTATAATTTTACAGAGCCACCAATCAAAATAAGTTTGCTATTTTTGCGGCGATTTACAAGCTCTTTAGATGCTTGTAATTTATAATTATGAAATTCAAAAATTAAGTAAGAATGGCAAATAACAGAACATTTACAATGATCAAGCCTGATGCTGTTAAAAATGGACACATTGGAGCTATCTTAGCACACATTAACAAGGCAGGATTTAGGATCGTAGCAATGAAATACACCAAGCTATCTGCGGAAAAAGCTGGAGAATTTTATGCTGTCCATAAAGAGAGACCTTTTTATGGTGAACTAGTAGAATTTATGTCTTCGGGCCCTATTGTGGCTGCGATCTTAGAAAAAGACAATGCAGTTGCTGATTTTAGAGCAACAATTGGTGCAACTAATCCATCTGAAGCTGCTGAAGGAACAATCAGAGCATTGTACGCGACTAGTATCGGAGAAAATGCGGTACACGGTTCAGATTCTGACGAAAATGCTGAAATCGAATCAAATTTCCACTTTGCCGGAACAGAAGTTTTCGCATAGTAAAGCTTGATCACAGAAGAAAGTAAAGGCTGTCTCACTACGAGATAGCCTTTTTGGTTTCTAATCACGTCTATAGTAACTTGTAATAGTAGCTTTCGCTAGAATATGTGCATTTGCCAAGAAAATCACCATTGCTGGCATTACACCGTTTTTAACTTCAATTTTTTCAGTGTCTAGTGCATAAATCGTGAAGTGATAAGCGTGAAATGGATCCCCTGGCGGTGGACAAGCTCCCCCATAGCCTACTGATCCATAGTCATTTAGTGCCTGTGTTCCAAGATTTGAATCGGGTTTAACGCCAGCTTTCAATTCATTTAATTCTGACGAAATATTACATATGCACCAATGCCACCAGCCACTTGGTGTAGGCGCATCAGGATCATGACAAGTGATCAAGAAACTTTTAGTGCCCTCTGGTGCATTACTCCATGATAGAGCTGGAGATATATTCTCTCCCCCAGCCCCGAAATCATGGAAAACATGCCTTTTCTCCATCTGAGGTTTAAGGTCGTTGCTACTTAAAGTAAATTGCTTCATATTATCTCGATTTTACCTAAAGTTAGAAAGAATATTAGATTTCACTAAGGTGAATCCTTGGTTTTGATCTGCGATACGGATCGTAGAAGTCGTTCTGAATAGAACGATCCCGAAAGAGCTTGCGAATGAGGGATGAACATAGTGAAACTTCGCAGAGCCGGGGCCGATAGGCATCGCCCTACTCTACCTTATTCAATGTAACACTTTAGGATAGTGAATAATTAAGATGACAATCTCGACGTAAAATGAATTCCTTAAACAGGCACTATATACTATAGCTTGTCTTGAATCAAACTGCTATTGATTATTGATCAGTTGCAGGTTTTGGAAATTTATCGAAGAAACTTCTTACTTCTGTAGCATCTTCTGGCTTCATCTTTCCTGCCAAGATTAATCTTAATTCTCGTCTCCTTACAGCCGCTTCATATAGCTTTTGTTCTTCTGCACTCAAAGGAATAACAGGTGGTACTGGGCAAGGTGTTTTCTTGATTGGATCGAGCGCTACAAAGGTCATAAATGCATGATTTGACTTACGTGGGTTGTCTCCTGTAATGTCTCGCGCATAAACCTCTATATATATTTCTACGGACGTACTGAAAGCTCTTGTTACGGTAGCATTGATCGTAATTGCATCACCTAATTTGATTGGTGCTGTGAATGAGATATGATCAACGGAAGCGGTCACCACATGGTTGCCTGAGTGCTTCGCTGCGCAAATTCCACCGCAGATATCCATCCAACGCATCAGATTTCCTCCCATAAGATTTCCAAGCGGATTTGTATCATTTGGCATGATCAATTCCGTCATAGTGGTTTTGGACTGCTCAGTTGTTTTACCTTTCAATGCACTCATATGTTGTTTGTGATTTTACTTTTTATCCAGAAATAGAATTGCCTCCAAAATGACTGCAAAAGTACTCATCTTTTTAGGATCTCTACGTCAAATAATTCAGCAAAATGATTTAGTAAGCGATTTTTTACTTCCTCTACATCCACCTTGCGACCTAGCTCTTTTTCTAAGGAAGTAACGGTCTTATCTTCGTCAACTATTCCACAAGGAACAATGTAATCAAAGTAATCTAAATTGGTGTTTACATTGAAAGCAAAACCGTGCATAGTAACCCATCTGCTTAGGTGGACACCTATCGCACATATCTTTCGATTCTTTGAGCCATCAGAGAGCCAGACACCAGTGTATCCCTCAATTCTTCCAGTTTTTAAGCCATAATCATTACAGGTTCTAATCACTGCTTCTTCGAGAAATCTCACATACTTATGAATATCTGTAAAGATTTCATCGAGATCAAGAATCGGATAACCGACTATTTGTCCAGGGCCGTGATAGGTTATATCCCCTCCTCTATTGATCTTGAAATATTCAATGTTTTCTTTTTCTCTTTTCTCGGAATCGATCAAAAGATGATCTTCTGAGCCACTTTTTCCTAGCGTATAGACATGATGATGATCAGCTAAAATAAAAACATGCTCTTGAGGTTCCTTTTGGCCATCTGGTCTATGTCGATTGTCTAATTTTCTTTGCTTTATTTCATTATGGACCGCAGTCTGATAGTCCCACGCTTCTTGATAGCTTAGGTCTTTTATTTGTTTGACTTGTACTTGAATTTTTGAATTGCTACTCTGCATTCTGTTCCTTTAACTGCTTCACTTGTAGTAGATTGATACCATTGGTTTCGACATTTACAACGTTTTTCGTTGTAAAAAGTGCGGATTCGTCATAAAATAGGAAGATTACTGGCGCGTCTTCAACGATCATCCGATTCATTTCATGATATAAAGCTGTCCGCTTGTCAAGGTCTGTTTGTTGGATTGAGGCTTCATATAGATCATCAAAAGCATCATTTTGATATCTTGTATATCTTGGCGGTGCTCCATTTTTTCCATAAAAAAGACAAAGGAAATTTTCAGCATCTGGATAGTCGGCAATCCACGAAGCTCTGAAAATATCAATTGTACCTTTTCGCATACCTGCTCGAAGTGAAGCCGATTCCATCAAACTAATATTTGTTTTTACACCGATATTTTCCCACTGTTTTGCCACATAAGTTGTAAGATCGAGATAATCTTTGTTTGTGTAAATAGTGATTGGTTTAATACCATTACCGTTTGGAAAACCTGCGGATTTGAGCAAGTCCTTAGCTTTCTGTGGTTGGTAGCTATATCCTGGAACTAGCTTTCTGTTGTAAGAAGGCAGTCCTTTAGGAATAACTCCCGAATCCGCAGGCTTACCAATATTATTTCTTAAGCTTTGCAACATCGTTTCACGATCTATAGCATAGTTAAGAGCTTGTCGAACTCGTTTATCAGCTAGAGCAGTATTCTTTAAAGATTCCATATTGAAACCTAGGTATTCTAGATTTAGATATGGGCTCTTATACAGATTTATTTTGTTAGTTTTATCGGACTTTAGTGACCCATTTGGCTCTAGCATCTCGTTAATGAAAGAGCTTTCTAGACCCGATACGCATTCGACCTTTCCATTGAGCAACTCCAAAAAGGCGATTTTTTTATCCTCCATAAAGCTGGTACGTACACCATCTAAGTAGGGCAACTTCTCACCTGCTCTGCTGATTTCAAAGTAATCTGGATTCTTGACTAAATATAATCCCTGATTTTCTAACCATCTCTTTAATTTAAAAGGGCCAGTTCCAACAGGATTTGACCGTGCATCTGGTCCATAAAATTCAATCGCTCTACGTGAGGTAATTGAGCAATACTGCATGCTTAAAATATTCAGCATTGGCAAGAATGGTTGCTTTAGCCTTAGAACAAATGTACTATCGTTCGGTGCGGAGAATGGCTGCTTTTCATCTACTTTTCCTTTGAAAATCCATGAGCCAGGAGCTGCTAAAGAATCAGATATGATTCGTTCGAAACTGTACTTGACATCTTTGGCGGTTAACCGCCTCTCACTTTGTTGTCTAAAACACTGATTATCATGAAATAAGACATCTGATCTTAAATTAAATGTGTATGTTAGTCCATCATCAGAAATATCCCAAGATTTGGCGATACAAGCTTGAAGTTTAAGGTCTTTATCGAGCTGCACTAATCCATTGAATATGTGATGCACAGCCCACATATTATTTTGACTTTTTGCAAAGGCAGGATCTAAAGAAGTTATTTTATTTGGCTGATTATAATGAAAAACAGCTGGCCTTGGCTTGTCCTTGTCATTGTAAGAATCTGATATACAAGAGAATAGAGCGTAAGAAAATACAATCAAAAGGATTCTCGAAACCAAATTCTTCATAGGTCTAGAACTTAATAAATTGTTCTGCATGATTTAAAATCGCAGACTCTGTTGCATCGTTACTAACTTGCTCGTTACTAATGCTTTTGTCAATTAGAGAAAGTGGGAGTTTATTAGCCATTACTGAAAAACCTAAATAGTTCATTGAATTAGTTAACTGGTCTAAACCTCTCAGGTTTCCTCCCCTACCACTTGCCACGCCTACAAGGCCAAGTTTCTTATTTTTGAATGTTTCTTTATACTTTCTGATCGAGACAGCATCTAGAAACAACTTTAATACCCCTGGATAAGAGCCATTGTACTCAGGTGATATGATTACCCATTTGTGAGCATCTACCAAGTATTCATCTTGTAGTTTACGTAGCTCTGAGCTCTGACCATTTTCCTCATACATTTCAGGGTTCAATGTATCCAACGGAATGTCCTGCAAACTCAAGTATTTGACTGGTGCGTCAGTAATACTTTTTATTGTTTCATAGTAGTATTTTGCTACTATTTCTGTTTTTGAATTTTTCCTATTTGTACCCGATATAATAGTTATCATTGACTCGTTTTAATTTACCGAATGTTACCCTTGTATAACACGTAAATTATTCAAGTGTTCTAGGAGTTCTGCTTTTCGGTAATGATTGTCAACGCATCGTTAATAGTTAGCATTTTTTCCATGCTATCATTGTCAATTTCAATGTCATATTTATCTTCTACATCAAGAACGACATCAACAAGATTTGCTGAATTTATTTCTAGGTCTTCGATAAAGTGGGTGTCATTTGTGATGTTTTCGAAAGCTGTTTGATTTTGCACATATGGCTTTAAAATTGCTTTCAGTTCTTCATATTGATTTTGATCCATGTATTCCGTTTTATTAGATGGCTTTCGCCAAAAGTACTATAAAAATGTAGATCGTTTGAGCAATGTCGAATAAAAAAGGGCAATCCAAAATAATTGGACTACCCATTTCATATCTACTGTTCTTTATGAGATACTAAGGATCTCGAAAGTTGATGGATCTACGTGGATCTAGAATCCCATACCACCCATTGCTCCCATTGTCTTCGTAAATTCTTCCATCGTTTGCTCTTCGTATCCCTCTGTATTTACTTCAAATACACTCTTATCGATGTCAGTCTTGATTTCTACTGTCGTATAAACCATACTTATCCCTTGCGCTCCCATCACGTATTCCAATGGGAATCCCTTGATTTTATCAGCGGTAATTCCTTGAATGATATCTGCAGAAGCAGTAATCTCGTCAGTTATATAAGCTGTGATTGCACCTCCTTGAAGACCAGGAGAAGTGATTGTCGCTTTGTAGCACTTATAACCAGCTACTTCTTTCGTGTCAGATTCATCATATACAACTGTTATATCTGACATTACATTTTCTGCTTCTCTCGTTTTTACATCCTCTTCGCTGATGTTGACTTTCACTTTTTGACCAAGCATGTCCATTTTGAAAAGAAGGAAACCAGCTTTAGTTTTCACATCTGCCATAACTGACATCTCCATCATTCCACCCATCATGTCCATTTGAGTTAATGATTTCTTATCATCAAAATATACTGTTGTAGTGGAACCCTTCATCATTCCAAGTTGTGCCCCCATTGCAGGATCATCGGATTTGATATCAGTAAGTTCCATTTTTATCATTCCTTCACTTAATGAAGTCTGAGCATTCAATTTAGTAAGACCAAAGCTTACGAATAAAGTAGCTACTGCTACGAAAGAGAAAAACTTATTCATTGTTTGTTTTTATAGTTAATATATAGTTGCAGCCATTATGTACATAAATCAATGCCTACAATTCTACTGTTCAGTTATTTAATGTTTTTTTGATCCAAGAAGTTTCAAGATTTTCGAAATATCTTCCAACTCTCAATAATCATCGACTAAAATTATAGAAAGACTTTAGACTTTTGATACAATTCAAGATTTAGCTTCCGAGCTTTATAAAGCTTTTGATTGATTGACCTTGATCTGTAGTGACTCTAAGTTGATAAATACCACTGTCTAACACATCAATATAGACTTTTGAACTTGTTGTAGTTAGAATTTTTTGTCCCAAGTTGTTCCATATTTCCAATGACTTCAAGCGTTCTTCAGTTTCGATGATGATATAAGAAGAAGCGGGGTTAGGATAGATTGATACTTTTATGTCTTCAAATACAAGTGTATTTAACACAAATTGAACATCAGTTTCAAAGTTTGGAACGATTCTGTATCCTTCATCAAATGGTGCTTCCAAATCTCTTTGGCTGCCAATTCCTCTTATTGTCAATGGTAGTCCTGGAAATATCAAGGTAGATAGTTCAGTATCATTGTCAATTAATATTTCGTATTCCATTGAGCCATCAGTCCCTACTACAGAGAATGTTGTTCCATCTCCACTCCAAGCATCTGGATCAACAAGTGTTAGTATCTCACCAATTTCAATATATGCTGATTCTTCATTTTCTGTCAATTCTGATGAAACTAGAGTTGGTGATTGAATACTTCCAGTTTGTAAGAAGAAAATCGAATCAGGGATGATTTCTGTTAAACCGTTAAATTGATCGATCGATCCTTTAATCTGTATTTCATCTCCTTCATTGACTGTGTAATCAAAGTTTTCGCTGCCCGCAAAAACAGCAATGCCATCCCCATTATCATCAATGATAGTAAATTGTAATCCAGATGGCCGTAGATTAATTCCATAAACAGTTCCTTCCAATGTGCATTGGTCGCCATCCGCTAAGGCAATACCCTCAGCATCATTATCTTTCACATCTGCTATCGTTCGCAGAGGATAACTATTGACAAAAGGAACAAATGGATCAATGTCTTCTATATATCGCGGAAGTAGTTGATAGCCTTCGTCAAATGGAGCATTTTGATCAAATTGCCCGCCAATACCTGTTATAGTAAAAGTCCCAGTAGGATAGTTTTGGCTGATAATATCACTTACATCGTTGTCAATACGTATGTCAAATTCATTTGTGCCATTGCTCACGGTAACATTAAAACCGAAAGGATTGCTAGTCCATTGGTCGGGATCTACTATACTGACATTTTCGATTTGTACCAATTGAGATTCTGTCGATTCATCAAGAGCAACAACCACTGTTGGACTTTGAATTGTAGCATTGCCATTTAGAATCAGAGTATCGGTATAGATCTGAGCAAGCCCACTAAATTGACCAACATTTCCTAGTATACTAACCAGATCACCCTCGTTAACAGTATATCCGTAATTCTCAGATCCTGAGAAGACTCCTATTCCGTCGCCATCTTCGTCAATAATTGTGAACTGAAGCCCATTTGGACGGTAATTTATACCATATACTTGTCCTGAGGAAATCGTATTCACTCCGTTTTTGGTATTTACTCCTTGTGCATCGTTTTGTGATATCTCAGCAATCGTGTAGGCACAATAGTTTGGCATACCGGGAGTTGCAAAGAATGTCTTATCGTCGAAAGTAATTGCTGGATATGTTGTCGCCTTTACTTCCTCAGCGGTAAAACTAGCAAGGGGATCACATAGTGAAATTGAACTGCCAGAACCATCGGCATCTTCTGGCCACGGCATGTTATCGTCATAACTTACACTGATGATCTCAGTACCGATTTCATTTAGAATAGCGATATTATCTCCATCATTGCTTAATGTACCCTCACCCCACTCTAGTAAGTTAGTCACACTACCAAAAGCTTGCGTAAATGCAACTTCATTTTTGCAAAGTACCATGTACGCGCCTGGCAAGACTTGCCCAATAGGCAAAGTTACGTCAATAGAAGAGGTAATTAACTTGTAATTTTCAAGGTTTGCAGCACTAGTCCCAGCATTGAAGAGTTCTATAAACTCAAGTGAATCCGGTGTAATACTAGAATTGTAAAATATTTCTGTAATTCGTAGGTCAGAATTGTCTTGTGCAGGCATAACTGTTATTGAACCTTCCATTCCAGCGCCGATATGAAGATCACATCTGTATTCGTAAAAACCAGGTATATTAAAAGTATGCTCATAAACCCAAGAATCTGATGATGGAGGTCCACTTGTGAAGCCTTCAGGATTGTCGGGATATATGTCCTTGCTTCCGTTAGCATTATGATTACCGCCACCATTTGTGAAAGTAATTGTTTCTCCTTGATTTATCGTGATGTCTGCAGGAACGAAAGTTAGTCCGTCAGTTGTAACTATGATTCCACTAGGTCCGCTATCGCATCCACTGTCTTCGACCAAACCTGGACTACCAAAAACGGTTGAACCATTTATTATGATACCTGTACTTTCACCGCTGACTTTCCACGATTCACCTAATTGAGGATTATCGGTGTCACATAAAACAATTGAAGCTCCTTCCCCATCTGTACCATCTCCACTCGTTGGCCATGGCGATCCGTCATCGAAGGGAATACTAAGTACTTCAGTGCTATTATTATCAAGAATAGTAAGCGTCTCACCACCATTTGACAATGCACCTCCAAAAGGCTCAGCACTGACGCCAAAAACATTATTCATTGCAGTGGGATTAACTGCAATGACCAACACTTCACCTTCTGCTAGCAAACCATCAAAAGTATAATCTACTCCTGTCATACTGTATCCAGTGACGTCGAGTGCCGATCCAGTATTTACGATCTCAATGTACTCAAGTGAATCACTACCTGATTCAGGAGGATTATAGCTTATTTCGGTAATCAGGAGCTGTGCATTGGCAAGCATATAAAAGCTTACAAAAATTACTATGAGGTATATCTTTTTAGTCATTTAATTATAGTTGAAGTTATTAGTAGCGTTTCTAAGAGTTCAGTGCTTTTGTAGTGCATCGCATATGCATATAAATCTAAAAAAAGTATGATCAGTTTTTGGTGTTATTATATTCAAAAGTCTGGTAGAAAAAACAAGAGCCTTCCGTATTGGAAAGCTCTTGTTCTTCAATGTTTTACATTTTTTTACTGGTACCTTAGAAAGAATACTTTAAAGAAGTGTTCCAAGTTCTTCCATTACCATTCAACAATCCAAATGGATCAGACTGGTTAATATAGAAAGAATTAAGTACGTTGTAAACATTGGCTCTTAATTCAATAGCTTGCTCTCCTAAGTTGAACTTGTAACCTAATCCTGCATCTACCAAAGAATAAGGATCAAGCGTTCCAATTTCTTGTCTTAGGAATGATTCTGAACTGTTGAAGTTGTCATTTCTGAAGATTCTATCGAAATAGTTGAAGTCAACATATGCGGAAAAACCTTTCATTTTGTAGTCCAAACCTAAACCAAACGATGTTTGAGGTGCATTTGGAACATGGATGTCTGAAAGATCAGTTCCGTCTTCTGAACCAATTTCTTCTCCAGTGTCATCGTTAAAGACTGTTACGTTAGCAATTTCGGTAAACTTCCAGTCCCCTAATGATGTATAACCTTTTACTCTAAAACCATCCATGATCTTATAGCTCAAGTCTAATTCAAAACCTCGGTGAACTTGTGAAATTCCTCTTTCAATATTTCTCTGAGCAAAATCATCACTCTCGTCATCTGGTGTTCCGTTATCATTGTTGAATACACTGATGTTTGTTCTATTACCCCAACTTGTGTTATATAGATTTACGTTTGCTGCAAAATTCTGCAAAAACAACTTGTAACCTAACTCTAAACCGATAACGTTCTCATTTTCAATTTCTGGCTGAACAAAATCATTTGAATATCTAATATTTTCGAAGATATTGTCCAAATAAGGTTGTCTGGAATAGTATCCAGCATTTGCGAAAATAGTGTTAGAAAGGTCAAATGAGTAAGACGCTCCACCTTTTACGTTATATCCTATTTTGTTTACTAAATCAGATTGTCCAATGTCAGACCATCTACCAGTTCTTTGATAAGATTGGTTACTAACTGCTGTTTGAACAAATGTAGAGAACGCTGCTGTTGAGTACTCAACTTGACCGAAAACACCTTGATAATTAATGTTCTCAGAATAATCGTAAGCAATTCTTTGACTTTCGTCAGCAAAATTGAAAACTGTAGACCAAGGATTCACATTGTATGTCTCAGTAACTACGTAATCTGAAGGTCTTGTCGCATGTCTGAATGATTCATTCCATCCATTCAAACCAAATGTATTTACGAGCTGTCTGAAGTGGTCACCTTTGTAAAACCTAACATCTGCTCCTACGCTTAAGCTTAAGTTTTCTGCAAGCTTAGTTTCATACGTTGTTACATTTCCATACCACTGGTGATTGTTCATTGATGCTCTTAAAGCATAGTCATCGCTGAAAACGCCAATACCAGTAGAATCTTGAGATTGACGTGCTTCGATACCATCCCAGTCAACTTGTCCAGCATCAGTTCTTAATCTGTTGCTACCGTAGTTACCAGTTCCTCCGCCTCGACCAAATGATGCATAAAGCACAGATGAAAGAGAAGAAATATCATTGATTGCATAATCCCAACTAAGATTAATTACAGGCTTGTGGTAGAAATTAGTCCTTTCGCTTATGATGTCTCCATTGTATTCGCCCCAGTGTTGGTTGAATCTAGGAGTTTCCTCTAAAGTCTCTAGGTTTTGAGACCATCTTTGACCGTGATTTTGAGGAGCTCCAGTAATAAGGAAGTTAAAAGTTGACTTAGCAGTGGGAACGTAACCGACGCTCAAGAAGTAGTTCTGACCTTGACCAAAAGTACCATCTGACCATTTGTTGTTTGCTTGCCAGTGATCAACAAGAGCTGTCACAGCCCACTTACCTTGCAGGCCTGTACTGTATGAAGCAGTTCCTTTCAAATATCCGTCATTACCGACCATCATTCTAGCAAAACCACCTTCTTTGTTGTCAACAGTCTTGGTTACAATATTTACTGTACCACCAACAGATGAAATAGCTAATTTCGACGATCCTAATCCTCTTTGAATTTGTACAGCTGATGCTACATCTGACATTCCAGACCAGTTTGACCAATACATTCTTCCATCTTCCATACCATTAATGGGCTGTCCATTTAATAAGAATGCAGTATTAGTTTGATTAAAACCTCTCATGAACATCTGAGAATCACCAAATCCTAATTGATTTGAAACGTAAACAGAAGGTGTATTTTTCATAAGTTCAGGAAATTCCACATTTCCAACGGCCTTACTTTGTATCTCTTCAATTCCAATCGTAGATACAGCTACTGGAGTCCTTCTATCTCTAACGATATCCATAACACCTGTAACGACAACTTCACCGATTCCTACGGCGTCGTTAGACAACATTAATGAACCAATCGCCATGTCTCCACCATTGAGATTGACATTTTTTTCGGTTGCTAGATAACCGACATATGAGGCAACAATAGTTGAGTTACCAGTTTTGTCCGTTGTTAATGAGAAAGCACCCTTTAAATCGGTAACAGTTCCTGTATTTGTACCTTTCAAATATACTGAAGCACCAATAAGAGGCTCTGAAGTATCAGTATCTAGAATAGTACCCGTTATTGTAGACTGTGCATATATTGTAAGGCTCAATAATGCACAAATAAAAGTGTAGATAAATTTTTTCATAAATAGTTTTTAATTGTTTCTGATGCTACAAATATAGTTCGCACTAAAATATATATTATGTTTTAATATTAATTATTTCATAATTTAATCTTAATACATGTGTAAAACGCAATAGAATTGTGGAAAACTAGTTACAATTCAGTTTTTCTTTCGAAAACTGAATTGATGTCTATTGATATTTAGAGCTATGCAACTAAGAAAGCAATATCCCTAACTAGTTTTAGTTGGAAATCTGCAATATGAGGATACATACATTTTTATTCTGGCAGAAAATTTTCGGCTATCATACAGCGAGCAGATCCGCCGCCAATCTTTTCGATTGTCTGTAAATCAGGACTAATAATTGTTCCATGATTTTCAAGTGCTTCGATTTGATTGGAATTTAAAGATTGAAATGCACTTGCAGACATTATGATAAAACGATCTTCCGATCCATTCTTCAATTGGATCATGTTTCCAGCAAAATCGTCCATCTGATCGTAGTCTATTTCTATTACCTCCTTGTCCGTTCTCTTGAAATGCTCTAGAAGAGCTTTCTTTTCGTCAGGATCTTTTATGGAGTCTAAGCAGATTACAACAAATTCCTCTCCGAGAGTCATCAGTACATTGGTATGATATATTTCAGATCCTTTTCGGTCAACTGCAGTAAAAAACACTACTTGGTAGCTTTTTAGAATGCTAAACTTATCTAGAATCTCAATATTAGTTCTTGGGCTTAAACAAGCATAGACGATCTTATTGGTTCGGTCGAGAATCATACTACCGGTTCCCTCAAGGAATTTGGATTCTTCTTCAAAGTACTCAAATCCATACCTCTTTATTTTTGGAATATTGGATCCTATTATGTCAATTAGATCTTCACGTCTCTCGAGTCTACGATTCTCTGCGTACATAGGGTATGTAACGATTGACCCATCTTGGTGTGTTGTAAACCAGTTGTTTGGAAAAACTGCATCGGGCTTGATAGGATGTGTAGTATCTTCAAGTACTTGAACGGTAATGCCCTGACCTCGCAATAATTTTACAAATTCATCAAATTCTGTGATAGCATCTTCGATTATCTTTTGGGACGAAAGTCCCAACTCTATATTTTGAAATCCATTACTATCAGCTGTTTCAGTATTATAAACAAAGTTGGCTGGTCTAACCATGATAATTCGATTCGTAGTTTGAGTCATAGTTAGTTTTTATTAAAGTGCAGCTTGACGCTTTAATCTTTGCGATACATCTTCGCCTAGAAAGCGGTCAATTATATAATGGCCCAAATATATAAAAGGAGTCAAGACAACAGCCATAATAAATTTGTACATAAAATTTACACTCCCTATGGCTAAAACTCTGACAAGATCCCAGTCACCTCCAATATAGAATGCAATTGTGAGAACTAAGAAACTATCAACCATCTGTGAAAATATAGTCGATCCAGTTGCTCGCAACCACACTAATTTTTCGCCCGTTCTTTTCTTTATAGCATGAAAAACGAATACATCAAGAAATTGCCCTACTAAAAATGCAATAACACTTCCTGCGATTATCCATAGACCCTGTCCAAATACGCGTTCAAACGCTTCTTGCATATCGAAAACAGGTTCTCTCGAACCTAAATTTACACTCTCAAATTGCCACCATGGATCTGGGACTACGATGATGGCGATGAATACTGCTATAAAAACATAAATGATCAGACCAACTGTCAAAAATGAAAGGAAGCGGACGCCTCTAATTCCAAAGTATTCATTAATGATATCAGTCATAATGAATACGATAGGCCAAATTATGACACCAGCTGTCATAGTCAAACCAAGATTTTCTACTCCAAGTATAGTCCAATCAAAAGAAGGGATTCCGAGGATACCTTCGACTGAAAATAATTTGATTCCGATTAATTCTGCGATGATTGCATTTGAAACAAAGAAACCTCCTAGTATAAGAAAAAGGACATTTACTTTGTTGTCAAGAAAATGTGGTTTACTCCCCTGTTTGGTAGTTGTTTTATTCATTCATCTAACGCTTGGTGATACTTTGACTTATTAAGACTAAACTAATTCCGAATATGAAAGTTTAGCTAAGACAAGAAAGTCATTAAAGTACGTACATTTGTGCTAAAATACGGGATTTACTTTGTAAATATTCGTTTGACTTTAATGTGATAACTAACAAACAAATAGATCATCTGATATGGCAAAGATTAGTATTAACCTAAAGAAGGGAAATATTCAAAAACAAGAAGATGTAATTATAGGTATCGATTTAGGTACTACCAACAGTTTGGTGGCGTATGTCCCAGCTGAAGGGAAACCTGCTCGTGCAATCAAAGATCAAGAAGGTAAAAATACTCTTGTTCCATCAATTGTGCACTTCGATCAGGCAGGCTCAATCGTAGTCGGAGATGAGGCCAAGAATAAGCTTGAGATAAATCCAGAAAGGACTATATATTCTGTTAAACGCTTGATGGGGAAGTCATACGATGACGTTGCCTCTTTTCAAAAATTATTGGGATATCGAATTATCAATGAAGATACCGAAGCTTTAGTAAAGATCGAAGTAGATGGAAAGTACCATACACCTGTAACACTAAGTGCAGAAATATTAAAACATCTAAAAGCTCGAATAGAAAACAACCTAGGGCAAGTGGTAAGCAAAGCTGTAATTACAGTGCCTGCATATTTCAATGACTCGCAGAGACAAGCTACGCGAGATGCTGGAAAGTTGGCAGGCTTAGATGTGTTGAGAATTGTCAATGAACCAACTGCCGCTGCTTTAGCATATGGAATAGGTTTGGATGCTAGTGAAGAAAAAAAGGTCGTTGTTTACGATTTAGGAGGAGGAACATTTGATGTCTCAATTCTAGAAATTCAACATGGTATTTTTGATGTGATGTCCACGCATGGGGACACATTTTTGGGTGGAGACGATTTTGATCGCGCCATCATCGAGCATTGGATAAGCGCAAATAATTGGGATATTGTGCTTCTAGAGGAAGATAAAGGATTTTCTCAGTCGATTAGATTGCTGGCAGAATCGGCTAAAAAAGCCCTTAGTAAGGAAGACAGCTTTAGTGCAGAGCTCAAAGGCACTCAAATAACGATAAGAAAGCAAGATTTCGAGTCCATGATCAGGCCAATTGTGGAACGAACAATTGAGTCTTGTAAGAAAGCAATGAAGGATGCTGGGCTTGCGCCAAAAGATATAGACGAGGTTATTATGGTTGGTGGATCTACCCGAGTACCACTAGTGCATGATATGGTACAAGCTTTTTTTGAAAAGGATCTAAATACTTCGCAGAATCCTGATGAAGTGGTTGCGCTAGGAGCAGCTGTTCAAGCTGCGGTTCTTGCTGGTAAGCAAAAAGGTGTTCTTTTACTAGATATCACACCCTTGTCTCTCGGGATTGAAACGATGGGTGGCCTGATGGATGTCATAATCAGTAGAAATAGCAAAATCCCAACTGCACTAGCAAGGAATTATACCACATCGATTGATGGCCAAAAGAATCTCAAAATATCCGTTTTTCAAGGAGAACGGGACTTAGTGGCCCACAATCGTAAATTGGGTGAGTTTATTCTTCAAGGTATTCCTCCTATGCCAGCTGGAATTCCTAAAATTGAAGTTCAGTTTATGCTTGATGCAGATGGGATATTAGTGGTGAAAGCCAAAGAGTTACGCAGTGGCGTAGAACAGCAGATAACGATCAAATCCCAGTATGGTATTAGTGAAGCAGAAATGGCCAAAATGTTGTTAGACTCTATCCAAAATGCGAAGTCTGATATGGAGATTAAAGCATTGCTGGAGGCTAAGAATGAAGCTCAGAATGTTATCGTAAATACGGATCGTTTTGTTAAGCAGCATAAGTCTTGGTTGAGCGAAGAGCAAATCTCCTCAATTGTAAGATTGTTGGATGAACTCAAGTCAAGCACGAAAGGCGAAGATAAAGATGCAATTAACCAAGCAATGACATCATTGAATGATTATGCTACTCCCCTAGCCCATGAAGCTATGGATAAAGTCATTCAAGAAAGTTTGAGTGGTCAAGATATCAATTCTACAAAAGTTGACTAATCTATTTTCTTAGCTTATACTGATTGCTGAAAGTGATGATTTGATAAGGTAGTTTGTTAGCTAGATTCTAGTTATTACCTATATTTATTCGTCGTATACTATCTGATTTATATATTTTTACATATTAAATCTATTTAGTATATGAATGATTCTGACTTACTAGTGGTTATTGTGGTGCTTGTTGTATTACAGTTTCTAGTGATTTTAGTCCTTTTATTTCGGAAACGTTCGCTTGATACTGCTCCTCTGCAACAGATGCTTAATAATCAGCAGCAATTACAAGAGCAGGCGATACGAAGAGATATTCAGGAAATCAAAACTGATAATCAACAGCTTTCTAGTATCCAACAGAGTGCTCTGAATGAACAAATGCAGTTGTTTGGGAATCATCAAAATCAGTGGTTTCAGGCATTTCAGACTCAACTGCAGCATCTCGGCAAAACGCAAGAAGAACAGCTGACCAAATTACGTGAATCGACAAGATTGAGCATTGAAAAACTTCAACAAGATAACCACAATCAGCTTGATAAAATGCGCGAAACCGTTGATGAGAAACTTCAGAAAACATTAGAAACACGTCTAGGAAAGTCATTTGAACGCGTAAGTCAGCATCTTGAGGCTGTGCAACGTGGTTTGGGAGAAATGCAGAATCTAGCAACAGGAGTTGGAGATCTGAAGCGTGTCTTGAGCAATGTCAAAACTAGAGGGGTCATGGGTGAAATGTTGTTGGGAAATATTCTTGAACAAATTCTAAGCCCAGATCAATATAGCCTAAATGTCAAAACGATACCAGGTTCTTCAGCGCATGTCGAATTTGCGATAAAATTTCCGGGAAAGAACACGCAAGAAGTCTGGTTACCTATTGATTCAAAGTTTCCTTTGGATAAGTACGAAGCTTTGGTTAAAGCATACGAGGATGGAACTCCTGCTGAAATCGATATTGCCCAGTCAGCGCTTTTGAAAACGGTTCTGTCAATGGCCAAGGATATTAACACAAAGTATATTTCACCTCCACATACTACTGATTTTGGGGTTTTGTTCTTACCAGTTGAAGGTTTATATGCGGAGATAGCAAGACATGCTGGTATTATGACAGAATTGCAAAATAAGTACAGGATCATGCTTGCTGGACCCACCAATTTAGCTGCCTTCCTTAATTCATTGCAGTTGGGTTTTAAGTCGATAGCAATAGAAAAGCGGAGCAGCGAAGTGTGGAAGATACTAGCCTCGGTGAAGACGGAATTTGGAAAATTTGGAGATACGCTAGATAAGGTGCAAGTGAAATTACAACAGGCTTCGAAAACAATTGATGATGCAGGTGTTCGTTCAAGAGCGATCGAAAGAAATTTAAGAACAGTCGAGACTGGTGCTCTTGGAGAAAATGATCAAATATCTGAATAGACTCAATGCGATACAGATCGCAGCAGGCACGGCATCTTGGCGTGCTCTCGACGATAGAATTGAGGAAGGGATGACCAAAGGGAAACTGCGCAGAGCTGGGGCCGAAGGCATCGCCCTAAAGATAATTATCACTAAGTTTATTTCTCTTTCTTGCGCTTGTTGGATGAGAATAGGCGTGAGGCTAAAGGTCTAAACTTATTAGACTTGCTATATACATCTGCGCTCATCAGTATTGCAAATGATTTGGTGTTATCAAAGTGTTCTAGAATAATTCTTATAATTGATATAAGAGGCAATGCTAAAATCACGCCTGAAATACCCCAAAAAGATCCGAAGAAGACTAATGCAAGAATTGCGAAGAAAGGATTAATATTTACTTTGTTACCCACAATTTTTGGTGTAATAAAGTTGCCTTCTATTTGCTGTATGATGATATAGTATATTACAATTAGTAGTGGTTGAAGTGTGTAGTCTGCAGTTGCAAGAGAGTAGAAAAATGGTAATGCACCTCCGAGTCCACTGCCAATGAAGGGGATAACTGCCAAAAGTCCCGCCATTGTTCCCCAGAAAATTGCATAATTGACACCGATGAAGTAGAGACCTATACTATTTAAAACAGCGAGAACAATAATTACAATACCAAGCCCAGACACATATGACTGGACCGTGTCTTTTATCTCATTAATGATTTCTTTTACATCAGTTCTTCTAGATCTATCATATCTATGAATGATAAACTGCTTGAAGCTTTCTCTGTAATACAACATGAAAAATGTATAAATGAAAATAATGGCTACAGCAAATACAAGATTAGTACTTAATACTAACCCTTCCCCAATAGCAGAAATCGGTCTACTTACGATTGTTGATAGATTGTCTTTGATTAATGATTTTGAATCTGCGGTCTCATAAGGCAGAACACTAAGTACTTTGTTAATCGCAACGTTAATTCCTTTTTTGAAATTCTCTGCAATAGATGGTAATCCCTCAATTATATCAATTAGCTGGAAGCTAAATAAAGTAAGAACTGCAATTATCGGTAGTAGAATGGTGAAAAAAGCAGCGAGTATAGACAACCACTCAATCTTCAACTTACTCTTGATTTTCTTGACTATTGGGTTTAGGAATAGAGCAAATAATACCGAAAAGATGATTGGTTGCAAAAAATTGGAGCCTATAAAAGCAAGATAGCCTATGCCGATTATTGATATAACGGCATAGGCTGTCTGTTGAATTTGATTTCTCTCTTGCATTAATGGTTTTAGCTTATTTAGTATAAGTTAATAAAGATAGTTATAACTTAAGACAAGTCATGGTACGTGGAAAAAACTTTCCATATTTGGTGTTACAATGAATGTAGAAGTACTTCAGTAAGAAGGTGCTAAACTTTGGGAATTGATAACTCCTCCATTCCTTCTCTATTAGAATTTAGTTCAAAATATCTTTTCGTCACTCTGTGTACATGTGTATATTTTTTTAAGTCACGATTGTATATTCCGTGATGGTCTATTTCGTCAATACGGACCCTGCCTGAAGCATGGATGATTCTATTTTCCGAAAGTATAATACCTACGTGAATGATTTTGCCATCTGAGTTTTCAAAGAAAGCTAAGTCTCCTACTCTACTCCCTCCATGGAAATCGACAATTTCACCATGTTGAACTTGCTGTGATGCGTCTCTTGGAAGAAATATACCCAACATTTTGAAAATGATTTGCGTGAATCCACTACAGTCAATCCCAAAGGGAGATTTACCTCCCCAGAGATAAGGAGCATGCAGGTATTTTCTAGCTAGTCTGTCGACCAAGTCCTCGCTGATATCTTCAAATCTTTCGGGATCTATTGCTAGACCATTGAAAAGATATCTTTCATCATGAATATTGCAATGTAATCCATCAAACTGTGGTAAGCTCGATCCTAAAACAATTGGGAAGGTTTCATTTTTGCCAGACACACTTTGTACTAGGTCCAAGCAGTATGATGGACTGTTAGTGTAATTGTCTTTTTCTGATTCGCTAATTCTTACAATTTGTTTGGAATCAATCCATCCTTCATAATTATCGTAACAACAGCGAATTTTCATCCAGTTGTTATGCTTCTTTAGCAGAACGACTCCACATTCACCAAAAAGTAGCTGCGTAACAATTTCTGCTGTATCACTAGGTTTTTTGCGCACTGGACAAACTGAAACAGTACACACCAAGTACGGTAGTGATGCTCTTGAAGAATATTTCACTTTCTTTTTACGTGCAGCCATAAAACATATTATTAGTATTCTATATGCATAAATCGTACCAATTTAATGCTTTGAAAGATTAACACTTACAGGAAATCAACATGCTCAATAAAATTTTACAAGAACATGATAAATTATCTTAACGATAGATCAATGTCTTTGCATATATCAGTTGACAGCTATCTGCGACAACTTTCTGTTTTGTATTTAAGTTGATTTATGAATCTTGTACTGCTAAAATGTAATTTATCCAAATGGCAAACTATAATCGAGTGTTATTCGTTCTAGCTTTGTACTTTTGACGAAAATTTTATAGATGCGAATTATTTCTGCTGTTTTGATACTTCTGTGTTCTAGTCTTTTTTTACAAGGGCAGGATCCTGATTTTTCACAGCACTACGCAACACCGTTGAGTTTAAACCCGGCTTTAGCTGGCACTTTCAATGGTACGTATAGAGTTGGCGGGGTTTACAGAGATGCTTGGAGAATTGCATCACCAGTACCAATAACGACATATGTATTTAACGGTGAATATCGCTTTAAAGTAAATGAGAAAAAAAAGAATCCTGATTACGCAGGTGCAGGTATCAAGTTCTTTTCGGATCGGACATCTCTTATCGAGCAAAATACAAATGCTATTAGTGCTTTATTTGCATATCATAAGTCATTAAGTCAATATCAGAAGCAAATACTTAGCTTTGGTCTTGAGGTAGGTCTAGGTCAAAAGAATTTAAACTACGAGAATTTATTCTTTGAAGATCAGTTTAACAATGTAAATGGTTTCGAAGGCTTTACGGAGGAAGATCTGCAAGCAAATAATTTTGCTTATGCTGACTTTTCCATGGGATTGAACTACTCACAAGAAATTAATAAAAAGAATCGAATCAATGCAGGACTCACTTTCGCTCATTTGAGTACTCCGAATGTGAGTTTTTGGAGAAGAAGTGAAAGTTTGGACCCTGACTTGGTAAAGGTTAATAACATACCTATACTATATAGCCTCCAACTAAGTGCGCAAAATCAACTAAGTTACTTTATTAGCATACAACCTCGCATTATTGCTAAAGTTCAAGGTCCTCACGTTCAGGTATTTGCTGGGTCAACCGTGAGATTTGACTTGGGGACTAACAATAAATCTGCAGTACACGTAGGAGGATTCGCTAGGTTATCAAACTCTTCTGAAGAAATCGGCTTATCTCATGTAGTTCCTTTCGCTGGTTTCGAGGTTAACGAAATGTTGTTAGGATTGAGTTATGACATTAATACAAGAGACTTCTCAAATCAATACCAAGGCATGGGGGTCTTGGAAATCTCCATTACTTATACAGGTGAAGTTGTAGAAGACAGCGCCTTTTGCCCACAATTCTAAGCTTAAGTACTAATACTATTTATTATGTAGTCAAGGCTTGGGCTACAAGGCAACGAATTCAGTTATTTCAAGGCCATAGCCATCTAGAGCTATTCGTTTTTTAGGATTGTTAGTTAGTAATTTGATCTTTCTTATTCCTAAGTCTCTAAGGATTTGTGCTCCAACACCAAAGTCTCTTTGAATATTCGATTTCAACGGATCATTTGAAGGGTCGTCGTCTATTTCTTTCAATTTGTTGACAATTCCATCTCCCTTTTCACCTTGTCTCATATAAAGAAAAACACCTGCTCCTTCCTCTTCGATTTTCTTTAACGAATCTTCCACAATCTTACTTCCTTGGCCAAATAAGTATGCTACTATATCAGATGTTTCACTGCTAGAATGTGCGCGAACTAGGACTTCTTTTTGCTGACTGATATCGCCTTTGATCAATACGAGATGTGTGTCATTTGTAGTTAGCTGTTTGTAAGCAACTGCACGAATATGTCCATATTTAGTGTCCAAATTTGTCTCAAATTCCTTACGAACAATTCTTTCTGTCGACATTCGATATGCTACTAAATCTTTTATAGATATGAGCTTCAGATCGTGCTTTTTTGAAATCTCTATTAATTGAGGTAAGCGGGCCATAGTTCCGTCTTCATTTAGAATCTCAACTAAGACTCCAGCTGGAAAAAAGCCTGCCATATGCGCAAGATCAACGGCAGCTTCTGTGTGCCCGGTTCTTCTCAATACACCACCCTCTTTTGCCCGTAAAGGGAAAATGTGTCCTGGTCTAGCATAATCTGTTGCTACAGTGTTTGGTTCAGTAAGTGCTTTGATGCCAGTAGATCTATCGTAGGCAGAAATTCCTGTTGAACAGTCCTTTTTAAGATAGTCAATCGACACTGTAAATGCCGTTTCGTGCAAAGCAGTATTCTGACTTACCATCGGTGCAAGATCAAGTTTGTCTGCAAGACTTTCCATAATAGGAGTACATATTAACCCACGACCGTGAGAAGCCATGAAATTAATAATTTCAGGAGTGACCATTTCCGCGGCACAGATGAAATCACCTTCATTTTCACGATCTTCATCGTCAACAACAATTATAATTTCACCTTTTTTGATCGCCTCGATCGCTTCTGGAATCGAATGAAGCGTAATTGTTGTTTCTTGTTCTTGTAATGTATTCATCTTAAATTTCTTACTAAATGATAGAAAGCAAGGCTTTCTTTAATTTTTCTACCTGCAAATCCCAGTGGAAATTTTCTTCCACAAAGATACGTGCATTTTTACCAATACCATCTGCCAAATTTGGGTTCTCTAGTAGTTTTTCGATTTGATTTTGAAACTCATTTGGTGTATCAGCAACAATTATCGTCTTATTATGCTCCGCACCAATACCTTTGGCTACTTGTGTTGTAGATATGCAAACTTTGGACAAAGCCATAGCTTCCAATACCTTATTTTGTTGACCTGCCCCCGAAAATATCGGAGCAACCATGATAGCTCCTGACAGGTAAGCAGTCCTAATATCAGGAACCCATCCAGATACTACAATGTTTTCATTTTCAAGTCTTTTTACTCTTTTGTGCGGTCTGCTTCCGGCTATAAGTACACTCCAATTTCTTTTCGCTATAGTGTTAACCAAATATTCTGCCGCTTCCACGTTGGGCAGATAACCCATGTTACCTACAAATACTATGTCATATTTTCTCTGAACACCTTTCAAGTTATTCTGATTGAAATAATCAAGATCAACGCCATTTTGTACAACATGGAGGTTACTTACTCCAAGCTTTTGGAGATATGCTTTGTCTTGGTCAGAAATGATAGATTTTCCTTCGAAATTCTCGGATTTTTCAATTTCTGCCTTTGAAAGAAGCTTATGTTCTCTTTTGTAGATCCACCTAATTAAGCCTTTGTGATAATTTGACTCTCTCTCCATATTCAGAGACATCGCGTCCATATAGTCAATGAAGCAGGGAACCTTGGAGTTCTTGGTATAGGAAGCCATCCTAATAAGCTGGACGTACATGAGGTCAGGCGATTCAATTTCGATTATTTGATCGATCTTCTTCTGCAGAGAGGATTGATAATAGTATGAAACTTGAATGGCTTGATTGAGGAAAAACGACTTAATGATAGCTTTAGGATTTCTCAGCGAACCCTGATAGAGAATATGCATTGAATGAACATATTTCTCCAAAGCTTCCTCGCTTGAGTCTATTACTGACTCGTCAGAAAGAGCGACCAAACTGATCTTAAAGGCTTCCGATAATCTCTTGATCTGGTGAAATAAACGAAGTTTATCTCCCTTGTCCAATGGAAACGGAAAGCGAGGGCTAAGAATTAATAGCTTTGGTTTGTGTTCTTTAGGCATTTGCATCAAGCTGCAAAGCTAGAATAATCTCTGTTTATGATTGACTTTCGCCAAAAAGAAATAATTTCAAAATACCACTTTAATATTTAGTGCTGAACTTCTTTAGTTAATGTAAGTAAAAGCATTAAGAGTCCACAACCTCAGGTATAGGCATTAATCGATATCGAAAGATAATTGGAATTTATCAGAATTAGAACGAAAGAGCACTAGTTTAATTAGTTTCCACACTGGGCTTTTCAATATTCTTGTTTCTGTATTTAATCAGTAGTTTTTGATAGAGATCTTTTAACTCGCTCGCGTTATTCTGATTGTCGTAGTGTTGTTTTACAAATGACTTCGCATTTTTAGAAATAGATTTAAGTTTGGATGGGTAGTTATGGCAAAATTCGATGCACTGCATGAATTCCTCAGGCGTGTCAGCTATCATAACTTCTTGCATATGCCTAGCATCAATTCCTTCCAGTCCCATTGAGGTAGTAATTATAATTCTGCCAAGAGCTAGCCCTTCGAGGATTTTGACACGCATTCCACTTCCACTAAAAAGTGGGACAATCATTATTGGATGATCTGAAATGAAACGTATTGCAGAAGCAACTTCACCATGAATATGAAGTTCTCCAGCTTCCAATTGCTTGATTTTTGATGGCGTATTACGACCTGCAACATGCATTTTTAAGTTGGGATACGTTGCCTTTACCTTTGGCCAAACATGCTCAAGAAACCAATCCAATCCTTCAAGATTTGGCATCCAATCAAGAGAGCCTATAAAACACATTGATAATGGGTGCTTAAGATCCAGTTTGTTACGATTGTAATCACTTACATCTATACCTATCGGTGAAGATGCAGCACCGTTTCTATAGCCAAGTTTCTTAAACTTTTTTAAGTCTTTGTCTGTAACCGTGATTAAATAGTCATAGTCATTTAGTTTGCTTATTTCATAGTTTTTCAACTTCTTGGCTAGGTGTCCTAGGTACCATTTTTTAGGGAGAAGTTTGGTGTTCTGCGTGATCCGTTCCCAAATTTCATGTTCCACATTATGTGCTCTCATAGTAATCAGAGCATCACTGTGTTGACGGATTATTTCAATATATGGAGCCAAGTAAAGTGTTTCTAGTTGAATAACATCAAAGGTTTTACGTTCTAACAACCGTATTAGTTCTTCTTCAAATTCTTTTGAAACGAACCTAGAAACATGGTAGGATTCTTTGGAGAAAAGATTCTTAAAGGCATCGACTGGCTTAATGGCGTTATCAAGCTTTGTTACTAAAATCTCTTTATAATGATTGAAGTCCTTTGGTAAGGTCTTAAGTTCTGTGTAATGCTTAGTAGTGTTCATGCATAGAAGCGTCATTTCACATCCAAGATCGTGCAGAGCTTTAGAAAGATAAGTCACAGCAATTGACTCTCCATCTTTCAAAGGGTAAGGAAATTTTTTACATAGCTGAAGAATCCTCATAGGAGTCAAATCTGTTTTTAAGGACTGCAAAAATATATCAATTTGTACTATAAACGAAAATAATGCTCGAGCCGCGGCGATACTACCTAGATCTTTGAACTCGAGCTATATTCTAAGCTAAATTCTTTTTTTACCTTTGGCAAGACAATAGACTAACTTGATTTGAAAAATAAATATTTTCAAATATGTTAATTATTTCTAAAATTTATTTTCGACTTAACTTGTTTTTGTTTGTAAGTCATTGATCATCTGAAGTGTAGGTGACTTTACTAAATTTTATACATTGAAGAATACTCTTTTAAATGCAGTTGATATTCACAAGTCTTTTGGAACACTTGAGGTACTAAAAGGAATTGATATTACCGTTTATGAATCGGAGATAGTTGCAATCATGGGCAAATCAGGTTCTGGGAAATCGACTCTTCTTCAAATTCTAGGAACTTTGGATAATCCAGATAAAGGAACTATTGAGATTGATAAAGTAGATATCACGACACTCAAAAGTCAAGAAATTGCGAGATTCCGAAATGACAAAATTGGTTTCATTTTTCAGTTTCACCATTTATTAAATGAGTTTACCGCATTGGAGAATGTATTGATCCCTGCTTACATTGGTCAAACCAATTCAAAGCTGACCAATGACAAAGCAAAAGAACTACTTGACTACCTAGGACTGAGTGAGCGATTGGACCATAAACCTGGACAGTTGTCAGGAGGTGAACAACAGCGGGTTGCAGTTGCAAGAGCATTAATTAATGATCCTCTTCTTGTTTTGGCGGATGAGCCTTCAGGAAACCTTGACCAAGAAAGCTCCGACGAATTGCATAATCTGTTCATAAAATTAAAGCATGATCTAAATCAAAGCTTTGTAATAGTTACTCACAATCAAGAGCTTGGTTTATTGAGCGATAGAACACTTTACATGCAGGATGGTAACATTATTTAGAGCTTATTATAAACTTCATTTGAAATAAATGAATAAGACACCTACAAACGGAAAACAAAAGCCAAAGGGCGACGAAGCACTTAATCCATTTAAATGGAGCTTCATGAAAGGCTTTATTCTTGATATTATTGATTTAAGGAAGGGAGTAGATAAGCTCGCAACAATAGCTGAGATAAAGTCTCGAAAGTCAATGTCTGGAGCAAATGCGTGGATGCTGATGTGCTCAATTATTATTGCATCTATTGGACTTGACAGGGATTCTGATGCCGTAATAATAGGTGCCATGCTTATTTCTCCACTTATGTCTCCTATTCTGGGTATCGGGTTGGGAATTGGAGTGAATGATAAAGAGGTTGTCAAGCAATCTTTTGTGCATTTCTTTGCAGCAATTGTTATTGCACTCCTTACGAGTTATATATACTTTTCTTTTACACCTTTTGGTCAAGTTACACCGTCGATTGCATCGAGAACAGAGCCACTAACACTAGATGTACTTGTGGCAATCTTTGGTGGGCTAGCGGGGATTATTTCAATTGCTAGGAAAGATTTATCTACTACACTACCAGGAGTAGCGATTGCTACCGCATTGATGCCACCACTTTGCGTTACTGGTTTTGGACTGGCAACTCATAACTGGAGCTATGCATTAAATTCCTTTTATCTTTTTCTCTTGAATACGAGTTTTATCACACTGTCAACGTATATAATTGTTCGTTTTTTGAAATTTCCTTACAGAAGGTATTTGAACCCCGTAGAACGTTTTAGAAATCGTGTAGTTGTTGTATTGTTCTCATTGCTTATGGTCATACCTTCATTTTTTATCCTAAGAGATGTGCTTGACAGTGTAAAAGTCCAACAGCAAATCGAGGTTTTTATAGATCAAGCATTCGGCCTGGAAAATCCATATTTAGATGGCTTCAAAGTTGATATCGTATCTGATAGCACCTCTACCCTGCTACTTAAAGTCTACGGTGATTCAATAAATCAGTCGAAGATTCCAGTTTACCTAGAAAAGATGAAAAACGTGGGACTTGAGAATTGGGATATTACTATTCTGGAGTCAAGTGAAGTAAATCTCGACGATTTGTCTAGTTTAAGGTCCAAGATTGATAATATCGAGTTATTGAATAAAAGGGAACGAGAACGGCAGGCTGAGCTTATGGCTTTGAAAGCCTCAACAATAGACAGCAGTGAAATAAGCCAAATCTGCCAAGACTTTAAAATTCTCTATCCCGAAGTAATTTCAATTTCATATGCAGAAAGCATGCTGATGCAAACTGGGCCAATCGCAATCGAACTTCCTACTCTTTTAATCGAATTGGATCAAAAGAAAAAGTTGGACGAAGAGCGTCGCCAGGCAATTCCCAAGTACTTTAGACAAAAGTTCAAGGTAGACACAATAAGAGTAGTTTTCAACTAAGCATATTTACCTAACTCCATTGTTTTACTGGTACAACTGGTTTTGGATAATTGATTCCCAACTCAAAGTTATATTTCTTCGATGTATCAGCTGAAATTGTAAACGGAGCATGTGCGGCATGTTCGTCAAGTGAATCCAATTCTGGCAGCCAGTGTTTGACGTACTCCGCGCTAGGATCATAGCGTTTCGCCTGAGATATTATATTGAAGTATCTGTAGGACCTAGGATCGGACCCAACTCCAGCTAAGTAGTTCCAGTTACCGTAATTGCTGCAAGAATCGTAATCAATAAGTAGACTTTCAAAATATTCAGCACCTAATAGCCAATTAAGTCCTAAGTCGTTAATAAGAAAACTGGCGACATTTTGTCTTCCTCTATTTGACATAAAACCCGTTCTTTTGATTTCTTTCATATTGGCATCAATGAAAGGTATTCCTGTTTTACCCTCTGACCATGCTTCAAAAAGTTTTTTATCCTTTTTCCAATTAAGATCTGTTCGCTTTTGAGGTCCATCAATCTTGAAAATAGCATTTTGGTGCTTTTTGCCCATCAACCGAAAAAAGTCTCGCCAGAGCAATTCAAAAATTAGCCAGTAAGTTGAGTCATTTGCAACTCGTTCCTCTTCATATTTTTTGATCTCTGAGTAAATTATTTTAGGAGAAATACATCCTTGAGCCAGATATGGAGATAATTTCGAACTGAAATCTTTTCCCAATAGACCATTCCTAGTTTTTTTATACTCTGCTATATTATCACTTTCCCACAAAAAGTAGCGGAGTCTCGCAAGTCCTTCAGTTTCACCTCCAGCATACAATTTTTCCCCTCCTTCAGGATATGTTAAATTGAAATCATCAATCGTTGGGATGTCTCCGCTCTCGAGACCTTGAGGAATACCGTAAAGAGGTAGTCCCTCTGAAGAAAGTGGTTCCCTAACTTGAATAAATTTCTCAACCTCTTTTCTAAATGTGGTGAAAGTATCAGGAGTGTGATTGATTGGAAATGGCAGATCTGCTGTATAATACAGCATTTTTCCTCTTGTATATCTTAATTCTTTACCTGTTTGCCATAAATTATGCTCCAAAGCATTTTGAACATCTGCTTCTTCTTGTGTCCGTTCTCGATTACAATAGATCCAAGACGCATTTAGCTGATTAGCAAGGTCCCAAAGAATTTGTTCAGGTTTTCCTACTCTAACTAGTAAATCTGTACCTTTTTTGCGAAAGCTCTTCCGAAGATTTTCTACACTTTCTATTATAAATTGTGCCCTATGCACACCCGTTTTCTCAAAACCGAATTTTGTTTTGCCACCGAAAACACGCTCATCAAATATATATATAGGAATAACCCTGTCAGCAGCATGACAAGCCTCCCAAATTGCCTCATTATCATGCAGTCTGAGATCCGCTCTAAACCATACAATTGCTATATCTTTTCTCATAATTATTAAATTAGATCGAATACCGGTCAATTGTGAAACAAGACTTAAATTATGTACTTTTTAACCTATTTCTTGACCAATATAGTCTAAACATAAGTATGTTATTATATGTTTGTATTCTATCTACCTTTGTTCATAAAATTCAATGAAATGTCACTTAAGATCAATAGCCTTTTTGTTTTAATACTTTTGTCAAGTTTTGCTTTGCTTGTTGCATGTAAACAAGATAAGCCACTCCCAGTATTAGGCAATAAGAAAAAGGTTGACGGAGTAGAAGTTGACCACACTATACCGGATTTTAGCTTTACAAATCAATTAGGAAATACCGTGACTAATTCTGATTTCGAAGATAAGATCTACGTAGCTGATTTCTTTTTTACCACCTGCCCTACTATATGCCCTACAGTCATGAGTCAGATGCTTCGTATTTATGACAAGTATGAGGACAATCCCCAAGTGGGATTATTATCTCATACTCTAGATCCTAAAATTGATAGTATTGGTGTTTTGAAGAATTATGGTGAGAATCTTGAGATTGAGGCACCGAAGTGGCATTTGGTGACTGGTCCAAAGGATGATATTCACAACATTGTTGATGACTATATGAATATCGTCATTGAAGATCCTCAAGCACCAGGAGGGATAAACCATACTGGTAAAATCATCTTAGTGGACAAGGATCGAAAAATCAGATCTTTTGCAGATGGAACTGATCCAGAGGAGGTAAGTCAGCTTCTATTAGACATAGATAAACTGTTGAATGAATATTCGAAATAAAATGCTTCGAATTATTCGTACAAAAAGTTCTTGGGTCGGAGCCCAAAAAAGAATAAAGAACCCTCTCATATTACTACTATTCTTGATAGCTACTCTATCTGTCGCATATAGCTGCAGACCTCAATTTCATCAGGGTGAGGCAATTTATCTGAAACAGTGTTCTAATTGTCATGGTGTTGATGGTGAAGGACTGAGAAGCCTTTACCCACCTTTAAAAGACGCTGATTATCTTTTTGAAAACAGTCAGTATCTACCCTGTATTATAAGATACGGTATTAAGGATACGATCGTAGTCGAAGGTAAAGTATACGCTATGCCAATGACGGGTTTCCCCAAAATTTCTGAAGTGGATATGACAAACTTGGTTAATTATATATTAGCCGAATTCACTTCAAAAAATGTCGTTCTAGGACTGTCCGAGGTAAAAAATCAATTAGAACAATGTAATTGATGCGTTTATTCCCGTTTATTTTCTACTTTTCGTTATTATTGTACTGTTAAGCATCAATTATAGCCGTGCTTGTATCAACACAATATCCGGACGATTCTTCAAGAAGGATTTAACGGAAAAATCTAACTAGAATCTATCAAGTATTTATGAAGTATTTATATAGTTTACTTTTTGTTTTTATCTCAATAGTATTATATGCTCAACCAACCAATGACGACTGTAGTGGCGTGATTGATTTGGGAGTTGCGCCTGTTTGTCCAACAACTATTTACGATAATGTAAATTCCACTCCTACTGATGTAGGAAACGACAACGAACCAGGATGCTTTATTTCCAATCCTCCATCCAACGATGTCTGGTTTCAGTTTGTTACTGATGCTGTAATAACAGACTACACCGTTACAATTTCGTCGACGGAGGATGGCGACAACGACCCACTTGACAATATACAGTATGCAATTTATAGAGGATTCTGTTCAGAGGATAACTTGTTTCTAAATAATTGTGTGACTGGGGCTGTTGGAGATCAAGTAGTAGAACTAGACCTTGTTAACTTAACTCCAAGTGAACTCTACTACATCAGAGTTGATAATTACGGAGATAATAACGCTGAGGGTGATTTCCTAGTCTGCGTTGAAGAGAAGTCTCCAGATGTAAATATTGACGAAGGTTTTTCAAATGATTGTACAGGTACTCTTTACGATTCTGGAGGACCAGACGGAAATTATGGTGATAATGAAGATTTTACATTTGTTATTTGTCCTCAAGAGTTTCACCAGTGTGTTACTTTCAATATGGAATACTACAATATCGAAGGTGGCTTCGGAGGTGATAACATTCAGTTTTTCAATGGACCAGATATTAATTCGCCGCAGATTTCTGAAATTAACGGAGGAGGTTTTGACGACGGAGGTGGAGCTGTTTGCTATCAAGTTCGCGCGGATTCTTGCTTGACCATACGTTTTACTTCAGGACCAAATGTGAACTTCGAAGGATTTAAAGCTGACTGGGAATGTTCAATTAATCCATGTCCGCAAGATGTGCCGCTTGCGGTAAATGAAGGGGCTACCATAGAAGAAATCGAAGCAGCGATCTCAACTCCACTAGCACAAGTCACAGTTGATACAATTATTTGTCCCGAGATTGCTTTTGGTACATTTGATGGAGGAGATGATACTGATCTTGGTATGAGCAAAGGACTTCTTCTTACTTCAGGACGAGCAACCAATGCAATAGGTCCCAATAACCAAGGAGGAATAGGTGAATTACTCTTCGCACCTGGAGATGAAGACCTTGACATACTTTCCGATTTATATGATAATGGTCAACTATCAAATGACGCTTGCGTAATTGAGGTAGATGTCACTGTGTATGCAGAGGAACTTAATTTTGAGTATATCTTCGGTTCAGAAGAGTATCCAGAATTCGTTAATAGTTTTAATGATATTTTTGCATTGTTGATCGAAGGCCCAGGAATTCCCGGTATTCCAGAATTAAATGGAAAAGACAACATGGCGGTCATTCCAGGTACTGATCAACCCATTTCAATCAATACAGTTAACAATTTTTCCAATTGGGAGTACTACAGAAATAATGATGAAGGACAGAGTTTGCAATATGACGGTTTAACTTCAGGGTTCTTGGGTAACAAGAAATCTCTGACAGCTTCTGCAATAGTCCAGCCATGTTCAACTTATCACTTGAAATTTGCCGTTGCAGATAGAGGTGACAGCGCATTTGATAGTGGTGTATTTATTTCAGAAATTAGATCTGGTACGCCACAAATTGGAACCAAGTTTACCTCAGGTTTAGACTATTTTGTAGAGAAATGTCTAGGAGAGTCAACGGATACAATTATTATCTTTTTGGATACACCAGTTGACGAAACAACAGAATATACAGTAGTTGTATCTGGAACTGCGACTCAACCTGACGATTTTATTTTGGGTATTCCAGATACTATTATTTTTGGTGCGGGACAAGTTGAGGCTAAGTTCCCTATCGATGTTTTTGACGATGCTATCGTTGAAGGAGACGAAACAGTAATTATTAAATTATTCCGAGATTTTGGTTGTGGAGACGTTGAAGTCGCATCTACTGAAGTCTTTATACGAGAGAATATCAAGGTGGAAATTGATGTACCACAGGATACGATTATTGTCTGTGAAGGTAATTTTGTAAGTCTTGAAGCTTCCGGTGCAACTTCTTACACATGGTCTCCATTTAATGTCTTCGATAATCCGTTTATTTCCAATCCGACAGTAGAAGCAGGGTACACTGGTTGGGTATACGTTGAAGGAAAAATTGATCCATTTACTGATCCAGCATGTATAGGCTTGGACTCAGTTTATATTAATAATGTCGATCCAATTGTCGAAATAGTGACCGATGATAGTTTGCAGATTTGTGTTTTTGATACAATAACTCTGACTGCTATCAATAATATTGATGATAGTAATATTTCGTGGAGTGACCCTTTCGGATTTTTGAACGGACAGACCGGGCCTACCGTTGACTACGTTCCAAATTTTGGTTTCGTAGGCTTTGAACAGTTAATTACAGTGACTGTTGAATTGAATGGTTGTATCGCTCAAGATGAAGTGACCGTTTTTGTTGATCCATTTACAGTTATTCAGCCATTGGTAACTGACACGGTGATTTGCCAAGACACTGAATTACAATTGAATCAACCAGGTTTTTCCTTCAATGGGACATTATTTGAATGGAATCCTGAAGATTTCTTAAGTGATCCATTGGATCCTTTCACAACATCGATTCCAGAAGAAGATATAAGTTACGAATTATATGTTACTAGTCCGAGTGGATTTTGTGCTGACACTTTTCAGTATAATATAGAAATTATACCAAACGAGATTTCTATTCAGCAAGGTGATTCCCTCAGATTATGTCTTGGAGATACGCTTGATTTGAATGCTATATTTCAACCATTTGATGCTACTCTAACTTGGGAGCCTGCCGAATTTGTAGAGGTGACAGGAGATGGTTCAGTACGCGTTTTTCCAAATGTAACAACTGATTTTATAGTAAATTCTGACAATGGAATTTGTGCTTCATTTACAGAGTTCAGAGTATATGTTGACTCGTTACCTGATATGCCTATTGAAGCTATCCCTGTAAGAGATCCATATTGTAAAGGTGAAACTATAACGTTTACATCTCCGGGATATAAGAACTTTCAATATCCTTTGATTGAGCACTTATGGGATCCTGCATTAGGATTAGCACCCAATTCTTCTACCTCTGATTACAATATAGTCCTTGGAGCAGAAGAAACACTTACATACATTCGTACAACTACTAATGGTGCATGTTCTGTTGAGGATAGTATTTCAATAAACGTAATAGATCCAAGTATTGAAATCTTGTTGAATGACACTTTGATTTGCGAAGGAGAAGACATTCAATATGATGTAATGGCAAATGGTGAATTGGATGAAATAGAATGGTCATCGGACTCAGGGGAATTCTCTTGTGACGATTGTCCAGATCCACTACTATCCAATATAACTGATAACACAGTTGTTACAATCAACGGAGATGTTGATGGTTGTCCAACATCAGCATCAATGAATGTCGAAGTACTTAGCTATGACGGCAACATTACTACGATGCCAGATACTGCCTGTAATTTCTATGGTAATGAGATAATACTTACTGCTAATGTATTCCCTAATATTCCAGAAGGTAGCACACTAACATGGTTCTCTCCTGAAGGAGAGATCGAAGGGGTCACTAATGATAATCCGATTACTATTACCTTACCTGGATCAGAAGATGCAAACGCTGGTGAAACATTCTTGAATTATTACTGGACAATAGTAGATATGATGGGTTGTACAGGCTCAGGAGGACTTGATGTATGTGTGCGAAATAGATTCCAGTTGCCGAACGCATTTTCTCCAGGAAACAATGATGGAAATAACGATGTGTTTAGAGTCGTAGATTTTGGAAAGGGATTGACCCCGCTAGAAGTTAAAGATTTTAGTGTTTTCAACCGTTGGGGCCAACGTGTATACTTATGTGAGGACTTTCAATGTGCGACTGAAACAGGATGGAATGGAAGATTCAATAATGTAGCACAACCAGGAGGAACATATTTCTACCGAATTGTTATGCAATATGCTGATGGAAGTGAAATTGAGTGGAAAGGTGATCTACTATTACTTCGATAGATTTTATAGAATTAGAATATTAAGATTAGGAGCTAATTCTCAGAGTTAGCTCCTTTTTTTTACGTTTTAGTACATATAATGATAAATCTTAATACTTTTAAGCTACGAAAGTCCATTTATGAGAGCGTTTCACAAGGATAAGAGAAGGTATTTTGATATACAGTATAAAACAGCGAAAGAACATATCATTCCCTTTTTATCAGATCAACTAGATTTTGATAAAAAACTTGATGTACTCGAGATAGGTTGCGCTGAAGCTGGCGTTTTAAAAGCATTTACCGAGCTAGAAAATAGATGCGTAGGTATTGAATTGCTTTCTTCAAGAATAAAGTTGGCGTCTGGTTTTATGAGTTCAGAACTTGAATCAGGCTTGATACGCTTCATCAATAAGAATATCTATGATATAGATATAGAGAAAGATATTGGAAACCGTTTTGACCTGATAATTTTAAAGGATGTTATAGAACATATTCCTGATCAAGTAAGGTTCATGGATCAAATTGGTAACTTTTTGAAAAATAATGGAGTGATATTTTTCGGATTCCCACCATGGCAAATGCCTTTTGGTGGGCATCAGCAAATTTGTGAATCAAAGTTTCTATCCTACCTGCCTTATTATCATCTTTTGCCAATGAGGCTTTATAAAGGTTTGTTAAAAGCAGGAGGTGAATCAGATCAAAAGATTCTGGAGCTTGAAGAGATCAAAGAGACGGGAATTTCATTGGAACGTTTTGAGTATACTTGTAAGCAATCAGCTTTTCAAATTAGAAAACGTAAGCTGTTTTTTATCAATCCCATCTACCAGTATAAATTTAATTTAAGACCTAGAAAGCAACTCGGCTTGATAGCCTCCATACCCTATTTACGGAATTTTCTAACTACATGTGGTTATTACGTTATATCCAAGTAGATTTTTACTGACGTTAGAATCAGTCTTTAGCAGTTAGATTGATGAAGATCATTTGTTTACATTAGAAGCGTCTCCACACACTACATTCGGAAAGCTATTCAGGACTTACAATAGTTTTTTCATATAGTTATGAGTTACCTTGATCTCCAAACTATCGATTTATCATTGAAAGGGAGATTTGAAAACTTTAGATAATTTATACTTTTTTTAGCTACAAAAACAACCTAAACAGGGTCTATTGCATATAACAACAAAGATAAGTTGTGTGATGTTTCTAGAATTCATCATCTATGACCATTACGGCAATTCAAGATTATCTCCTATATCTAGTCTATATTAATTCATAATTCTATACCAAAAACCAAAAATATGTTTAGACTCTTACTTTTATTTTGCTTAATCTTAATTAGCTTCTCAAATGAATCCTATGCAGCTACATTTTTTTGTGGAGATGACGAACCTTCAGTAGTAAGGTTTGATCTTGAAGAGTGTTTATCAAACTCTGTGGTGCCAGGTTCAGCAACTGACTATTCAGAATTCACGCCGGAAGTTTTTAATACAAGTGACTGCTTGGAGCTTGTGGTTGAAGGTGGACATCTTTATCGATTAAATCCGGACATAAATATGCAATCGTGCTCACCTGGAGTCGATAATTCGACAGCTATGTGTGTTGGGATTAGTGATAATTGTGAATATGATCCTAGTGATGATAAAGCAATTAGATTCGATATCACAGTTAATCCCTTGGGTACAGATCCTACCCTTGTATCTGAGATACGCTTTTTTGAGAACGCACCTGAAACCTTCAATTGGATTGATTGTCCTTCGGGACCGAATAATTATCCAACCAAATATTCAATTAGGATCTTGGTTGATGGTACTGTAGACTTTGAAATGAGGATGTAGATACCGAAAATGAATGGAATGAGGAAGTTTATGACTTCTCAGATATTCCAGCATTTACAGTTTCGGAGTCAACTACTTTCAATGTGGAACTACTACCCTACTGTCCTATAGGAATTGTTGCGGATGTGGCAGCATTGGATGTTGATGCAATTAGTTTTACAGCTGGTTGTATTCCAATAGATGGTGGAGACATTGCACTGGAGTCAGGTAATACTAGTATTGATATTTGTGCAGGCGATAATGAATCAGATTCATTGACGGTCAACATTATGGGGGCTCAAGGTGATAGTTCGTAATGGGTCATAACTGACACCTTTGGTGTAATATTAGATCTTCCACTAGAGCCACCTTTTGATTTTGAGTCTGCTCCAGCCGGTGTTTGTCTTATATGGCACCTTTCATTCAATGACCCTGTTGAGAACCTTGAGGTTGGATTGAATGCCAATGAAATTGAAGGATGTTTCAATTTGTCTAATCTTTTGACAGTGATACGATTGTAGGGAGAGGATTGTGATGATGGCTTAGTTGAACCCGATCCAGAGTCAAAAATCGCGTTCACGGTAGGTCCAAATCCAGCGAATTCATTTAATTCAAATTAGATTCTAAGCAATTCCATCTTCAGAATCTCAAGCTTATATTTTTGATTCAAAAGGACAGCTAATAGAAAGTCGTAATTCAACTTTCGGAAGATCTATTGGAGTTGACGTTCAGGATTTCAGTAACGGAATGTACTTCGTGCGAGTGCAATCAGGCTCTCAGTCGGAGATAAAGAAGTTTATAAAAATAGACTAACGATAGAAAAGAGAAAACATGGGGAGCTGTTCATTTAATTGGACAGCTTTTTTTAGGTTGTACTACTGACCATTATTGAGCGAATGACGTCTCATTATAGGTCCGTCAGGCCAATCATTATGGGAAGTAGCTATTCCAAAGCTGATTTTATTATCTAAGTTTTTGGGCTTGACCCAGATTAATTCCTTTATTAGTACACTATTAGCATCTACTTTAAATGGTTGATACGAGAAAGATTGCCTTTCAGCATCATTCAAGAAATCAGAAAAGTAGTAGATTGCTAAATGATATGATTGTGGATATTGAAGTGATACTTTATATGGATTCTCAATTTCTACCGAGGCTTTAATACTGTCGCCCTTTAGCTCGACATCAATTAAATGAACTTTGATTTTATCACTTGGGGCGTATTTTTTTACAACTCCGTAGTCTGAAGTTCCGTATTTAATAGCTGGTTCGGATTCAAAATGCATCCCTACAAAATAAACATCCTCATCGTACATGACAGAGTCACGATACCAAATATTAAATTGATTTTTACGCGAATACGCTGTATTGTAGGAATGGGCATACTCTTTTGTATACCAACTATAAATGCTTGCCCGCTTATATGAATTGTAGAATACTACTGGTAAGCCTTTTGAATCAGCTTTAATTTGTTCTGCGTACTCTTTTTGACCAAACATTCCCAGGTTTGTGGGCAGCAGATTAAACGTGAGACAAAGATGTATGAAAATAATAATAGTCAGATTTGCTGCTAAGTACACAAAGTTGAAATTCGTTTTGTCGGTTCCGTCACCTGTAAATGATTTCATAATGAAGTACATAAATGGAATGTAGGCTAGCAAAATCCATTGAGCCTGAACATCCGCTCGAAATGACTGAAGTAAAAAGAATCCTACGATACCCCAAAATACAAACAACATCATTCTATCCCAACTGTCTCCTGCTTTAGAAACCAACTTCCTTCCGAACTTCCAAAGTAATAGAGGGTTGAATACTAGTACCAACATGCCTAGATATAAGAATGGAGAGTACCATTCAACTTGTGTATGTCGCTCAAAGAGGTGAAAATTTATAGAAGCCCAGTCGTGAGCATATTGCCAGGCTATATGAGGAATAAAGGCAAGTAGGGCAACAATTACTGCGAGATAGAATCTCGGTCGACGTAGAAGCTTGATATCCGAGAGAATTGAAAACCCAATGATTAAAATACCGTGGTATTTGCTATACATGAGCAAAGCCATAGTTAAACCCCACCAAATCCACATCCAGAGTTTATCATCTTTCTTAAGCTTAACAAATGCATTGCAAAATAAGATAGCAGTAAAAAACAACACAACATCTGGAGTAGCTATAAAACTATACACATGAAGCATTGGTAGAAATAGCACCAAAGCAAAAACTGGGAAGCGAAATGAAGTAGTATTAGGACTAATCCTTTTGAAAGTATTCCAACCAATTTCCAAACTAAAAATATGAAGCAGAATAGGTATGAATCGAACTGATAGGTTACCCAAGGGCAAGATTCGCTCACTCAATGCAGTTGCTATTGCAATGCCTGGAGGATGATCAAAATAGCCCCAATCTAACGCTTGGCCATACAAACGGTAGTAGGCTTCATCTATATGCAGTGGTGACAGGAAAGCTTGTAGAACAAGAATTCCAAACCAAGCAATAATGGAAAGAACCCCTAGGTTCTGCTTTAAGAAAGACTCATTTTGAATATGACTTGCCATATGATACTTTGGCCTCTTAAATGATTACAACCTGATAAACTTGAATACTTCTTTGTCTCCATTAGTGAACTCAACTTGAAGATAGTACATACCAGGAACAAGAGTTAGAATATCTAGGGTTTCAAGTTCATATAAAGTATTCTTTTTAGCTGTTTGCTCAATAACCATTTTCCC
Source organism: Saprospiraceae bacterium (assembly GCA_965658745.1). Taxonomy (GTDB): domain Bacteria; phylum Bacteroidota; class Bacteroidia; order Chitinophagales; family Saprospiraceae; genus JAHDFB01. The sequence goes on along the minus strand of CBFHTK010000001.1, from coordinate 107,333 downwards.
AGAATCATCGAAAACTCTCATCGTGTATGCACCAGTCAATTGATTATTGAGATACAAGCTAATGTAGTCGTTTGCTGGATTAGGATATATAAATGAGCTTCTATCTACTCGATATGCATGTGTGATTTCGTAGCTGAAACTATTGTTGTCTTCATTCGGTTCTACGATTTTATTTGCTGGGTCAATTTCAACAAGGATGGTTTGCAGAGAAAAGAAATCTTCAGTAAACGGAATTCTGAAGCTTAATGAAGCAGAACTATTTTCTGGATCAAAGTCTAAAGTTCCTTCTTCAAGTATGGCAGCAGTTGTTGATCCTGCGTTGGTCATTTTAATAACGTATTCAAGCACTTCAGCGGAGTTTAGATTTAAAGTCGAAATATCTAGATCAAAGTCAATGTCTGCGAAATTAGAAACAGTCAGCTCACTTGATTGCGTGCTCGTGAGCTCAAAATCAGGTAGATCACAAGTGTTCAGATGGTAGTCATTGTCAGTTGCTGCAATCAAACTAATATGTGCATATTGATCTGGACTAAAATCAATCCGACAAGATTTAGGTGCATAGCTCATGAAGTTTGAAGGATCTGATTCGTATGCGACTCCATTTGGATCCACTTCTCCGCCAACGTAGACGCAGTTGGTAACGGTTGAACTTGAAAGTCTCGGATCAGCCGGTGTGTCACAGAATCGATCACCGGCAGATGTGCAATTGACACGTTCAACATATTCAATTCCATTGGATGTAGAATGGGTATGTAATAAACCGAAGTAGTGACCCATTTCATGGATGAGAGTCGATCCGTTGGTCACACAATTATTATCCATTAGTATACGTCGTTGAGTAGGTGTAGTGCTGGGAAATGTTGCATTTCCGCATATGCCATCACCTGAACTATTGATAACTTGAGGTATGAAGTAGATGTTGATCGTTCCGTCTACATTGTTATTACTGATTAAACCACTTACTTCACTGGGAACAGTTTCAATATAAAGGTCATTATCGATGTAGAACACATCTTCGCAAAGCTCAAAAACAATATCGGCGTTGGCGTATGTTTCATTCATTTCATTTAGTGCAGCAAGCACGAGTGATTTCTTTATTCCCCCACTCCCCGAACTACTTCTAATTATATGTAGTGAAACCATAAAATTGCGAGGATCTTTCTTTATACTTGAAAGTAAAGCCTCCTTGGTCACATCATACTCTTTTTGTTCAAAAAACCTCACGTTATCTGGTTCTATCGTGCCACAAGGCAGTAAATCTTGCCCGAAAGAAATCAAGCTAAGAGTGGTAAAAGCAAATGTTAGAAATAAAGGTTTAAAAGACACGATATTTTTGAAAGACATAGGTATTAATATTTCAGCATTAAGAGTTTATCTGAGATCACCATTGTGTTTCTTTGGAACGCAGATTTGTCACTAGTGATAAAGTTAAACGTAATTCTTTCAGTACTTTGAAAAATCAGAGAATTATATTGAAAAGGCTTATTGCAGACATCATCTTTGAAAAATGTATCTTAGCGTATAATCAATAAAATAGATATGTTAGCTCCTTTTCACTTAGCTATTCCAGTGCGAGATCTAGATAAAACAAGGTCCTTTTACCGAGATGTTCTAGGATGTGCGGAGGGACGTAGTTCCGATCTTTGGGTCGATTTTAATTTTTTTGGACATCAATTGGTCATTCACATGTTTGGCGAAGCAAATACTAATTTGGAGTCAAATCCGGTTGATGGACATGATGTTCCGATTCCGCATTTCGGGATTGTCTTGACTTGGACAGATTGGACGAACTTATCAGAGGATTTGACGAATCAAGGGATAGAGTTTATTATCGAACCTTGCATTAGGTTTAAAGGTCTTCCTGGAGAGCAAGCAACGATGTTTTTCCTGGATCCAAGTGGTAACGCATTGGAGTTCAAAGCATTTCAAAATATAGATGGACTATTCGCAAAATAAAAAGACAGTAAATATTTATGGTGGTGGATCAGCAGCTCTAATACTTGCTTTTGAACTAGCTAAATCTGAGAAGTTTGATATACGTATATATGAACGAAATAAAGCCTTAGCCAGAAAGTTTTTAGTTGCTGGAAAAGGCGGTTTTAATCTCACGCACAATTTGGAGTTCAAGGAGCTTTCAAAGTACTATCGGCCAGCAGGATTCCTAGACACGTATCTGCAAGAATTTGATTCTGTCAAATTTCGTAACTGGCTTGCCCGAATAGGGATAAGTACTTTCGTAGGGAGTAGTAATCGGGTCTTTCCCATAAAAGGAATTAAGCCAATTGAAGTTTTACAGGCAATTATGAAAGGGCTCGAGGGCCCAAATGTGCATATTTATTACAATGCTAGGTTTATAGGTTTTAAAGATGGCGTGCCTACTGTCGAGCAAGGAGAAAAAGCAGTGGTTTGTAATGCTGACTTTCACGTATATGCCTTTGGAGGCTCTTCATGGACAAAGACTGGATCCGATGGTCATTGGCTTAAGATCTTCCGTGAGGAAGGGATCAAAGTGAACGGTTTTGGCGCTGCCAATTGCGGTTTAGAAGTAAAATGGAATAAGGATTTTATCAAAAAGCATGAAGGCAAGCACGTCAAGAATATTGCCATGGAATATAATTCTTTTGGCAAGAAAGGTGAGTTTACGATTACTAAATATGGAATTGAAGGAAATGCGGTTTATCCTATATCTAGTGCTGTTTCTGAAGCATTAAAACTGAAAAAAGAGGTATCAATTGGAATTGACCTAAAGCCACAACTTTCGTACGAAGCAATACTATCGAAGCTAGATACTTCAATAGCAAATAAAAGGTCAGTGACTTCCGCACTCAAGTCACTGAAAATCAGTGCTGTCGCAATAGACATGCTAAAATTAAACTGTACTAAAACTGAATGGACTACGTCAAGACTGTTGGCCACTAAAATAAAGTCATTTTCCCTTTCGATTAGCGGTCATAGGCCACTAGATGAATGTATATCAACTACTGGTGGTATTTCTACTACAGCCCTAGATAATAACTTAATGTTTGTGCAGAAACCTAATCACTTCTGCATAGGCGAAATGGTTGATTGGGATGCATCTACTGGTGGTTTTTTGCTACAAGCATGTTTTGCAATGGGTTATAGTCTATCCAAGCGATTACAAAAGCTGTAGTTTTTAAGTGGAAAGCCTGATGTGATTTGGTCTACTTTTTCTTCGATTTCTTCTTAGCTTTTTTCTGAAGTTTCAAAAGTGATTTCAATTTCTTTTGAAGCTCTTTAATTTTCTTCGCTAGATTCTTTTTCTTTCCTTTTTTGTCTTTGATCTTAGCTTTTGCTTCTGCAAGTTTTGCCTTTCTGTTTTTAGATAGCTTAGTTTTTTTAGACTTTTTAACCTCTTTTTCCTTTTGCTTGGATTTTGATTTCTTTTTGGACAGCTTTGTCATCTTCTTTTCTTTTTTTTCTGGATTATCGACTACAGAAGTCTCTTCTTTCTTTATGCTCCGTTTTTTGCTCAGTTTGGTTGGCTTCAAAAAGGCCTTCTCTGTTTTCTTTTTCTATGTCTTAGTCTTGGTCGACGAGTCTTTCTTTTTAGTCTGTTTATTTGATTTTTTCATATCTACATTGTGATCAGCTTGCAATAGGTCATTTTTTTCTATGGGTTTAGCTTTCTCTAGATTCTTAGATTTTTTAGGTGTAGCCTTGGAATTGGCATCGTCATTATGAGCTTTTTAATGATCTTCTTGGATTGTGGACACCACTTTAGAAATAAAACCTGGAACCTTTTCTTTCTTCTTTATCATAGAGAGAATGTTTACTAGATCTCACATATTGTCTACCAGCTTAAAGATAACACTAATTGCCCTTACAGATTCTAAAAGCTGATGAGATTAGATGTCAACGCGCAATCTCAAGTTAATTCTTCTCGATGTAAGTCTATTTGGAATTCCATATGAAACATTGTAAATGCTTTTAATCCAAGTCGTAGAAGCTACGTTCTCGATACCTAGCATGTTGAAAACCTCAAGACTAATCCATGCATTTTTTGTCCATCTCAATGGATGGTTTGGTTTGAACTTAAGCCATTCTTCTTTCCATAATTGATATGAAAATCCTACGTCAATTCTTCGGTATGGAGGATACCTGAAGCTGTTTCTGAAAGATACATTGTCTCCTTCGACACCGTAAGCAATACCTGAACCAAATGCTAGCAGGAAATGAGCTTTAAAATTTTCATTTTTTGGTAAGTAGTCCTGGAAGAAGAGGTTAAGAAATACAGCCTGATCAGTTGGACGTGGAACAAATTGAGTCACCACAGCTGAAGTATCTCCGAAAGTCAGATGTTCCACCCCGTCTAGTCGCTCTCTTGCGCGAAGTAGTGAAATATTTACCCAAGATTCAGAACCCGGAACAAATTCACCGTTGATTCGTGTATCCCAACCTATGACATAGCCCCTCGAGTCATTTTCTCCACTATATCTGATACGTACATTGTCAATGTCAAAGGAAACCATGTCCCAAAGCTGTTTATAGTAAACTTCCGATATCATTTTAAAAGGTTTCTTGCTTACCTTTTTCCACATGAAGTCATAGGTGAGACCTGCAACCACATGCGCAGATTTCTGAGCTCTGATATTCTCATTGATTGAACCGTCTAGTCTTCGTAATTCTCGATAAAATGTCGGTTGAAAATAGTAGCCACTAGCTAGTTTGAAGGACATGTTTCTTTTCCAATTTAGCGGTTTGTATAGCGCTTGCATTCGAGGAGTGACAAAATACTCGTTGTTAAAAGTCCAGTACGAAGCCCTCAAGCCTGCATTTAATCTTAATTCATGATCAGTTCCTTGAAGGGTATAAGTGTTTTGGAGCGATCCACTGATTCTAGTGGTCGAGATATCATTGCTTGATCGAATGTACTCTTGTAAAGTGACTGCCTGTTCAGAGAATGGTATAGAATAACCTGCTGAGTCTAGTCGTTCCCACTCTTTCAGATTGTCTTGAATGATTTCTTCTTGAACTTTGGCACTCCACTGAATGAAATGGCTCCTTGATCCATTTTGACTCAATTGATACTCGTAGCCACCTTTATGTTGAAAATTAATAATGTTGCTATTCAATCGGTTTCTTGCGTAATTGTGTTGTGTTCCTACACCCAAAACGGCGATTTCTTCACCTGCATTTTCAGCACCGAGGCTAGTTTCTATTTGACTGAGTCGATAGAAACCTAAGATGTCAAATGATTCTGTTTCTAGACTATTGTAAGCTGATGCTAGGAATTTTAGAAAGTATGGGTTCTTGCTTTTTTCAGGTAGATATGTAAGTGCCAGTCCTGCCATTGCATTTTGGAATTCATTCCTTTCTTGGCCTTCATAAACTGTGAAAAGATTGATTGTGAAATCAATAAGTCCAACTGCCTGTCTTCCGCTCTCGGGAGTGAAGTTGTATTGGCTAATATTATAGTTTGAAAGAAAATCGATTTGCCATGCATCAGAAAGGTTATAGGTTAGATATGTTTGAACATCTGCATGGTTGGGTTGATACTCACCCACGACTTCTAAGGAACCCAATAAGTAGCGGTTGGTTTTGTATCTTGCACCAACAAGGTATCTGAAAGGTCGTCCCCACAGCTTTCTGCTTCCTTCTGTGTGTGTACTCACACCCAGTGCTGAAAGCATGAATGATGATCTGCTGATGGTTGGTCGTTTATACCTGATATCTAGCACTGAGCTTAATTTGTCACCATACTTGGCTTCAAAACCTCCAGAAGAAAATGAGAGATCTTTAATCAAATCTATATTTGGAAAAGTAAGTCCTTCTTGTTGGCCGGTACGAATTAGCTGAGGACGAAAAATCTCAAAATCATTGATATAAATAAGATTCTCATCGTAATTACCACCTCGAACACTGTACTGCGAGGTTAGCTCTCCACCACTTCCGGCATTGGCTCCTAAAGCTATACTTGGCAATGCACTTTCTAGGTTTCCAGTAACTGATGGTAGAAGTTTGATTTCTGATGTTTCTTCTCTTATCATTCCCAAATCTTTGATTCGGGAATCCTTCACAACAATATCTATCCCCAAACTCTCATCGATTAATAAGATCTCCACCTTTCTGACAATACCTGGAGGAGTACTTCCAATTCGTTGCTTTGATTCTTGATAGCCAATTCGTCGGCATACAAGTGTACTTTTTTGGTTAGCCTCTATCTCAATTCGGAAGAAACCTTCAATGTCAGTCTCAGTGGCTTTTTGAGTTTCTTCGATGAAAACGGTAGCTAGCTCAACTCCTTTCATGGTATTTACATCCAATACTCGACCTTGTAGAATAGCCTTTTGGGCTGTAGCCCCATCCTTCTGAGAGAAGGAAAGATTACAAAGTAGAAGTAGCAAAAGGCATATTGCGTATTTGGATATATTCACCAGAAAATAACGGTCTATTAGGCAGTGAAAGTATGCAGATCGACAGCTTTCATTCGCTTGATCGTTTCTAAAGGGTTTTCAGAACGAAACACTGCACTACCTGCAACAAGAATATCTGCTCCAGCTTTTAGGACAGACTGCATATTTTGTTCTCCGACACCTCCATCCACTTCTATCTTACAAGCTAGATTTCGTTGTCTAATCTGTTCTGCGATATATTCGATTTTGTGAAGTGCTCTGTAAATAAACTTTTGCCCACCAAAGCCTGGATTAACACTCATCACTAATGCTAAATCTAAATCTTCTAAAACATCATCAAGAACAGATGCTGGAGTGTGTGGATTGATTGCGACACCGGCTTTAACGCCATACGAATGTATCAATTGAATCGTTCTATGTAGATGTGTACAAGCTTCATAATGAACCGTTATAATCTCTGCACCTGCCTCTACAAAGCTTTTGATATAGCGATCTGGATCTATAATCATCAAGTGGACATCGAGAGGTTTCTCACAAACTTTTTTCATTTGCCTTACAATATCTTGTCCAAAAGAAATAGCAGGAACGAAAACGCCATCCATCACATCTACGTGCAGATAGTCGGCTTCACTCATGTTAACCATACTGATATCATTAGCTAATTTAGTAAAATCAGCTGCTAAAATTGAGGGTGCAATTGCGTGAGACATTGACATTGTTTTGTTATAAAACACAAAAGTACGAAAGGAATTGAGAAACAAAGTAGCTCCTAAGACATTTATGTTTGTGTAGTTTGCTAAATGGATCGAAGTCGAAGAACACTTATTTCGGAAATTCTGTAACTTGGCTTACTCGGATACTTAACGGACTTACGTCCAAAATGCATTAAATAATATAGGAGTACATGATTAGAATATATTTTTTAGTCTTTTGTTTGATTGCTGTGTTTAGCTTCAGTTGTTCCACAAATAGATTTGTTGAACCACTAGATAAGGGGGAACTTGAAATTGGAGGTAATGGAGGAGGTCCTTTATTAAATTTTGGAGGTTCATCGATACCCTTGCCTTTGAGCAGTGTATATGCAGGTTACGGATATAGTGATGATTTAACGTTGTATGGAGGCTTGCACATTACTTCTCTTGCATTTAAAACTCTTCAACTAGAAGCAGGTGCTCGTAAGAAATTGGTAGTAGGCCACTCAATCTATCCTTCAGTTTCTGGAGCATTGGCAGTAAATGGGATCGTAAGTTTAAGAGATGGTGCAACCCGTGTATTTCCGGAGATTGCCTTGAATCCATATTGGAGGTATGGAAGATGGAAGACATATACTGGCTTACAAGCTTGGTTTGATTTCTACAAATTTAGTACGCAAAATTACGGATATGGCGGATTTTTTGTTCCCGCAATTTCTGTTGGACAAACAGTAGATCTTGCTGATTGGGAAATTGGAATTGAGTACAAACGATTAGCTTTTAACGTTCCATCTGAAAACTCGGTGGTAGATTATATTGTACCATCTGGTATTGGTGCTCATGGAATTTATCTGAATGCCTCTAGATCTTTTGGGTACAAAGCAAAAACGAAAATCGATGAATAAACTATTACTTGGGATATTACTCTTAGTCTCTATTTGCATGACTTCTTGTCTTGATTTAGCACCAAACCTGTTTAATCCGACACAGATTGACGAATATCTGTACGATGAGTATGCAGACAGCGAAGATCAGCTACCTGCAGAATATGATTTGTTAGCTGGTGAACTGACCGAGTTCACAGTTGAGTCGGAACTTGATGGTTTTACAAATACAATATATGGTGCCTACTTGGGAGACATAAATACGATCTCTGAAGATACTGTGATTCTTTATTGTCACGGTAATTCTGGAACTATGGATTGGTATTTTCAACGGACAAAATTATTGTACAACACCAAAGCGAAAAGCCACTATGGAGTTTTACTCTTTGATTATCAGGGTTATGGGAGGTCAGAGGGAAGTCCATCTGAAGCTGCTTTGGTAGCTGATGCAAATGCAATGGTTAATTGGCTTGCAAATCAAGGTTTAACAGGTGATAGATTATATGTTTATGGCTTTTCACTAGGTTCGATACCAGCAATTGAATTAAATGTAAATCCAAAAAATTTGACGCCTGCTAGACTTTTATTGGAAGCTCCTATAGGAAGTATCGATGCGATGGCTGAAGATGGAAGCGGCTTGTCAATACCAGCTTCATTTTTTGCCGATTTGGGTACAAACAATATAGAGCTTATCAAATCTGTCGAACAACCGCTTTATTGGATACACGGTATTGCGGACGACTTTCTAGCAATGAATACGCATGGACAGCCAATTTTCGACAATCATTCTGGCGTGTTTAAGTTCTCTGAGAAAGTTCCAGATGGAAATCATGGAGATACTCCCTTTATCCTTGGATTAGAACCTTACTTAGAGAGTCTTGAGACATTTCTTCTTCGGAAGATTTAGGAATTACTTATCTCGGGTAAAGCTGTAAATGAATCCATCTTCTACTTGTCCTGAAGGTAGAATTCCGCCATCTATTGAAAGGTTTTCGATCGTTTGTTCGTCCACGGTAGATTCAGTAATGGTGATTTGCCCAAAGTCCTCATTATCCCTGATCAAAAACGGTGTTTCTTCAAGAAATATGATAGAATAAGTGTGATCTTGATTATCAATCAGAGGACATAGCGATATGCTAAAATTATCTGCTTCAATTGAAATTGTTGGTGATTGAAAAGTCCAGCTGACATCTGCATCAGAAAGTAGGCAATCAAGACCAGCAGTACCTCCAGTGACTTGCGTTAGTTTCCAAGTGCCAGATATTTGCTCATCAATAGTTGGTTCTTCATCAGTGCAGCTCATCATCCCAACTAAGGAAAATACTATCGAGAGGCTTAATAAATAGTTGAATTTCATTCGCATAGTTTTCATAAGTCTAGTGTAGTTTTTAGCTGGTGTCTTTTAATGATATTCTATAAACACTAGATTTTGTTAATTTGCTGTCTATCTACTATGAAAATTAACAAATACTTAGCTTTATTATTGCGAGATAGCCCTTAAAATATACATTTATAATCGAGAATTATCTACAGTTTTGCAGTATGAGGAAGAAAATGATTTCTAATATGTTAAAAGAATCTCCCGATGACCCTTTTTTGCATTTTGCAATGGCGAAAGAACATGAAAAGGAAGAAGATTGGGCGAGTGCTGTTAATTCATACAGATGGATTCATTCTAACAAGTCTGATTATGTTGGAATGTACTATCATCTTGCTGCTGCAATGATTGAGATAGGTGCACCCGCTGATGAGATTAAGACTGTATATGAAGAAGGTATAAAAGTAGCTACCGATCAAGGAGATCAACATTCAAAAGCTGAATTGCAGAATGCCTTTATGAATTGGGAGATGGAGCTTTAGTGTTTTGAAATAAAATCACACATAGTAATACCCTTCGCAGATTTTGACAGTCGGTCCTGACAGAGCAATATCAGTAAAACGCGAGCCATTTTTTTGGAAACTAACTGATAGCCTCCCACCTCTAGTAGAGATTGGTATCGTAATGTTTCCATCGGGAAGCTGAGCTTTGAGTGCATAAGAGATGCTCGATGCAACGACTCCAGTACCACAAGAATAGGTTTCGTTTTCCACTCCCCGTTCGTAGGTTCTCACACTTAGCTCATTCTTATTCCAAGCACAGAAATTCACGTTAATGCCCTCCTCCTGAAATCGTTCACTGTATCTGAGTACACTACCCTGCTTTTTGACATCTATGGAATTCACCTCATCGTTGAACTGAACAAGATGTGGACTTCCAGTATCCAGAATATAGCCAGCGCTGGTAATCTCAATGAAACTTACATTTTGCATTTGTAATTTGATCCAGCCGTTCTCTTTATTGAAAGTAGATTGATACGTCTGATTTTGGAAACTGAATGTAAGATTTGATTGCTCTTTATGCTCACTTCTTTTCAGAAATGCTTCGGTAATGCATCTTCCACCATTTCCACACATAGTTGAGGGCTTTCCATCAGAATTAAAATATAGCATTTCAAAGTTGTGTAGCTCATTCGATGGTTTCTCAATGATCATTAGCCCATCTGCACCTATTCCAAATCTTCTGTGGCAAATAGCAGCTATTTGATCGTAGTTGTTAGGATCGAGATACTGTTTTTCCGTATGATCGATAATAACAAAATCATTTCCAGTACCATGGTATTTTACAAATGGAATTTTATCAGTATTCATATTTATGCGGATGCAATTAGTTAGTAGGTTTTGTGTGGTATAAATCTTGACATAGAGATGACTTCTTCAACTAAGGTAATAGAATTTATCAATAATAAGTTCTTTTAGCTTTTAAGATTGAACTTCCGATGAGTTCGACATAGTTTTTAAAAACAGCATAAGTAGCGTAGCTTGATTAGATTTGACAGCAAAAATGTATTTCATATTTTTGATGTCTAGCTCCTGCTATAGATCATCTTACAGAGTTAGTATTTATATAAACTCTAGGTGTGTTTACAACAGAAAACAGCTAATATGTGTTAATTCAATGTGTAGGTGATTTGGTTTACGAGCTATATTATCAGAACGACGAAAAACAAAATGAGATTGATTCTTTTGTGTTTTAGTTTTTTGTTGACCCTAAGTGACCATGATGTCAGGCTAAAGCTTCACTAAATATCACTATATTTGCAATATATTACATTTAATCATAACATATAAATTATACATATGCAGAAGTTTAGTATAATTATAATAAGTTCAATAATTACTTCAATCATTTGCATTGGCCTTTTCAAGTATTTCGAAAGTCCAGATGTATATTATATCAATCAGGCTCCTCAAGTAATACAATCGCCTGTTGTCAAAACAGTTACTGATAGAATAGATAGTAATACTGAGATAAATAGGCCACCTGACTTTGTAGAAGCGAGCAAATCAGGTAAAAAATCTTCTGTTTACATACGTGCGATTCCAAAAAGTAAGGCAAAAAGACTGCTTGGAGCTTCTTCTGGGTCGGGAGTAATAATCTCTGAAGACGGTTATATTGTAACGAATAATCATGTGATTGAGAATGCTGATGAAATTGAAGTTTTACTTGATAACAATCGAGAATACAGTGCAAAATTAATAGGAGCTGATCCTACAAATGATTTAGCATTGTTAAAGATTGAGGCAGAAGGTTTAGATTATGCAGTTTTTAGTAATTCAGATTCACTTCAAGTTGGTGAGTGGGTGCTAGCTGTCGGAAATCCATTCGGTCTACAATTTACTGTGACTGCAGGAATCGTCAGTGCAAAAGCAAGGAACATTAGCATGTTGGGTAATTCTGGTATTGAAAGTTTTATACAAACTGATGCAGCTGTCAATCCCGGAAACAGTGGAGGTGCTTTGATCAACACAAAAGGTGAATTGGTAGGTATTAATTCTGCGATTATGGCAAGTGCAGGTAAATATGAAGGTTACTCTTTTGCCATCCCTTCAAATCTCGTAGAAAAAATCCTTTTTGACCTTAGGAATTATGGCGCAGTGCAACGAGGTTGGTTGGGAATATCGATGGTTGACATTAACGATAAGAAAGCTAGAGAATTGGAGTTGAAAAATGTGCAAGGTGTCTACATCGTATCTGTCAATCAAGGAGGTGCAGCTGATGATGCTGGCCTTGAAAGCGGAGACGTGATCACATCAGTCAACGGTAGTACATTTAATTCTACCCCTCTCTTCATGGAAATGGTTGGTAGATTTAGGCCAGGAGATGAAATTGATATCGAATATATCAGAGATGGAGAGAAATTCAGTACATCAGCAATTCTTCGTAACCAACTTAATACGACTGAATTTGTTGCTGTAAGAAAAGATCAAGCATTCACAAACTTAGGTTTTGAGCTAAGGGATTTGAGTCAAGATGAGAAAAAGCGAGTAAAAGAGCCTGGAGTTTATGTCGTTTCAGTTTATAGAAATTCGACTATTGGGAGAACAAATATGGATCCAGGCTATATAATTACAAAAATCAACAAGAAGTCAGTTAAAAACGTAAATTTCTTATTGGAAGAATTGGAAAATGCAAAGGGTCAAGTAATCTTAGAAGGATATTATGAGCATCATCCTGATTATTTTCCCTACGTGTTTTTTAAGGATAATTAGTAATTATAAGCTTCTGAAGTAGAATAGTAGGTGTTTCTTCTAATGAGTAGTATTCTACGTAGTATTAATTAGAGATCGGAAGATCGGAATAGATAGGTTTACGGCTTCAATTTGTTGAATATATATTACCTTTCTTTACCTTTACGAGGCTTAAGTCTTATAAATGAAACAAGATCTACAATTCAATAAAAATGAAGACGCTATGAAATTGTTAATTTCACAGCTTAATTTCAAATTAGATAGAATTCATAAAGGTGGTGGCGATAAAAAGATTGCTAAACAGCACGCAAAAGGTAAGCTAACAGCTCGAGAACGCATCTCATATCTAGTTGATGATGAAGATGAGATGTTTGAAGTAGGGGCCTTTGCAGGAGAAGGAATGTATGAAGAGCATGGAGGTTGTCCTGCTGGTGGTGTGATAGTTGTTTTGGCAAAAGTTCAAGGCAGGTCATGTGTTATTGTTGCTAACGACGCTACTGTAAAAGCTGGGGCTTGGTTTCCAATCACTAGTAAAAAGAATCTGAGAGCTCAAGAAATTGCCATTGAGAATAGATTACCGATCATATATCTAGTAGATAGCGCCGGAGTTTATCTTCCTATGCAGGATGAGATTTTTCCAGATAAGGAGCATTTCGGAAGAATGTTCCGAAACAATGCAGTTATGTCTTCAATGGGTATCATTCAAATATCCGCTATTATGGGTAGTTGTGTCGCTGGAGGAGCTTATCTACCGATAATGAGTGATGAAGCCTTGATTGTTGAAGGAACTGGCAGTATTTTTCTTGCAGGACCATATTTGGTGAAAGCTGCAATCGGAGAATCTGTTGATAAGGAGACGCTAGGTGGAGCAGTTACGCAATCTGATATTTCGGGTGTAACTGATTACAAGATGCCTGATGATAAAGCATGTCTTGATACCATAAAGGATCTAGTTGATAAAATAGGTGCACCCGAATTAGCTGGATTTAGTCGTATTAAAGCAAAGTCGCCTTCAAGGTCTCCAGACGATATTACGGGGATTATGCCAGAGTTACGCACCAAGCCTTATAGAGTAGAAGATGTTTTGGATTGCATTGTAGACGCTGACTCGCTTACATACTATAAAAAAGACTACGGAAAAACGATCTTGACTGCTTATGCTAGAATAGATGGCTGGGCAGTGGGAATCGTCGCAAATAGTCGAGAAGTTGTAAAATCTGCAAAAGGAGAGATGCAATTCGGTGGTGTGATTTATTCGGATTCAGCGGATAAGGCTTCAAGATTTATAATGAATTGCAATCAGAAAAAGATTCCTCTTGTATTTATACATGATGTAACCGGATTTATGGTAGGCACTAAGAGTGAACATGGTGGAATCATCAAAGATGGAGCTAAGATGGTTAGTGCTGTAAGCAATAGTACAGTGCCTAAGTTTACGATAATAGCTGGCAATTCATATGGGGCAGGTAACTACGCTATGTGTGGTAAAGCCTACGATCCAAGACTAATTGTTGCTTGGCCAACAGCAAAGGTTGCTGTGATGGGTGGGGCACAAGCCGCAAAAGTTCTTGCACAAATTCAAGTTTCATCTCTGAAATCTAAAGGAGAGGAAGTGTCAGAAAAGGATCAGGCAGAGTTGATCAAGAAAATAGAAGAACGTTACGAGAATCAAACAACTCCATACTATGCAGCATCAAGATTATGGGTTGATGCGATCATAGATCCACGGCATACGCGTAAAATTATTTCACAAGGTATCGAAGCAGCTAATCATGCACCGGTCAAAAAATTCAATGTAGGTGTTATTCAAACATAAAAATCAAAAGCGAGAAATTGTAGTAAAGACGGTAATGGGCTTAGAAGAAGTTCTTGCTGAAGAGCTAATAAAGTTGGGTGCAACAGATATTGAAATTCTTAAGCGCGCAGTTAAGGCAGAAGCGGACTTGAAGACAGTATATCGCATCAACCTTTGTTCTTATTTTGCATTAAGGGTATTGATACCACTTCGCTTTGATCGTATACATAACGAAGACCATCTTTACAACTCTGTGAAGAGGATCAATTGGAATGATTTTATTCACGAAGAACAAACAATTGCAGTTAGAGCTTCTGTCAATAGTGACTATTTTTCTAATTCGCACTATGTTGAGCTAAAGACGAAGGACGCGATTGTAGATCAGTTTAAAGCGAGAAATGGCGTAAGGCCTAATGTAGATCTTTATCGTCCAGATCTATCTGTAAATATTCACATCTATAAAAATAGCCTGACTATTTCTTTAGATACTTCTGGAGATTCACTACACAAACGAGGTTATAGAACAAGCTCTGTAGAAGCTCCAATCAATGAAGTCTTAGCCGCGGGGTTGGTGAAACTATCTGGATGGGATGGAGAAAAGACTTTTCTTGATCCTATGTGCGGTAGCGGTACAATTCTAGCAGAAGCAATTCTTCAAAAAATGAATATGCCACCACAGGCAATAACTAGATCATTCTCTTTTCAGACTTGGAAAACCTATGAACCAGAATTGTGGGAAGAAGTCGTTGATGAGGCCATGAAGAAACAGAAAGTATTGAAGGACTTTAAAGTCTTTGGTACAGATATAGATGAACGTTCAGTGGAAGCTTCGAAATTTAATTTAGCCGAAGCAGGATTATTGCAGTATGCTGATATTCAACAGGCTGATTTCTATGAAACGCAAGGGCCATTGAAGAACTATCATTTAGTATTCAATCCACCTTATGATAAGAGATTGGTAGATGACTACATCATTGATAGCTATAAGAAAATTGGAGATACATTAAAACAATCATTTGTGGATTCCGAAGCTTGGATAATCAGTGGAAACCTTCAGGCTTTGAAGCATTTAGGCTTAAGAGCGAGTAAAAAAATAAGTTTGTTCAATGGACCGATTGAATCAAAGTTTTATAAATTTGAAGTTTATGCAGGAAGCAGAAAACAAAAAAACCAAGCATAAATTAGGATTAATCATGTGCTTGATTTTTATCGCTATTCAGCTTGAAGCGCAGTATACTTATCAACCGATGTCTGATTCTATTAAGTATGATATTTTATCTCAATCACCCAGCCTATTTCAAGGAGACGTATTGGGTACGAAAATTAGTAGAGACAATATGCCTATTTTTTGTAAATGGGAACTTGATATTCAAGACCAAACTGGTATACCCATAAAATTTAGACTTGGATCACAGGAGTACGTTGATCGGTTAGAAAAAAAGACAAGGACTTATTAGTTTTTATATAACATCATAATTTCAATCACTCAATTTATAGACAAATGAAAAAAAATATAGGATTACTTCTCTTGCTTTTGTTCGCTGCGGTTTCTTTTTATACATGTGGTGAAGAACCTATACAAGGTTGTACTAACGAAGAAGCAGAGAATTATAACCCAGAGGCAGAAGAAAACGACGGTAATTGTATTTTCGCAAGAGACAAGTTTATCGGAGAATTTTCCGGGACTCTCTTATGTGGTACTCCCCTACCTCCGATGGCAGAATTTACAATGGTAATTTCAGAGGGCTTAAGTGGAAATAATGATGTTCAGATAGAATTCAAAGATACTGATAACCCCTTACCAATTTTGGATGGAACGGCCGAAGGAAACCTCATTACGGTACAGGAAGCAAGTTATCAAATCGCACTGAATCCAGACGCACCGGAGATAACTACTGAAGTGCTTATGAGTGGTACAGCGGAGATTTCGGAAGATGGAAATTCTATTACAGGTACTATATCAGCAACTGTCGTGCCTTTCCCAATTCCTGTTACATGTACATTTACTGCTACTAGATAAAATAGACAATATCTTATTGTAATTTGCTTATATCATCAACACCAATATAACGATGGGCGGTGAACATTTCAGCATATTCTGCTCCAATGTGCCGCCCATATGTTTTTGCTTTACCCGCAATAAAGCCAAAGAAATCATGTCCGCTTAGCGGAGTTTCAGGTTCCTCAGATGTAGGGTCAAAAAATTGAGAAGAAAAGCACTTTATACATTCGATCTTTTTTTCAAACGTATTGCTAATGTCGACTACAAGATCCGGTTCAAGATTCATGTCTTGGATATAGTGATAGACAGCTGAAGGTCTCCATTTAGTTTGCTTTTCACCATTGTATGTACTTTCAATTCTTTGAAGACCTGCTAAGAAACACGCTCTATGGACAAGCTGGGCAGCTCTTCCATGATCAGGGTGACGATCATCAACAGAATTTGCTAACACGATCTCCGGCCTTCCAAATCTTATTTCTCGAATAATCTGCATCAAATGTTCTTCATCTACTTCGAAGAACCCATCTCGCATTCCAAGATTGTGCCGATACTCTGCTCCCATAAGCTTTCTCGAGTTTTCTGCTTCAACTAGCCTTAGTTCCCCACTCCCTCTTGTACCTAGTTCTCCTTGTGTTAAATCCACTAGGCCCACTTTCTTACCATTAGAAATTGAATTCATAAGTGTGCCCACGCATGATAATTCGATATCATCTGGATGTGCTCCAAATGCAAGAATGTCTATTTTACTCATTAGATTAGTTTATCTTCAAGTCGTCTATAAGCAATTACGCATATTTATAAAGCGAAATTACAATGGAAAAACGATCTTGCGGCTAAAAGGTTGAATTTGTAATCTATAAAGTGGTACTTTGATATCAACTAGTTAACTTAAAAATACACCTACTATGCGTACTGTTCTTCTCATCTTACTGACGGCCATGTCATTTTCACTTTTTGGACAAACAACGAAAGCCACTTCGATTACAAAAAGTACTAAGGCTATTCACATTGGCAAAACCAAACCACTCAGAGACCTAGTTTCGATGAAGCCTATGTCGCAAGAGAAAAAACTAGAGTGGAAGAAGAACTTTAAGGCTCCGAGAAATTTTGAAAGCAGAGGAGGTTCATTAGTTGTTCATCCAGAACTAGAACATCAAGGTGCAGACAAGATTAGACAGAGTTCATACCCACAGAAGTCTCTTTTGGCGGAAGCCACTGTAAAGGTCAACGTGGAAGGCAGTACTTCGGGATCGCCTAATGATCCAACAGGTGATATTGGTAAAGATCATTATGTGCATGCTATCAATTCAACCTTAATTGGAATTTATGATAAAGAAGGAAATGAGATCGTGTCTTTTCCAGCGAACAATCTATGGTCTTCAATTGGGTTCACTTCTGCAGGTGATCCTATTGTTCTTTATGACCAAGAGGTTGATCGATGGATCATTACAGAATTTCCATCTGGGAATCAATTATTAGTTGCTGTTTCTGAGGATAGCGACCCAATGGGAGTTTATAATGCTTATAATTTTCAAACTCCCTCATTTCCTGATTATCCAAAATATGGTATTTGGAAAGACGCTATAACAGTTACCACAAATGAGGGTGGTCCTAGTAACTTGCATGCCTACGCAATAAATAAGGAGCAATTGTATGCTTCCAAGTCAGAAGTGAGTATTCAGAGAATTGAATTGCCTGGAAACACAAATACTGAGGCTGGTTTTTACGTAGCTACTCCTGTGGATTGGATTGGTCAAAATATACCAAAAGATAACAAACCGATATTTTTGGCTCTAAACGACTCTTCTTGGGGAGACGTCGCAGAAGATGAAATTAGTCTATTCACATTAGATATTGATTGGGAAGCTCCTGCAAATACATCTTTTGAGAAAACATCAATAGTTACCGCTCCGTTTGACGGAAATCCATGTTCAGTCCCAGGTTTTGGTTTTTCTTGTATGCCACAAGGTGGAAGTCCTCTTGGATTGGATGGTATTCCTGAGGTAATTATGAACCAAGCTGTTTATCGTAATTTTTTATCGCATGAATCCCTTGTATTTAATTTTATTACAGATGTCACAGATGGAGAGAATCTATCTGGAATAAGATGGGTTGAGTTGCGTAGGACTGACTCACAATGGGAGTTATATCAAGAAGGTACATTTGCTCCGGATGATGGATTAGATCGCTATATGGGTGGCTTGGCAATTGATGGAAGTGGAAACATAGCTTTAGCATACAACGTTTCGTCTGAAGATGAATTCGTTGGCGTAAGATATACAGGACGAAAATGGGATGACGAACTGGGACTAATGACCGTAGAAGAAGGAGTTTTGATAGAAGGTACAAATTCAATTTCATCGGGAGCAAGGTTTGGAGACTATGCACAAATGGGAATTGATCCTGTGGACGATAAGACGTTTTGGTATACAACTGAGTACGGAGGTGGCGGAGGAAGTAATTCTACTACTCGTATTGTTGCGCTAGAGATAGAAAGAGATGATTCCGATTTATCTGCTGGAAGGATTCTCTTTGGAAAAGTTAGCGGGTTTACTGGCGAGCAAAGTATAAATGTTCAGATTAATAACCTTGGCCTTTCGGATGCTTCTAATTTTCAGATAGGTTATATACTGGATGATCAAGATCCAGTTATCGAAGATTTTACTGATATATTTAGCGCAAGCACAGAGTTGGAGTACACATTTACTCAAAAAGCAATGATCGAAGAAATTGGTGAGCATACTCTGAAAACATTTGTTTCTTGGGGGGCTGATGAGGTGGTTTATAACGATACACTATTAACTGAATTACGTAAGATCGGGGCTATTGATCCTGCTTTACCGGGTGGTTCATTGGAATCCAGTGTTTCGTGCGAAGATGATGTTGATGGTTTCGTAACGATATTTAACAATGGTGGAGATACACTCAAAAGCTTAAGTATAGAAATCTTTGTGAACGGAGACAGCTACGATATTTTTGAATGGGAAGGGCTTTTGGCATATTGTGGATCGGAGGTTTTCGACTTTACACTTGTTGACTTACCTCCAGGACAAAATGTTGTCGAAGTTGTTATTTCAAATCCCAATGGCTTGATTGATGAGAACTTGGAAAATAACTCAACAGTCTTTGAGTTTGAGGTACTGGTGGATGGAGTTACAGTTTTTGTGACAATTTTCACTGATCCATATCCTGAAGAAACTACTTGGACGATAACAGACAGCAATGACAATACAGTAGCTTCTGGAGGTCCTTATCTTGGAGATAATACAGAATATAATCTTGAGTTATGTCTAAAAAAGGACTCTTGCTATACATTTACAATTAATGATTCTTATGGCGATGGAATATTTTCTCCAGGGACATATGAGATCACTAACAGTTTCGGATCCGTATTAGCATCTATGATAACTAATGATTTTGGATTATCAGAGACTAACGTTTTTTGCGTAAATGAAGGTTGTGTACTAGAAGTGTCAGTCACAACAACAGTATCCACTGGAGATAATGGAACCATAGTGATAACGCCTACTGAAGGTAGCGGTCCATTTATGTTTAGCATAGATGGTGGTATGACATTTCAAGATAATGGAGTATTCGAAAACTTAGATGCTGGTGTCTATGAAATTGTAGTCCAAGATTCAGAGAATTGTATCTTCAATGGAATTGCGGAAGTAGAAAGCTGTCAGTTGCAAGTTGTGGTAGAGTTTGAGGCTGAAACTGACATTGCTAAAGGAGCTATTAATATAATAGTGGATGGTGGTTCAGGTAGTTATGAATACTCAGTTGATGGAGGGGCAACTTGGCAGTCTAGTCCATTATTTAATGATCTTGATGCAGGTTTATATGATGTTGTAGTACGTGATGAAGTAGGATGTATATACGAAGAAACGGTGGAAATTCAATTCACTATAAATACATCGGAATCGATGAAAGGAACTATTCTAACTGCGACTCCAAATCCTAGCGAAGGTATTTATCAGTTAGTCTTGAAAGGTGACGTGATAGGCGGGCAGTTTTTGGAGTACTCAGTACTGAATGGTCAAGGAAAGAATATTCAGAGCGCTACACTAGTAAAGTACGACGAAGAATATATCGGAACATTAAATCTCTTTAATTATCCTGCAGGAGTTTATTATTTTCAAGTGAAATCGGAAAATGGAATTTATTTGAAGAGATTAGTAAAGTTGTAAAGGATATGAGTCTGAGCTTTCTATTTGTCTCTGTTTGTTATGCAAATAGTTGTTAGCAATTTTAATGTTGTTTGTAATTGGAAATTGCTGTGATACACTCCTCCCTTGCACTCCATAATTCGTCAAAGCTAAGTAGTAGTTTTTCAGACTTTATCCAGTTTTTTATGAAATTACGGTGATAATTAACTTTATATTCTACTACCTGTTCGGCGGAGATGTGTTGCTCTTCAATAATATCTTTTGCTATGACTTCTATATCTGATTTTTCACTAGTTAGATCAATTCGTTTATTACATATTTGCAGGTAACAGTGTGCTTCTGGCAAGTAGTCAAGATCGTGCCTTAGTAGTACTTCACCAATTCCCGGAGTGTTACTCGCGTTCATTTTATAAATGCACATTATCAATTGTACATCAGCTATCTTATTTTCCGTTGCTAGCTGCGCTAAAAATCCATGTTTACTGCTGCATGTTCCCTGCCCTTCTTTAATCACTTTCGTAAAAATTCTTCTAGACGAATTTCTACCGTAAGGTAACCTTTGTGTATAATTTAGAGCTTAATCCCAAGTTTCAATTCCTTTGGATTGCAGTAGCGTAGAACAATTGCCTAAGCTGTCAATTCGCTTTTCTTGTAATGAGAGCATCACACCAAATCCATCTGAATCTCTATATTCAATACCTTGTACTTTCCAATAAGGATTCAAAGATTCCTTCGGTTCAAATCCCATCTTTAGCATGTCGTTCTGTATAGCTTCCATATGTGCCTTAGAATGGACGTAGTATACTGTTAGATCTTACGGGTCAGGCTGATGGGACGGTTCAGAAAAAGATTCGGTAAATTCTAAATGCCAATCTGCATTAGGAATTCCTAAGAAAACCCCATTATAATTATTGTGATTTTTGAATTCACCTAGATTTTCCAAACCTAAGCCTTCCGTGTAGAAATTCGCTAAATCATCTATTGACTCTTTTCTACCGCGCATAACGAAAAATCATTATTCTGGTTTTATCGGTTAATAATACCTATCAGAAAACTAACAAAATTCTTCGAAATAGTTTTTTCTACTAAATAAACAGCTATTTTACCTTTACTAGTGTCTTAATGTTGTATATTATATGACGAAAAGCTAGATATATAAGAAAATGCACCATTATTTTTGAATAGGGGTTTTCATGACTTAATATGTGAATCTAAGTCCTAAGTTAATATTCGGATAAGGATAATTACACACTAAAAAAATAATAAGCTTCGTTTAAGAAAGCAATTCAACTATCAACTGCAAATCGCATCTAAAAACAAGGCATGCAGGTATCTTTTATTAAAGTTTATCTGGTAGCCGCAAATTTTGAATAAAATGAGTACATCAAATCAAAGAAATTACATGCCAATCATGGTAATTGCACTTTTGGTCATGGCAGGTATTGCTGGATATTTGGCCTTTGATAGAAGTCAATTAGCTGAATCAAATTCTCATTTTCGAGAAATGGTCAAAGAAGCGGAAGTAATCCAAGCTGATTTGCAGATATCTTATGATGAGGTCAATGAGCGTCTCGATGATATGAAATCTGATAATGTAGAGCTAAACGCACTGATTGAAGAGCAAAAGGCGCAATTAAGCAAGCAGAAAGATAAAGTGAATTCTCTGATCTGGACGAAAAAGGCTTGGCAAGAAGCTAAGAATGAAATTGCTGCTCTTGAGGAAATGGGTGCAAAATATCTAGAGGAGATAGCCACCTTAAAAGATGAAAATGCTAGACTCGCAGATGACAACGTATCTCTGAAGCAGGAGCGAAATGTACTTAGTGAAAGAGTAGCTCGAACAGTGGAAGAGAATGAGGAACTAGCTGCTAAAAAAGTAGAACTTGAAAATTATACTACGGAGTTATCAAAGGAACGGGATTTTTTGAGCGAAAAAGTAGACATTGCCTCTGTAGTTAAAGTTGACGATATCATCGGTACAGGATATAAGGTTGGAAAGAAAGGCAATTTGGCAAAACGTAGGTACGCAAAATATGTAGATAAGGTTAGTATTTGCTTTACGACGGATGTAAATCTTGTAACTGACAACGAAGAGGAGGAATTCTATTTACGTATTATAGATCCACTAGGAGAAACAATGGCGATTGAAGATTTGGGAAGTGGAGTTTTGGTTGACGCACAAGATGGAACCTCAGTGCGATACACGACATCTGGAGCTATCGATTACGCCAATAATGAACAAAAAGTTTGTATGGATTGGCAGCCAAATATGAGATGGGCAAAAGGAACTTATGAAGTAGAAATATACAATAAGGGTTACAAAGCAGGGAACACTCAATTTCAGCTGAAATAGACTAGTCGAAGATATTATTGAAAGCGTTACATCTAAAAAGTGTAGCGCTTTTTTTATGCAAATAATCTATTACTTTTCAGATTAGATAGGCCAAGACTTCAGTCAGATCCTTCGATAGTTTGATAGTCTACTTAGTACAAGTAGCACTAAATTTCTGATTGTCAAGTAGAGAAATTCGATCCAATCTAATTTCAGTACCATCGCTCATTATCAAGTACTCAACGTGCTTTCTGATAATCCAAGTCTCAATTACACCTTCGATTGCCACTTCGTTGCCTTCATTTAAGTATCGTATTGCTACACATGATTTCTTAGTTGCTTTGATCTCAATTTGATCAACAAGATCACAAGAAACGGGAATGTACTGATCTGGTTTTTTCATACTATAACTCGATATCAATATCTTGCTTTTGCATATCTGTGATTTCCCACGTATGATCAGAAAGCACTTTTGCGGAAGCTAAATACTCGTAGGGAGCCCCCTTCTTTCCCCATTCCGTAGGTGAAATCATACTAAGGACGTATTCTTCATCTTGTTGGTAGAGAAAATACTGTTGTCCTATTATTGGTTTAAAACTGTACTTTGCTTCATAGATCTTTTCAGAAAGATCTATTCTATCGTGAATATCTTGAGCTTGTTGTACAAGCAAGTCGATTTGTTCCTTGATCTGATTTAGTTTGTCTCCGGTCTGCTCATACATTGCAGACATAGCGAGACCTTTGATCCGCCCTTTATCTAAAGGTTTGATAATAGCACCTCCTAGTGTATGCGCATAAGGTAACAGATGCGGATTTTCCGCTATCTTATCTTCATCAATGGGATTATGTTTACGCTTTTCCAATCTTACCGAGTTTTATATAAATACAAGTCTTTGGCAAATTAGTTCATGAAAATGAGAGCATCTTAAAGTTGCAGAAATCTAATTTAAGTATTTGGGAATGGTTTGTAAGTTGAATCGCTAGGAACGACAGGGAATTTCCTATTTATCCAATCTTGTTTAGCTTGCTTTAGTCTTTCCTTATCTGACGAAACAAAATTCCAAAGTAGAAGAGGTTCTTTAGCCAAAGGTTTGCCACCAAAAAGCAATACTTGAGTACCTTTAGTAATATCCAGTGAACACATTTCATTCGTCTTGCTTATCAGCATTTGACCTTTTTGAATTGACTCACCATCTATTTCAATCTCTCCTTTCACAACTACAAAAGCAACTTCGCCTCTTAACTTCTCTTCTAAAGAAATCACTGTATCATTCAACGCAAGAACATCAAGCATAAACATTTCAGAATAACCTTCAATTTTGGACTTACGTCCAAATGCTTTTCCGGCCACCAATCTTATTTTACAATCTAATTCCACCCATTCCGGTACTTCCGTAGATTTTAGGTATTGAAAAACTGGTTCCATATATTCCAACTCTTCAGGTAGGGCGACCCATATTTGATAACCTTGGACCATGTGGTTCTGGCCTCTTCGCATATTTTCTGGAGTTCTTTCTGTATGAGTAACACCTTTGCCAGAAGTCATGAAACCTACATCACCTGGATAAATAATTTGATCCGAACCCATGCTATCTTTATGATGGATAGCACCACTAATTAAATATGTTAAAGTAGAAAGTCCTATATGAGGATGCTGGTCTATATCTAAGTACTTTTCTGGTCCAATCTTCGAAGGACCCATATGGTCAATAAAGGTGAATGGCCCAACTTGACGTTTTTGTCTAAATGGCAGTAGTCGCCCTACCATGAAATTTCCTAAATCCCTTTGTCGCTCATCGACTATTAGTCTGTTGTTTGCCATATTTCTTTCTCTATTGTTTATAAGTCAATGCACTACAAAGCCGTCATCACTACTTTATGATCTCCGTTTGTAAAATTATAAATATGTATTCAAAGTCAGTTGGCTAATTAGTTTTACTTTTGACAATCACCAAAATCTACACTCTACTATGATATTACGCTTTCTTTATATAATTTGTTTTTTTACACTCATTGTTACATCTGTCAGTTCTCAGCTTACGGAAGAATACTATGAAGCTGCTGAATTTCGTGAAATAGGTCCCTATAGAGGTGGTCGTTCGTGCGCTGTTGCGGGAGTGCCTGGAAATGACCCAGTTTTCTATTTCGGATCAACAGGAGGGGGAATATGGAAAACGGAAGATGGTGGGAGAAGCTGGGCAAATACCTCAGACGGGTACTTTGGTGGCTCAATTGGGGCAATTGCTATTGCTGATAGTGATCCAAATGTAATTTACGTCGGTGGAGGTGAAAAGACCGTAAGGGGTAATGTAAGTTATGGTTACGGAATCTGGAAGTCAACAGATGCAGGTAGATCATGGAAGTTTTCAGGGCTACCTAAATCAAGACATATCTCAAGGATTCGTATTCACCCAACGAATTCAGATATTGCTTGGGCTGCTGTTTTGGGAGACTTGTTTAAAGATACAGATGAAAGAGGTATATACAAGACTATAGATGGTGGGAAAACATGGAAGAAAGTTCTTTTTGCTAGTCGTTCTGCTGGTGCGGTAGATCTTGTAGTTGACCCCAATAATCCAAGAAACCTATTAGCAAGTACTTGGAAGATAAGACGGACTCCCTATTCTTTGTCTAGCGGGGGAGATGGTTCTAGCATGTGGCAAAGTAAAGATTCTGGGGAAACTTGGGAAGAAATAAAGGATCATGAAGGTTTACCTAAAGGTGTTTGGGGTATTAGTGGAGTTGCCATTTCTCATTTTGACTCCGATAGAATGTGGGCTATCATTGAGAATGAAAATGGTGGAGTTTTTAGGAGTAATGATGGAGGGAAAGAATGGAAAAAGGTCAATGATAATAGGAGTCTAAGACAGCGAGCATGGTATTATAGTCGAATCTATTCAGATACTGAAGATCCAGAAACTGTCTACGTAGTGAACGTCTCTTATCATAAGTCAACTGACGGAGGAAAATCGTTTAAATCAAAAAGAGCTCCACACGGAGACCACCATGACCTTTGGATCGATCCAAACAATTCCAACAGGATGATAATTGGAGATGACGGGGGTGCTCAAGTATCATTTGACGGAGGTCAGCTGTGGACGACGTATCATAATCAACCAACTGCTCAGTTTTATCGAGTTACAACTGATAATCATTTTCCCTATCGCATTTATGCGGCTCAACAAGATAATAGTACTGTAAGAATTGATTCGAGATCATTAGGAGGTTCGATCGGAGAAGACAATTGGGAAAGTACTGCTGGTGGAGAATCAGCTCATATTGCTATTGACCCCAATGATAACGACGTTGTCTATGGAGGTAGTTACGGAGGATTCTTAACTAGGAAAAACCACAGAACCAATGAGGTAAGGGCAATAAATGTTTGGCCAGATAATCCGATGGGATACGGTGCTGAAGGTATGAAGTATAGATTCCAATGGAATTTCCCCATATTGTTTTCTAAACATAAACCAAATCGCTTGTATGCCTTCTCAAATCATGTACATTACACAGAGGATGAAGGACAATCTTGGAAGACTATAAGTGAAGATCTTACCAGAAATGACTCAATGCGACTTGTTTCTAGTGGAGGTCCTATCACACAAGATAACACTGGAGTTGAATATTATTGTACAATTTTCGCTGCAGCTGAATCATCAATCGATGCCTCAACTATGTGGATCGGTACGGATGACGGTTTAGTACATATTACACAGGATGGTGGAGAATCATGGACTAATATTACTCCTAAGACTCTTCCAGAATGGACTCAAATCAATAGCATTGAGGCTTCTAATTTCGAAGCAGGTAAAGCTTATATTGCAGCTACTTCGTATAAATCTGGAGACTATCGTCCATACCTTTATGTTACCACGGATTTTGGAAAGTCATGGTCAAAAATAACCAATGGAATCCAAGAGGATCATTTCACGAGAGTTATTAGAGAAGATAAAGTCGATCCGAATATCTTGTATGCTGGTACCGAAAGTGGGTTATACATTAGCTGGAATAAGGGAAAGACATGGGAGAGTTTTCAAAGAAATCTTCCCATCGTTCCTATTACAGATATTACAATTAAGAATAATGATTTAATTATAGCAACTCAAGGACGAGGGCTTTGGAGTTACGATTACCTTAATCTACTTCATTCAGCTAGAACCTCAAAGACTGAGGATGTATTTGTATTCCCTCCTAACAATACTTATCGGATGTCCGGTTGGAAGTCAAAATCACCCAAAGGTGCTGGTACAAACAAAGTAAATGGACTTGAAGTGTTTTATTATTTGAAGGAATATGATGAAAAGTCAGACACGATAGAAATTAAGATACCTTATGGTGATAGTACATTGATGTTTTCGAACCACAGTAAGGAGAAGAAATTCAAGATTGAACCTAAAGCAGGCTCCAATCATTTCGTTTGGGATTTAGAATTACCTGGTGCGCGAAAATTTGACGGTATGATTTTGTGGTGGGGAGACTTAAGCGGTCCGAGCGCAGTTCCTGGTTTACATAAGGTGTATTTCGTTCATAATAATATGAGCAAAGGTTTTGAATTTGAAGTCTTAAAGAATCCAAATTCTAGTTCTTCGGTAGATGATATTCAAGCGCAATATGATTTCGTCCAATCTGTTATCTCCAAGGTAGACGAGGCTCATGCAACTATCGAAAATATTCGCAAACAAAGAAGTCAAATTAAGAAGCTTAACGATCAAGTTGATGATGATGAGATCATCGCATTAACTGCTCAAATTCATTCAATTAGTACCAGTGTTGAAAAAGCATTATATCAAACGCAGAATAGGTCCGGTCAAGATCCTCTAAACTATCCGATTAAGCTAACAAACAAGCTTGCTCACCTGAATTCTCTAACGAAGATGCGAAGTAGCGATTATCCTCCTACTGATCAAGCGATTGCAGTGAGGGACGAACTAATTGAGGCTATTGATAGGGAGTTAGCTAAATACAAAACGGTACGGGAGGAATTAATACCTGAGTTGAATCGTTTGATTTTGAGAAAAGAGATCCCTTATATAGATTAATTTGAATAGATTAATCTAAACTTGAAACTTGCTATGTTGTCAATCAAAATACTCAGATGCTGATCAGAAATCTATTGATACTTGTATTAGTTCTGCTATATTTCGTTGGTGGGGCACAATCAATCTTGGTTGAAGAAACTGAACTATATCGTGACGATGTGTTGCCTCGGATTGACATCTTTTTGCCTGCGGATAGTCTAGATTGGTTGTATGACTCTGATAATTTGCAAAGTAACATTCCTCTGCATGCGACCTTTGTGTTTGATAATGGAGCAGTAAACGACACGATCGAGAATATTGGATTTAGACTAAGAGGAAATACTTCGAGAAATGCAGATAAAAAGTCCTTCAAGGTTGATCTAAATGCCTTTGTAAAAGGGCAAACGTACTATGGCGTTGAAAAGATAAACCTTAATGGTCAACATAATGATCCTACCATTTCTAGGGCGAAGTTGTGTTCGTATTTGGGTGAAGAAATGGAATTGGTGTACATGAGAACGAACCATGTAGAACTATACATTAACGGTGCTTATCATGGACTCTACACCAATGTAGAGCATATTGATGAGCGTTTTGTTGAGAAGAGATTTGAGTACCCTGCAGGAAATCTGTATAAGTGTTTATATCCGGCAGATCTAAATTACAAAAGTGATAATCCTGATGCTTATAAGCAGATTATAAATGGCCGAAGAGCTTACGATCTGAAAACTAATACGGAGGAAGACAATTATGATGACTTAGCTAAGTTCATTGATATTCTAAATAATAGCTCAAGTGAAGATTTACCCTGCAATTTAGAGAAAGTATTTAATGTGGATCGATATCTTAAGTACATCGTATTTGATATCTTGACTGGTAATTGGGATGGTCCTATCTATAACAAAAACAACTTTTACCTATATTTTGACCTTTCTACTGAGCGATTCGAATATATACCCTACGATCTTGACAATACACTGGGAATCGATTGGTTAAACAAAGATTGGGGAACGAGAAATATGTATGCTTGGAGCCATAGTGATGAAGATCGACCGTTGTACTCTAAGATTTTAGAAGTGCCAGAGTATCGAGCTAGATTCAGTTACTATATGGAGGAAGCTCTAATTGACGTATATGAGTCGTCTGAGTTCGAAATTATCATCGATGAGATTATTGCTCAAATAGAAAGCTCCGTCGATGACGATCAATTTTATACTTTAGATTACGGGTTTGATGTGCAGGATTTTCTGGATGCTTTTTCGGAATCTCTACCCTATTTTCAGACAGATTATGGTGTTTTGGATTTTATATCAAAGCGTCGTGAAGAATGTTTCGATCAACTTGACAGTGATTATAATGCCTCTCCTATTATTTCGAATTTGAACTACAACATACCAGTCAATGGTGAAATGCTATATGTTCAGGGAACTATCGTTGATGATGGTTTTATCAATCAAGCAGAGATTTGCTTCACAACTCCAGGGGGACAAGAAAACTGTTTTCAGATGTGGGACGATGGGAATCATGAAGATGCAAATGCGAACGATGGAATATTTGGAAGTGATGGCATGCTGATCGATATCAAAGGTAAATATTCTTTCTATTTACAAGTTGAAGACAATAACGGCAAGGAACAACGATACCCTCGTTGTGAAGACAAGGTCATTCATGTTAATGAATCAAATTTCGATCTACGAATCAACGAATTCATGGCAAAAAATGATGCATCTTTTTTCGATGAAGCAGATGAAGCAGATGATTGGATAGAGTTATACAATAATAGCTCTAACGTGATATACCTAGAAGGTTTGTATCTTTCTGACAATAGTGATAAGCCGTTCAAGTACCGACTGTCAGATATTGTTATCGTACCGGGTTTGTACAAGGTATTCTGGGCGGATAACGATCCTGAACAAGGCATAAATCATATGCCATTCAAGCTTAGTGGTAGCGATGGTTTTGTAGGACTTTACAGGAAGAATGCAGAAGGTGCAGCAGTAGTTATTGATCAGATTACTTATGGGGCTCAGGAAACGGATATAAGTTTTGCCCGTATTCCAAATGGAACAGGTCCTTTTGAATTGAGTAAACCCACTCCCGGTTATTTTAATGAGGCCTTAAGTTTAATTTCAGATAATCAGCAGCAAACTGAATTAAGCGTTTTTCCCAATCCTTCGAATGGAGAGATACAATTAGAAGTAGAGTATACAAATCAGAATATATCTGTGGTCGTTTACAATTCGTTAGGTCAAAAGGTGAAGACGTGCGCTATCAAAGGCGGTGTAAAACATAACATGATTTTGGAAGCAAGTGGTTTGTACTATATTACATTCAAGGTTGAAGGAAAACTACTTACAACTCAGAAACTTGTAGTTTCAAAATAAGACGGGTTGTTTTGTCAGAGATTAAAAAAAAGCCTTGCCCACTTTACGTAGACAAAGCCTCTAACTTTAGCTCAAAAAGTTATTAATTATGCTGTTGGAATTCTTAATACTTGACCAGGATAAATTTTATCAGGATGCTCAAGCATTAGCTTGTTAGCCTCAAAGATCTGGTTATATTTCATAGGCTCCGTAGAAGCTCTTTGAAATTTTTGAAAGTGAATCACCTGATTCTACAGTGTAAAATTGTGCTTCTGGTTCAGGATTTGAAACTGAAATCTGATCGTCTACGCAACCTACACCTTCGCAATTACCTAATGCAAGAATTACCTTCTCGCGATCAGCATTTGTAAGTGTAGTTCCAGTAACAGTTACTTTCTCTGATAAGTCTACTGACAAATCGCTAATGTTTAATCCTAATCGATTAATCTCAGCTTTCAGTTGTTCCGCCTTCGTAAGTGCAACTTCTTTCGTTACTGCTTCTTCTTTTTTTCCAAAAAGCTTTGATCCTTTGTTTTTTATAATGAAAATAATCCCATGAATTAAGATTTTAATGTGTTTAATAATTTAGTTTAATTCGCTAGCGTCAACTAACCAATGTATTTCTTATCTCTTTTTTGAACAGTATTTTGGCTCCAGCCAAAACTTGTATTACAAACATTATTTTTTTGTACGCTTGATAGACTCGTTAAATCTCCATTCGTCAATCAATGCGTCATTACCTGAAAGAAGAACTTCCGGGACTGCTAAACCTTTATATTCTGAAGGCCGCGTATAGATTGGAGGTGCAATCAAATCATCTTGATGTGAGTCAAAGAGTGCACTGCTCTCATCATTTAAGACGCCTGGAATTAGCCGACCCACACTATCTACAATAATAACTGCTGCTAATTCTCCACCTGACAGAACATAGTTGCCAATTGAAATTTCGAGAGTTACGTGCATATCTCTTATTCTTTGGTCAATCCCTTTGTAATGACCACAAATAATCATGATATTATTCTTGAGAGAAAGTCGGTTTGCCCTTTTTTGCTGAAATGTTTCTCCGTCTGGAGTGCAGTAGATGATTTCATCATAGTTCCGCTCGGACTTCAACTTTTCAATTACAGTATCAAGAGGCTCAGGCATCATAACCATCCCTGCTCCACCGCCATATTGATAGTCATCAATTTGTTGATGCTTACCTAGGCCATATTCCCTTAGATTGTGTAAATGAACTTGCATCAAGCCTTTATCCTTGGCTCTTTGCATAATACTGTGCGACAAGGGAGATTCCATCAATGCAGGAATCGCAGAAATTATATCAAATCTTAACATCTTTCTAAATTCCAAAGAGCTCGATATCAAAAATCAACGCCGAATATGGCTTGATTTTTCCACCAGCACCTCTTTCACCATAGGCCATGTCATAAGGAATGTAGATTCTCCACTTGCTACCAACAGGCATTTCAGGTAAAGCAACCTGCCATCCTTTAATCAATCGTTTCAAATTAAAGGTATTTGGTTTTCCTCTCTCATAGGATGAATCAAAGACTGTTCCATCGATCAGTTTACCTTCATAATGAATAGTTACGTCACCTCCTGCTTCAGGCTTTGGTCCGGTACCCTCTTTGAGAACTTCGTAGTATATGCCATTAGAAAGTGCCTTTACATTTGGCTGCTTAGCTTTTTCAGCTATAAAATTTGCACCTGCTTCGATATTCGACTCATTGATTTTTTCCTTGTTGTTTCTGAGTTCTTCAGCATAAAGAATCGCTGCATCATAAGTATTAATAACTGGTTCTCTTTTAGACAACACATCTACGAGAGCCATTTTGACTTTATCAAGATTAACATCCGTAAAACCGTCTGAATTTAACTTCTTCGCTAATTCAAGACCTACGGCATATGATATAGAATCTTTGGCATTCAAGAGTGTTTGAGCTTGTAGAGAGCAAGCTAAAAAAAGCCCTAAGAGGCTAAATATTATATACTTCATTATTTACTTTGTTTGTATAGTGAGTTAATCAATGGTAGTGTTTATCAAAAACAATACCTAATTCAAAACAATAGTTCCTAGCTTTTCTTAAGATCTGCATAATACTTAAAAAAGTAAGGGATTGTCTCAATTCCTTTATAGTAGTTAAATAGTCCATAATGCTCATTCGGGCTATGAATGTCGTCTGAATTCAGACCAAATCCCATCATTACAGATTTTACACCAAAAACATCTTCGAAAAGCGCAACGATAGGAATACTTCCACCTCCACGTTCTGGAATAGGTTTCTTTCCATATGTGGTTTCCATCGCCTTCGAAGCAGCTCGATATTCATCAGTATCAGTTGGTGTTACAGCTGGATGTCCTCCGTGATGGGGATGGACAGTCACTTGAACACCTTCTGGAACATTTGCTTCAACATGGTTCTTGAATAGTGCTGTAATTTTGTCGGGGTCTTGATACGGAACCAAGCGCATGCTTACTTTTGCATATGCTTTGGACGGTAACACAGTTTTTGCACCTTCACCGATGTATCCTCCCCAAATTCCGTTTACGTCTAATGTAGGACGAATACTGGCGCGCTCTCTGGTACTGTAGCCTTCTTCACCATTAAGACCATTGACACCAAGTCCTTTCATATAATCGCTTTCGTCGAAAGGTGCTTCTGCCATTACTTTCCGTTCTTCCAGACTTACTTCAGCAACATCGCTGTAAAAACCAGGAATGGATATTCTACCCTTTTCGTCTTTCAAACCAGAAATTATCTCAGTCAAAGCATTGATAGGATTAACGACTGCTCCACCATATACCCCTGAGTGTAAATCCTTATTAGGACCTTGAACTTCAATTTCTACGTAGCTGAGACCTCTCAACCCTACATTTATCGAAGGAACATCATTTGCAATAATACTTGTATCAGAGAGAAGAACTACATCGCAAGCTAGCATCTCTGCATTTTCTTTACAGAATATCCCAAGATTTTCAGATCCGACTTCTTCTTCACCTTCTATCATGAACTTCAGATTACAAGCGACTTCATCTGCAGCATGCATCGCTTCAAATGCCTTGATATGCATATACATTTGCCCTTTGTCATCACATGCACCTCTTGCAAAGATTGCTCCATCAGGATGTATGTCTGTTTTTTTGATGACAGGTTCAAAAGGAGGTGAATCCCAAAGTTCAACAGGATCTGGTGGCTGTACATCATAATGTCCATAAACTAAAACCGTCGGTAAGTCGTCTGAAACAAAATAGCTTCCATATACAATTGGATGCCCCTTTGTTTCAAAGAGTTGAACTTCATTTGCACCTGCCGCTTTCAATTTGTTAGCAACAAACTCAGCAGTCTTCCTAA
This sequence comes from Saprospiraceae bacterium, assembly GCA_965658745.1. Classification (GTDB taxonomy): domain Bacteria; phylum Bacteroidota; class Bacteroidia; order Chitinophagales; family Saprospiraceae; genus JAHDFB01. The sequence continues at coordinate 73,782 of CBFHTK010000001.1, read as the reverse complement.
CATCTTTGGAATATGCAGAGTCAGCACTTATGCTTGGAATTCTAAGTAATTCCATTAACTCTTCTAGAAAATGCTCCTTCTTATTAGAAATGTAATCTTGTGTTTTATCCATTTATTCTTTTACTATTTTAATTTCTTATTTAGTATCTGGGTCTTCCATAACTTTAGTATACTGTTCTCCCATTATGTGCAACATAAAACTGAGTTTGTCGGCAGCTTCATCAATAACTTTTGATGTTGGTTTTCCTGCACCATGACCTGCGCTTTTGTCTATTCTTATAAGAACGGGATCCAAACCAGTATGTTTTTTTTGTAATTCCGCAATAAATTTGAATGAGTGGGCTGGTACAACTCGATCGTCATGGTCAGCAGTTGTAACCAATGTGGCTGGATAATCTGCCTTCTTGATATTGTGCAGTGGTGAGTATTTGTATAAATACTCGAATGCTTCGGGATCATCACTTTTACCGTAGTCACCTGCCCATGCCCATCCAATTGTGAATTTATGATAGCGTAGCATATCTAGTACTCCTACTGAAGGAAATGCTACTGCGTATAAATCTGGACGCTGTGTGATACATGCACCTACAAGTAGACCTCCATTTGATCCTCCCTCAATTGCAAGTTTTGCTGAGCTTGTATATTTCTTTTCTATAAGGTACTCTGCAGCCATCTGGAAGTCATCAAAAACATTTTGTTTCTGGTCAAGTGTCCCAGATTTGTGCCAAGCAGTACCAAATTCACCACCACCTCTAATATTTGCCACAACATATATACCTCCGTTCTCCAAAAGAGGAATTCTAGTTAAGCTGAAAGAAGGTAAAAGTGAAATATTAAAACCACCGTAGCCATAAAGCAATGTCGGATTAGAACCATCCATTCTTAAGCCTTTCTTGTGTGTTATGAACATCGGGATTTTCGTTCCATCTTTTGATGTAAACCACTCTTGCTTTGTTACAAAGTCATCTGGCTTGAAGTCAACAGAAGGTTTTTGGTAAACATCATATGTTAGTTTGTCTGCATTCAACCGGAAAACAGTTGTTGGGTATGTGAACGATGTGAAACTGAAGAATCCTTCTCTATCTAATTTCTTTCCTCTGATACCACCGCAATTACCAATTCCAGGTAGTTGTAAGTCTCTTATGTATATCCCTTTGAGGTCAAAAATGGCAATTCTTGTACTAGCATTACGAATATAATTAGCAAACATCTTCCCACCAACGATTGATACACTCTGCAAATTTTCCATAGTTTCAGGAATCACATCTTCCCAAAATGCTTCTGCGTAATTACTCATCCTAATTCTAATGAGTCGCTTATTAGGAGCATTTTTGTTCGTCAACACAAGTAGACTTTCGCCATCGTTATCTATGACAGAAAAATCGTGTTCAAAATTATCGACCACTTTTCTTATTTTTCTGTCTTTGGTCATCAAGTCAATAACATATAAGGCGTTACCGCTTGTTGATTCAACTGAGCTGATAATTAAATATCTTTCATCTTCTGTAGTCGTTGCATAAAAGTTTCTAGAAGGATTTGCCTTGTCTTCGATAATCAATTTATCTTGGGATTGATCAGTACCTAGTCTGTGGTAATACACTTTGTGATACTGATTTTGCCCCGAAAGTTCTTCATCTCTGTAGGGACTTGGATATCTGCTGTAGAAGAATCCCTTTCCCTGCCAACTCAAACTTGAAAATTTGATCCATTCTATTTTGTCATTTAGTCTTTCGGAATTATTAACATTCATAACATAGGCAGTCCTCCAATCGGATCCACCCTCTGAAACAGCATAAGCAAAATAATTGCCGTCTTTACTAAAGGAATATCCACCCAGAGAACTCGTACCATCAGCACTAAGTTTGTTGGGGTCGAAAAAGATTTCGGCTCTACCACCTATTTCACGAGATCTATATAGAACAGACTGATTTTGAAGACCGTCATTTTTGAAAAAATAATACCAGTCACCCTCCTTGAAAGGGGCTCCCACTTTTTCATAATCCCAAAGTGCTGTCAAGCGCTCTTTAATTTTCTCTTTAAAAGGGATAATTGCTATATATGAATTTGTGACCTCATTTTGGGTGTCGACCCAATTCATTGTTTCTTCACTAGTATCATCTTCAAGCCACCTGTACGGATCCTTTACGGTAGTACCGTGATAATTATCTGACACCGAATTATCTTGCCTTGTTTGAGGGTAGCTTATTTTTATTTGTTTTTCCATAGACTGTGGTCTTTGCTTCATTTTTGTCGCTTTAATCTGAGCATGAGCAGTATTCATGATAAAGCCCGAGGTTAATAGAGCGAAAAGCAAGAGTGTTAAGAGTGTTTTGGAGTTGATTTTCATCTTGATTGTTTTTAGGGTATACGAGAAGACTTGTATTACCAGACTATATAAAGTGATTTTATCAATAATTGGTTTTGAGAATATATGAAATCGACAAAATCCGACAGCAGTAAAAATAGTGATATCTAACTGTTATCTAGATACCATCTAATGATTTATTTGAATAAAACACTCGATGCTTGAGAATCAAGTTAGAGCAAGATATATATATTTGTAAAATGATTGATATGATAAAATCGATTGCTAAGCTTACTATACTAGTTTGTTTGGTTTTGTGTTCAGCCCATAACGTCAAAAGTCAAGACATCGCCAGTCAAGCTGGAAATGAGTCTTTCCTTTCAGAACTTGCTAGTTTGGATTCTAGGAAGAAAAAGCTGTCCTCAAGACAAGAGAAAGCCTATTCAAGCTTGCTATCTCGACTATATTCTGATCGTTTGAGTTTAATGTCCAACATACGTGATCTGGAAGGTCGAGTCCTCAACGAAACTAAAGACAAACAAATTGAAACCCAGCAAGAGATTAACAAAGCAGAATTATCTGTAGTACAGATCAATTCAGATATTGACCTATTAACAACCACATATCAAAAGAATACGACCAAGAAGCAATTAAGAGAAATAATGGGATCTATAGATGGAACGCACACATCTACTGTCCCGTCAGAACAAAAGGAGAAGTCTCCAAAGTGGGATGATGAATTTTCATATTTAGATATTGAAGCTACTGCTTATGAGGCAACTCTACTATCTGATGATGAATGCGAAATAGTTTTTGACGGCGTCGATCCTAATTCACTTCAAAGAAAAGTGCAAACTAATAGTGAGAATTTGATTTCCTACACCCATCCAAAACTTGAGTCGTACTACAAAGATCAATCTTTTTTGACTGGAGATGTTTCACTTGTGAAGTTAGGAAAAGATAAGTTTGTAGTACTTGAAATAGTAGTTCAATCAAGAGACGCGATAAAAAACTACGGTATGATCCAAGTTGGGAGTCCCATGAAATTTGAACTACTAAACGGAGAAAGTGCCTACCTATTCGCATATGCTAAAGCCGAAGGCGTACCTGTACCACAAACAAATCAAGTGCGATATCAAGTGCTTTATTTCATGAATAAGAGTGAATATAAACGATTGCGAAAGAGTGAAATTGATACTGTGGGAATTATGTGGACTTCTGGATACGAAAAGTACGAAGTATATAATCTAGACGTATTACAGCATCAAATAACTTGCATTGAGCCATATTAACTCACACAAATTACATTAAATAAATGCTGCATTTACAATTACCAACAGACCCACGTTGGGTCAATCTAGCTGAGATAAGTTTAGAGGCCATTTTGACAGATCATGCTTATTGCGAGCAAAAGGCCGCTACATCTTGTATTTCCCTTATTCAGCAGTTTCCTGAAAAAGAAGAGCTAGTGCGTGAATTGGCACCGATAGTGACCGAGGAATGGGGACATTTTCGACTAGTTTTGAAAGAGTTGGATAAGCGTTCTTTGAAGTTGGGAAGGCAACGTAAAGATCAATATGTTAATTTACTCCGAGACTTCATGAAAAAAGGAGGTTCAAGAGAAGATCGATTGTTGGAGAATCTACTCGTTTGTGCTCTGATTGAAGCTCGTTCATGTGAAAGATTTAAGATGCTATCGCTAAATATTTCAGATGACGAACTGAAGGATTTTTACCACAAGTTTATGGTAGCAGAAGCTGCTCATTACACTCTCTTTATAGAGCTAGCAAGAAAGTATGCCGGTAGAGAGGTTGCTGATGCTAGATGGAAAGAATTCCTTGCAAGGGAAGTCGAGATAATGGATGAACTGGAATTGCGAGGTGATAGAATGCATTAAATAGATAACTTTTAGGATTCTGTTGTGTTTAATTTGCATGAAAGAAAGACAGATGTCCTTGGTTTTAAAAGCTGCCGCAATCTATAATTTACTATGGGGTGCCTGGGTAGTATTGTTTCCTTTAGATTTCTTTGAATTAGTCGGAATGGCTGAACCGACACATCCGATGATCTGGCAAGGTATGGGAATGGTGATTGGAGTTTATGGTTTAGGTTACTGGTGGGCGTCGCAAGATCCACTAACTCATTGGCCAATTGTAGTGGTTGGATTTCTAGGAAAGATATTTGGACCGATTGGATTTGTATTTAACTATGCTCAAGGTCTCGTGCCATTTGAGTTTAGCTTTACGCTCATTACCAATGATTTTATCTGGTGGATTCCTTTTTTCTTGATTATTAAATCGGCACATAAAGCGAAGAAAATAAGATGGATCTGAAAAGACTATCGGTGTTAATTTTTGGAGCCTTTTATCTATTTGCAGGTGTCAATCACTTTGTAAACCCTTCATTTTATCTTCCCCTTATACCCGAAAGTCTTCCTTATCCAGAAGCTATCAATATTCTCAGCGGTCTGATTGAAATTGTATTAGGCGTAGGATCGCTTATTAAGCGAACACGTAAAATGAGTGCGATCTTGATCATCCTAATGCTTGTTGCTTTCATTCCTTCACATGTCTATTTTATCCAAATTGGAAGCTGCGTTGAAGCTGGATTATGCGTAAGTCCCTGGATTGCATGGCTTAGACTTCTCGTTATTCATCCCCTACTCATTTTCTGGGCGTATAAGGTATATTCATTTAGGGCATAGATTTGCTGAACTCGATATTTTCCCTTTAGATACACGATAATTCCTATTGAAATCGTTTAGCACTTAGCTAAAAAATACTTACATTTGTACATATTAAAGAAAATCATAATATATAAACTTATGTACCGATTGCACTTATTGATTATGATCTTTTTTACTTACTTGATCAATGTACAAGCAAGTAATATACAATTAAGCGAGAAGAAAGCGCCCTATAACTTTACAGCAGAAGTCAAGAAAGGTGAAGGAATGCACGCTTTTTTGCGACGCTTCGCAGTCAATAATGCGTGTAATATTGATGAGTTTAGTAGACTCAATAATTTCAGCAAAGACCAATATCTAATTGCTGGTCGAGAGTATAAACTTCCAATTACTATTTTTGATTATGACGGTAAATCAATACGAAGCTCCATTCAAGTAACTGAATGGGATCGAGCAGTCAAAATCAAAGAATATAATGAGCATATCTTAACTAAGGGGGTTCGAAAAACGCACTATGCGAATAGCAAAATTTTATGGGTGCCACATCATCTTTTAGCTTGTTTTGCAGATGATGATGTTTCTGTGGCCAAGAATCGAAGCGATTCTACAAATGATAAGGCTGTCGCCACGAGTAAGAAAGAAGATTCTGCAGAGCTAAATGAGATTATGGGAGGCACAAATTCAACTTATGAAATTGATCCTTTATATGGGAAGGAGTACGAAAAGATTGAAGTTGTTGATAACACTTTGAAGGACAAAGTCTTTTATATAGTTAGTGGACATGGAGGTCCAGATCCAGGTGCCATGTGTACGGAGTGTCCTTCAACCCTTTGTGAAGATGAGTATGCTTATGATGTCGCTTTGAGACTAGCTCGAAATTTACGACAGCATGGTGGTCAAGTTGAGATGATCATTCAGGACAAAAATGATGGAATTCGCGATAATAAATTTCTCAAATGCGATCGTGATGAACGATGTGACGATGACAAACTTCCGCTAAATCAGAAAAAGCGACTAAATCAACGTGTTCGCCATATAAACAATTTACACGCTGGTTATAAAAAGAAAGGTTACAAGGAGCATGTTGTAGTTGTACTACATGTTGATGCTGCTGGACAGAGTGCTAGAAAAGATGTTTTTTTCTATCACCATAAAAACAGTAAAACAGGTAAGAAAATCGCTACTAATATTCATAAGACTTTCGAAAAGAAATATGAAAAGCATCAAAAGGGACGTGGTTACAAGGGAACTGTTAAGTCACGCGGTTTATATATGATTAATTATACGCACCCACCGGTGGTATTTATAGAGTTAGCTAATATCAAGAATCCTAAAGATCAGCAACGTATTTTACTCTCTAGTAATAGACAAGCACTAGCGAATTGGTTGTTTGAGGGCTTAGTTAGATAAGCTTCGTGCATCTCTATTGAGATTCGTATTTTTTGAATAACAAAGCTCCGTTCACATCCCCAAACCCAAAACTAGCTTTGATTGCTATATTGATCTCTTTATTGTGAAGAGTTCTACTCACTGAGTTTCCAGGTAGCAATTCTAGTATTTCTGTAATTAGATCATCACAATTTATAGATGGATAGACAACTGAATGTTTCATTTGTAAAACTGTAGCAACTGATTCGATTGATCCAGCGGCTGATAAACAATGACCGATCGTAGACTTTGTTGAATTGATTAGCGGAAAAGCTTGTGGGTCAAGCCCTAAAGCTGCTTTCCAGTTCTCGATTTCAAAAGCATCCTTGGAAGTAGCGGTCAAGTGTCCATTGATATAGTCAATGTCGGAAGCTGAGACGCCCGCAGCTTTGATTGTTTCTGTTATACATCGTTGAACTGCATGACCGTTTGGTGCGGTCATTGTGCCTCCTTTACGATGACCTCCTGAGTTAGTGTGGTGACCAATGATTTCAGCATAAATTGTTGCATTTCGGTTCAACGCACTTTCTAAGTTCTCCAACACCATGGCTCCTGCCCCACTCCCTGGGATAAATCCTCCAGCTGTTTGACTCATTGGTCTAGAGGCAGCTTCTGGCTTGTCATTGGACTTATAATTCATGACTCTCATAGCATCAAAACCACCCCAGATGTAGGGTCCATCTTCACTGCAACTCCCAGCGAGTATTCGGACAGCTTTACCAGCCCGGATACGATCATAGGCCATTCCGATAGATTCGGTACCTGTTACGCAGGCTGAGGAATTTGTTGTTACTTGGTTGCCAGCTCCGATTTTCCCGCTAAGAAAGGCACTGACTCCACTTGTCATCGTATTTATGACTACAGTACTTCCTAGTCGCCTAACATTAAGTTTATCTACTTTGTAAATGGCATCTCTAAACTTATCAACTCCTGAAATACCTGCCCCAAAAATGATTCCATGATCGTAGTTGTTATCCTCTTTATCGATTTCTAGACCAGCATCACCCCATGCTTGTAATCCAGCTATAACTCCATATTTGATTCCACTACTATCGATCATTCTTAGTTCGAGCGGGGTAAAATATTGCTGTAAAAGCTCCTCGGTTACTTCAGGTATTCCACCTACTTGACATGAAAATTTTAGTTCTTCAAATAAGTCGATCTTCTTAATACCAGATTTTCCGACTGATTGTGCTTTATGGAATTGATCAAGTCCTATGCCATTTGGGGCTACGACCCCCATTCCTGTAATTACTACTCTATTCATCATTCCCTATTTTCATCATTCCGGCTATCTCTGCTTTACAGACTAATTTTTCATCCTCATTATACATCTTACATAAGCACTTTAGCTTATTGAAACGGAAATACTTTTTTTCACTTTTGACTGTCACCGTTTCGCTAGGTAATACAGGGACATAGTAGTCAGCAGAAATCGACGTAAGTCCGATTTGCAAGCCCTTTAAGTCCTGATCTCTAAGAAGATAGATTCCTAAACTTACTACTCCGATTTGAGCCATACATTCAGATAAAATGACACCCGGAGTTATAGGATTATTCTTGAAGTGACCTTTATAAAAATCGTGGTCTTTATGAAAATGATAACTACCTTCAACACTTTCTTCGTCAATATTACTAATCTTGTCAACAAAACGGAACGGATCGCTGTAAGGCAGGTTATCTATTATCCACTGATTCTTGTCCATTTCTAATATTGTTATCGTAAGTGTTCTCCTCCATCAACTGGGATAATAGAACCATTAATCCAACTAGATTCATTCATTGTCATGAGGAAAACCACGTTCCCGACATCTATGGGCGTTGTAAGCCGTTGATAAGGATTTCGCATTTTAGAATATTCGATGAGTTCATCTGAATTTGGGATTCTAATTAATGCAGCCGTTTCGGTAGTTCCTGCTTGTATACAATTTGCTTTTATCTCAAAAGGTGCTAATTCGAGAGCTATTGAACGTACGATTGATTCAAGTGCGGCTTTAGCAGCAGATACAGCTGCATAGTACATTTGAGATTTGTAACTACCCTCAGATGTAAAAGCTAATACTCTTGAATCTTTCTGAAACAAATCAGCTTCGAGTAGAGCTTTTACCCAAGCGTAAAGACTAGTACCCATACTCTGTATTGTTAGATTAAAATCCTGTAGGCTGAGTCCATCGTCCTTCAATATTTGCTTGAGATTTCCTTTCGCAATCGAGTGTAATAAAACTTTAATTCTTCCATCATGAATCAATGCGGGAATTTGCGCTATTAACTCATGCATTTTTTCTTCGTTGACCGCATCCACATTAAAGCTATCCACTTTGACTCCAAATCCTCTTAATTCGTCGAATTTCGCTTCAATTGCATCTCTGTCAGACCTTCTATCACGATGAACGATAACTAGATTCATACCTTCGCTTGCCAACTTGTAAGCACTTGCGTATCCTAATCCACTGCTACCACCGATAATTATTCCCCACTGATTCTTGTCATCAAAGTATCCCATCTAGTCTACCATTTTAATAATATACGTTGAGCTGAAAATCCTGGACCAAAGCTCAACATGAGGCCGTAGTCTCCCTTTTTCGGTTTCTTATCCATGATTCTTTCAAGAACATATAAAACAGTTGCACTTGACATATTTCCATACAACCTTAGTACTTCTTTTGTATCGTCAATATTCTTGCCTAGTTTTCCAAATAATTCTTCGACAGTCATAACAATCTTTTTACCACCTGGATGGAAGATTAAATGTTCGACATCTTCTATTGAAAGACTATTTTTCTCCAGGAATGGCATAATAATCTTGGGAAAATGTTCTTGAATTTGATCTGGGACCGATTTGTCCAATATCATTTGAAGACCACTATTTCTTAGGTGAAAACCCATCATGTGCGTCGCATCATAGAAGTGATACATACTGTCATCAATGACCTCTGGCCCCTCATCTTCTTCTGATGAACTCAAAAGTAAGCAAGCGGCTCCATCCCCAAATATCGCGGCACTAACGATATTGACCATCGAATAATCTTCATGTTGGAAAGTTGCTGTGGGTGATTCGATCGCTACAACAGCAGCCCGTTTTCCTGGATTCGCTTGTAGAAAATTTTTAGCGTAGATTGTCCCAGACACACCTGCTGCGCAGCCCATTTCTGTTACTGGTAGTCTAACGATTTCTTGTTTGAGATCTAGTGCATTGATCAAATAGGCATCAAGTGAAGGAATCATGATACCCGTACAACTTACGGTGATGATATAATCTAAACTCTTCGGATCCCAATCCGCTTTATTCAAAGCCTTCTTTAGAACGTCGATTCCCAATTTCTGAACTTCTCTACAATAGATATCATTTTTATCCTCAAAAGACGTATGCGTAAAGACTTCCTCTGGTGACATGATTGAATATCTCTGGTCAACAGCAGCATTCTCAAAGATCTTCTTGACTTTTCTCGCAAAGCGCTCCTCTTGCCCATCCAACCAGACATCAAGAAAAGGCATGATTTCACTAGTTTTCCTAGTATACTGCGGTAGACTTTTAGCTACTGTTTTTATTCGTACGCTCATATTTTTCTTATTTGCCATAGGTAGCGAAATGCCCATTTCCATTGGATTGAGTATTCTATATTCTCTATGTTTTCCTTTATCGAATTTGTATATTTTTCTAGATCCTCTCTCTTGAAACCACGGAGTATTGAAATTAGACCGTCATCTCTGTTCATTCTATCTAGTCTAAAAACGAATGCCACAAGTTGGAAGAGTCGATAAGCTAAACCACTTCTATGCAAATCATTGACGATTACAATTACTCCATTGTCAATGCAGGCAGTTAGCCAATTGACTATCTCAGGATCTTTGAAATGATGTAGCGTCAAGGTACAAACTAAAACGTCACATGGAATATCTAAAAACTTGTCTGAAAAGATATCGACAACTTCATAAGAAATCTCTGGATATTTTAAAGATTTCTTGGCTGCATGTTCTAGAGCATAAGCATTCGCATCTATTCCTATTACTTTAGTTTTTTGGCCAACTCTTCTACCCCATTTTGCAATTTCTCGGCACATGTCTCCTCCACCGCATCCAGCATCAATGATATTTATCTCATCGAATGATTGTTCTTTTATAAGCTTATTCAGAGCTGATATCGTGGCGGTGTTTCCTCCAAGCCATCTGTTTATCGATGCAATATTATCTAGCACTTGACCAAATGATTCTCCAGCCAAACTGAAATCATCCATCTCTTCTTCTTCATCAGTTCTTACACTGGTATCTGGGAACATACACTTTTAATTTGTGCTATATTACATCAATTTTTGGATTTATCCAAAGTGCTTATTGGTTTACCATGCGTGAGACGAATGATGGAAGGAATTATAAAAGGGACGTAATGAACAAGCTGCATTAATTGATGACTTACTTTCTGCTTCTCAAAGAGAGATTGTATATACGCTCCAGCACGAATCCTTTTGGCAAAAGCTTTTTTTCTTTCTACTGCATATTTATTTTCCATCTCCACTTTACTCATCTTACCTTCTAAGTATAGCGAAAGTGATTCAGAGGCTAATTTTGCAGAATGTATAGCAATGGCCATCCCATTACCTGCCAATGGATGTATCATTCCACCTGTGTCTCCGATCATCAAAATGTGATTATAGACTAAATCTCTTTTGCCAAAGTATATTTGACTGATGCTGAGAGGTTTGTCAAATAGCATTTTTGAAGAAGCATAGAACTCAGCCATGAATGGATTAGCAGACAAAGCTTTGTTCTGAACATCTTCAATATTTCGATATTTTTGAAAGGTAGATTGATGAATTAGGTAACAGGCGTTAACTCTCTGGTTTTCAACATTTGATAAGCCGCAGTAGCCTCCTTCAAAATGGTTAAGAGAAACTAGATCTTCAGGAAAAGTACTTTCATAGTGGCTCTTGACTCCAATCCAAGGAGTGCGCTCTTTGATAAATCGTCTACCTAGATTCTTATCTAAGGTGCTCCGTTTTCCATATGCGCCTACTACCAAAGTTGAGATTAATGGAGAACTACTTTTATTAAGTTCTACTTTAAAACTATTAATACCGTAAGTGACATTAGTGACTTTATCATGTATTAGCTCGACACCGAGCTGAATTGCACGGTCAGCCATTAGCTTGTCAAGTGTATAGCGACTGATGCCAAAGCCTCCAAGTGGTAATTCTGCTTCGATTGATTTGTTTTTTGTATTTGTAAGTTGGAACCTTTTAATGTCTTTTGCACCAGCTCCATGTACGTCAATACCTAGTGAAGCTAAGTAAGGTTTTACCTCATTGGATATATACTCACCGCAAACTTTATGCTTTGGATATGGGTTGGGCTCTACAACTTGTATCTCGAATCCCTGAATTCTTAGATGAATCGCTGCAGTTAGACCTGCTAGACCACCACCGATAATTATTACATCTATTTTTTTCACAGAATTAGCCTTGATTAACTGCTATAAGTTTGATGGTGTAATTGTTTTGAATTAATTAGTATTGATCATTTCGAAAACATCGATTTGATCCATGGTTCGATATTCTCAGTAGGTCTACCAACTATTGCATGTTCTCCTATCACAAGAATAGGTCTCTCAATTAATTTAGGATTTGCGATCATAGCTTGCGCTACTTCTTCATCAGTTAAATCTCGATTTTTATATTCTGTTTTCCAATCCGACTCATTTTTCCTCACGAGTTCTAAGGGCGAATAATCTAGTTGTTTTAAAATCTTTTTAAGTTCTACTAAACTTAGTTCCGCTTTTAGGTAATGACGTACTTTAACTGTTTCTGCTAATTCTTCTGCAATAGCTAGACCAGCTCGAGATTTTCCACACCGTGGATTATGATATATAGTGATAGTCTTCATGAGAAATGCTTTTCTCAAAAGTATTAAATAATCTAACAAATGCCTTCAAGTTTCGCATCTATCGGACAAGACAAAAACCAGTCTAAATAGGTAAATGGCATTTTTAGCAGTTCTAAATTCGTATCGAATTTGTACTTTCGCAAGAAATATGAACTTTATGAAATCCATCTGCACATTCCTATTAGTCTTTGTCATGAGTGGGGCTTTCGCCCAAAATGAAATACCTGCAACAGAATCTGGTAAAAGAGTAAATTCTGCTCAAGAAAAGCTTTCAAAAGCCAAGATGAGTCCTTTTGGCGGCCTCAATGCCAAGAACATAGGACCTACAGTCATGAGTGGTCGTGTAGTGGACTTAAAAGTCAACCCCAAAGATCATCATATATTCTATGTAGCCTATGCTTCTGGAGGTCTCTGGAAAACAATCAATAATGGCGCAAGTTTTGAACCTCTATTTGATCAAGAAATGGTCATGACCATAGGTGCTTTTGATATTAACTGGGAGACGAATGAGATTTGGTTGGGAACTGGTGAAGTGAATTCAAGTCGTTCGTCATACGCAGGTGTAGGAATGTTTCATTCAAGTGATGATGGAAAAACTTGGAGTTTCAAAGGCCTTGAAGATTCGCATCATATTGGACGGGTAATTATTCATCCGACGTCACCAGAGACAGTTTATGTTGCTGCGTTGGGACATTTATATTCCGATAATCAAGAACGGGGTTTATTCAAAACAACAAATTCTGGTGAATCTTGGGAAAAAGTATTGAGTATTTCTGAAAAAACTGGAATAGTTGAATGCATCATGGATCCAAAGGATCCTGAAACATTATATGCAAGTTCTTGGCAAAGAACTAGAAGAGCTTGGGACTTTACAGAATCTGGACTTGAATCTTCTATCTATAAAACTACTGATGGAGGAAAAACCTGGTCAAATCTGCTAGATAACAAGAATGGCTTTCCGCATACAGAAGGAACAGGTAGGATTGGTTTGTCAATGGCATATCAAGGTGACCAGTCTTTATTGTATGCGCTTGTCGATAACTACGACAGAAGAGAACCTGAAGAAAAAGAAAGCAAGACAGATCAGATCACAAAGGATCAACTAAAGTCAATGTCTAAAGAAGACTTTCTTAAGTTAGATTCCGACAAGGTTGAAAAATACTTGAGATCCAACTACTTTCCGGAAAAGTATACAAGCGAAGGAGTCACTGAAGATATCAAGACTGGAAAGGTTAAAGTAGCTGATCTAGCGACCTATCTTGAAGACGCCAACAGGCTCTTGTTCGATACTCCGGTAAAGGGAGCAGAACTCTACATAAGTAATGATCAAGGTCAAACGTGGACTAAGACCCACGATGAGTATCTTGACAGAGTTTATAATAGTTACGGTTACTATTTCGGACTTGTGGAAGCTGCGCCTAGTAATCCTGATGTCGTATATATCGCAGGTGTCCCTATTCTAAGTTCAGATGATGGTGGTAAGACATTTGAAAACATGAATAAAGCTAATGTTCATGCTGACCACCATGCTCTTTGGGTTAACCCAAAAAATCACCTTCATCTTATCAACGGAAACGACGGAGGTATCAATATTTCATATGATGGTGGCGAAAATTGGTTCAAATGTAACAATCCATCTGTAGGACAATTCTACGCGATACAAGTTGACAATGCCGAGCCATATAACGTGTTTGGTGGGTTACAAGATAATGGAGTTTGGTATGGTTCAAATCAATACGAAGAAAGCATAAGATGGCATCAGTCAGGTCAATATCCTTATAAATCAATAATGGGAGGTGACGGAATGCAAATAGCAGTCGATACGAGGACCAATAAAACTGTTTACACAGGGTTTCAGTTTGGAAACTACTACCGAATCAACCTAAATACTGGTGAGAGAAAATATGTTACTCCAAGCCATGAATTAGGTGATAGCCCCTATCGATGGAATTGGCAAACGCCAGTAGGATTATCGAGCCATAATCAAGATATCCTGTATATGGGTGCAAATAAGTTAATGAGATCAATGAATCAGGGAAATGACTTTGTTGCTATTTCAGGAGATTTGACTCGAGGAGGTAGAAAGGGAGACGTCGCTTATGGAACATTGACCAGTTTTTCGGAATCTCCTTTGAAATTTGGTTTGATATACACTGGTAGTGACGACGGAATGGTCTATCGAACTGATGATGGAGGTGCAACATGGATTGATCTAACAGCTGGCTTGCCAGGCGAGTTTTGGGTAAGTAGGATTCAGGCAAGCTCACACAATTTGGATAGAGTATTTCTCAGTTTAAACGGTTACCGATGGGATAATTTTGAATCCATGGTTTACGTTTCTGATGATCGAGGTAAAACTTGGAGAAAAATAGGACTTGATCTTCCATTAGAACCAGTAAATGTTATTTTGGAAGACCCGATGTTCGAAAGTATACTCTATGTAGGAACGGATCATGGAACTTACATATCGACCTTTGATGGAGCTTCTTTTAGCATACTTTCTAATTCAATTCCCTTAGTTGCTGTGCATGACCTTGTCATCCAAGAACGGGAGAAAGATCTTTTAATTGGTACGCACGGTCGTTCAATTTACAAGTTAGATCTTGAGCCTATTTATAGTGTGCAAGGAAAGAGTGATGAGTTGGTCGTACAAGAAGAGCTCAAAGGAAGAGTAAGAGATAGCTGGGGTAATAAGAATTGGTTAAGAAAATTCAACGAACCAGAAAGCAAGTTATACGTTTATCACCCTGAGGGTGCCACTCTAGATGTTACATTGAAGGCGGAAGATGGCACAATAATCAGGAAAGACTCTTGGGTTGTAAAAGCAGGATTTCAAGATTATAGTTTTGACTACACATGGGATGAGGAAATGGAAAAGGAATTTCGCAAGAGTCTTGATCAGAAAGAGAAATTTGAAGCTAAAGAGAACGGACAGTATTATCTCGTTGAAGGTAAGTACACGCTAGAATTCTCAGATAGTAAGCAAACTACCATTACAAGTATAGAATTAAATTAAAGTAATGAAAATAACACACGTTTTCTTTGATTTGGACAATACGCTCTTTGATTTCACAGCGGCTTCGAATGAGGCTCTAAAGTCATTTGCAGAAGTGTTGAATGTACCTTACGATAATTCGTTCTTGGATGTTTATCATGAGCATAATCAGACAGCCTGGCATTTATTTGAAAGAGGTGTGATAGACTCGATGACCTTGAGGAGATCTAGATTTGAAAATACTGCAGAGCACTATGGAATCAAGCTAGATGGGCTGATGATGAATCGGAAATATTTAAGATTGCTTGTGGAAAATAAGCGATTTATGAATGGTGCAGAAGAAATTCTAGATTACCTACATCCCAACTATAGTCTATCAGCAATAACAAACGGTCTAAAGGAGGTTCAGCGTCCCAGATTAATGGCAGCTGAGATCGATCATTTATTTGATTCGATTGTCGTATCCGACGAAATAGGTCTTGCGAAGCCCGATTCCAGATACTTTCAATTTGCTTGGGAGAATGTCGATTGTCCACCGAAAGAGCAAGTAATTGTGATAGGTGACAATCCACATAGTGATATTCTAGGAGGACGAGAATTTGGATTCAATACGTGCCTTTTTGATCCCAGTCAGAAGTATGACCAAATAGAAAGTGATTATCAGATAAGTTCGTTACATGAGTTGAAACAGATTTTATAATTTACACAAAGTTTGCTGGTTTACAGGTAAAACCTTTAGTGACAAATCAAATAAAATAATTAGTAATGAGACATGCTTTTTTAGCTATTTGTGCATTAATAATTCTTAGCGCTTGCACATCTCCTAGTTTACAGAATAAAGGTGGAACAAAGCTCACGGTGACTATTCCAGAAGGCAGTTCGCAGTCAGCTTCTGTCGAAGTTTTGACACAGCGTTTCAAAAAGATTGTTCCATATCCCGAAACTGTAGTACCATTTATAGCTGGTGACATTGTAGAAATACCACTTGTAGAATATACAGATACTATGACAACTCGACAGCTTGCAACTTGGAGTCGCGATTTGTTATTAGTTTATGCTGTTCCTAAATCTCAACAAAGTGAAATTCGAGAATATTTACACACTTATCTCACGTATCCAGACAAAGAAAAACCTTTCAAATCTAATTCGATGATTGGCTTGGTAGATTCAGAAAAGAAATCTGATGTTTTAAAAGCTATAAACTCTGAAGACTTTAGAACGATGTTTCCATCTGTGGAAATGGCTTATTGGGGTAATGTTGCAGTAGATGGGAAGGAAGCACTATTCTTATCCGATAAAACATCGAAATACATAGATGCGGATATGTTTGAGTCTGTTGAACCCTTTACTGACAAAGAAGGAATCGAAGGAATTTTGGGACTGAAACTTCTTCCAGATTACTCCGAAAGAATCGGACAACTTACAGGTAACGATAGCACATACTTACTGCACATATTACATGATGAAGTGTATATCAGTAAGATTATCGAACCACATATTACCAATCCGTCATTCAGCATGTCTGGTGCGTTCACACCACAAGATGCTTTGGTGATTTCAACGCTATGGAATACTGCGAAGTTGGAGGATGAAGTAATAATCAATTCTATCGATTTACAAAATCCTGAATAGACTACTTCTTTAGCATTCCTTTAATGTCGGCTGGTGAGTAGTTGACGGACTTCAATACCTTTGAATCGCTTGAACGATAAACTAGATATTCCTCTCCAACTTGTTTGACATAAGACTCAACACCTTGCTCGTCTTTGTATTTCTTCTGAGTAGCTATTGCATCTTCCATCGAATCGCATGCTTTACTCATATTAGATCTTTGTACTTCAGAAAATAAAGCATCAAATTTATCCGCAAGACCAAATTCCAAGATTGCACCTGAAAGAACATACTGAATATCACAAAAAGCATCTGCAACTTCTACGAGATCATCAGCTTCAATCGCGTCTCGCAGTTCCTGCAACTCTTCCTCTATCAATGATAATCTTAGCTCCCATCTTTCCTTTGAGGGTATTTGCGGTTCATCTAGAATCGGAAGGTTAAACGTTTTATGGAATTGAGCGACATCATTTAATGCTTTCGGATCTTTCATGCTTTTATTATTTTTCCTGCAAATATAATTGAATGAGGAAGATCTGCTCATTGAAAATGTGGCGCATTTTATCTTTTTTAATACTTTAGTACTTATATGAGAAATTCCGTAGTTCCAATAATTCTTGCGATCGTCGTATTTACGGCTTTTGGATGCCATGAGACAGAAAAATCACCAACATCTGACAAACTCTTCACTGCCATTGGTAGTGATTATTCCGGAGTAAATTTTATCAATCAGATCAAGGAGGATATCAACTTTCATCACCTCAACTGGGAGTCAGTGTATAATGGTGCTGGAGCTGCTACTGCCGACTTCGACGGCGATGGGCTAGAAGATTTATTTTTTGCTGGAAATCAAGTTTCAGATCGTATCTACCAAAATATGGGTAATTTCAAATTTGAAGATAGAACCGGCCTAGGTCCGTTTGAAGAAAATGCGGGGTGGTCATCTGGAGTATCCATCGCGGATGTAAACAACGATGGTTTACTTGATATATACGTTTGTAGACTTTGGCACAGTCTCGATACAGAAGACCAAGCAAAAAGAAAGAATGTACTTTACATAAATAAAGGAGATTTTAAGTTCGTTGAATCAGCGGAAGCATTCGGTCTAGCCGATTCTGGTCATGGAACACAAGCAAGCTTTTTTGATTACGATGGAGATAGTGATTTAGATATGTTTCTATTGAATGCGCCATCAAATAATTACAGTCAGAAGCTAGAGTACATTAATAATAATGCTATTCCTTATGAGCATAGTGATAAACTATTCAGAAATGACGGTGGAAAGTTCACGGACGTAACAAAGTCCGCAGGTCTTGAAGATTACGGCTTTGGTCTTGGAGTTACTACTGTAGATCTGAATTTGGATGGCTGGACCGATATTTATGTTGCTAATGATTTTGAAATAGCAGATCATATGTGGATCAATCAAAAAAACGGAACCTTTAAAGATGAGATCCAAAGCAAACTAAAGCACATCTCATTTTCATCTATGGGCACCGATGCAGCTGATGCCAATAATGACGGCTTTGTTGATATTGCTGTTCTCGATATGCAAAGCAATGATCATTATAGATCAAAGACTAATATGCCAGGGATGGATGTTCAGCAGTTTTGGACAAATGTATCTAGAGGACAGCACTTTCAATACATGAGTAATATGCTTCAGATGAATCAAGGCTACGGTTTCTACAAAGAGATCGCACAGTTAGCTGGCATAGCATCTACCGATTGGAGTTGGTCTGTATTATTAGCTGATTTAGATAATGATCAGTATAAGGATATTTTTATTACAAATGGACTCAATAAAGATATCAGGAACAACGATTTTGCAGAGGAAATGAAGAAGTTTAGGGCTGAAGGCCCAAAATCAATTTTTGAGTTTTCACAAAAGGTTGGTTCACAGAAGATTGCAAATCTTGCTTTTCAGAATCGGGAAGGCACTTATCAGTTTCAATCCAAAGCAGAGGCTTGGGGCTTGGACTTTCAAGGGTATTCCTACGGCGCTGCATATGCAGATTTAGATAATGACGGAGATTTAGACTTAATAGTCAATAACAATAACGCTGAAGCTTCGATTTACAAAAATAGCATTGAAGATCAAAATTGGATTCAACTTACAATCACAGAAGGAAAACTGCCGAAGCCAAATATTCAATGTCTGATTTACGCTGAAGGGAAGGTTTTTCATGCTGAACAGAGCCGAACTAGAGGTTTTCAATCGTCTGTATCTCCTACTATACACATAGGTTTGGGAGGGATAACAAAATTGGATTCGATCATTTTGATTAACAATTTAGGAAGGCAGAAGAAGCTCAATGGATTACGGATCAATAAAAGACATGAAATTGAATACATACCAAAGACATGGACAAAACCATTCGTTAGAAAACTACCGGATTATACTTGGTTGACTGAAATTACTAGAAATTCTAATCTTGATTTTCGCCACGAGGAGAATGAATACAATGATTTTGATAGAGAGAGTCTTTTACCTCATATGCAGACGCGCAAGGCTCCTTTTATTTCTTCTAGAAAAGAGCTAGGTAAGCAGTCTAGTCTTATGTACATTGGAAACAGTCATGGAGCAAAAGGCGAAATGTACAGATATGCTAACAACCGGTTTTATAAATTGGAGGGGCCATGGCATCAAGATGCAGAGGCAGAGGATGCAGGATCAGCATTTTTTGATGTAGACAGTGATGGTGACCTTGACCTATATGTAGCCAGCGGTGGAAGTGAAAGGAAAGACGGGAGCTCCGTGTATGCAGATAGATTATACATTAACAACGATGGTACTTGGTTAAAAGAAAGTGACTTAAAAGGGAATGCTTTCAATGGAACAGTCGTCGTTTCATCGGATTTTGATTCTGATGGTGATGAAGATCTATTTGTAGGCGGACATGCCGTAGCTGGTAAGTACCCCTACCCTTCTAGTTCCCAATTATTCATCAATGAGGACGGAATTCTAGTTGATAAGATTCAAGAAATTGCACCTAATTTGAAGAATATTGGAATGGTCACCGATGCCATTTGGAGTGACTTTAATGGAGACGATTTGATGGATTTAGTAGTTGTAGGTGAGTTCATGTCTGTCAAGTTCTTTGAGAACAATGGCAAACAATTGATTGAAAATGCGAATGTTATACCTGATGCCCCTATGTCAGGATGGTGGTACACGATTGAAGAGGGTGATCTTGATGGCGACGGTGTGGTTGAATATGTACTCGGAAATATCGGTTTGAATAACAAGTTTCACCCTGATGAAGAGCATCCATTGCAGTTGTACGGAAGTGATTTTGATAAGAATAACACGAATGACGTGGTTCTCACTAAAACTTCAGATACTTATGGTGAAGTGCCTGTAAGAGGTAGACAATGCAGTAGTGAGCAAATGCCTTTCATAAAATCAAAGTTTAAGGATTTTGAAAGTTATGCCAAAGCAGATGTCTTGGATATATATGGTGAAAAAGCATTAGACGAGGCCGTTCATTTAACTGCCAATAATTTCAAAAGTGGATATTTGAAGAAGAACGGGTCAAGCTATGATTTTGTAGCATTTCCGCTAGAGGCTCAAGTGTCAGCAATTCGTGACATTGAGATTATGGATGTGAATCATGATGGTCTACTTGATATAGTTGCTATAGGAAATGAATACGATGCCGAAGTTGAAACCACAAGACATGATGCTTCCACTGGAATTGTTTTAACGCAGAATGATTCTGGAGAATTTAAAGCTCGATCTGTCTTGGAATCAGGCTTATATGCACCAGGTAATAGTAGAAAGATGACAAGACTTACATCAAAAGATCAAACAGTACTGGTTATTACGAATAATCAATTTGTTTCACAAGTGATCAAAGTCAACAAATAATAGGATGAAGAATAAGCCATCAAAAATTTCTAGAAAGAAGTTTCTAAAAACTGGATTACTAGGAACCGTAGGTATACTGACCAGTCAGGCATGTAAGCCAAAAACTGCTAAGTCTGCTGCAATTCACACCAAGAAACGAGTGCAATGGCGAATGATAACCACATGGCCAGCTAACTTCCCCGTGTTAGGAGAAGGATGTAATATGCTGGCAAATTGGGTTGAAGAAATGAGCGATGGTCGATTTAAGATAAAAGTATATGGCGGTGGAGAACTTGCGCCAGCACTTGAAACCTTTGATGCTGTCAGTGATGGTTCTGTTGAAATGGGAAATGGTGCAGCTTACTATTGGGGTGGAAAGATTCCAGCAGCTCCGATTTTTTGTACTATACCATTTGGAATGAATGCTCAGCAAATGAATGCTTGGATATACGAAGGAGGAGGTTATGATTTATGGAAAGAAGCTTATGCTCCTTTTGATGTAATACCTTTTGCTGGTGGAAATACCGGTCCACAAATGGGAGGTTGGTTTAATAAGTCGATTGATTCAATAGAGGATTTTCAGGGTTTGAAAATGCGGATTCCAGGTCTTGGCGGAAAGGTAGTTGAAAAAGTGGGTGGTGCAGCAGTCGTAAGTCCAGGTAGTGAAATTTACACAAACTTGGAACGTGGTGTGATAGATGCAACAGAATGGGTCGGTCCATATCATGATTATTTGATGGGTTTCTATAAAATTGCAAAGTACTATTACTACCCAGGTTGGCATGAACCAGGACCGATTCTTGAAAATATAGTTAATCGAGAAGCTTGGGATGCTTTACCAAAGGATTTTCAGGCAATTTTAGAAACTGCAAGTGCTAGACAGAATATTTGGTCATTGAGTGCTTTTGAGGCAAAAAACAATATCTATTTGCAGAAAATACTCGATGAATCGGATGTACAGATTCGGGCATTTTCAGAAGATACTCTTAGTGCTTTACAAGGTGCTACAGAGTCTGTAATGCGGACACTAACAGAAAAAGATGCATTTGCGAAAAAGGTATATGATCATTATCAAATTTTCAGAAAAGGTATTACAAATTGGAATCAATTTGGCTAGCGAGCTAGCAGCCATTAAAATCTTTACGATAGGTACCACAAATCTCAGTCCTTTTTGCTCAGAATTCCTTAACATTGCGATAACAATGTCTTACCTATATTTACGCTTTAAATCAAAACAGCGAGATTAAAACTTATATGTCCACTTTCAAGAATTACATTGATCGTTTCGATCCGACTTTTTCAGATAGTCACGCAATCGCTCAAAAAGGATATAGGTATATTATAGATCGATCTTTCTTATACAAAACTGTCTTTTCATGGATTTTGGAATAGTAGACCTTCTACAGATTGTTGGTGCCTTGAGCTTTTTTGTCTACGGTATGAAAATGATGAGCGACGGTGTTCAACGTGCTGCTGGCGCTCAATTACGTAACATACTTCGCACAATGACAAAAAATCGATTCCTTGGAGTAGGAACCGGATTCTTAACAACTGCCTTGGTACAGTCATCTTCCGCTACTACTGTGATGACCGTTTCGTTTGTTAATGCAGGTCTATTAACTTTAGTTGAATCTGCTGGTGTAATGATGGGGGCCAATATTGGTACGACGATTACTGGATGGATTGTTTCTATTCTTGGATTCAAAATCAATTTGAGTGCTTACTCTATACCTCTTTTTGCCTTAGGTGTTCCAATGCTATTTTCTGGTAAAACAAGAATAAAGTACTGGGGTGAGTTTGTTATTGGTTTCGCTATCCTGTTCCTTGGTCTGAGTTATCTAAAAACGGCGGTTCCTGATCTTAGGGGAAATACTGAGGTACTAGAATTTTTGGCGAATTTCACAAATTGGGGAATACTTTCTAGGATTTTATTTGTTGCAATTGGAGCACTCATAACAGTTGTTGTGCAATCATCGAGTGCGGCAATGGCTATCACATTGACCATGTGTTCGCAAGGTTGGTTGCCATTTGAAGTCGCTGCTTCAATGATTCTAGGTGAGAACATTGGAACAACAATAACTGCGGAAATTGCCTCGCTAGTTGGAAACACCAACGCCAAGCGATCTGCGAGAATTCACTCTATGTTTAACATAGTTGGTGTAGCATGGATGCTAATTTTATTACCTTACTTTTTGCCAGTATTAACAAATATACTTCAAGGATTCATTGATAATTTCACTCCGTTTACGGATGCTGAAGATGTGCCGATAGCACTTTCAGCATTTCACACAGCCTTCAATTTTTTGAATGTTTTGATCATGATTGGTTTTGTCAATACTCTTGTGAAAATTGCAATATTGAGTGTGCCTGAATCAGAAGGTGAAGATGATCATCGGCTTAAATTTATAACGTCCAGTAGTAGAACTCCAGAATTAGCAACTGCAGAATTACAGAAAGAGACAGCAAATTATGGAGCTATCACAAGTAAGATGAATAAAATTCTCTTAGACTTGCTACAAGCGACGAAGGCAAAGGAGATCAAGAAACTCCACAAGAAAATTAAGAAGTATGAAAAAGCTACCGACCAACTAGAGATTGAAATTACCGAGTATATAACAAAGCTTTCTGACAAAGAGATCACCCCTAGTACGAGTGTAAAACTTCGAACTTTTCTAAATATTTGTAATGATTTGGAAAGAATTGGAGATTTGTATTATCAGATATCTATGACCTTACAGAATCTTGATGAGCAACAAAGATCTCTTTCGGATCATCAGAAATTGCGTTTGCGCGAAATGATGGATCTGATAGAGCAAGCTTTTACTGAAATGAATATTAATCTTGAATCAAACCAATACAATAAGATTAGTCTAAGTAAAGCTCTGAGCATTGAAGATTCGATTAACGATTTCAGAAATAGTCTCCGTACAGAGAATAATATTGAATTGGGGACTCCTGGCTATAATGTTCAGACTGCAATGAGCTACAATAACCTATTTTCAACTTTGGAGCGGATTGGAGATCATATTATTAATGTCCAAGAAGCTATCAAAGGGCAAATTTAATTGACAGTACCTCAAACAAATTCCACTTCTAAAAGGTCAAGAATTTCATTAATTTTTATAAGCAGGCAGCTAATTCTATGCTCTAGAGGGTCTTGCTTTTGAATCGATTTATGTTATCAGATTAAAAAGTTGTCATAGCATCACTTCCATTTCGGGATTGAATAGCTGTACATAACTATTTGACCAATTCAACATTTTAGAAATGAAATATTCCAACAACCTATTTGTTTGGGCCTGTACCCTTTTGCTATTCACGCATTTGTCAGGCCAAGTCCAGTCTTTTGATATAAGTCCTTCAGTAGGACTAAGCGCCTCAATAGAGTCACCGAGTTTTTGTCAAGGCTTTCCACTCCAAATTTGTGGAGCTTACACGCTAGACTATAATTTTCCACTGACGTTCACGTCATTGGATGTTCCAGACTTAGATTATTCGGTAGACTTTGTTGATGAGCAAACAAAGACATTTTGCCTTACTCTGTTTGAAAGTAACTTTATAGATGTAGACTGCAATGATATTACTGTGGTATTGAATTTTTCAAATTCGAGTAATTTCATAACCTCACTGACTACTAATACAATCAATGTATGTCAGAGTCAAATTAATTGTGAATGTCTATATACTAACGCTTCAAACATAAACTGTTACAGTAACGGTACTAGTGAACCTGACGATGACTATTGGGCTTTTGACTTATTAGTTGAAAATACATTGAACGATAACACAAGTTATTCTATCGAGCCACTAGGTATTACTGGATATTATGGAGTTGAACAGATTGTCCTTGTAGGAACAATTACTGACAATCCGACAATATCGATTACCATTACTGATACAGAGTTCCCGGATGATTGCAATATTAAGTTAGACTTGGATGCTCCTGAGAAGTGTTCCAATGGTTGTGGATTATTCGTTTCGACTATAGTGGGAGAATGCTCTGATGCTGGTACTGAGAATGTCTTAAGTGATGATGTCTATGATGTAGAAGTTAATGTTTCTTATGGCTCCCTGGATACTTGGGAAGTCTATCAAACCTTCACAAGTGATAATACTTCAACTTTGGTGGGATCCGGAGTCGGTAACGGAAAATTTATTTTAGAGGGTATTGGGATCATGTTAGGTGATTGGATACTTTCTTCAAAATTGGTAAACGATCCTACTTGTAACGTTTTGGAACTAATTCAGTCTCCAGCAAATTGTTTAGGTTGTATGGATATAGTCCTAACCAATAACCTCTGCAACAATCAAGATACTCCAATAGAGGAAGATGACACTTGGTCTTTTGATTTACTGGTTACTGGTGGTGTTGGAGACGAATTTAAGATACCAGAGTTTGGAATTCAAGCTCCATATGGTCAAGAAGTAACAGTAGAAGCAGGTGTGATTTCAGAATGTCTTGACCTTACAATATTTGATACTGAAAATCCAATGCAATGTGAGTCAATAGTTGTGGTCTGTCCTCCCAAAACCTGCTCAGAAAGTGGAAACGATTGCGACTTAATAGTAGAATTTGGAAAAAAAGAATGCGTAAAGATTGGCTCTCTGTCGGGGTTTGAGCAGGAATTAAATATACAAGGGACAAATGATACTTGTTGGAAGGTAATAAAAACAAGTCTTAGTGGTCAAGAGGAGATTTTAGTCGAAAATCAAGGAGACAAAAACTTGAAAATCGGCCCTTTCGATCTAGAAGACTTTAATCTACGCGTTGAGTTATGCGATAATGTTGATTGTAAAGTAAGTGAGTTCGTAGAAGCACCGGATTGTCCAGGTTTTAATGATGATGACATAATCACTAGGAATAGTACAAATATAATATACCCTAATCCGATCAGAAGTTCTGAGATTACATTATTGCTTGAGGAAGATGTGAAAGGTGTTCTGATATACGATGCAGTAGGCAGTTACATTGGACATGTTGCACCAAATACTCTAATCTCCACATACAATATTGAATTGCGTCCGGGAATACATCTATTTAGATTAGTTAAAGAGGACGGTTCATTTGAGATTATCAAGGTCGTAAGGCAGTAAATAGTAAAGAATAATTGTAGTACACCCTCATAATATTTTATTGAGGGTGTATTTTAATTTTATTCAGATGCTACTCCTTGTTTTAATGTCATTTTTTTGATAAGTACCATTTGCCCAAGATGATAGTATCCATGTTCGATAAGACCTTCAATGTTTCTTAGAATACTGCCATATTTTCCCTCTGAAAAGTCACCATGAAGCTCTTCCTGATTCATTAGTTCTATTTTTCGAAGTACTTGAGTGGCTCGATCTGTCAATTGACTACAGAGTAGCTTCCATTGCACCTCATTGGACATTTTAGACATATCAAAACTTTTTGAATCACTGATGTCAAGCTTTCCACCGTTTACAACCTGTAAAACACCGCCTAGGTAATAAAATAAGTGGAATGTAAGGAGAGCTATTGAATTTAGATCATGTAGGCTCTTTACAGCTTCGCGGTACGAAACCGAGTTAATAAGCTCTGTGACATTTGTTCCACAGATCCACCTACCATTTAGATAGGTTTCAGCAAACCTATCGGATAAGGACTTTACTAAAGACATTTATTTTAGTTTTGCAATTCAATTTGAAGATTTAATCTTCATAGATTTTAACTACTAGCTCACCAGGCTTAACGTAGCCCCTATACATTCCAGGGGTATTGAAGATCATAGCGATTTCGCCAGTTTTGCTTAAGGCCACTACTCCACCCGAGCCTCCTTTTTTAACCAATTTATCCATAACAACTTCTTTAGCTGCTTCATCGACGCTCAGTCCTTTGTATTCCATTCTGGCGGCTATGTCATATGCTACGGAGTATCTGATAAAATACTCTCCGTGTCCTGTAGATGAAACACCGCAAGTGGAATTGTCTGCATAAGTACCAGCACCTATTATCGGAGAATCTCCGATTCGATTGTATTTCTTGTTCGTCATTCCACCAGTAGATGTTCCAGCTACAATGTTTCCCTTTTTGTCCAAAACAACACAACCAACCGTACCATATTTGTAGTCTAGATCTGAAGATTCTAGAGTTCCGAAATCTTCTTTAGCTTTTATACGGTTTAGTGAATTTAATCGTCTTTCCGTATGAAAATACGATGGATCAACTACTTCACATCCGTTTTCCGCTGCAAACTTATCTGCGCCGATACCAGAAAGTAGAACATGTTCTGATTTATTCAAAACAGCAAGCGCAGCGGTAATTGGGTTTCTAATACTTGTTATGCCACTTACAGCACCAGCTTGTTGATCGGAACCTCTCATTATTGAAGCATCTAGTTCATTTGTCTCTTCATTTGTAAAAACAGCTCCCTTTCCAGCATTAAAGAGAGGTGAATCTTCCATTTTCATAATGGATTTGACAACTACTTCCTCAGAATTCATCCCATCTTTCAGCATTTGTTCACCTTCTACAAGAACTTTAGTCAATATCTCATTGTAAGCCTTTTCAGTTTCCTCATCCATGTTTTCCCTAAGAATTGTGCCTGCTCCTCCGTGAATAACCATGGCATATTCTACAACTTGATTGCTTCCGTCACTTGTAGTTAGGATTGAAGAGTCAGTAGTGGTTGAATTGTCATTACAACTTAAGAACAAGACTGCAGTTAAGAGAAAAACAAGTGTGGCTGATACTTTCATTTTGGTGGCTTTAAATTGTCGGAAAATTGGTATTGAAATTTGATACTGTATATTGCAGTTCTTTCTTTTGATGACTACTAAGGAATAAATATTGCCATTTGTCTTGAAAAGCCTTTAGATAAAACACTCCGAATAGGCCTGAAATTACAAAAGCTAGAAAAACATACCATGCAATACCGCCAATAATAATTGTTACAATAAAAGTAACAGGTATCAAAAAGAGGTATTCAAAAATCATAATTGCAAGGAAGACCGGCATCACAAATTCATGCATTGTTATTTTTTTCTTGACAATATACCGCGAAATCTGTGTGGGGATGAAGTGGAAAAGCAGACTAATCAAGAAGATCGGAATGAAAATGACCATTCCGAGTAAATCAAGAATTGATGGTTTCTTCAAGCGTTGATGAGATGATTCATCAATTGTATCCTCTAATAGTCTAGATGATTCATCACTTTCATCAATTAAGTTTGCAAAATTCTGTTCTTCTTCAAAGATATCTTTCCTTTTCTCAACTACAGGAAGCAGTGAAAAGCGCTTTTGACCATCTATTATTCTATATGCCTTATGGAGGTTTTCTTCATTTTCTTCGTGATTAATATGTCGTAGGCATTTCTGCATACGTTGAGATAATAAGTCTAGGAAATGTTTATGCTTTTTTGCCTCAGTTTCCCAAGCTTGATCTTCGAGTGAATCGATATCTATGGGTTTTCCAATTACAATAGAGACTTTGCTGCCGAACTTCACATGTCGATCAAAATTTACACCTATCGGTACGACTTGGACATTTGAGTGGGGGTGCATAAAAGCGAATCTAGAAATACCTTTTTTCAACGGTCTCAAAAAGAGATTTTCATGTGTATGTGCTTCAGGAAACATCAACAAGGCATTGTTTTCTTGAAATAACTCCAGAATAAGATTTTGGGTTATTAGATTCTTCTTTACGTTACCAACTCCGTCCTTTTGTCTGAAAATTGGTATTTGGTTGGTTCCTTTTAGAAGCCATGATAGCCAGGATTTTGAAAACAGATCACCCCTGACCAGAAAATGTAATCGCACTGGCAGATAGCAAGCCAACATACATGGTTCAATGAATGCTGTTGGATGATTACTTGCTAGAATTATGGGTTTATCTTTTGGGAGGTTTTCAACACCAGAAACAAATATTTTACCAAAGTACAGCTTTGTGGCAAATCTGACGGTTGGTCGAAGTATATCGTAAATCATGGAGTCATTTTTCAATTCCAAAAGTAGGTTTTTTTATGTTTGCAGACCTATTTGACGGCAATGAATGAAACAAGACATCTGATCATTATAACTGGACCAACAGCTGTTGGTAAGACGGAGCTGTCATTAAAATTAGCTCAGCACCTTGAAACTGAAATCATCTCGGCAGACAGCAGACAAATTTACAAAGAGTTAAAAATTGGTGTTGCTCGACCTTCAGAAAGTGAGTTAAGTGAGGTTCCTCATCACTTTATAGGATCTCATTCGATACAGGAGTCTTTTACAGTTGCAGACTACGAGTTAGCTGCTAGCGAAAAGATGGAAGAGTTGTTTTATGTCAAGAACTATGTTATTTGTACTGGAGGCACAGGTTTGTATCTAAAGTCTCTAATAAATGGTTTAGATAGAATTCCAAGAATAGATCCTTCAATCTCACTTGAATTGCAAGATTTATTTGAGAAGAATGGCTTGGAGTACTTACAGGCTAAATTATCAAATTTAGATCCCGAGTATTTTGAGATGGTCGATTTGAATAATAGTAGGAGACTAATCAGGGCCCTCGAAGTATATTATGGCACAGGAAGAAAATTTTCAGACTGGAGAACTGAACAATCAAAGAAACTTCCTTACCAAGTACATTACATAGTGCTTGATAGACCCCGAGAAGAACTCTATGATCGAATCAATACAAGAGTTGACCAAATGATTCAAATGGGACTTCTAGAAGAAGTAAAACAATTATTCAAATATCGTAACCATCGATCTTTGCAAACTGTCGGCTATTCTGAGTTTTTTCAGTATTTGGAGGGAAAAGTAGATTATGATTTTGCTTTAGAGAAAGTAAAGCAGCATTCAAGGAATTACGCCAAAAGACAGTTGACTTGGTTCCGAGGGGTACCACAAGCGGTGTGGAAATCGGCAAGTGATACTGATGTGAAAGATATTTTGGATTCTATTGCAGACAAATAAAAAAGTCTATTTATGAGTATATGGTATACTGATTTAACTCCTGAAGAGCTGAATGCCTCAGGAAAAAACACGATGGGAGATTTTTTGGATATCGAAATAACGGAAGTTGGACAGGACTTTCTTAAAGCAACAATGCCCGTTACTTCTAAAAATGTGCAACCGATGCGATTGCTACACGGCGGAGCATCAGTGGTGTTGGCTGAAACTCTTGGTTCAGTTGCAAGTTGGATTATACATGATCCAAATACTATCAACGGTGCTGTAGGTGTGGAAGTAAATGCAAATCATCTTAAGTCTGCAAAAGAGGGAGAAATAGTGACTGGTGTGGTTAAACCAATCAAAGTGGGTAGAAATATTCACGTATGGGATATTAAGATTTACAATTCAAGCGATGAACTTTGTTGTGTTTCTCGTCTGACAACGATGATTTTACACAAGAAGTCATAGCTTATCGACGACATCTGTCGATTTTTATTGATATGTCTGCAATACGGCGAACAATCATTCGTGTATACTGGTACATAGGTTTATATTTACTGCTTTGTCTGTTGTGAAGATTAAGTTATTAATATGCTTTGCACAGAAATCTTTTAACTACTTAATACAAAAAATGAAATTTTTCTTTTCTGCTTTTTTGATGCTTTTTAGCATTTTTTCTTTCTCACAGTTGAATTTAACCTTGCAGAGCAATGTTACTTTTGACGGTAGTGGAAATGATATTTGGGGTTATGTTGCTCCAGATGGTTCTGAATATGCTATCGTTGGAACTACAATAGGAACCCGTGTTTACAGTTTGGAGGATGTAACAAACCCTGTCGAACTAATATTTATTCCTGGTTCTAACTCGACTTGGAGAGATATGAAACAATGGGGTGAATATGCCTATGTTACTTGTGATAGTGGTAATGATGGTTTACTGATCATTGACATGTCCGAGGCACCAAATAATATTGAGTTTAATTTCATTAAACCAGTTGTGAAGGAAGGTGATAATGACATAGCGTTGGATAGGTGTCACAATATCTTTATCGATGAGAAAGGTATTATAATGTTAGCGGGATGTCAAGGTAGAGGAGTTGAGTTTTTAGATCCCAGTGATGACCCAATGAACCCAACTTATTTAACGAGTATAGTATCACCTTATTCTCATGATGCTTACGCAAAAGGAGATACGCTCTATGCAAGTGAAATTTATGATCATCTTGCTATGTATGATATTTCAGATTTAAACAACATTGAATTATTAGGAACTAGAGAGACTTCTAGTGATTTTACCCATAATGCTTGGGCTGACCCAACACATAACTATGTATTCACTACCGATGAACGACCAGAAGGTTTTGTAGATGCATATGACT
Source organism: Saprospiraceae bacterium (assembly GCA_965658745.1). GTDB lineage: Bacteria > Bacteroidota > Bacteroidia > Chitinophagales > Saprospiraceae > JAHDFB01. The sequence continues at coordinate 42,758 of CBFHTK010000001.1, read as the reverse complement.
GTTCGGATCCTCAGAATATTGAGCTATTAGATAAGTTCATGCCACCAGGAGTAGCTGGTACAGGAACCATTCCGCATAATACACACTATTTTAACGGCTTTATTGTGACTTCGTGGTACACGGCAGGTGTAATCATTACAGATGTACATAGACCTGAAAATATGGTGCAAGTTGCTGCATACGATACCTATGATGGCCCAGATGGCGGTTTTAGTGGCTGTTGGGGTGTGACACCTTATCTTCCATCTGGGGTTGTGATAGCTTGCGATATTAATAGTGGTCTATATGTTTTTGAAGCTGATTATGTCAGAGCGTGCTATCTTGAAGGAAAAGTGACAGATATTGCTACAAATGCGTCGATATCAAATGCAACAGTAAGAATAATTGACGGAGATTATGAAGATGAGCAAACTGAAGCTAACGGAGAATATAAAACTGGACAACCTACTCCCGGGACATTTACAGTTGAATTCTCTCATCCACTATACGAAACGGAAACAGCTGAAGCTACGCTAGTCAATGGGGAAGTTACGATATTGGACATGAAGCTAGGTCAATTACCTAGTTACCAAGTTGGTCTATCTTTAGTCGATAAAAACACTGGAAATGCAATTCCAAATGCAGAATTTACCTTAAAGGGGCAAGAGTTAACGTTTGACCTAACTTCAGACAATCAAGGTTTGGCATCAACGACAGTAATTGAAGGTGAATACGAAATTTATGCTGGTAAATGGGGCTATGAAAACATCGGTGTAGAAGGGATCTTTATTGAAGGACCATTTTCTGAAACATACGAAACTGAGCCTGCTTATATGGATGACTATATTCTAGACTTAGGTTGGGAAGTTACGAATATTCAGGAAGGTGGAAATTTCTCTGGCGGCTGGGAAAGAGCTGTTCCTGCTGGAACATATAACGGTGGACTAATATTTAATCCTGAGGCAGACGTTGAAGGTGATGTAGGAAATATGTGTTACGTAACAGAAAACGAAATAGGAGGTTCTTTTTTCTCATCAGATGTAGATAATGGAACGACGATATTGACTTCTCCATTAATGGACCTTACTAATTATGAAAATCCAACTGTCGAATTTCGTACATGGTTTATGACTGGCGGTGGAAATGGTGCTTCTGATGATCAGCTTGAATTTTATATAGATAATGGAATGACTGAAATCCTGCTTTTGGAGTACAATACAAATTCTCAAGAGTGGAGTGATAAGTTCAGTTTTGTTGTTTCAGAATTTCTTGAAATTACATCTACAATGACAGTTTCAATGAGAACAAGTGATTTTGCATCAAATGGTCACGTAGTTGAAGCTGGAATTGACAATTTTTATGTCAAAGGTGCTCCAACAGTGAATGTTAAAGAAATATTGGGAGCAGAGGTTGAAATTTATCCAAGTCCAGCATCCAGTAACATCACTGTTGTTAGTAAAGGTGCTCAGATAAGACATATTGATTTAATTAATGTACTCGGACAAGTTGTGTTAAGCAGAGATGTCAATAATAATGCTACTGTCTCACTTCCAGTCAATACATTGGACAATGGATCTTATTATGTCAAAGTAATTACAAGTAATAATTTAGAAGGGATCTACCCTATTCAGGTGATCAAATAATGAATTTTTAATTGCAGATAAAACTAAAGGCAGTATCACTTTTGTGGTATTGCCTTTACTACTATGGGCTGAGGATAGCTGCCCAATAATTTAGATTGCATTAAGCTTTCAAAAGTTTTGCGGGACGAAACAAGGTCCGATTTCAAAAGTATTAATAAGAGTAATATGTATCCATACTTTCGAGCGTTAAGAGTTTTGGTAAAAGCTAAGTACGGTAGTACTTTAGAATTAACGGAAACTAGTGAAATTAACTTGCGAGTGATGATCTCAGATGTCGATCTGTATCCAGAATTAAATAATGGAAGACATCTGACCATGATGGACTTAGGAAGATATGACTACGGCATGCGTTTGGGCCTTTTTTCTGTCCTAAAACGAAAAAAGTGGGGATTGATGGTTGCAGGAAATTTCACAAGGTATCGAAGGAGACTAATGCTTTTCAAAAAATACATCCTTCAAACCGAGCTTGTTGGATACGATGATAAATGGTTTTATTTCTACCAGAAAACGGTACGTAGAAATATTATACATTCTGCGGCATTAGTGCGCACAGCAGTCGTTTCAAGTAAGGGTATCGTCAGCGCTGAGTTGGTAGCCAAAGAACTAGGAATGCCTTACGAACCTTCCATACCTAAATGGGTCGAAGAATGGATTAATCTAAATGAAGTCAGTCCTAAAATTGTTTAGTAAATATAATTATCTCACTTTAGTCGATTAAGGTCCAATCGTTAAATACTCCAGCATCGATCCAGCCACGATTTTTATCTTCACCTTCGATTGCTATTGATCCAACAAAGTTTTCTCGCTGCTCGCTACTATCGTTATCACAATATGCTACCATGAAACCTAGTTCATCACCTATTGAAAGTTGTCGTGGATTAGCTCCAAAAGTATAATCATCTTTGAAAATCTTAATACCTGCTTCCCAAGTAGTTAGGTTTTCTTGTTGAACTTTTGCGGATTGCATATGTGAGTCGAAATATCCAGGTAGAGAATCTAAACCCATGTCTGTAACTCTTAAATTTTGAGCGAGGTGATATGCAAATGCATTATGGTTATACTGATGATTACCGCCCGAGTTATCTTCATCTATGAATATTTCGAGACAATCGTCATCCCAATACCTGTCCAAACCATTTTCATGTAAGTCTAGAATTACGTCATCCGTTATTTCAGCTAGAATATAGATATTGTCTGAATTCCATAATAGTTTGAACCTTCCTGAAAAATCCTCAACAGTTGGTTTTTCACCTAGCCAAACATGGTCTAGAGGGTACCAAATTGCCTCGTCCCATGCCAATTCTTGACCGTGGCCATCAAGTTGAATCGGAGTATTAGCTTGATGAATGCCGGGATACTTTTGAGATTCGGAATATGAGTCAACTGGTTGCGAATCTTTGCAAGTAAAAAACATGAACAAAATGAGAATTGGAATGATAGTTATGATCAGGCGCATATGAAGTGTGTTGATATAGTAAATTGTCGAAATATCATAAACTTACAAGAAATAAATTTGTTTAGTGAGGCTAGACAGAATATTTGAATCGTTTTAATGATTTTGTGAGAAATTTAATTCTCATAGTTTCAATATCTTCTGTCCTTACTTATAACAATTATACTCTTCATTTTCTGATAAAAAGTGCAATAAATTTAAATTTACATGCTTAGTCACAGCGTTACTATATCAAGAAGTATCTTAGTGTTAGAATTAAAACAACAATCTTTATGAAAATCCGATCGTCTTATATCATATTCGTTTTGGCGGGTCTGTTCTTTATCAGCAATTCAGGAAATCCGCCAAATGGAAGAACAGGAGCTCCCGGCGATTTTGGGGCTTGCAATAGTTGTCACAATGGCGGTTTTCCGAGTATTGATGGTAACATCCAGATTAGCGGTGTCCCAGGAAGCGTAAATGCTGGACAGACTTATGCTCTAACTGTCACGATAAATAATACTACTAACAACGCAACGAAGGGAGGTTTTCAAATGGTTGTTTTGGATGAAAGTGATAACAACGTTGGTCAACTTGCAAACCCTGGAATGTTTTCTTCCATTTCTACTTCAGGCCAAAGAGATTATTTTGAACATGCTCCCGCTCAAAATTTTTCTGGTGGATCAATAAGCTATTCTGTCGATTGGACAGCTCCTTCCGGAGGATCAGCAGTAGATGGTGAGAGTTTAACTTTCTATGCAGCCGGTGTCATAGCTAATGGGAACTCTAGTACTAGTGGTGATTATGGCCCGACTACTACCTTTGAAACTACCTTCATTGCACCAGTCGGAGCTCCAGAGGTTTCGATAACTAATGCTATCGATCCTTTATGTTCCGGAGATGACAATGGCTCAGCTACAGTTAGTATTTCAGGTGGTACTCCTCCATATAGTACCTTGTGGAGTTCAGGTGAGACTAGTTTGACCGCGGTTATGTTAACAAGTGGCTTGAATTCAGTAACTGTAACAGATAATGCTGGTATGTCCAACGAAGCTACTATCGAACTAAACGATCCTGAACCAATTGAAGTGAATTCATCTATTAGTTTAGTAAGCTGCTTCAATAGTTCAGACGGTTCAATAGAATTGTCGGTTTCTGGTGGTTCTGGTAGTTATTCGTTTTTGTGGTCAAATGATGAAACAACATCAAAAATTACGGATTTATCAGCTGGTACTTATGATGTAACTGTTTCTGATACTAACGATTGCACGTATGAGGATTCTTTCAGTCTCAGTAATCCGATAGAAATAATTAATACTCTTCAGTCCATTACTGATGTCGACTGTTCAGGAGATGAAACTGGAGCCATTTTTGTAAATACTTCAGGTGGAACAGGCAATATTAGTTTCTTATGGTCAGATGAATCAACTGAGCAGAATTTAGTTAATGTTAGTGCAGGTGATTACACCTTGATTTCTTCAGATGAAAATGCTTGCACTCAGGAAGATTCATATACAATAGAAGGTCCAGGAACGTCATTAGAAGTTATCATAGAAGAAGTACTTTCGATTCCATGTAATAATTTATTTGGTAGTCTAGAAGCTATTGCAAATGACACTGCTGTTACCTATCTATGGAGTGATGGTACATCCGATCAAGAAAATGCTGATGTCTTGGCGGGTGTTTACAGTGTTACTGTGACTAATGAATTTGGATGCAACGCAACTACGACTTACTCCTTGATGGAACCTGATTCTTTAGGCTTAGTCTTCAACATTTTACAACAACCATCAATTGGATTTCCCAACGGGGGTGAGATCTCAGCTACGGCTTCTGGAGGAACCTCACCATATACATACCTTTGGTCAACTTTAGATACAACCGCAATTATTGACTCACTGTCTGCTGGAACATATTTTTTGAATATTACTGATTCGAACGGATGTTCAGTTCTTGATTCAGTAGTTCTCGAGCAAATTTCTTGCGAATTAACGGCAAACGTGCTTTTTACTCCTATTCAGTGTTTTGGAGATTCCACTGTAGTTACTGTAACCTCCGACGGTGGCGTAGGTAATGTGAATTTCGAATGGTCTTCAGGTACTAATTTAGATTTAGAGTATCTCCCCGCTGGAATGTATAATGTTATTGCAAGTGATGAGATTGGATGTCGAGACACTGTAGATTTTGAAATTATTGAACCACTTCTTTTGGAGCTTGACTTCTTCACTGTTGATACCGTAACTTGTGAAGATACTTTGGCTTCAATCTTTACTGAGTACAAAGGCGGTACGCTTCCTTATGAATTTTCTTGGTCCAATGGGGCAATTATGCAAAACCTTGAAGGTCTAAAGGGTGGCGCCTATGTATTAACCGTGACGGATGCCAATCTTTGCGAAGCGGTGGACACGTTTATAGTAGTAGAAGATTTTAGTGCTGAAATAGTATTTGAAATCGATACTGTTCAAGTATTCTTAGATGAAAGTGGTATGTTTAATGCATTACCAAAAGTCGGTGATTATGTCCAACAATTGACAGGCAGTTGTACAGATTCACTTTATCTACTTTATGATAGTCTTTTCTTGAGTTGCGAAGATCTAGGGTTAATCGAATTTGAAGTTGAGCTTTATAATTTCCAAGAGTTACTAGAAAGTCGTGTTGTGACTGCCCAAGTTCTTGACACAATAGCACCTACTCTATTAGGTTTTCCCATAACTGTAGATTTAAATGATAGCGGTATTGCGATTTGCGAAGCGCAGAATATTTCGGGAACGTGGGTCTTACCGTTGGAATTCATCACTGATAATTGCCAAGCAGATTATGTCAAAGACACGCTTGAATATTCAATAAATATTTCAGAAATCCCAGGAGAGTACTCAATTGATTACGAGGTTAGTGTTGTAGATCCTTCTGGTAACGAGTCAGTTGGTACAATTACTTACACATATGTTTTCGAAGAACAGCCAAAAGTATCTTACGAGATAATAGATGTTTCTTGTTTTGATGGTAGTGATGGTTGTATAGATTTAACAATCGATGGAGGTGCAGATCCTATTGAAGTATTGCCAGAGAACCTGTGCGATCTTTCAGCAGGAGAATACTTTTTCACTGTCATAAATGGTGATGGTTGTACTTACGAGTTTGAAGAAACAATCAATGAACCCACAGAGATCGTAATAGTAATAACCGAGACACAAGCTGAGGTGCCGGGCGAAAGTGATGGATTTATCAAAGTAGATGTTGAAGGTGGAACTCCTCCTTATAGTTATTCTTGGAGAGAGAATAATCTCGAAGTTAGCTCCGAGAAAGACTTGGTGAATTTTCCTTCAAGTCAATACGATCTCGTTGTAACTGATTCCAACGATTGTGAAAAAACTTTGTCCACCTTTATTGATGTTGCAAGTAATCAAATTGAAATAGATGAAATACTGAAAGTTTATCCCAATCCATTTGCGAGTAGACTAGTGATAAAAGGCACAGATTCTAGTTATTCTTACAATTTAACTAACGTCATGGGGCAGCGTTTCGAATTGCCAATAACTGAAGATAATGAAGAGATGATTATCAACACGAGTTCACTAGTACCTGGCTTTTATTTTCTGGAAATAACAGATGGAAATGTTAGCTTAGTCGAGAGAATATTCAAGCGATAATTGTTAAGTTTTGTTGAAGATCGGATAATCTAAAACTTTAAAATTAATCAAATCGTTATCAATATGTAGTGGCGATAAATCCACAATGTAAATATCTTTGTTTTTCGAAAGTGTTAAACTATGAAGTACCTGTTTAGTGTAAGTTTTCTGTTTTTTGTCAGCTTTTCCTTTTGTCAGGAAACGGCGATAAGTCATCCTGATTATTCGTCCACTGAAATTACTACGGCGCAACAGAAAGGTGAAGCTCTACTATTTCAAGCGAAACGAATTCCACTGGGTCCTGTAACAAAAGGAGAATTCAAAGAAATGACTTTTAAGTTTCTGAATGTACTAGCAGAACCGATTGAATATAGTTTTTTCGATGTGTGTTCTTGTTCACAATTGACATATGATGAAGATGCTGTCATCAAGTCGGGAGAAGAAGGAGTCTTTCACATTCGATTTGACAGTGGTGCTAGAGAAGAGGAAGAACCAGTCGAAGTTAGTTTTGAGCTGAAAAACATAGATAAGAGAATTGGTTTACCCTATTTCTATACGGTAGATTATACATTTAGTTTCAAATAGATGAGTTCCACTGACTCTAACAATATTGATTATAACTCTGCTAGGATTGTGTTCTTTGATGGTGTTTGCAATATTTGTAATGTATCTGTAGACTACGTAATGAGAAATTCAAAAAGCCACGAGCTGAAAGTAGCATCACTTCAAAGTGAATTTGCAAATCAGTTTTTATCGGAAGAACAAATCAAGTTAGGGTATGAGACGTTTATCTATTATGACGGATCTCATTTTTCAACTGCTTCAGAAGCAGTCTTTCAACTTTCCAAGGAGTTGAATGGTTTCTTGCCAAGATTCATTCGACTATTTAGACTATTGCCGAGATTTCTTACTGATAAAATCTATTACCTTGTAGCAAAAAATAGATATTTCCTAGCAGGGAAAAGGTCTACTTGTAGAATCCCAACCAAAGAAGAGCTTGCACGTTTTATAACTTAAGGTCATTGTTTACGATTTCTTTGTATCCTAATGTGCAAAATCCATTTCATGAATCTTTTTGCACAGATTACTATAGCATTGATTGCGTTGCTCCACATTTACATACTATACATGGAGAGGTTTGCGTGGACTACTTTAGGAAGAAAGACCTTTGGAGGATACTCAAAAGAATTCTTTCATAAAACTAAGTCTATGGCGGCGAATCAAGGGCTTTACAATGGTTTCTTGGCCGCGGGACTAATTTGGTTACTTTTGATCCCTGACAATAATTGGTCAAACAATATTGCATTGTTTTTCCTTGCTTGTGTCGCTCTTGCAGGTATTTTCGGCGCTTTTTCAGCTGATAAGAAGATTGTGCTTTTTCAGACTCTACCTGCTTTAATAGGCATTGCGCTTGTGCTTTTACATTTGTAAGTCATTGATAATTCTTTGTTCCAATACAATAAATCACCTGCTTAGATCGGTTAAGTTGTCATGCAAAAATTAAACAAGTTCTGGGGTAATTTTAAGTCATGGACAGCTCTTCAAAAAGGGTTATTCATATCTGGTATCCTTGGTTTAGTTCTTTCACTTTTTGTTTTGCTATTATACCTTTCAGTCCGTTGGGAAATAATCACAGACCTGCCCTCAACGGAAGAATTACAATCAATCAACAATCCTTTATCTACAGAATTGTATGCCCGCGATGGCACATTGTTTGGGACATTTTACGAGGAAAATCGTGGTGAGCTAGACGAAAATGATTTAACCAGCGATTTCAGGAATGCATTGATTGCAACTGAGGATGTACGCTTTTACGAACATAATGGACTTGATTATAGAGCCTTGAGCAGAGTATTTTTTAAATCAATTCTGCTTCAAAGAAGTAAGAGCGGCGGTGGATCTACATTAACCCAACAACTAGCAAAGAATTTATTTCCCAGACAACGGTTTTCTATTCTCAGTCTACCGATCAATAAGTTTAGAGAAATAACAATTGCACAAAGGCTAGAGAAGTCATTCTCAAAGGATGAAATTCTCTTACTTTATTCTAATACAGTATCATTTGGCGAGCGAGCTTTCGGCTTGACTACTGCCTCTAGACGATTCTTTGGAAAGCACCCATCAGAGTTAACTCTAGCAGAATCATCTACGCTAGTTGGTATTCTCAAGGCGCCATCGTATTATAGCCCTAGAAGATATCCCGAAAGGTGTTTAGAGCGCAGGAATACTGTTTTAGCTCAAATGCTCAAATATAATTTCATCGACAGCACTTTAAATGCTGAAGCTTCGGCACTGCCATTAGATCTTAGATATATATCGTCTTCCGAATTGACGGGATTAGCTAGATACTTTCAACAGCTTGTAAGAAAGGAGTTTCAGGAATGGGCCAAGCTTAATCCCAAAGAAAATGGTGATAGCTATAATATCAAAACAGATGGTTTAAAGATATACACAACCCTAGACTACGAATACCAGATTTCTGCCGAATTGGCAATGAAATCGCATATGAAAAGCTTACAAAAACTCTTTGATGCTAGCTGGAAAGGTGGTCAACTATTTGGTAAGTCAGATAGAATTCTACTAGCATCCCTTAGAAACGACCCCTACTATCGCCTGCTAGCAAGTGAGGGTAAGAGTGAAGAGGAGATTATAGAAATATTTAGCCGAAATTCAGAGCAGGAATTATGGTCATGGGATGGATTAAAATATTTCGAGAATTCAAGTAAAATAGATTCGTTAAAACACATTTTAAAGACCTTGCATACGGGAATTTTAGGAGCAAATCCTGAGACTGGTGAAATACTCGTGTACGTTGGAGGAATTGATTATGGAAATTTCCAGTATGACAATATTCAAGCCAAAAAACAAGTAGGTTCAACTTTTAAGCCAATTGTGTATTTGACAGCATTAGAAAAGGGATTAAGTGGTTGTGATTATTTCCCTAATGAATTAAGAACGTACAAGTCATATCAGGATTGGACACCAGAAAATTCTGATGGTAAGTACGGAGGATATCTTTCAGTTGAAGAGGCTCTCAAACGCTCTGTTAATACAGTTTCTGTACAAATGATCTTCGAAGCTGGTATCGAGAATGTGATTGCGAAAGCTAAGGATCTTGGAATTAGTTCGAAATTGCCTGAGGTTCCCTCCTTAGTATTAGGAACAGCCGATATTTCCTTGATGGAAATGGTGCAGTCCTACGCATCTATAGCAAATGGTGGATCAAGCCCTAGATTGCAAAGCATTCTGAAAATTGAAAACAAAGAAGGCTAAGTACTCTACGAGCGAAAAATTAAAGTTTCTAAGCCTGATTCAATTTCACAGGCACATGCTACGCTCAATACATTGCTAGCCAACGTTGTAAATGAAGGGACGGCTGCTAGATTGTATAATTATGACATTCCTTTTCAGGTTATGGGGAAAACGGGTACTACTCAGAATCAGACGGATGGTTGGTTCATTGGATACACAAAGGAATTGGTTGTAGGTAGTTGGGTCGGTGCCCAAAATAGAGGTATCCATTTTAGATATCTAGGAACAGGATCTGGTGGGCGTTCGGCTCTACCTATGGTGGCATCAGTCTTTGAATTTGCTGCCGATAAAGGTTATAGACCTGCTCCTCTCTCGATGACATTGCTTCCTTTATGTCCAGATTCCATCAGTCAAGAAGAATATGCCTTTTTGCAAGATAATCCAGCTGACTATGAGGATATTTACGCTAGCCGAAATTCCACAGATATCGTAGACATTCTTCTTGAATCTCTCACCAAGAATAAATCTGATGATCAGAATAGTACTATTCGAAATCCTAGACGAAGAAGATCTTCAAGAAAATCAAAGAGTCGATCAGATTTCAACGAATTCAGAAAGAAAATCGAAGCAGACCTTAGAAAAATATTGAGAAAGAAAAAGCGCAAAAACTAAATAGCTGACTTAATTTGAAAAATTGAAAAGAACTAGATCTTTCAAAAGTAAACTCTATTTCTGCGCTATCTACCTATTTTATACATTATAGCTCCATATGTTGATCATCTTAACAACAAATCTACTTAACCACAAATCTTTTTACCACAACCGATTCTTTCCGCTGAATGGACAAGAAGTATATACCAGAATTCAAATGAGCGATATCAATTTGTTGTACTCCCAAAACACTCATCGTGTTGCACGTATATGATCGACCAGCTACATCATAAATAGAAAGCCTATCTCTATCTACTACTCCAGTAATACTGATTAATTCCGAAGCAGGATTCGGATAAACTTTGATAATACTTTCCCACTCTGGTTCTTTAGTGCTATTAAAGCTTTCAGTAACAAAACTTAATTCGAACCCACCACCAAAGTCTGCATTGAAATCGTGAAGTACATTACCATCATAGTCCCTTATTTGCGCATATCCAGTTCCTTGGGCAGGATTTGCCCACCAAGCCAACCCATCGTCTCCATTATCTCTTAATTTCATTTTGAAACAACCTTCTAAATCGAATGTATCTCGATAGATTTTATTGGGACTTGGAAGGCTGTTAGCTAGAATTACTTCTTCTTTGTCGTTCCATAGTTCGTAAGAATTTTCCGAAGAATTAAAATTTGTTCTTACTACTATTACAAACTCATCTGGAATTACTTTTACGCGATCAAAAGCAGACGAGTAGCTGTTGTTGAACTCATATTCATCAGTCTGACCATTCACCTTAATAATTTCAGCATGGAAAACGTTATTATCAGCTGCCAATCCGTAAAAAGCGTTGCCAGTTGGTAACTGAACTGTTGTTGATTCCATATAGTCTAAATTCCCTTCCCAGACAAAAGTCTCAATATTATTACCCTCATTTATGTAGTATTGAATTTCAACAGACGTTATGTCTGAAGACCCAGTGTTCTGAATTTCAATAATAGGATTTGCACAAATAGGATTCACTCTTGCGTATAAAGCTTTTTTGCTCGGTGCTATCACATCATTAATTCTAGCGTCAAGATTAAAGTTAGCAGGTCCATAACTCACTAACTGATGTGCAATATGGTACCTGTAATCGCCTGCTCCATTTGCTGGTTCAGAACATCCGTAATCAAATTCAACATTCTCGCCTGGCGTTACAAATTCAGTTACATCTAAGACCTCAACTTTACTTCTTTCTCCAGGACACCAACCTTGTCTATCGTACACCCATGTACCACCTTGAGGATACACTGGATTTTCGGAACACTCTTGATTAACTGACCAGAAGTTTTCTTCGTACTCTCCATCAAAATTCACATAGTGATAAACAGTCCCTCCATTTTGCTCAAATTCACCATCTGAACCGTGACCAGTAATTGTGGAACGTAACTTGAAATCAACAGCATTAGGATTGACAGCAATATCTATAGGAGCATAGCGCTCGTCATTATTAATAGCATTTATTCTGGCTGCTCCTGATCTATTTGTTCCTTGCCAAAGCTGAGTGAATTCAATAACATCCCTTGGAGGAGTACCGACGATGAACATAAAGCTGATATCCATTTCTTCCTGCCATTGTCCACCTAGAGCCATATTGACTCTTTTGTCTCCTTTCAATAATGGTGTAAAGTCTGTAACATCGAAGTACCATGATTTCCCATTTTCGCCAAAGTCTAAGCCAATTCCATAGGGAGTTACAAATGACATGATCTCATTGTAATAAGGGAACCTTCTGAAAAAATCAAGTGGTTCAATTACTATGCTACCTTCAGTTTCTACGAGATTTGTTCCAATTAATTCTCCTGTGATTCCGTCAAATATCATTTCGTCAAGAGATTCAAAGAGATATTCCGTAGATTCAAGTAGAATGTCGTCATGTTTCAATTCACCTTCATTACTTTGAACGAAGTATTTGTTCACACTGTTTGGAAATCTAGCTAGCGAATCAAGGGTCGTACTTTCTATTACCGTTTTATCATATTCTCCTCTTACAAAATGTATGTTTGGACGAATATTCGTTTCTTTAAAGCCTCGTTGAATTTGGTCCCCACGTTCATATGACCAATAAACATTATTACCTGTGCCACTTTCTCCTGTCTTTGCATCATTAATCTCTAAACCTTCCCCTTCTGACATTGGGTAATAGGCCACCAGATTTTCATAAGCTGGATGTTCGCTATCAATCGAAGTATTCATTGTAAGCTGGATATCCTGCAGTGAAAGTTCACTGTTCCAAACGCTTAATTCATTTAATCTACCTTTATAGTTGTTGTTGCCATTTTGATCTGTTCCTACAATCATGTTCATAAGATTAATGGCTTTAGTATTACCTGTAGAACTTGTCCACAAAGAACCGTTTAAGTAAATCTTCATTGATCCTGTAGAGGCATTTTTAGAAAATGCCCAATGATTCCACTTTCCGCTGTAATCATTATCATTAGCCATTTTACTAATACGATCGTATCCTCCACTGAAACCACAATCAAAAAATACTGATCCATTACTCCAAGGCAGGTGAATATTTAAATCTCGATTGCCGGGATTTGTATCGTAACCGTAAAGCACTGTTGTATTTGCGGGAAGGATATCCTTATTGCCGTAGGTCCAAAAAGCGATCGTTATTTCATTTTCAATAGATTCCAATGAATCATTTGAAATGTCTATCGCTCCTTGCTGTCCTAAGTCAACAGAGTAATTGTTGGCACTGTATAAACTTCTAACTTCATTGCCAGTAGTTCCGAGGAGTGCTATTGGGTCATCTTTAGTTGAATTTGTGAAGTTTATTTCTACAAGTAAATTGGAGACACCATCCCACTCAAAAGGAGATGTAAAAACCGTGGAATTGATTCCGCTAAAAAATTGATAGTGGTTGTTGAAAACTGCAGTAAAACCTGATAAGTCAACAGCTTGGTTTGATAGTTCAGTCTCAGAGGTTTCCTTTATAGAAATCTTGAGGAATCCAGCATTACCGCCGTCATTAACAACTACCCATTTCAATGCATCAATTGACCCTTCTGTAAGACCAGAATCTGATAGTTCTTGAGCTGTATATAGACTTAAAGATCTACCAGAATTTTGATTAGTTTGTAAACTTGAGAAATCACCATCATCTCCATTAAGCGGGATAAACTCCTCTTCAGAAATTACTTCGGTAACTTGGACTTCTGAAACGGGATACGAATAAAAGTCAAATGTTTGTTGAGTTGTGTAGTCGAAAACATCTGAATCGACATTACCAATTATATAATTGGGATGTGTCGAAGCTACTTTTTCAATTCTAGTTGAATCAACTATGTACGTATTACAGGAATAATCCCACTCTCCACATCCTTTGTTTCTTTCTGTACTAGTCGAGATCTGCGCATCTTTACAACGCATATTGTATTTCATTATGATTTTCTCATACGTCAGGTCGTTGTCTGGAAATTCAACTATTGTATCTCTAGTTCCGCTATCGTAATCAAAAGCTTGAACAAATATTGTGTCTCCTGGAACCTGAGCAATTAAAGCAGTTTGAATAAATCCAAGGAGAAATAGAACGAGTAAAGAATTTTTCATTAAACTATCTTTTAGGAATAAAGATAATAAAATGAGTCTTGGAGGGCTAATTTATGAAAGGTTTTTAAATCATGGTTTTATTATGAAAGTCTAGTCTTCATAGAGTAAGTATTTTGCTCTCACTTTCATAAAGTCTTCTAGGTCTTTTCTCCAACTTAAGCGAATCTGATCTTCTTTTAGTCCAGCCATAATCTGATTTCTTAAGTTGTCAGACCCTACTAGTTTGTCGATGAATCTATTCTCCAAAAAGAAATCCTCACCCATATCTAAATCTTTATAAAAGTCCAGAATGTATACTAATTCTAGCTGATTTTGGCTTTTAATAAATCTCTCATTTTGATTTGTTAAATCAATACCATAACAAGGCTGATTCTCTAACTTGGGATACTTGGACCCCGGACCCGATGAAGGCGTAAATTGATAGCTTTGGTCGGAAAACGACGGATGACCTATGTGTTGAAAAGGTGAATCGGTTCCACGTCCAATACTGACTACCGTACCTTCAAAAAAACATAAGCTTGGATACAAAAGTACGCTGCGATGATTTGGCAGGTTTGGGGAAGGAGCTACAGGAAGCTCTTCGCTCCATTTATGAGTATAGTCCAAGCATTCAATAATGGTGAGATCGCATTGAATACCGTCTTGCATCCACTGCTCACCATTCACCATTCTGCCGTATTCAGCTATAGTCATTCCATAAACCACGGGAACCGAATGTAAGCCAACGAATGAGCTGAATTCTGATTTTAAAACAGGTCCGTCGATGTAATGCCCATTTGGATTTGGACGATCGAGTATTATTACTGGTATGCCTTTTTGGGCGCAAGCCTCCATTACATAGGTCAAAGTAGAAATGTATGTATAAAAACGACATCCAACATCTTGAATATCAAAAACTACGATATCAAGGTCATTAAGTTGTTCCTCTGTTGGTTTTTTGTTTTTACCGTATAAAGAAATCAATGGAATTCCTGTTGATTGATCTTTACTATCTTCCACTTTTGCCCCAGCATCAGCTTTGCCTCTAAATCCATGTTCAGGCGCGAAGATCCTCTTGATTTCAATATTGAAATCAAGTAAGGTGTCTACCAGATGCTTATCTCTTACTCTACTCGTATGATTTACGACCATCCCTACCCTTTTACCTTGTAGTAAAGGGATGTAGAGTCTCATTCTTTCTGCGCCAGGTACAACACCCTGTTCGTACTTGATCAAGAAATCACTTTTGACTTCCTTGGGTGTATTACAAGAAAAAAGTACAAGAGCAACTGCGGTAATAATCGCATACAAAAAAGGAAGCCTGGACATAGAAAGGGGTTAAGTTTCATTTTATTAACGAAGCTAAGATAAGAATAGTACACTTTTCTACAATATCAAAATAATGATATGATTATATATTAGAAAAATTGTTACTTTGTATGCGAAGAGATGGTAGCATATGGCAAAAAAGAAGTACGCAATTATAGACATTGAGACGACCGGTGGAATGGCAACTCGTGACCGTATTACTGAAATAGGTATCGTGATTCATGATGGTGAGAGGATTGTTGATGAATTCGAGAGTCTCATCGATCCTGGACGATCTATACCACCTAATATTACTCGAATTACTGGTATAACAAATGACATGGTCGCTGGTGCTCCCAAATTCTACGAAGTTGCAAAGACCATTGTCGAAATGACAGAAGGTGCAATCTTTGTTGCTCATAATGTTCGTTTCGATTATGGATTTATTAAGAATGCTTTTGATGAATTAGGTTATACTTTCACCAAGAGACAACTATGTACAGTGCGTCTTTCAAGGAAGGCTTTTCCCGGACTGCGGTCATATAGTTTAGGTAATCTCATTAAGCACTTTGGTATTCATGTAAATGCAAGGCACCGTGCTCTCGACGATGCTCGTGCCACAGCAATTTTGTTAGGAAAAATTTTAAAGTCGGAAGAGAATCACCTTCATATTAATGATTTAGTTAATGCTGGGATCAAAGAGAGTAAACTCCCACGAAATATCAGCCTTGAATTTTTACATGGTTTGCCCGAAAAATGCGGAGTCTATTATTTATATAATGAATATGGAGACCCTGTATATATTGGAAAGTCAATCAATATCAAAAAGCGTGTGATGCAGCATTTTAGTAAGACTACTAAGAAAGCTGAAAATCTTCAAAAGTTCGTTCACACAATTAGTTTTGAATTAACTGGTAGTGAATTGGCTTCGATGATTTGGGAATCACAGGAGATCAAGAAGCACCAGCCTCAAATAAATAAGGCGCAGCGAACAAGAGAGTATCCTTACTTCATCTATCAATTTGTAGATGATGATGGATACGTTTGTTTTGATATTTCTAAAGCATCGATAAAGAATGAAAAAGGAAAAATGATCCTTGGATACTATAGTTCTACTAGAAGTGCTAAAGCAATGCTTAGAAATTTGCTTGAAGCATTAGAACTTTGCGAATTTAAGACAGGATTGGTAAAAACAATGCCTGGTTCTTGTTATGCATATAAAATAAGGAAATGTCATGGTGCTTGCGTTTCTGAAGAAGCTATATCAACCTACAATGAGCGAGCTCAGGAAGCTAGTCTTTATCTGAATAAGACTTTCCATGACGACTTGTTATTAATTGATGTCGGAAGGCAAGAAGATGAAAGATCCGTTTACCTTATTCAGGATGGACATTTTCGCGGATATGGATATATGTCGATCGAAGATATGAATCATGGCATTGAAGAAATGCTAGAAACTGTCCAATATGTAAAGCCAAATCCAGAGATGAATCAAATCGTCAGAAACTACTTACTGGATGGTAAACCCAAGCAAGTTGTTCCCTTGTAGTCTCAAGAACGACATTACATGATAGTTGTCCATGACCTTTCACGCTTGCTGAAGGTTAGCACAATTCATTGTAATATGTGATAGTGGCAGACAATGCCAATTCCAGATAGCTTTTCAGTTAAAGTAAGGTAGTTTTCTATTGAACTATTTAGAAATTTTCAACGAAAATAAATGTTTACGTTTTTCTATTTTTCTTAAACAATACTCTAAATGTGTGGTTTATCAAGTGTGTTTAGTAATAATTTAAGTAAATGTTTAAGTGAAAAGGCTTCGGCAATAAGCCTTATAGCATTAGTTTAGTTAGTTAGTTGAATTGATCCCTCTAAAGAATAGTCTTTGAGGGATCTTTTTTATTTAATTGTACACACAATTGGCAACTGTCGACAATCTCGATCATACGATTGCTACCTTAGTCAAGTTTGACTTCTACAAAATTTCTAGTTAGATCTTCAAACTCCTCTCTCTTTCCAATTAAATAGGATTTGCCATTGTATAGCAATACTTCAGCAGGTTTTGAGCGCAGTTTGTAATTGCTAGCCATCATATAGCAATAAACACCAGCATTGTGAAATACGATGAGGTCATTCTTGCGAACTTCTGTCAAGATTCTATCGTCGGCAAACGTGTCTGTTTCGCATATGTAACCTACAAAGTTATATAGCTTCGGGTTCCCTTTTGGATTACTGACGTTTTCCACCCGATGATAAGCATTATAAAACATAGGTCTGATGAGATGATTAAAGCCAGAGTTTAGTCAAATGAACGTACAAGCTGTAGTTTGTTTAATTACGTTTACTTTCGTCAAAAAGTATCCTGCATCACTGACTAAATATTTACCAGGTTCGAATCTTAAGGTTAATTCCCTGCCATAAGATTCGCAGAATTCGTTAAACCGTGCGCTAAACACGCTTCCTAGTTTATGTAGATCAGTACTGTAGTCATTTTCTTTGTACGGAACTTTGAATCCACTACCAAAATCAATATAGCTAAGATTTTCAATCTGCTCAGCAATGCCAAATACAAGCTCTGCTCCTCTCATGTATACATCCACGTCAGCGATCTCGCTTCCAGTGTGAAGATGAATACCTTCAACCTTGATATTTAGTTGGCTAATCATCCTCTTAACTATTGGAAATTGATGAATTGAAATTCCAAACTTTGAATCAATTGATCCAACAGAAATCTTAGTATTTCCTCCAGCAGTTATATGAGGGTTAAGTCGTATACAGAGAGGGTAATCTGGGTATTTAATTGCTAACTACTCAAGCATATGTAGATTATCAACATTCACATGCACTCCGTATTTGATAGCTTCCTGGTACTCATCTTCGCTCACATTATTAGGCGTATAAATGATTTGATTAGCTGTGAAACCTACTTTCAGTGCTAATAAAACCTCATTTAAACTTACACAATCGATTCCTGCACCTAAACCTTTCATAATCTGCAAGATCGCTGGATTAGTTAATGCCTTACAAGCGTAATGAACAGCTAGTTTCGGAACATTGAAACAACTTATGAAACGTTGATAATTGGATTCAATTCTGTTTCCATCATATATATACAATGGCGTGTCGTATAACTCGGCGAGACTCTGAAAATCTGGCATAATAGTGAATTATTAAATGATGATTTGTGAAAAAGTGCTAAATAAAGTAAAGAGAAGTTTGGGGGAATACAATGTTGCTTAACGAAGGGTATTCCCCTATCGTTTGTGATTGTACTTTTCCTTAGTTGAGTAGGATTTACCGTCTACAGGAGTAAGAAGTAGATCTTTTAAACTCTGCGTCTCTTTATCGTATACATCTAAACCAAAAACTACCTTTTCCTTTGGCATCCAAGCGTAAGTACCTAGAAGACGATCCCAAAGACTAAATATGTTGCCATAGTTCTTATCTGTATAGGGTTGCACATGATGGTGATGTATTCGATGCATACCTGGAGTTACAAAAAGAAAGCTAATTGCTTTGTCAATAGATGCAGGTAAGCCGAGATTAGCATGATTGAATTGAGAGAATAAAGCGGATAAACTTTGATAAATCATGACTAGCCAAATCGGTGCCCCTACTACTAGAACGGCAAGAAATGTGAAGACTGCTCTGAAAACGCTTTCTCCCGGATGATGACGTAGAGCAGTTGTTGTATCTACATGCTCATCAGTATGATGAATGATATGAAATTTCCACATCCAATGCACTTGATGCTCTGTCCAATGCACTAACCATGCTCCTACAAGATCCATTGTCATAAGACACAAAACAGTAACCAACCAAAGTGGAAGATCACCAATCATGTGAAATAAGCCAAATTGTGTCAATTGTGCCCAATCGCTAGTCATTACAATTACGACTGCGAAAGCTAAATTAATGACTAGTGTAGTAAGTGTGAAAAAGAAATTTGGCAGGGAATGCGACCACTTCTTATACTTAAAATTTATAATTGGAAACGCGCTTTCCAAAATCCAAAATATTGCGATGCCACCTGCCAGAATCAAGGTTCTATGCCAAGAAGGTATTGTCTCGAAATATTCAATGATAAATTCCACAACGTGAAATTAACAAAAAACTGTATTGGAGCATTAATTTGGAATCGTTAAGTAAGTATTAAAATGACAAAGCTCAATTTGAAATTGACACTATTACGGACTATTCGTCGGCAAAGTCATCGTCAAAATCGCCATCTTCTGAAGTCTCACCACTGAGGTCGAATTCACTCAAATCTAGATTTGGATCAACGTCAATATCACCCATCATTGATGCATAAAGTAGCTCTTCCATTTCTTTTTGAATGGCCATAGCTGCAACTCTTGCCTCGATATCAAATTCCTCATCTTGACCCGCATATATGATCGATCTGCTGCTGTTGACTAGAAGTCCAATTTCATCAATCATACCTGACTTAGCTATTTCCTTGAGAGATCCGCCTTGCGCGCCAACTCCGGGAACTAAGAAAAAATGTCTTGGGAGTAATTCGCGTATCTCCTTGATGCGTTCAGGATGTGTAGCTCCAACAACAAACATTGTATCATCAGGAGTACCCCACATGCTTGACTTCTGAAGTACAGTCTTGTACAATTCTTGTTTATATTCGTCCTTGATCATCTGGAAGTCATGTGACCCCATATTACTGGTCAATCCTAGAATGATCACCCATTTATTTTCGTATTTATAAAAAGGAGTTACTGAATCTACTCCCATATAAGGTGCAACCGTAATGGCATCACATTTCAATGTTTCGAAAAATGCCTTGGCATACTGCTCACTTGTGTTCCCGATGTCTCCTCTTTTGGCGTCAGCTATGATTAGTTGGTCATCAGGAATATAGTTTATCGTTTTTTCAAGTGCCTTCCAACCTCTTATACCCTCTGCTTCGTAGAAAGCTGTGTTTAGCTTATATGCCACACATAAATCTTTTGTGGCATCTATAATACGTTTATTGAATTCAAAAATCGGATCTTCCATGTACTTCAAAAAAGTAGGGATCTTGTCAAAATCAGTATCTAAGCCTACACACAAGAAAGAGTTTTTCTGTAGTATATTTTTGAAAAGTTTACTTCTACTCAAAACGATAAATAATTTATGATAGTTAGTATGAATTAATTGATGGCAACGACACCCTTGATTGATGGCATTACAGCACGTATTGTTTGCTCTATGCCCGCTTTCATCGTGAACTGAGACATATTGCAAGAACTACAATTTCCTAGCCATTTTACCTGCACTACCTGATCTTCGGTAATGTCAACCACTTCTACATCTCCACCATCTACCTTGAGATGTGGTCTGATACTATTCAAAGCTTCATCGATTATGCGAAGTGTTTCGCTCTTTGTGTCTACGTTCATTATGCAAAATTAGCTAATTATTTTTACTGTTTCTGTTGGTTTCATTTCCTTATTCCTTTTCTCTACCTGGGAAATTAGTTGGTTGACAACATTTTTAAAATATGGCTTTGCAAGGTGACCATCATCCAAAATAGCAGGCTTTCCACTGTCGCCACCCTCTCGAATCCCTTGTATTAAAGGTACTTGCCCCAATAATTCACTTTCTGCTATTTCTGCAACACGTTTCCCTCCTCCTTCACCGAAAAGCAAGTATTTATTATCTGGTAATTCCTCAGGTGTAAACCAAGACATATTCTCTATAACGCCTAGTATAGGGACATTTACATTTGGTAATAAAAACATATTCATTGCTTTCACGGCATCTACAACAGCTACTTCTTGCGGTGTTGTGACAATGATCGATCCTGTAACAGGAACAGTCTGTACCATGGTCAGTTGAATATCACCTGTTCCAGGTGGCAAATCTATTATTAGGTAATCAAGTTTTGGCCACAAGCAGTCATTAATGAACTGTTTGATGATACCACCTAGTCTGGGTCCTCGCAGTACAACTGCCTGCTCAGGTTCAATAATAAAGCCCAATGAAATTGCGTACACACCTTCATGACACAAAGGAACAACTTTGTGTTTACCATATAAGGTTTCAATTTTTGGGCGTAAGCCTTGCAGTCCTAGCATAGTAGGAATTGATGGACCATAAAGATCTGCATCTAAAATTCCTACCTCGTAACCAGCTTCTTTAAGACCATACGCCAAATTTACAGACATGGTAGACTTGCCTACACCACCCTTTCCAGAAGCAACTGCAATTATATTTGTAACTTGAGGTAGCACCAAGCTTTTTTTATCTTCATGCTCAGAATGCATGTGAACATGGACATCAGCTTGTGGATATATTGCTTGAATAGCAGAGATACAAGCGAAGTTCATTGTTGACTTCATTTCGCCTTCTAGCTCCAAATTGTTAAACGCGAAACTCACCTGCTTTTCTGTAACCCTTAATTCTGAAACGAGTTTCGCTTCAACAATATCTAGCCCCGTTTTGGGATCCTGTACTGTTCTTAAAGCTTCTACTATTTTATTATGATCCATGCTATTATATATTAGTATTTAATTGAGCTCAAAGCCCAAAATGGAAACAGTACGATAAAGTATTTAGTTTATTTTTATTCCAAGTTCTTTCTTTTAGTTTCGTACATCTATATGGTATACCTTATATAGACTGATTCTTGCCTAATTAGTCGTTTTTCTATGCTGTTAAAATGCAATCTTTCTGTGATCGAATCCCAAAATCTGACTGCAGTATTATTTCTAGTATTGACTTTTATCTCCCAGAGTCACTTGAACCTTTCAAAAATCCTCTCTACAAATTGTGATCCTTTTTTCTTCTTTCTGAAAGATTTAAAAAGTGAAAATTCTGCGATTGCGTAATCACTCTTTAAATCATCCACTACAAAGTAATCGTTTATTGCTGCAAATGCCACAGAGCTGCCATTTAATATAAATTTTATTGCGTGTCTAGAATCCGAATTGAAATAGCTTTTTGCAAAAGGGTAATCTAGAAGTAATATTTCATTTTGAATACTGATATAGTTTGAATCTACTTCCAAAAAGTAGGAAATTAGCATTGGCCGTAGTTCTTCTAGCGTTTCAATATTTTCGACCTTCATTAGTCCATATAGCATTAAGGGACTTTGTTCATTAAATAAGTTGACCTTCTTTGAAGGTGCAAGCCAAAAAAGACAAAAATTATTGAACGAAAATAATACTTTTCTAGTTGCTTTAGTTAAATAAGCAATTTGTATTAAATTTGTGCAAAATAGACTGAGAATGGCAATCTATATAACTGATGACTGTATTAACTGCGGAGCGTGTGAACCAGAGTGTCCTAACAACGCTATATACGAGGGAGGAGTTAATTGGAAAATGAGTGAAGGAACAACAGTAGTCGGCGATTATACCTTAGAAACAGGTGAGGTTGTCGATGCTGAAGGAGAAAATGCGCCAGTTTATGAAGACTATTACTTCATAGTTCCTGACAAATGTACTGAATGTCAAGGTTTCCACGAAGAGCCGCAATGCGCAGCTGTTTGTCCAGTGGATTGTTGTTTACCTGATCCGGAACGTCCCGAGTCTGAGGAGGTTTTACTTGAAAGACAACGCGTCTTGCACAAATAGTGCACTTTGTTTTCGACAGAATTATTTAGAGCTCATAAAACTAATGAATTCGCTTTGCACTTTAGCTAGCTTGGGATCAATATAGCGCTTACAGAACTGGTTATTCCTATTTTTCTTGTAGTAGTCTAGATATTTCCTCTCGTTGATTTTGAAGTCTACCAATGGTAAGACCATTGTTATAACGGGATTTTTGAATTGATCCTGAAGTCTTTCAATCAATTTTTGGAGGGTTTTACGCTCAAAATCGGTTTTATTGGTTTCAAAAAAATACACTGCAGATCTATACTTAGATCTGAATTTGTGTTGACTTGTGCTGCTATGAGTTCTAAGATGGATTTCTAACAAAACTTGAGCAGGTATTATCGATTTATCAAATTCGAGGACAACAGCTTCTGAATAAGTGTCATGCGGAAACTTAGATTTAATCCAACCCTGCCTAACATTTGAAACTCCATTTAGACTTTTGAATACCGCTTCAGTGCACCAATGGCATCCACCACCTAAACCGAGCACTTTTCTATTGTTTGAGTTTTCAAAAACACTTGACATCTATATTGTCTTAGCCTAGAAAAGAAATCAATACTCCAGCGGCAACTGCGCTGCCGATTACACCACTGATATTACTACTCATAGCATATTGTAATATGTGATTCTTTGGATCTGCTTTTAAGGCCAAATCGTTAGCAACACGACTAGCCATAGGAACTGCACTGAGTCCAGTTGCACCGATTAATGGATTTATCTTTTTCTTGCTGAAACGATTGTAAATCTTCACTGCTACGATCCCACCTAGAATCGAAATAGCAAAAGCTAAGAATCCTCCGACAATGATCAGAATCGTTTGTTGATTCAGGAAACTATCAGCAGTCATCGTTGCACCAACAGTAAGACCTAAAAAGATGGTTGCGGCATTCATTATTCCTTCTGAAGCAGAACTGAAGAGTCGCTCAGTATCTTTACCTATTTCTTT
Source organism: Saprospiraceae bacterium (assembly GCA_965658745.1). Lineage (GTDB taxonomy): Bacteria > Bacteroidota > Bacteroidia > Chitinophagales > Saprospiraceae > JAHDFB01. The sequence continues at coordinate 18,749 of CBFHTK010000001.1, read as the reverse complement.
TATTAAGTTGCCAAATAGCAGAAAGCCAACCAATGGAACTGAACTCGGGACCAGTATCGAGACGACCGTGACTAGAACTAAGGGAAATAGTATCTTTACTCTCTTAAGATTTTTAATTTTCAGTTTTGGAGGAAAAAGCTTGTCTTGCTCTTTCATATTAATTCGTATTTCCTTTTCACTCACAGCAAACCTAACTACAAGAGGAATAATTATTGGAACTAAGGCCATGTAACTATATGCTGCAATGGCAATCGGGCCAAGTAGATGAGGCGCTAACTTTATGCTTGTATAGATAGCGGTTGGTCCATCAGCCCCGCCGATTATTCCCAATGCACCTGCTTCTTGAAGTGTAAATCCCAGTAAGAAAGCAGCTATTAATACACTAAAAATGCCAATTTGAGCTGCAGCTCCAAAGAAAGCCAAGCGAAGGTTTCTCAATAGTGGGCCAAAATCAGTCATGGCTCCTACACCCATGAAAATTAGTGGTGGAAGGAGGCCCGTCTTAATTAGAGCATAGTAAAGCATATTCATAATGCCGTGTTCCTTCGCGATCTCAACAAGGGACATATGAATTATATTTGGAAAATCTGCAGCTTGAACAACTGCCATTTGACCTCCGGGAAAGTTTGCGATCAAAACACCAAAACCAATTGGAATTAATAGTAGAGGTTCAAACCTTTTCGCTATACCTAGGTACAACAGTAAGAATGCAAGTGCTAACATTACTAAAATAAGCGGATTTGAAGCTATCTCACCGATTGCTGTCATGCTGTATAATCGCTCAAGTACTTCCATTAGCTGACTATTAAAATAACGTCATCATCAAGTATTTCTTCACCATGTACTGCAAGAATATCGGTAACTTTTCCATTACGATCTGCTTTTACGGCATTGACAACTTTCATAGCCTCAATATAACCAATGGTTTGACCTTCCTGAATTGTATCTCCAACTTGGATCGCCTTTTCTCCTTGATCTTTTGTCGCGTAGAATTTGCCTTCAAGTGGCGCAAGAATAGGTTCCCCTTTGCTAACGCCATTTGAACTTGGCTTAGAATGCTGAACCTCTTTGTTAGAATCTGAATTATCTGAATTACTGCCTGGATAAGAAATCTGTACCCTGTAGGAGTTTCCTTCAAAGCTCACGTCCATTTCACGAGATAGCTTACTGGTAGAGGCATTTATCTGAGAAACTGCTTCCTGCGAATTTTGATCAGTCTGCTGTTTACCGCCTTTCTTCTGTTCAAGAGCTGCAAGGAATGATTCTTTCGCCTTTCCAGATTTAAAATCCTCATATTGTTGAGGGTGCATTGCATATTCCATTAATTCCTCGTCGTCTTGTCCAGTTTCCCATGATTTAGCTTTCATTTTAGCTCTATATTCATCAAGCTCGTCAGGATAGAGATCTTGCGGAGTTCCTTCGAAAAAACTACGGTCTTGTTCTTTTGCTAGTTCAATTAGTTCGGGGGCAATTTTTCCAAGCAGCTGTCCTGATTGACCCAGGATCATTCCCCATGTGTTTTCATCAATCATCGACCATCTCGGTTTTCCTTTAAACTGATTGATTGCATTCATCAGCGAAACGTTCTTAACATACTGACTGAATGGAGTTACTAAAGGAGGATATCCTAACCGAGGCCATGCATATTCTACTTCGTTGAATAAAGCCAATAGTAGGTCATCTTGACTTACTTCATCTTTGTTTTTCTTGCTTAACCAGCGATTCAAGGAAGCTAGGTTGCTCTCTAAATCAGACATTAATGATCCCATCATACCTCCTGGAAGTCCAGGCCCTATAAGCATTGAGTTCATTTTTCTATTGGCTGGATTGATGAAATAGCCTAGAAAATCATTTACATATTTTTGTGTGAGTGATCTCACTTCCATGTAAGCATCCATGTTAATTGGTGCAACCTTAAAACCAGCGTCTTCTAGCATTGCGTGAACAGTCAGTAAATCTGCGTGTCCAGTCCCCCAAGAAAGAGGTTCCATCCCTACATCAATAATGTCTGCACCGTTACGGGCCGCCTCTAAAGCACTAGTTACGGAAAACCCAGGCGTCGAGTGGCCATGATACTGGATAAGAATATTTGTGTGTCTTTTTCGTATTCCAGCAACAATTTTGCCTATTGTAACAGGTCGACCGATACCAGCCATATCCTTGATGCATATTTCTTCGGCTCCTAAATTAATATACTGATCAGCTAAATTGATATAGTAATCAGCTGTGTGCAAAGGTGAATGGGTTATGGATAGAGCACCCTGGGCAATCATGCCACCTTCTTTAGCGTATTGAAATGAGAGTGCAAGGTTTTGAGGGTTATTTAAGCCATCAAATGATCTCGAAATATCAGTCCCTTGCCTCTTTTTAACATCGAACATTAATTTTCGCACATCTGCAGGAACAGGACTCATACGTATTCCATTCAATCCTCGCTCTAGCATTTGAGTTTGAATTCCTGCATCATTGAAAGCCTGCGTCCATTTTCTGACGGATATGTTGGGATTCTCTCCAAAAAGAAGATTTACTTGTTCGAAACCACCTCCATTTGTCTCAACTCTGTGAAAACAGCCCATATCTACAATCATAGGAGCTACTTCAACAAGTTGATCAACCCTAGGAACATATTTTCCTGCAGATTGCCACATGTCTCTGTAGACAAGACATAACTTTATTTCATTCCTTTTCATATTTTATCGATTTTGACATGCGTTGCATGCCCATTTGTCACCTCCGCTACTATAGCAGAAATTATAGCGACTTCTTTGTCTGTAATTGAAGGGCTTTTTGTGTCTGCAGAGCTCTCAATTTCAGGAATATATCTATTAGTTAGCCTGATTAGAATCTGTCCTCCTAGAACTACAATCCCCAAAATCGAGAATACCGTTATCATACCAACAATCATAAGTAAAAGAGCAGAGGAAAGAGAGGCGACCATGGAGATTCTAAATTTTGAGTTCGCTAATATAGTTAAAGATTGAAAAGTTAGAAATCCAAATAGATTAATTTAATCCATAACTCTTTTAAAGAAGTATATTTTGCAGTCGTATGAGGACCTTATCTAATTGATATATTACATAAACTATATATATTTGTGCTTTATTTTTAATACTTAAATCGCCAGAAATGAAATTAAATTTGTTTTTTGTAATTTACACTCTATTTATAATTTCTTGTGGAGGTAATGCAGCAAATCCAAATGCGCAAACATCAGGAAATGAGATTGATCTCAGTGGATACGAAGTTAGAAATGTCCCTCAAAGTGATTGGACTCACGTAAGTAGGAATCAGTTAGGTGATGATCTTTACGAAGAAGGATACATCAAAAACGGCAAAAAGGAAGGTACTTGGACAACCTATTATCCTGAAACGGGATATATCAAGAGTATCGCTAGTTATACAAATGGTATCCTGATGGGGCCATATATAGAATTTGATGAGCGCGGGCGCTTGACGAGACAAATTGGCTATGAGAATAATGTTCTATCTGGAAAATATGGGGAGTTTAAAAATGGTAGACCAGTCAAAAGCATGGAATACCTGAACGGTTTACTAGATGGCATGTTAAGAGAATACAACAATAAGTCTCAGGTAATTAAAGAGGCTTCTTATCGAAAAAATCAACTTGATGGGAAAGTTTCGCATTATAATGATGAAGGAAAGTTGATCTTAGAGTACATCTACAAAAATGGTGAAAAAGTCAGCGGCGGAATTATAGAGTAATTCGAGTGCATTTGATAAACCTATTTGATGTTTTATATATAACGAACAAACATTTTTGAATAAAAGAATTCTATTTGGTAAGCTATTCCCGTTATCAACCTATTTAGATCACGAGTCTAGAGAGGGAACTGAATTTAACGAAGAGAATTCAAGGTTAATACTCCTGGCAGGAATTGCAGAGGTTTTGTCTCAAGGACAAAATGTTGCAATTATTGGTGATGAATTAAGAGGGTTGGTGCAAGAAGATATAGCTGCTGCATTAAGGATAGCATCAGCACATTCAAAATCTGATGGTTACGGTACCGATTCTAGCAGCACAAATGAAGATCTAAATTGGAATGAGCTACTCAACTCACAAAGAATACTAGTAAAAGAACTACTGTACAATTTTGAGTTAACAAAAAGCGCTTGCATCAATGGAGAAACATGGCCAGGAATATTACATCAGTATCAAGCTTTAATTGCTGAAAATCAGACCTCCCTCATTGACTTTCAATTGAGATCAAACGAGACAAGAAATAAGGTTCAACATCTGAGTGAGATTCTGGAAACTGTAGGTGAAGCCGAGAAACTATATCTATCGAAGTTTCGCCTCATAGAAAGCACGAATCCTTTTTGTGAGAGTGTATTTGTACAGAATGACGATCAGCTCAGTTTGTCAGTTCTGTTAAAGTACCTAAGTAATTACATCGTTAAAGCTCAATTGGTTGCAGAAAGATATGTTGAGTTCTTCAACAGACTACTAAATCAACTTTCTCTTCAAAGTTCAAATGAAACAAGTAGACTAATATTTGAACTTAAGAATATTAAAAGTGCTCCGATCACACAGCAAGAAAAGTTGAAGAAATTATCAGAGCTAAGTCAGTCTGTAAAAGGATCTGTGTATAAGGAATGTTTACCAACAGCCTATGCTGAATCGAAAAGCAATACTAACCTTTCTAGGTTGATAGAAAAGTCGATAAATCATTTAGAACACATTCGTAGAAATCAATCAATTGCAAATAGCGTTTATCTTAAATCAGTCAATTCTAAGAATCATCCAGATGAAGAGTTGATACAAATTGAAAAAGATTTTCATGCTTTGCTTGAATCGATCGACGATAGTCAAATCTTTAAAAGAAAAATAGAAAGCAACGCATTTAGCTCGTTGAAAATGTATAATTCATTGCTTGATATAATTACTTTTCTTCAAGTATCGTTTGATCAGCTTGAAGAGATGGAAGAGTTCTACAAATGGAAGACATTTGTTAATTCAATCCCAAAGCCTCAACAGCAAGTAATAAGTGCTTTAGCTCCTAGTAATAGTCGAAACTGGCAAGAAGTAATCAAAACATGGTACTATAAACACTGTATACAGCAAATTACAAGATTTGATACTCATACTCCATCTATTAGTTTTGATAACTATGAGAAGAACTTAGAGCTTATTGATGCAGATTATATTGGAATCATCAAACATCTGCTGAAGAGTAGAATCTTTGAAGATTTAGATACAGCCAGGGCTGATATTGGTAATCATGAATTGGAAACTATGGTGGTAAAAGACATAGAAGACTACAGTAGACAATTGATAGATTTCAAATCAGAAGTGCCTAAATCTCCTGCTGCAAATACTATTTATTTTTTATCCAATAGTATTTCAAATACAAGAATTGAATATCCTTTTTATCGACTCAACTTAGCTAAGCTGAAAAGCGAGAAGGGACTTATTCATCATTCACAAGTAAAGAATTCAATTTCTGACGAAGACCTTGGAAATAAACTAAATACTGCCAGATTGCTTTCAAAATCAATATTAGAAGTAAAATCAACAATAAATTGTTATATCACTAGCTCAAGTAACATTATTGTAGATTGTGATGACGAAACAACAAAATTGATTGTCGAGCATTGGCAAGGGGAATCAATGAAATATATTAGACTAGGAAGTGACGACTATAATGGTCTAATCGAATTTTTGCTCAATGACAGTTTAAATGCAATCTACGTTTATGATTACATCGATTCAAGTAATCATCTAAGCTTGTATAGGCAAATCCAGAAGAATAAAGCTTTGCAAAATGCAGGTTATCGAACGGTTTATTTTAATCCCATTTTGATGGCAACCAACACAGATTACTCGCTTGAGTTTCAAGAATTACTGAAAGTCGAAAATCACTAAAATGGAGTTGCTAGACTTTCAAGAAAAGCTCGAAACTAAAACGGTAGACGGGAAGAGTTTTATCTTTTGTATAATTCGTAAGAAATGGTTGGTTTTACAGCCTGAAGAAATTGTAAGGCAACTTTATCTCCATTTCTTGACGAATTCCCTTGGCTATTCACAGCACAAAATTTCAGTTGAACGTGGGTTGAAAATAAATGGCGTCATGAGAAGGTTTGATATTCTGGTCTATGATGGTTCAATTTCTCCATTGATACTTGTTGAATGTAAATCGATGTTTGTAGATATTAATCAATCAACCATGCAACAAGTTGGACAATATAATTTACCACTCAAAACGCGATATCTTGTGTTGACCAACGGCAGAAAAACCGTTAATTGCGAGATTAACAACGATAAAACATCGTATGAAATCATCAGCAGATTACCAAAGAACAAGAAAAAATGATAGACGAAACTATTTATGAGCGTTTAGGAGATAACAATCTGTCTGAAATGATCAACACATTCTATGATAATGTTTTGGAAAATCCTATAATTTCTCCACTATTTACTACTGACATAGATGAAGTAAAGAGAAAGCAAAAAATGTTTTTAACACAGTTTTTTGGAGGTCCACCACTCTATTCAAATGAGTTCGGGCACCCAAGAATGCGAATGCGTCATATGCCGCATGAGATAACTTCCGATGCAGTATTGGAATGGTTAGAATGTATGAAGTCGGCAGTTCAGTCTTTAGAGATATCTGACTCGCTAAAGGTCGAAATTTTCCAAAAGTTTCCAAGGTTAGCAGCTCATATGGTTAACAGGTAGTCTCCTACTGCGATTACAAGATCATTCGTCAATTTATTGTCTAACAATTGAACTGGGAATATACTAATTGATTAAACTTGTAGATATGCAGAAGATACTGCAATAGAGAGGACTTTAAGCAACATAAAATTTAGAAATGAAGACAATTGTATCAATCACATTTTGTATGTTCTTTACATCTTTAAATCTTGTGGGCCAGGATAATTATCTGTTAGATAGTCTATTTTCAAGATCAGTTCAACCTTCATATGGAATAGAGGATTCAGTGTATTTTGAGTATGATGAAGCAAATCGATTAATTAAGGAAACAAACAAGTACTTCTACAAGACTTTTAGCTACGATGGACCTTCCGTAACCATTTCATTTTACAATACGGTTACTGATGAGAAAACAGGTGAAAGAAAGGAGTTTTCACAAGTAGTAGATGGCTTTGGAATAAATGGTACAAATAGCGAAAGTTACGATAACGATGAAGTGATATTTGCTTCTTCAGATACAAGTTTTATTGAGAATGGTGTCGCTGTAAGACGCGTTTATTGGCAATCTCAAGGTGACATGAACGAAGATTTACTTTTTGAAGTCAATTCAACATACATTGATAGTAATTTAATTTCTGCAAATAGTATAAGCTATGACAATAATCAAGAGATACTTAGGGAAGAAGTCTACTCGGCACATTATGAGAACGATTTGCTTAAGTGGGAATCTAATGCTACTTCAACTCCATATTCAGTCCCTACTGTCGACTCCACATTCTATAGTTATGATGCACCAAATACCAAGACGTCAATCTTAAAAAGTTACCGGAATAACTATTTGACTTATTGTGTAAAGAACGAAGAGAAAATATCTGACGATTATTTCATCCGCACTTCTTATGAGTCGCATAGTTGTTCGGATTTTAGAATTCAAGATTCTATTGTTCAATACTTGAGTGACTTCCCTATCATAGAGTTCGATTCATCAAAATCTTATCGATTTATTGATAATAATGCTCAAAAGTATCGGCTTGAAAAAAACACTCTGTTCTTCGATACAGAAGCATTAACTGTAGAGGTGTTTCGAGAAAGTTTCTTCACGAGTAGGCTTGACGGAGTTTTTGACGAAAAAAATTCATCAAATAGTTTTTACAGTCTCGCAAATGAAATAGAAACAATTGATAGTCCAAGCTCTCCAGAGTGGATGATGTATCCTAATCCTGCTCCAGTAACTGCAGAGATCCAGCTAGAGATCAGAAATGCAAAAATTGATTCTCCTCAGAATATCAGAATTTACAATTCAAAAGGTGAACTTATAGAATCAATGCAAGCAGTAAGAGAAAAGACAGACCTACCACATTTCAGCATACCTGGGCTATACTTTATTCAATTATTCGATCAAACTAAAAGTACCACTGAAACAAAAAGCTTACTGATCTTTTAGAACATACTGTGACCAATGGTATGGAAGTCATGTATTAATCCTGACATTATTGTCAATAATTGGTGTGGTGCCTTATTAGAATAAGCTGGTTAATTCTGAATTCCACTTACTAGATAACTCCCATTTCTTTTCCAACCTTTGTAAAAGCAGCAATTGCTTTATCTAGATGTTCCTTTTCATGTCCTGCGGAAAGCTGCACTCTGATACGTGCTAAATCTTTCGGTACAACTGGATAAAAGAATCCTATTACGTAGATACCTTCGTCCAAAAGTTTAGCGGCCATTTCCTGAGAAACTTTGGCATCGTAAAGCATTACTGGAACAATAGGATGTACACCGGGAATAATATCAAACCCAGCTTCAGTCATTTTCTCTCTAAAATATGTAGCATTCCATTCAAGTTTGTCTCTCAGGTCAGTACTTTTTGATAATACATCTAAAACTTTAATAGAAGCTCCCACAATTGCTGGTGCCAAAGTGTTTGAGAATAGATAAGGTCTGGATTTTTGGCGTAACATCGACACAATCTCCTTGCTTGCAGCAGTAAATCCGCCGCTAGCACCACCTAGTGCTTTTCCAAAAGTACCGGTAATAATATCAACTCTACCCATGGCATTGCAATGCTCATGTGTTCCTCTTCCTGTCTTACCAATAAAGCCCGAAGAATGGCAATCATCTACCATTACCATAGCACCATATTTTTCTGCTAAATCACATATCTTATCAATTTGCGCTATTGTTCCATCCATTGAAAAAACACCATCCGTCGCGATCATAATCCTTCTTGAATCTTGTGCCTCTATTAATTTTTCTTCAAGATCAGACATATCATTAGTCTTATATCTATATCTAGCAGCCTTGCAAAGTCTAATTCCGTCAATAATGCTTGCGTGGTTTAATGCATCTGAGATAATTGCATCTTCTTTTCCTAACAAGGGTTCGAATAAACCACCATTGGCATCGAAAGCAGCTGCATAAAGTATGGCATCTTCTAATCCAACAAATTCTGCTATCTTTTTCTCTAGCTCTTTATGTAAATCTTGTGTTCCACAAATAAACCTCACCGAAGACATACCAAATCCATGGGAATCAATTGCATCTTTCGCCGCTTTGATTACATCTGGGTGGGACGATAATCCAAGATAATTGTTGGCACAGAAATTCAAGACGTCACCTGCCTCCTTAGTATTAATTTGTGCAGCTTGCTGACTAGTTATAATTCGTTCTTTTTTAAATAAACCAGCTTCATCAATTTCTTTTAATTCTGTCTCTAGTTCTTTGTTAATAGCAGTATTCATTAAGCTTAAGTTTTAAGTATATTTCGTAATTCTTTGATCATTGTTTTCACCATTTCCTGCAAATCATATTGATGATTCCAATTCCAATCTTTTCTTGCATAGGAATCATCGATGCTTTCAGTCCAACTTTCGGCTATCTTTTGACGGAAGTCTGGTTTGTATTCAATTTCAAAGTTTGGATAATGCTTTTTAATTTCTTGATATATCTCATTTGGCGTAAAACTCATAGCCGCCAGATTATAACTAGATCTGATTGAAATGTTTTCGTGCTTATCATCCATTAACTCAATTGTTCCCCTGATAGCGTCTTCAATATACATCATGGGCAATCTAGTATCGGCATCTAAAAAACACATGTATTTTTCACCTTTGATTGCAGCATGAAAAATCTCTACAGCATAATCTGTTGTACCTCCTTCAGGAAGACTCTGGTAACCAATGATACCAGGATAACGCAAAGAACGTACATCAAGTTTATACCTTTTGTAGAAATAATTGCACCAATACTCTCCTGTGGCCTTACTAATACCATATACAGTTTCAGGAAGCAATGGACAGTGTTGAGGTGTCATCTGTCTTGGTGTTGTTTTTCCAAAAACTGCAATCGTACTTGGGAAGAAGAACCTTTTGATACCAGCTTCCTCAGTTATAGCTAAGATATTTAGTACAGCATTAAAATTGACATTCCATGTTTTTTTTGGGTCCCATTCACCGTTGGCAGATAAAATTGCAGCGAGATGATAGATCTGAGTAATCTTATGATCTTTGATTACTTCGGCAAATCTTTTCATATTGAGTATATCCAGAAATTCAAATGGATAATTATCAAAATCTGGTTCTTTGATATCTGTTGCAAGAACATTGTCTTTGCCATATTTGGCTCTTAAGCGCGCCGCAAGAACTCTTCCGAGCTGACCGTTGGCTCCAGTAATTAGAATTTTATCGTTCATTCATTATTTGATTAGGCGCTGCAAATTAGCATTATTTTGATACTTAGGAAAGAAGGGACATAAGATCGCCCACAATTCAAGAATTCACAAAACTGTCATTAATTGCAGATGCAAATAATTATTTACCAATCCTATCATTATCAGTTGTACAATTGGAAAATCAAAATTAATTAAATTTAATTTTAAGAATTATAGACTCTTAGTCCTAAAGTCGCGTAAACGGCAATAGCACAATAATAAGTGAAATAGATACAACGAATGAACTTAAAGAAATCTCTGAAACTTGAAGGACTTTTACGGAAGTAAAGCTATATCCGAATCCAGTTGTATTCAACTTAAAATATTATATTTAATACGATTCAGGTCAATTGACATATTTTAAGATTCTAGACCTTAATGGACAGTTGGTCTATCAAACTTAAAGAGAAGCAGAAGCAGGAGCAACAGTTCAAATTATCGAAACTGATTGTTTTGTACCTGGTGTCTATTATGCTCATATAATCCATGGAAATCAAAGAGTTAAGAATCAATTTATTGTACTGAGATAAATTATTTTTGGACACTTTTAATGATCTTTCTCAAGCACTTAAGAAAGATCATTTTTTTTGAAATGGAATTTTACTGCGGCTAAGACTTATGTTTTGCTTGAAACCGCGCATGGAGATATGTATTTTAGCGATGAAGAGAAAGAGTTAGTCATGAAGGCGCCTGAACTTGAGACATATCGAAAAATGTATGAGGACTTTAGCTCTGACACAGATTACTAACAAATAGAGAAAATCAGACAAGCTGGAAAAGTGCATTGTGATACTAATAATAAAAAGCTTGCACTGATGGAGAAGGTTAAAACTCTCTTTGACGCAGATGGAGAATACTGTACCCTGGAGCATAATTTGATGATGTACCTTAAGAAATTGATATAGAAATAAATAAAAAAGATAATAATTAGACTAATTTTGCATCAGCAAATGGCTTCGTAGTTCAACTGGATAGAATATCAGATTTCGGCTCTGAGGGTTGCAGGTTCGAATCCTGCCGAGGTCACTAATATCATCGAAACCTTTTCATTTATTGAGAAGGTTTTTTTTTGCTCTAAATGTCAAATTAGAGTTTAGAAAAGTTTTAATAATTAGTAAGCTGACAATGAGTAAGTCTTCAAAAATACATCAATTCGATAGTAGTGAGATCGAAAGTATAGACTTGCCTGAGGCATTTACTTTCCCTTTCTACTACAGCCCACATCGGATTGCTATTTTTGCTGCAAGGCAATTACAACAAGAGATTCTAAGTCGTGGAATTGTAGGTCATAATTTCGGACTTGATCCTCAGAACCTGAAGAACTCAATCGGGAAGATGTTTGGAGTCCTTGTTGTGAAAGATGAGCAAGGTAAGCTTGGATTTTTAGCTGGATTTTCTGGTAAACTAGCCTCGAGCAACCATCACTCAGATTTTGTGCCGCCCGTATATGACCTTCTCGATCCTTCTGGCTTCTTTCTAAAGGAAGAAGAAATAATAAATGAAATTAATCGTAAAATTGAATCTAAAGAGTCAGATCCAAAAGTTTCAAGATTCTATTTAGAGCACGAAAAACTGGTTAGTAAAGCTAATTTAATTATATCTGAGTTTAAGGCCGACGTTATCAAACGGAAGAAACTACGTAGGTCTGCTAGGAAAATAGCCGTAGAGACTATGTCTAAGTCCGACTATGAAGTTTTGCACGAAAAGCATAAGCTAGAAAGTTTACAACAGCAATTTCAATTAAGGGAACTTCAAGAATATTGGGCATCAGAAATCGATAGGTCAGATCAAAACCTTCAATCAATTTTGGAGCCGATTATACAACTAAAAAAAGAAAGGAAGGAAAGAAGTGCAGCACTCCAAAAACGTATTTTTCTTGAGTATAGCTTTTTTGATTGTAATCAAAATAGTAAAAGTCTCAACGAGATTTTTCACAAAGAAATGGATGTCGTACCACCTTCTGGTGCTGGCGAATGCGCTGCTCCAAAAATGCTCCATTATGCATTCAAAAACAATCTGATTCCAATTGCAATGGCAGAATTTTGGTGGGGAGAGTCGCCAAAATCTAAGATCCGAAAACACAAGAACTACTATCCAGCTTGCAGAAGTAAATGTGAACCTATTCTAAAGCACATGCTTTCTGATATAAAAATGGACCCCAATCCCCTACTTGAAAACGCAGTTGATTTCAAGTTGGACGTTATATATGAAGATTCAGCACTCATTGTTATTAACAAACCCCCAGAGGTACTATCAGTTCCTGGCAAGACTATTGAAATGTCAGTTTTGTATAAACTTAGACTCGCATTTCCAGAAGCAACTGGTCCGTTACTAATTCACAGATTGGATATGTCTACGTCAGGAATTTTGATTGCTGCAAAGAATAAAGAATTTCACAAAGATTTGCAGGCTCAATTTATGGGTCGATCTGTTGAAAAAACATACATTGCTGTTTTAGACGGAATTGTTCAAAATAGGAATGGTGTCATTGATTTGCCGCTGCGAGTCGATCTAGATAATCGGCCACATCAACTAGTTTGTCATGAACATGGGAAAAGAGCGGTAACAAAGTACAATGTAGTGGAAATAAGAGACGGAAGAACAAGGATCGAGTTCAGACCTATAACAGGAAGAACTCACCAACTTCGGGTGCACGCAGCTCATTCCAAGGGCCTAGGATGTCCCATTTGGGGAGATGACCTATACGGAATCAAAAGAGATAGGTTACATTTACATGCAGAGCAGCTAAAGCTTATCCATCCTGAAACAAAAGAACCTATGGTTTTTAAAGTTGAGGCACCTTTCTAGAGTGGTACTCAAATCCCCTGAAGATATGGAAATATCGGTCAAGTCATCACTCTATAGACTAGTTGCAGCCTAGATCCATGGAACTTTGAAAGTCTGCATTTGGAAAACAATTTCCAGATGGCACAGTCTCTGGCTTGTAGCGAGCAAGGTCGGGATCACGTAGAGACTTCTCTAAAAACAAAGTGAGATCATCTACTTCTTCATCAGTTAAGTCTAGCGACTTAAACTTCTCAGAGATTTGCTCTTCTGGAACATTAGGGTTTTCAGGAATAGCCTTGTTGAAGTACTCAACAACATTTCTCAAGTTAGTAAAAGACGAACCATGAAAGTAGAACTTGGTATCACTCATGTTGTATAGCTGAGGGACTTTGAACTTGTAAAAATCAGCTGGATCTTCGGTGAAACCACCACGACCCAAGTTTCTTAAGTCAGTTTCATCAGTTCTAAAGCTAGGTCGCATGAACATGTCATCTACACCTATTGCATGAAATTCAACTGAACTAAGTCCAGGACCTGAGTGACAATTAGTACAAGCAGCTTTTCCAAAAAATAACATCGCTCCATTTTTCTCTGCGGCATTCATCGCTTGCATGTTTCCTTGAATCCATTCTTGGAAAGGAGCTTTATTTGGGAACAGCGTTCTTAAATATGCTGACAAAGCGAAAGATGCCGTGAAGTTAGAATAACGTTCTTCTTCTGGGTATTCTGCAAAGACATTGTCAAACATTTCTTTGTAACCGTGTTCTTCAACAAGTTCAGGAGTGACATGGAATTTATGAACTTCCATACCTTCGATATTCTGTGCTTCGATTCCTTGTAAACCAAGATTATTCGTAACTAAATCACCTACCCACTTATCTTCTGTTCCAATATTTACATTTGTACTTCCAAATGAGCCATTCCACATAGTGTTTTCTACAAACGCAACGCTAATCAGACTCAATGGTCTAGCACCCTGAACATCCATTTCGATCTCAGAATATGATGTATTTCTAACACGATCTTCACCATTAATTCCGAATCCAACTCCACCGTCTGCAATTCCTTGGGCACTGCCTGGTCTAAAACCAGCTTCGGGAATATGACACGTTGCACACGAATATGTACCAATCATTTCTTGTTGTGCCGCTTCCGTACCAAAAGCAGTCTCAAAAAATAGAAATTTCCCTAATTCAACTTTCTCCTCTGTGAGAGGGTTTTGAGGGTCTTGCGGAATGCTTGCTAAATCATCTGCCTGTGGTAGAAGCCAATAATCTAGGTCTCCATCAGGAGCAGCATTAGCAACCATACTTCGTAAACTAGCATCTATCTGAGCCGCAGGAATCATCTGATCTTTATTGCATGAGACAATAATCAAAGCCAGAATTAGACTGAGTGTAAATGTGATATGTTTCATAGTGGGACACGGTTAAAAGAGAATATCAATATATTATAAAAATTGTAATATGTAGACATAACTCTAATAGTACAGCAAAAATAGTGCTATAATTAGATTTTACTATCTTTTTGACGTGTTTTTTTAAGACCACTTATCAATTCAAGTTCAGTACATTAAGGCTTGATTACCCGTATTTACTGTATTAGAAGTATCAGTTATATAAACTCTTCTGTCTTTGCAAAGTTTATATATATTTTTTAAACGATATATTCGTCGATGGATTGATGTTACAAGTCGCCTTTCAAGGACTTGCTGTAACAAAGACTAAGTTCCTTTCCTATGTATGGACCATAATTGTTTATGCGTCTGAAGCCATTTCTTGTGTAGAGCTTAATAGCAGCAATCTGTTTTATCCCTGTTTCAAGAATAAGCTCATCTACTACCCCACTCTCGATTATTTCTTCTACTATATGCTTTAATAACTTCTCTCCGTATTTTTTACCTCTATAGAAATCCTTAACAAACATGCGTTTTAGTTCAGCGGTTTTATCGTTTATCATTTTATATCCACCGCAAGCAATTGCTTGATCATCAAGGTAGCCAACAAATACTTTGCTAAGTTCTTCAAGACCATTAAATTGATTGTAGAATCCATGTTCTTCACCATCGGTTATTGCTAAGCCCTGATCTAGCTCACTTATTAGTTCTAAGAGCTTACTATTATGGATACTTACTTCCTTAACGATCATTTTGATAGCTCTTTCTCTAGGTGATCAATGAAGAGAAGACCATTGAGATGGTCAATTTCGTGCTGGAATATTACAGATGTAAAATCACTTACCTCTTCCTGTATTTCAACGCCGTGAATATCTTGATATTTGACGATGATAGATTTTGATCGATTTTTTGTGATGGCAGTCTTTTCGGGAATAGACAGACATCCTTCAGGGCAAACTTGCTTCTCATCTGAGTAAGTAATTATTTTGGGATTTATAATACACTCCCATGGAAAACCTTCTTTATCAAACCTTTGTAACCAAATGATATTGGATAAAACCCCTACTTGCGGAGCTGCGATTCCTACACCCATTGATTTAGGATCAACTACAGTTTCTTTGAGTCTCTTGATGAATAGTCTTAATACTAATGTATCCTTAGCAAAATCAACATCTCTTGAAGTTTTTCGAAGCAAGAGACTATCTGATTTGTTTGTGATCTTATAAACGCGCATCGGTTCATCAGCGGAACCTTCTAGAATACGATTCCTCTCTTCTACAGTAAATGCAGATTGTTTATTATCCTTTGTATCGCTCTTCATAGTACTACAGCTAGTAACGAAGAGCAAGAGAAGGAAATAAAATAAAATTTGATTAAAACCCATTATTTAGCAAGTTTAAAAATTGACTCTAAAGCATAGATATTAACATCACCCTCATCGTCTATTGAATTTCGCATTGTTCTGGCAACGATAGAAGCGTGAATTGGTCTGTATTTGCGAAGTCCAGGAATGAACCGTAAAATTCGCATCACTAGAATACCAATTGATTCTCCAAGCCTGAATTCATTGCGATCTCCGTCCAAGATCGAAGGCCGCATTATCCTAACTTTATCAAAATCTAAGTTAGATACCATTTCGTCAAGTTCACCTTTTATACGCGTGTAGAAATTTGAAGACGAAGCATTTGCTCCAGCAGATGAGACCAATACACAGGTTGAAACGCCTGACATGGAAGCTACCTTTGCAATACTAAAGGGATATTCAACGTCAACCTTGTATTGAGCATCTTTAGAACCTGCTTTCTTTATTGTTGTCCCCATAGCACTAAATAGCACGTCACCTGCTAGCAGTTTTTCAAAAGTCTTTGGATCTTCAAAATCAATGATGTGTTCAATATACTTTAAATGTTGAACTCCTGTAGATCTTCTATGAAGGACTTTAACGCTTTCATAGTTGTCGTCATTGAGAAGTTGAGTGACTAACTCAGTTCCGATCAATCCAGTTGCTCCAATCACAATTGCCTTTAAGCCCATTTTCATTGTTTTTTAATGTGTTACTTTTCTTACTGCCTTGATAATAGCAGAGCTTCTATGTTTTATCCAGCCATTAGGTCTATTTCCTTTAAACTTTCGATTTTATTTCTTTCAAGGAAGTCATCGATTGTTTCGAAATGCTCTATTACACGTTGATCCTTGAATTCAAAGACCTTCTTAGCTAGTCCTCTGAGAAAATCTCTATCATGCGAAACCAATATCAAAGTACCGTCAAAATCTAGAAGTGCTTCCTTTAAAACATCTTTTGAACGTAAGTCGAGATGATTGGTTGGCTCATCAAGTATGAGAAGGTTGACTGGCTCTAGCAGGAGTTTAACCATAGCTAACCTAGTTCGTTCACCTCCTGACAAGACTTTTACTTTCTTATCAATATCATCTCCACTAAACATAAAGCGCCCTAGTAAATTCTTCACCTGACTCCTTATATCACCCTTCGCAACTTCATCAACTGTTTCAAAAACCGTAAGGGAGGGATCCAAGAGCGACGCTTGATTTTGAGCAAAATACCCAATCTGTACGTTGTGACCTTGTACACAAGTACCTTCAACTTCGATTTCCTGCATTATTGCCTTAATCATAGTTGATTTTCCTTCACCATTTCTACCCACAAAGCAGACTTTTTCTCCTCTTTTTATGGCCATGTTGGCATCTTTAAAAACAAGTTTGTCGCCGTAGCTTTTCGATAAATCTTTCACCTGGACAGGATAATCTCCCGATCTAGCAGCTGACGGAAAGCGAAGCCTGAGACTTGAATTGTCAACTTCATCGACCTCTATTATCTCAAGTTTTTCGAGCATACGCTCTACCGATGAAACTTGATTTGTTTTAGAGTAAGTCCCCTTGAAACGTTCTATAAATCTCATATTGTCAGCAATCATTTTCTGTTGCTCCTTATACGCTTTCATTTGTTGGGCGCGGCGATCCTCTCTCAGTTGTAGATAATGTGAATAGTTTGCTTTGTAGTCGTAAATACGACCCATTGTTAATTCGATGGTTCGGTTGGTAATATTATCGATAAATGCTCGATCATGCGATATCACCATCACGGCTTTTGCTTGATGCACAAGAAAATGTTCTAGCCATAATACCGATTCAATGTCGATATGGTTTGTAGGCTCATCTAGAAGTATAAGATCTGGCTTTTGAAGAAGAATTTTAGCTAATTCAATTCTCATTCTCCATCCGCCAGAGAATTCGCTTGTCATCCTCGTAAAGTCTGCTCGCTTAAATCCTAAACCTAGCAGTGCTTTTTCTACTTCAGCATTGTAGTTGATTTCTTCCATGGAGTAGAATTTTTCCCCGATGTCCGACGCTTTTTCGATCAATTTCATGTACGAATCTGATTCATAGTCAGTGCGTGTTTCCATCTGTTTGGTCAGGTCATCAAGCTGATTCTTCATTTGAAAATATGAATCAAATGCTTTCATAGCTTCGTCAAAGACAGTCGTATTGTCCTCAGTGAGCAAATGTTGAGGCAGATAAGCAATAACAGAATCCGCCGGCGTGCTTACATGTCCACGATTTGCCTTCTGAACACCAGCTATGATCTTCATCATGGTAGATTTGCCAGCTCCATTTTTGCCCATTAAGGCGATTTTGTCATTTTCGTTAATGACAAAAGAAATATTTTCAAAAAGAGTTCTAGCGCTGAACTCTACTGTCAGACCGTCGACTGATATCATAATTCTATTTTGTATTAATACTTTCCACTTGGAAATTGATCACAAAAGTATAGAATTCTATCTGTGGTTGTATGCTCGTCAAGCAATTTGATAGACCATGTCTATTTAGAACTTTACTATTTTTTGGGTCGAACCCAAAGTAGCAGAATTGGAAAGAATGGTCATATAGTAAATGCCAGAAGACAAGGCTGAGGTGTCCAATGGCTTTTTCTTGGTTGCTAAGAATCGTTTTCTCTTAACTAATTGACCTTGAATATTATAAATGTCAATTTGATCATTAGCTTGATCACTTGATACCGTCAACTTGTTGGTAAAAGGATTTGAATAGATCGCTGTTTCTACTTCATCATATGCATCAATATCGTTTAGAATTCGATAAATATTATCACAAATTGCTAGAATTTCCATCTCAGAAGGACATGCAAGATCAGCTAACTCCAGTAA